>CAYUZE010000031.1:0-1563 GCA_964449585.1 uncultured Gammaproteobacteria bacterium | reverse complement strand
GCAAGTCTCATTCGTTAAGGTTGGAAGGATCAAATTGACTACCCGGCATATTTCTCCCGATCGCGCCTGTGCATTTCTATCTATTATCAAGGAATTTAAGAATTTGTCTTTGGTAAATCTAGAAGCGATTGCTCAAGTCTGTCATTGGCATCGCTATCAAGAGGGCGAGGAAATTGTTAGATATCATGACCAATCCAACAGTGTTTACTTGATCACGCAAGGAGAGGTGCGCGTTAATTATTATTCGATGAACGGCAAGGAAGTGATTTTATGCGATCTGCCGACGGGCGAGATATTCGGTGAATTGACGGCTATTGATGGTCAATCACGGTCTGCTTCAGTTGTCGCTAAAACCACTTCACTACTTGCATCTATTTCTTCAGCGGCTTTCCAGGAATTGATTTTTACCAATCGGCATATTGCCGCTGCAATTTTGCAGAGATTAACAGCACAAATTCGCCGTTTGACGGAGCGAGTTATAGAGTCGGATACATTGAAAGTACCCAATCGCATACGTGCTAAGTTGCTGCATCTCGCCCGTACGAAAGCTGTCGTATTTAATAATCAGGCGATCATCTCGGCGGCACCGACGCATGTGGAATTGGCTAATTTAATTGGAACGCACCGTGAGGCTGTAACCCGGGAAATCAATGCACTAAAAAAAGAGAAAATCATTCAATGCAACAAAGATCATGAGATTCATATTCTTGATGTTGCACGATTGACTGAAATGGTGGAGAACACCTGCTCATAAATAAATTCATTTGAAAATAAAAAAGCACACTATTACGTGTGCTTTTTTATTCGTAATGAGATTATTTATAACAATGGGATTATCAATAATGCCACGATGTTAATAATCTTGATCAATGGGTTAATTGCTGGCCCTGCGGTGTCTTTGTAAGGATCACCTACTGTATCACCGGTTACAGAAGCCTTGTGAGCTTCACTGCCTTTGCCACCAAAATGACCATCTTCAATATGCTTTTTAGCATTGTCCCAAGCGCCGCCACCAGTTGTCATGGAAATTGCAACAAACAAACCGGTTACGATAGACCCCATCAATACACCGCCCAATGCTTGTGGACCTAGAATTACGCCAACTAACAATGGAATGAGTACAGGCAGCAAGGAAGGAACCATCATTTCTTTGATTGCTGCTTTAGTCAACATGTCGACTGCGCGCGAATAATCTGGTTTTGCTGTGCCTTCCATAATGCCAGGAATTTCTTTGAATTGGCGACGCACTTCGATAACTACCGAGCCGGCTGCGCGTCCGACAGCTTCCATCGACATGGCACCGAACAAATAGGGAATCATGCCGCCGATGAATAGACCGATAATAACCATGTGATTGGATAAATCAAAAGTCAATGCGTGACCGGCATGTTCCAGTGCATGGGTATAGTCTGCAAACAACACCAGTGCAGCCAGACCGGCTGAACCGATAGCGTAACCTTTGGTGACAGCTTTGGTGGTATTCCCCACTGCATCTAAAGGATCGGTAATGGCGCGCACAGAATCCGGCATTTCAGACATTTCAGCAATACCGCCTGCATTATC
>CAYUZE010000030.1:0-1616 GCA_964449585.1 uncultured Gammaproteobacteria bacterium | reverse complement strand
GTAACGAAATGGATTACCGTATCGAGAGTGATTGCCACGAATGGCGGGATATTAAAGTTTGGTTAATTGAAGTACCCGATTTGTATGCTGCGGCGGTTGCAGTGAAAGCCACTAAGTCTCTTTTTATGGTAGCGTAGTTAGAACTCAGAGAAACTAATCAGGTTTATGCTACGTAGTGATGAAATCATGGACTTTTCACATATCATCGGATGAATAATAAGTACAGAAAATATCAATACAATTAATCGCAATTATCGCCTGTAATACGCGCGGTTGTTATAAACGGATAGCGCGTATTACATTTGAAATGTAAAAAACTTAACCTTAGTACGAGACAGCTGGTCCCTCAACCCAGTGGCAGTCAGAAACAAGGCACATGCCACCTAAACTTTTCATTACCGGCCTTAATTCATTAAGAACTCTTTGTGCTTGGTCTTCCTTGCATGCAAGAACAACGACAACATTTTCTTGTTCCATTAAAACGTCATCCGGATCACGTGCACCTCTTGATCCATAGCCGCCGGCATTTTTGATAACAGTGTAGCCACGCACTGAACACTTTTCCAACAACTCCATCAGTTGCTCGAGCTGTTCGATACCGATGACAATCTCGAATCGTTTCATGGCAATTGTATTATTCATATCAGTTTTCCTTTCTCAATATTAAATTGTTAATTGTAGGCTTGTTGGCAATCCAAATATTATCAAACTGGAGCGCCATGAAACCAATGAGCCATCTCCCAGTAAATTGGTACGCCAATGAATATGTTGAAAGGGAAAGTTACACCTAACGAAGCACCGATAGAGACTGCCGGATCTGCATCTGGAACAGCGATACGCATAGCCGCAGGCGCAGCAATATAGGAGCAGCTTGCATATAGGACAGCCAGTAGCGTGGTGCCTCCTTCAGATAAGCCAAACAACCAACCCAAGTAAGCGCCAAACATTCCTGCAGTAAGGGGGAACAAAATACCGAATGCAATAATGAACACACCTTTTGCCATAACCGCTTTTAAGCGCGATGCTGCCAATAAACCCATTTCTAGAAGAAAGAAAGCCAATACGCCCATAAACAAATCCATGAACATTTTGTCGAGTGGTTCAACAAGTTTAACCAATCCAGCATAGTAGCCAATAATTACACCAACGATCAGAAGATAAAGACTGGTTCCGGTTAAAATTTCATGCATCAATTTACCCCATTGGGTTTTTTCACCGCTAGCACCGGCACGCGCCAGAATAGTACCGGTGACTAATGCCGGTATTTCCATCAAGGCCATAACCTTCGGATTGTTCGCCTTTTGCTTGCAGAAAGGCTACGCCAACAGCGAATGTTACCGCACTGACGGAGCCGTAGTGCGCAGAAATAGCGCCGGCATCAGCTTGAGTGAATTTGCCAATGAATCTTAATATCGGATATGCGGTTAATGGGATCAATGCCGCCAGAACAACCATGGACAAAGCAATGGGCAGTACTTCCATAATGTCGTACTTAGCCATCGATACACCGCCTTTGAAACCAATCGCGATCAATAAAAATAGGCTCAAGCTCTTATATAAGGCTTCAGGTATTTTGAGATCGGATTTTATTACACCAGCCAAAACGCCGAATACGA
>CAYUZE010000029.1:0-1732 GCA_964449585.1 uncultured Gammaproteobacteria bacterium | reverse complement strand
TGGTGCCGGCCTGGCTCTGGCAGGGCGAATGGCTCGACGCCTGGGACGCGACGCTGTGGCTGGCGGCCTTCTTCGCCATCGAGCTGAACGTGCTGCAGCGCACGAATAAAACATAACATCTGGCTCGCTTGATGAGCCACCAAGTCAGGCATGCTTCAGCGGCAACAAATTGAAGCTACCGGATTCCACTCGCTTACGCACTGGCGCATAATACGGCCTCATGAACAGACGACACGAATTGGTCGATACATCCCGTCCTAGGGATTGCCAGGCCGTGCTGCATTCGGGCGATTGTCTGGAATTCCTCTCCACCGCACCCGACGGCTTTTTTCAATTGGTCGTCACCTCACCGCCCTACAACCTCGGCAAAGCTTACGAGAAGCGTATTCGTCTCGACACCTACCTTGAACAACAAGAGGCGGTCATTCGCGAATCGGTACGAACCCTGAGCGACAACGGCAGCATCTGCTGGCAAGTAGGCAACCACGTCGACAAGGGGGAAATCATTCCGCTCGACACGGTGTTATATCCGATCTTCAAAAAATTCGGCTTGAAACTCAGAAATCGCATCGTCTGGCACTTCGAGCACGGTCTGCATTGTTCGAAAAGACTTTCAGGGCGCTACGAAACAATCCTGTGGTTTACGAAGTCGGACAACTACGTTTTCCATCTCGACCCAATCCGCGTACCGCAGAAGTACCCCGGAAAAAAACACTTCAAGGGCCCGCGCGCCGGTGAATATTCTTGTAATCCGCTCGGGAAAAATCCAGGAGATTTGTGGACCATCCCCAACGTAAAGAGTAATCATGTCGAAAAAACGGGACATCCCTGCCAGTTCCCCGTCGAATTGATCGAACGGCTTGTTCTGTCAATGACGAACCCCTGTGACTGGGTGTTCGACCCTTTCGTCGGTACTGGAACTTCGATCATTGCCGCACTTAAAAATGGGCGAAATGGAGCAGGCGCCGAAATTCTTCCTGAGTATGTTGCGATTGCCAACAAACGAATTGACGACCTGCTCCGTGGAGAACTGAGAACGCGACCGATGACTCGTCCGGTGTACGACCCCAAAGCGGCTGGGAACAGCCTAACGGTAGCCCCATGGGGCGACAATGCGACCCAGCAGCGGCTATTCCAGAACCGAAAGGAATACACCGCGTGAGAATCGTCGAGACCTATTCCCACCTTAATGGCGAAGAATATCTGCTCGTTCACAGGCCGGAAATTTATTCGGAGATCAGAGAAGCTGTCGCTGCTGTCGACGCCCCTGCGCACCGAACGAAGAAGAGTCTTGAGAAGACCATGCACGGTAAGAAATTGTTTAGTCCGAGGGCGCTCAACAAGGCATTCGAGGAACAGTTCCATCGGCGGGTATGGCGTGAAAGCAGGTATCGCTATTTCGTCACGACGAATCGCAAACATCTACAGGAAATACTCGGGCTTCCACTCAAGGAGCAGAAGTCATATCTAGTTTCGCAAGGCATTACTGACCCAATCCAGTCCTATAAACAGACCGATTTCGTCAAAGATCGGGTTGCGGTTGAAGTGCAATTCGGCAAATATGCCTTTGTCGCCTTCGATCTTTTCGTCAAGCACCTTCTTTTCTACAGTGGCGACGTGATCGACGTCGGCGTCGAAATCCTCCCCATGAAGGAAATGCTTCGCGATGCGGGCGGTGGGCGGCGCATGTCGACTGGCATCGCTTATTTCGAGGGCGAGGTCTACAACATCC
>CAYUZE010000028.1:0-1818 GCA_964449585.1 uncultured Gammaproteobacteria bacterium | reverse complement strand
ACTGCTCTTGAGAACCTCTCCCCATTGCATGGAGAGGGGAAGAGACTATCTTGAATTAATTCGCAGCAGTGACCAAGACACTCTGCGAGACCTTGAGCGCTTGATCCAAGTCCCACAGGATGTCGTCAATGTCTTCGATACCGATGGCGAGACGGACGTAATCATCGGTGACGCCTGTCGCGGCCTGCTCTTCATCACTCAACTGCGAATGGGTGGTGGTGGCGGGGTGAATCGCCAGTGAGCGGGCGTCCCCGACATTTGCCAGATGCGAGAAAATCTTCAGATTGTCAATAAAGGTGCGTCCGGCTTGTTTGCCGCCCTTGATGCCAAAGCCGATAACCGCCCCCGCGCCTTTCGGTAGGTATTTCTTGGCGCGTTCATAGCTCTTGTGACTGGGCAGACCGGGGTAATTGACCCATTCGACGGAGGGGTGCTTCTCCAAAAATTGGGCGACGGCAAGGGCGTTGTCTACATGGCGCTGAACACGTAGGGCCAATGTTTCGAGGCCGATGATGTTCAGGAAGCTGTTGAAGGGGGCTTGTGATCCGCCGAAATCACGCAGACCGACCACACGGGCACGGATAATGAAGGCTGCCGGGCCAGCCACATCCGCAAAGACCGCGCCATGATAGGCGGGTTCGGGCGCGATGATGCCGGGGTGACGACCACTGGCTTTCCAGTCAAATTTGCCGCTGTCCACAATCGCGCCGCCGATGCTTAGGCCGTGTCCGCCAATCCACTTGGTGGTGGAGTGGACGACAATATCCACCCCGTAATCGAAGGGGCGGATCAGATAGGGCGTGCCAAAGGTGTTGTCGGCGATAACGGGCAGGCCGTGTTTGTGCGCCACGCGGGCGATGCCTTCCAAGTCGGGAATTTCCAATTTGGGATTGCCAATGGTTTCGATGTAGATGGCTTTGGTCTTGTCGTTAATCAGGCGTTCGTAGTCGGCGGGGTTATCGCCTTCGACAAAATGAACTTTGATGCCGAGGCGCTTGAGGCTTTGCGAAAACAGGGTGTATGTCCCGCCATACAGTGCGGCGGAGGAAATAATTTCGTCGCCGGAATCGGCCAGTGTCAAGATCGCCAGCGTTTCGGCAAATTGACCGGATGAAGTCGCCAGCGCTGCGATGCCGCCTTCTAGGGCCGCTAAACGCTGCTCAAACACGTCGGTGGTCGGGTTCATGATGCGGGTGTAAATATTGCCCGCCTCTTGCAGTCCAAACAACTTGGCGGCGTGGTCGGTGTCGCGGAAGGAATAGGAGGTCGTCTGGTAAATCGGCACGGCGCGGGCGCGGGTGGTCGGGTCGGCTTGATACCCGGCGTGTAGGGCAAGGGTGTTGAATTTTGGTTCGTGTTCTTTACCGTTATAGCTAGACATTGGGTAAGGCGTCCTTTCAGATTAAATAAGTTCGGTATGGTTTGCGCTGACTACCCGTGATTCAGTGTACGGGTCGAACGTCACCAGAGTGTCACAAGGCCGTCACCGATGAAACGAGATTTTGATTGTTTTGCTCACTCCCTCTCTGTACTGATTCAATGCAATTAAAAAGGGCCAACCAGTTCGGTTGACCCTTTTAACGACTTAGCTAGGTTTAGCGTACTCGTGTCAAGACATCGCGCGTCCCGGTTCCTCTGGGCGTGTTAAGCCACACATCATGCAACACATCATACAGGCCATCATCATGGCGGATGAGTTTTGGAAGGAATTGGGACGGAAGAAGTTTATGTTTGACATAGTGCCGATAAGCGTACACGATCTTCGGCGGGGCAGGGTAGGGATTTGGTTAGAATGTACAAGTGCGCCGAGGATTGGAA
>CAYUZE010000027.1:0-1864 GCA_964449585.1 uncultured Gammaproteobacteria bacterium | reverse complement strand
CGTCCACGTCACGGGACGCGCTGGTGATCTGCATGATCGTGGAAACCTCGTCCGCGGCGGATTCCTCGAACGCCCCCTGCTTCACATGCCCCGCGGCACCGTCGTCCACCGATTCCGTGGGGGCAAGGAACATGCTGTGCCCCTGCTTGCTGAGGAGGGCCGGGTCTGCGACGCGGGCGAGCCTCACCCTGGCGACGACCTGGCCCCGCTGGCGGATCGAGCCGTCCGCGTCCACTTTCACGGGGGCGGAGTCGCGCAGAAAGATCTCGCCGTTGCCCGTGTCGAGGATGGGGAGGCCCGACGATGCAAGAACGAGGCGGCCCGAGCTGTCGCGGGTGAGCCTTCCGTCGCGGGTGAGCAGGGTCTGCCCCTCGCGCTCCTGCGCATCCCTGACGACGAAGAACCCCTCGCCGGAGATGCCCAGGTCCAGCGGGTTTGCAGAGTCCTGGAGGCTTCCCTGGGTCATCGAGACGCGGTTGGCGTGCAGGGCCGCGCCGCTCCCGAGCCGCTCCAGGAGCCGCGCGGGGGGCAGGTTGAACTCGTCGCTTCCCCGCGCGCCGGCGGGCACAAATCGCGTGGAGGGCAGATCGGGCTTGAAGCCCGGCGTGTCCATGTTCGCGAGGTTGTTGGCGTAGACATCCTGCCTGTAGAGCGCGGTGGTGACACCCGAGGCGGAGATCTGAAGGCCGAAGCTCATGCCCATGCGTACACAATCCGCGTGCCAAAGGCCCTGGGGCGGAGTGGGGGGAGGACGCGGGCGTGGCGCCGGTCCCGGGCCCGAGGGTTCAACGCGGGCGTTGCCAGACCGTTACAGCGGCGTTGCGCACCGAGCCCGATCTCGGGAGTACAACCTCGTAATCAGGATTGCACCCTCAGGGAGATTCCCATGCGCCCGATCCTTGCCTCTGTGCTCGCCCTCGGACTTGCCATCCCCGCCTTCGGCCAGGTCACGCAGCACCCGCCGATTCGCCCGAACTGGATCATGCCTCAGGTGCTCAGGCGGCCGGCCCAGCCTCAGTCCGTGGTGCTCTCGGCGGTGCACGCGGGCGTCCAGATCATCGATCAGGTGGCGACCACGACCCTCGAACTGACGCTGACCAACGAGGGGGGCACTCCCCAGGAGGCGGTCGTCCTCCTCCCGGTCCCGAACGGCGCGTCGGTGCGGTCGCTGCAGTACGACGGCACGGGCCCGGAGCCCAACGCCGAACTCCTGCCCCGTGACGAGGCACGCAAGATCTACGAGTCCATCGTGCGGAGCATGCGCGACCCCGCGCTTGTCGAGTTCGTGGGCCTCAGCCTGATCCGGACCAGCGCGTTCCCGGTGCCCGCGGGTTCGTCGCAGAAGCTCAGGCTGACGTACGAGCAGGTTCTGGTCCGCGACGGCAGCCGCGTGGACTACGACATCCCGAGGTCGGAGGCCTTCGCGGCGGACGGCGTGGCGTGGACACTCGACGCCGACATCCGTTCCAAGGCCCCGATCGCCACGGTGTATTCGTCGAGTCACGACATCGCAACCGAACGTCTCGCCAATCACGTGAAGGTGAGACTCTCAACCTCTCCCGGGGCCGATCGCGGGTCGCTCCAACTCTCGTACCTGGACGGCCCCACCGGCGGCGCGTTGTCCGCGACGGTGTTCGCATATCCCTCGGCGGAGGTCGCCGGCGGGAAGGGAGGGTACTTCCTGCTTCTCGCGGCTCCCCCGGCGTCGCTCGCGGAGGCCCGCGAGAAGGTGAAGCGCGAGGTCGTGATCGTGCTTGATCGCTCGGGCTCGATGCGGGGTGAGAAGATGAAGCAGGCTCGGGAGGCGGCGATCCAGGTGGTCCGTGGCCTGGGCGAGGGCGAGTTCTTCAACATCGTCGATTAC
>CAYUZE010000026.1:0-2008 GCA_964449585.1 uncultured Gammaproteobacteria bacterium | reverse complement strand
TGAACTCCGCGGCCTGAAAAAGGTCGTGTGATAGCTCTAGTCTGACCACCGGCTTGCGGCCCTGTTCGCGAAAGCCCTTTGAGACACTGAGCAAGCTTGAGAACGACTCCGGCAAGCATGTGGAGTCACCTAACGTGGTTTCGCAAGGAAAAAAAGCCCGGACGAACAGGTGCCAAGGGACCATTGCTTCGATGAGGTCAGACACGAGCGTGCTCGGACCTGCGTTCCGATTGCAAATGAACCTCGCGGGGATCACTGAGCAACCCCAAGCGTTGTGGTCCGGACATGTCCTTGCCAGATCCCAACTCTGGTTTTCATACTCGGAAATCGACAAATAGAGCACATACAGAGGTTCCGCACCGAGGCGGTCTGCACGGGCAATCAGTTGTTTGAGCTGATCCTTGTCGATGTCAACCTGCAACTGATCGCATGATATTGCGCGTCGCACCCGCTTGGCTCTCTTTGCCTGAACCCGGAATTCACATGGCCAACGGTCGCCAACCCGGAAGTACCAGTGCCAGTCTGACCCAATTCGAGCTTCCATCGCGCGCGCGATCAACCGTACCCGCACATCTTCGTAAACTCGCTCTGCAAAACTGATCCAGATCAGCTCGGTGAGAGATTCCTCTTGGCATGGCAACTTCGCTTCTTGGGCGTGACGCAAAAGGTGCGACACAGCCGTTGCGATGGCCAAGAAATGATCTGAGATGGTCGTCGCGGATGATTGCTGCAAACCGCTCCAGGCCGTTTGGTCCACATTCAAGTCCCCGGTAGTTCGCCCCTACCCCACCACCCTCTTCCCAAAGTCCAGCCCCATCGCCTTCTTCGCCAGGTGCAGCGTCTCCTCCGCCACGGCGTTGGCCTTCCTGATCCCGTCGCGGATCACGCCGAGCACCTTCTCCTCGCCGGTCGGGGTCTCGAGTTCCGCCCGCCGCGCCCGCATCGGCTCGATCAGCGCGTTGATGGCCGCGCCGACCTCCGCCTTGATGTGCCCGTCCATCACTTCCTTGCCCGAGGCGTACATCGCCTTGATCTCCTCGGCTCGCTCTCGCGGCAGGAACGCGTCGATGTACTGCGCCAGCGCGTTGCCCTCGGGCAGGGGGCTCGCGGTCGTCGGCCGGTCGGTCTTGATGCCGTTGATCTTCTTCTGCACGGCCTTGGCGTCGTCGTACAGGAAGATCGCGTTGTTCAGTGACTTGGACATCTTGTTCTTGCCGTCGGTGCCCACGAGCCTCGCGATCCGGCCGATCTTGGCCTTCGGCACCGGGAAAACGCCGCCCGCCTTCTCATGGTCGTCCGCCGGCACGCGGTTGCCCACGCCGCAGTAGACCTGGTTGAACTTGAGCGCCACGTCGCGGCACATCTCGATGTGCGCTTCCTGGTCCTCGCCGACGGGCACAAGCTCCGGGCGGAACGTGAGGATGTCCGCGCACTGGCCGACCGCGTACATCGGGAACCCGAAGGGGTACGAATCACCCAGGCCCTTGGTCTCGATCTCGGTCTTGAGCGTCGGGTTGCGCATCACCTTGTTGAACGGGATCAGCATCGCGAACAGGAACGTCAGCTCCGCGATCGCCGGGATCTCCGATTGCAGCACGAACGTGCTGCGCTGCGGGTCCAGCCCCACCGCCAGCCAGTCCTTCACGATGCCGAGCGTGTTGGCCCGGATGTCCGCCGGCTTCTCCGCGAGCGTCGTGAACGCGTGGACGTTGGCGATCAGGAAGTAGCAGTCGTACTCGTCCTGGAGCTTGAGCCGGTTCTCGAGCGAACCGACGTAGTGGCCCAGGTGCAGGCCTGTGCTCGTGGGCGTGTCGCCGGTGAGGATGCGTTTCTTGCCCGAAGAATTCGATGGCGGATTCGTTGACATCGGACGCAAGAGTACGTTGCCCGGCACGCCCTCACCAGCATCGCCCACGGCCGGCCACGCGTGTCAGCGGCCGACCGACTACCTCGGCCGCGGCTCGGCCAGGATCGACAGGTACTGCTCCCACGGTCCGACCTCGCCCTT
>CAYUZE010000025.1:0-2052 GCA_964449585.1 uncultured Gammaproteobacteria bacterium | reverse complement strand
GCTCCTCTTCCTGTTTCATTAATTTTTCTGCTTTTTCGTCGTCCTCCTTTGTCCAGGCAATAGCTTCAAATGCATACCTTGGCAGCATGTCAAAATATTCGTTCTGTTCTATGTATTTGCTTAAAAACTGAGCATCCGGCGCCGTCCAGTAGTTTTTATTGTTCATCAGCCAGCGGTATTTCTGGATGGTGCTTTTAAACATTGGCCGCTCGACCATTGGCGTAACGTTCGCGGCTTGCGTTAAAGTGTTTTCTTGTGTGTTAAGCTCCAGACTTGGCGGCTGTTGCTCGATGGCAATTGGCGGCAATTCCATCGTTTCATGGTATTCAATGAGGCTTGGCGGGTTGAGTTCTTCCTTGGCTTCGATGATCTTTGCTTCAGCCCGTTTGATGCGGCCTTGGGCGCGTTTATAGCTGGCTTGGTCTATCACGCTTTCCGGCATGTAGCTGCGTTTGTTGCCCTCGAATTCGGCGATGCAGATCAGGTTTCCTTTTCGATTTCTTACCCAAACCCGGCTTGCATCGTGGATGTCGTATCCGACTTGCGCTGTTTCGCCGTGGTAATCGGTTAATTCATGGCTAAAATAGGTGTTATTGAACAGCCGCACTTCACCCCGGATGATTTTGCAGGTTTTATATGGCCGGAACAGGTCGTTTGCTTCTTGTGATTCGACCATGACCGGTTCAAAACCTTGATTAACCGCTTGCGCCCAGGCTTCATTCGGGGTTTGGTGCCGCTTGGTTCCATCTTCTGCGAGGATTTTTGGTAAGCCGCTATGTGGGCGGTTGTTGTAAGCATCCACTTGTTGTTGGCAAAATTGCATGAAATCTTTCCAGTCAACCAGCAGCACAGATTTGCCAAATTTTTTTATTTCTTTGCGGGTGATCTTGAAAACTTTTTGTTTTGCTTGCGCATCCATTTGCGCGCCCATGTAGGTGGGCAGCATTTTTGCTGCCTTTACCCAGATAGTTTGGTGTGCGCGCTCAATCACACCGCGTGCTTGCGAGTTATAGGGCAGGCTGTGCGAGAGCGTAATGCCTAGCCGACTCATGAAGCCAGTGGATTCGTCTGACATCGCTTCATTTTTATAGCCGGAGCCGTTGTCGACATAGAAAATCGCAGGGATTCCACAGGTTTCGCATGCATTGCGCACGGCATCGAGCACTGCCCATGTTGATTCGGCAAGTCCGATTGACCAACCGACTGCTTTTCTTGTTGCAACATCCAGCACGGTGGTACTTTCAGGCCTAAATGCCTTGCCGTGCGATGGGTGCGCGACTTCGGCATCGAAGGTATGGCCATCTGCGGTGTAAATATCGCTCGGCAGTAGTCCTTTGGTGTCGCGGCGGACAAACGGCAAGATGGTCTTGATTTCACGGCTGCCCATGCGGCCGCGCTGCACGTCGACATTGCTCATTTTTTGGATGAAGCGGTGTGCGGCTGCGTAGGATGGCGGCAGGATTCCGGCGGGTAATTTTTCTGCCAGTTGTTCTACGCAGTAGGCCAAACTTGGCTTTTGCGGCTGGCCGTAAATACTGACAAGGTACGGCGCCCAGGCTGGTATCTGCGCGGTTTCCCGCGCTCTTGGGGCAAGCCGCACGAATCCATTGGTGTCCGTTTCTTTCAGCCAGCGGTAAAGGGTGGTGCGCGATAGCGCCCGGCTCATGCCCGCTTTGGCATTGGCAACCGGGACTTTACTTTGCAGTTCCGGCCGCAAACTTCCCCTGGCCGCCAAATCGATTACCGCTTGGATGGCGCGCTCGGTGCCACCCGCCGCGGCCAAACGGCGTACTTCAGCGCAGATCGCCAGGCGTGCCGTGGCAATGTCGCGCTGCCAGTTTTGCAGATTTCCAGGGTTTGCGATCAGTGCCTTGGCTTCTTGCAGTTGTTGCGCAATCGGGGTGATTTCAGCGGATTGGCTGGCCAGTTGCTTGAGCGTTAATTCCTTGATCTGCGCCATGATTGGGGCGGGTGGCTGGTATTCGTAACCGCCACCGCGGCCTGCGCGTTTTTGCTTCCCCCAGTCTTCACGAGTAACTAGGTCAATCCAGC
>CAYUZE010000024.1:0-2099 GCA_964449585.1 uncultured Gammaproteobacteria bacterium | reverse complement strand
AGTTATTCGTCACCATGATGATATGATTACGTTACCATAGAATATGGCGAAAATTATATTTTTAATTGCCTGCATAAGCCTTATAGCTTTCGGAGTGTTATCAAAATATGAGGATAGGCAATTTATGAGGAATCTTGACTATGCCGTAACGGTCAAGGTGCAGGATCGCATTGATACATCGTCCCATCTTCGTCTCGCATCACTGGTGGGGAACACCATGGAAGGAGCGACGTTTTTCGCAAGCCCCGGATTTACGGTACTGGTAACCCTTATCGTTACGGGTATCCTTTTATACGATCGACGGAAGAAATCCTGGCGAGTATCCGGTCTTATTGTTCCCTTAGCGCTTATTGCCATCGTCGTTTTTGAGATATACGGAAAATCCATCGTGCATCATCCGTCGCCGCCGTTTGCTATGGTGAAGCATCCGACCACGATATTTCCCGCCGATTACGTGAACGAGCAATATTCGTATCCGTCGGGGCACGCGGCACGATCGCTATTTATGGCGATTATCATCGGAATCGCACTGTGGCGTGAAGGGATACGAAAAAAGTATATATACACCGGTGCAATCCTGTTGTTATCAGGGTATGTGTTGCTCGTTTCCGTAAGCAAGGTCTATCTCGGGCATCATTGGTTTTCCGATGTCGTGGGCGGATTACTGCTCGGGGCATCCTTTGGGTTGTTGAGCGCAATCACCGTATTGCGAAAGATATGAAATTGTCGCGGAGACGTGTTGCCGTTCTATTCGTTGGGTTTGTCGAAATTTTCCTTATCATCGCCCTTTTGCTTCTTATTACCGGTAAAGCAAAATCCCTTATCCCTGATCCGCAATATGCCATTCACCTGAAAAGCGACCATTACCGTACCGTGATAAAAAGCGACCGGTTTCCTCATTATTATGAACCGCAACCGGACACCGTCATAAATGATCACCCTGTCTGGCTCGGTGAGCACGTGAGTTACTCCATCAACCACGACGGTTTGAATGAGCGAATGGATTACCCCGTGGCACGGGTGCCCGGCGTGAATCGGATCATCACGTTGGGTGATTCATTCACCTACGGTCTTTTCGTCAATACGACGGAAAATTATTCCGAACGATTGGAAGATCTGCTGAATTCCGAGGTGTGTAAAGAGAACGGCGAAAGTTTTGAGGTTATAAACCTCGGGGTACCGGCATACGATATCGGGTATGCCGCCGAACGATACCGGCTTCGCGGGACAAAATATCATCCCGATCTTGTAATCTGGTGGTTCAATTCATTTACCATGGGGATTGATGCGGAACGAAAGACCGCGCTGGAAGAACAATATCTGAATGAAATACCCGAAGGAGATCGGTGGCGAACGGTTGACGGAAAGGAACAATTTTATCCGGGGATGCTCGCATGGCTGACGCATACAAAAGAAGCCACGCTCGAAAAGCGTGAAATGCGGCAAGCGTTCTATCTACGGGAATTCCTGCAATCCTTTGAAGGATCGCTGTTAATCGTGGCCAACGATTGGGACACCTGGTCGGCTTCCTCGCGGAAAGCACTTACTTCGGCACTTTTGTATCGGGATAATGTACGATTACTTCCCGTATCGAAGCTGTTACGAAGAGGTGAAACGCTGTTAGCGGATGAACACCCAAATAGAGAAGGGCATAGGCGTATGGCTAATCTGCTCTATGAAACGCTTCTCGATATGAGGCTCTTGCCGTGTCTCAACACGCACCTTGACGAATAGGATAGTTGCCTCGTATAATACGAAAACAATGAGTGATTAGGAGCTACGCCAAGGATTTCTCAACAGAAACCCCGCATGGCGGGGCTTTTTTTCGCTCTTGTGATAATCGAATCTGTCCAGAAGAGATAAAGAGTATTTGAATAGAAACAGCGCAGTGCCCTTGCTTTCGCGCGAAAGCGAAAGTCAGCTTGGCTGAGGCACGTCGAGCAAAACGCAAGTTTTCTCTCGAGATTGCCCTTTAACAATCGAATGGTGATAGGTATTTTTTTGATGTAGTCAGTTTTAGTCAAACTAAAGCTCCTACGTCAATTTTTTTGAGAGTTTGATCCTGGCTCAGGATGAACGCTGGCGGCGTGCCTTAAGCA
>CAYUZE010000023.1:0-3089 GCA_964449585.1 uncultured Gammaproteobacteria bacterium | reverse complement strand
CGGGGCGGCAACTGGCCCTGCGGGAGCTGGATGGGATTGAGTTCGTGCTGCCAGGCCCGCGCCACGTGCCGCCGGACCGGGTGCTGCTGAGCGCTTGGGAGGACCGGCACGGTCAGGAGTTCTGGCTGGTCTACGACCCACACCGCGATGAACGGCTGGCGCTGCGGCCGTTGTGTCTGAAGCGCTCGGAGATCGGCTGTCTGCGATGGCTGGATCGGATCGAGCGATGGCTGGATTTCTGGACCGGACGGTCAAAAAAGTGATCGTCGGCGGAGCAAAAGTGTTGACTACTATGTCACAACATGCTACAACTTGACAAGTTAATGAAGTTATCCAATAGGGGGAAGCCATGAGCAACAACACGAAGAAGCCCACCGCGGAAGTCCGCATCGGTAGCGTCAAGGCGGCGATCTGGGCAAATGACACCTCGGTCGGTACCCGCTACAACGTGACGCTGAGCCGGATCTACAAGGACGGCGAGGAGTGGAAAAGCTCCGACAGCCTCGGGCGTGATGACCTGCTGACGGCGGGCAAGGTGCTGGACCGCGCGCATTCGTGGATCGTCGATCAGGCCGATTGAGCCACTGGGCCGGGTGACCGGCCCCCTTCTGATGAGTGCCGCGGCATGGGGTCGCGGCGTTGATTGGAGGGCATGGCTTATGACGATGATGGAACGAGGTCTCCAGGGCGGGCAGGTGGTGGCGACGCAGGGCGCGCTGGCCGAGTTGCATCCCCAGGACATGGCGGCGGCGCTCGGCCGCCACTTCGCCGGGGACTGGGGGGAGTGCTGCCCGGAGGACTGGCAGCGAAACGACGAGGCGCTACAGGCCGGATGGCGCGTGCTGTCCGTGTACCGTGACCGCAACGGCACCCGGTTTTGGGTGATCACCGAGGCGGACCGGTCGGCGACTACGATCCTGTTACCGGATGAGTATTGAGGGGGGCAAGCATGAACATGAATAAGGCCGATGGAAGTCATCGAGGAGGGAGTCCGGCGCCTAAGGGGTGCCCGGTTTGTGGTGAGGTGCACCGGGTCTGCTCGTGCGGCCGGGCGCGCATGATCTGTCCGGTGGACGAGCCCGGCGAGCCCTTCGCCTGGTGCGAGTATTGCGAGGCGGAGGAGCAGCCGACGGAGGCGAGCGCGGGCGAGAGGGCGGCAGTGTGGGGGGCGGTGCGCTTCTTCTTGAAGACGATGTTCGGGCCGCTGCAGTGCATGCCGGGGGCGGTCCAGCTCCACTTTGGGGATGTGCACCGCGCCTTGTGGCGGCACGCCCGCGGCGACTGGGGCGATTGCCCGCCGCACCGCTGGGCGGCCAACGACAACGCCGAGGAGTTCGAGCTGGACATCGTCTCGACGCACACCGACCGCTGGGGCACGCGGTTCTGCCTGAAGACCCCGCCGGACGGCAGCCGAACGATTGTCTTGCTGGAGAGCGAGGAGCGATAGCGCAGGAGGCCGCCGCGCCAGGCCGCAGGAACGACGGCGCTGGCGCGGCGGCGAAGCAAGGATGCGCCGAGCCCTGCGGCTCGTCCGCGGCGTCCTGCGCGCGCCGATCTCCCTCTGGGACTATCACGGTCCCCGGTCGACCGGCGCGCCCGACGGCCGCCCAGCGGACGCCGCCTTGGTCTCGTCACGCCTTGTCTCTGAGGCTCGACACTGACGTGATCGAGCCAGAAGGAGGACAGCAGCGACAGGCGAATGGAAGTATGATCTTCAAGCAGCACACCTGTTGCACCGACGGTGCGCGTGACTGTCGGATGGTGTCGCCCTTGTCGCAGGACGCGAGTGGGATGAAGACCAAGGCCGAAGCCGCCGAGTACCTGGGCATCAGTGTCCGCACGTTAGAACGATACACGCGGGCGCAGCGGATTCCTGCTCAATACGAAAAAGGCAAGCGCCATGCTCGCGTGGTCTATCGCGAGGAGGACCTGGAGGCGCTCAAGGCCGACCTGGCCGCGGAACGGTCGCTCCGTCAACCCGATGTCCGCACGCCGAATGCCATGCGACGGATCGGCTTCCGGCTGGAGCCGGTCGATTTGAAGCGACTGGAAGAGCTGGCCCGGCGTGAGGACGTCAGCCCCGGCGACTATGCCCGGCACCTGGTGATCACCGCCTTGCACGACACCCGCGACACTCAGCTCGCGGCGACGGTGACGACCATCGAGCGGCGGCTGGGGGAGCTGCGCCAGGACTTCCGCCAGCAGACCGAGGCGGCGGGCAACGCCACCGCGGGGCTGGCCCAGGCAACGGGCGCGACGGAACGCCTGCAGAAGGACCTGCGGCAGATCACCTATCTGCTGCTCTGCCAGATGACTGAAGAGGAGCCGGAACAGGTTGCCGCTTGGCTCGACGAGGTCTTGGGCCGGACGGTGCCAGGCGAAGGGTAGGTTGCGGCCATGCTCTCGATCGGCTCCATGAACCAGGACAGCGGCCAGTACTACATGGAGCTGGCCCGCGAAGACTACTACCACGCCGGTGGCGAACCGCCCGGCCAGTGGATCGGGACCGGCGCGCGCACGATGGGTTTGACGGGCCAGGTCGACAAGAACCACTTCTACTACGTCCTGGAAGGCATCAGTCCCGATGGGGTCGGCCACCTGGTGCGGACCGACAACAATAAGCCGCACCATCCCGGTTGGGATCTGACGTTCTCCGCGCCCAAGAGCGTCAGCGTGATCTGGTCGCAGGCCGACCAGGAGCTACGGCAGGCGATTCAAGCCATCCAGCAAGAGGCGGTCGCGAAGGCGATTGGATACCTGGAAGACGAAGCGGCCGTGACCCGCCTCGGCAAGGGCGGTTGTCGACGGGAGCCGGTCGACCTGGTGGTGGCGACCTTCGAGCATGGCACGTCGCGGGCCCAGGACCCGCAGCTGCATACCCATGCCCTGGTGATGAACCTGGGGGTGCGTGACGACGGTTCGGTCAGGGCCTTGGCCGGCCAGCAGCTCTACCGCCACAAAATGGCCGCCGGGGCCATCTACCGTGCCGAGCTGTCCCACCTGCTGCAGCAGCGGCTGGGCCTCGAAGTGGAACAGCACGGCACGGCATTCGAGGTCCAAGGCATCCCGAAACCGTTGATCCAGGAATT
>CAYUZE010000022.1:0-3272 GCA_964449585.1 uncultured Gammaproteobacteria bacterium | reverse complement strand
GCACGCCTTTCATATATGCGACTTGTAAAAGTGATATGCTGATAAAAGGCGAAGACCCCGACAAAATTGCATATGGCAGCACCTTGAGTGCTTATGGTTTTGACAAAGATTTGAAGTTTGACTTCATGCTCACCAATCCGCCTTATGGAAAAACATGGGCACCTGATAAAAAAGCATTAGGCGTTGGACCTAAAGGAGCCATCATTGACAAACGCTTTATGCTGAAAGGCAGCTACAAAGACGAAGCCGTTACCAGCCGTGTGAATGATGGGCAGTTGATGTTTGTGTTGCACATGCTGAGTAAAATGAAAGACACCGAACTCGGCAGCCGTATTGCTTCAGTTCACAATGGTTCGGCTTTGTTTACAGGTGATGCAGGACAAGGCGAAAGCGAAATTCGCAAATACATTATTGAAAACGATTTATTGGAAGCCATTGTAGCATTACCCAACGATATGTTTTACAACACGGGCATACCCACTTACATTTTCATTTTCACCAACCGAAAAGCTAAAAACCGCAAAGGCAAAGTGCAATTGATAAATGCCACTTCTGAAAAGTTCTATTACAAAATGCGAAAGCCATTAGGCAAGAAGCGAGTTGAGTTTTCAACCGTACATATTCCTGTGATTGAAAAAATGTTCTTGAATTTTGAAGAGAACGAATACAGCAAAATATTTGATAATGAAGATTTTGGTTATGCTCAAATAACCGTGAACCGACCTTTGAAAGACGAGAAAGGTAAAATTATAACCGACAGCAAAGGCAAACCAAAGCCCGACCCAAAACTGAAAGACAGCGAAAACATTCCGTTGAAAGAAGATATACAGGATTTTTTTGAACGTGAAGTGTTGCCCTTTGCTCCTGATGCTTGGTGGGATAAGAAAGACACCAAAATTGGCTATGAAATAAACTTTGCTAAATACTTCTACAAACACCAACCGCCAAGAGCATTGACTGAAATTGCCAAAGACATTTTTGTCATTGAGCAGGAAACAGACGGTTTACTAAAAGAGATAATTGAAGCATGATAGCAACGGCATTAGAAAATACAAAAACCGCTTGGTTGGGTGAGTTCCCTGCTCATTGGGAAGTGCTTCGCATTAAAAATCTGTTTCAGGAAATGGACAGCCGTAGCGAAACAGGTAGCGAAGAACTGCTTTCGGTTTCGCATTACACAGGCGTAACGCTGAAACGGGAAAGTTTAGAAAACGAAGACGACCACCTGACCAATGCCGAAAGTTTGGTTGGATACAAATTGGTGCAACAAGGCGATTTAGTTATCAATATCATGTTGGCTTGGAATGGCAGTTTGGGCATTTCGCCATATAACGGAATTACAAGCCCTGCTTATTGTGTTTACCGCATTAAAGGCGACAACAATCCTGAATATTTTGGATACTTGTTTACCACCAATTTATTTAAAGCCGAGTTTCGCAGGCACAGCACAGGCATTATTGACAGTCGTTTGCGTTTATACTCCGATAAGTTTTTCAGCATTTTTACCATAGTGCCGCCCAAAGACGAGCAAGACGAAATTGTGCAGTATATCAAAGCACAAGAAGAAAAAATAAACCTGTTTATACAGAAGAAGCAACGGTTTATTGAGTTGTTGAAGGAGCAACGATTAAGCATCGTAAATAATTACGTTACATCTGAAACTAAAAATTGGATTTGGCTAAGATTGAAAGATATTGTAACAGTCAATGACGAAGCATTAACAGAAAAAACTGAAGATGATTTTTTAATAAGGTATATTGATATTGGAAACGTAAATTCATACGGTGACATTGCTGAAATCCAAGAATACGAGTTTAAGGATGCTCCTTCACGGGCAAGAAGAATTGTCAGAAAAGGTGATGTTATAATTTCAACCGTTCGAACTTATTTAAAGGCAATTACTCTGATTGAAAGTGATGAAGATAATTTAATCGCTTCAACAGGCTTTGCTGTTCTCAGACCAAAAGAAAATGTTCTTTCTGAATATTTGAATTTTGCTTTACGTGCCGAATACTTTATAAGTTCTGTAATTCAGAATTCCTACGGAGTAAGTTACCCAGCAATAAACTCATCCACTTTGAGTTCACTTAAAATTGTAATTCCCAAGTCAACATCAGAACAACAAGAAATAATAAACAAGATTAAAACCGAAACCGCCACCATAGACACCGCAATTGCCAAAGCCGAACGGGAAATAGAACTTATTCGGGAATATAAAGAAGCCATGATAGCTGAGGCGGTGATGGGGAAAAGGAAACTTAACTTTGCACATTAACAAATTGAATAATGCAAGACGAGAATAACAATATAGTAAACGAGCCGCAGGTGGAGTATGAAGATTTAAGTAGTGGTGATTTGATGGAAAAACCATTTAATCCTACTAAAATTGACATTACTACCAAACCGCTAACGATAGATTTACTATTGAAGCGATTAAAAGCAGACCCAATAGAGATTGACTTATCGCCAGCTTTTCAAAGAAAAGGGGACTTATGGGATGAAAAAAAACAAAGCCAATTAATTGAATCATTACTTATCAAGTTTCCGCTTCCAGCATTTTATTTTGATGGCTCAGATAATAACAAATGGTTAGTTGTAGATGGTTTGCAGAGATTAAGTGCATTACGAAATTTCGTAATTCTTAAAAAACTGAAACTTGAAGGACTTGAATTTTTGAACAAACTTGAAGGTGCTACATTTGAAGATTTGCCTAGAAATCTTCAACGACAAATAGAAGAAGCACAAATTACTGCCTACATCATAAATGCAGGGACACCAGAAGAAGTTAAATTTAATATTTTTAAAAGGATTAATACAGGTGGTCTAATTTTAAATTCGCAAGAAATACGCCACGCCTTAAATCAAGGTATTCCCGCCAAGTTTGTTGAGGAGCTCGCTAACTCAAAAGAATTTCAGGAAGCAACAGGTAAAATTAATCCTGACAGAATGTTAGACAGAGAATTCATCACCAGATTTTTAGCTTTTAGAATTAAGCCAGTTTCTGAATATAAGCCCGACCTAGACACCTACATGAATCTTAAAATGGGAGAGCTAAAAACCATAAGCGAAAGTGAAAGACAGGAAATAAAGTCAAGTTTTATATCAAGTATGAAACTTGCTAAAAAAGTATTTGGAGATTGGGCATTTAGAAAGGTTTTTGATTTAAATGAAAGAAGACGCCCTATTAATAAAGCCCTTTTTGAAGTTTGGAGTGCTGAATTGTCACGATTATCAGATAAAGACAGGGAAACCATATTAAATAAAGGTGAAAT
>CAYUZE010000021.1:0-4131 GCA_964449585.1 uncultured Gammaproteobacteria bacterium | reverse complement strand
GAGCGCCAGTTTTCCAAACTGGTGACGAGGGTTCGATTCCCTTCATCCGCTCCAAATATTTTATGCCGAATATTTTTCGGCACTTTGTATGGAACATACCACCGATACACACGAACACGAGCAGTCACATCACGAATCACCCGCCGAAGATTCCGGTGATACGCACCCGCTTTCCCCCGAAATCGCTCACATGCTCGATGAATACGTGACGGGCATCCAGTCAGCCAAAAAGCCGGTCACACCCATCCACGTCGATGAAATCGCTTCACATATCGCAAAGTTCTATGAACAGGTACGAAAAGTCATTGATTGGAAGGAAGATAACGTGTTGCGTCGAAGTGCAATCGAACGGGCGTTAAAGCGTATTTTATTTCCCAAACTTACCGGCGTTACCCTCAGGCAGGATATCGATACGTACCGGGTTGCGTATTCGGTAACGGCAGATCTTATCCGCGGCGGGCATCTGCCTAACGACGAAATTCCCGAAGAACAGGTGAACATCGTCGAAACCGTGCTCAAGAAATATCTTTATATTTTAAAACACGCAAAATTTCCCTCTGCGGAGCTCATTCCCCTGAAACGACAGATAAACTTCACCTATTTCATTATCGAGCTTGCCGCCGTCGATATTGAAGAAATTCTCACCAATCCCGTCAAAGAGCGTGTGCTGTTGGAAACCATGACGCAAACCCTTACCGATAGGATTCGCATTCAGCCCGAAGGAAGCATGACGACGGATGAGAAAAAAACGCATGTTTTTATCGCCGCCAGCCGTACCTTGTTTGATCTGGATGACAGCTTTATCGTTGCTCAACTGCTGAAATTCACCTATCCCGAATGGCATTCGCCGACACCCGAGTTGCTGGAAAAACTTTCCGCCGAAATTCCGAGTATATGGTCGCAAAGCGACAAGGTACTTGAACATCCCGTCAGTCGGCAACTCTATGCGATATGCGAACGAATCGATACTGTGTATATGCTTATCGGAGATATTCTTGACCAGTACAAAGATACACCCCACAAGGCGCACGCAGTTTTTGCCGATAAGTCCAAGTTGACCGAAGCGCTTACCGAGGCATACAACAAGCGATATCTTTCACTCAAAAGCAGACTTTTTCGATTGGCGATATTTTCCACCCTTTCCGTGTTTTTATCTAACTGGGTAACGTTTTACATCGTAGAAATTCCGTTGGCGAAGATTTTTTACGAGGGATTTAATCTTTTTGCCGCGATCGTTGATTTTGTGGTACCGACGGCGGTCATGTTTGCGCTCGTTTCGATTATTCGCCCGCCGCCTGATGAGAATATTAAACAGGTGTTGTCCACCGTATACCAATTCGTCTATGACGATGAGAAAAAGAAACTGTACGACGTATACCTCAAGCGACGAAGAAATTCGATGTTTATGCTCGTGGTGGGCATTTTGTATCTTGTCATGATGTTTGGAGTGTTGGGCGGTGTCGGGTACCTTTTTTACATCGCGCGACTTCCCATTACCTCGGTGATTTTCGATACCTTTACCATCGCGCTTACCTTCTTTGCCGCCGTGGGAATACGCAATAAATCAAAGGAACTCTCCGTTGATGACAAGACCCCCGTTTGGGAGTTTTTGCTGGATATGCTCTCGGTGCCGATTGCCCGCATCGGCAGTATCCTTGCCGCCAAATGGAAAGAATACAATATTATCGCCATCGTATTTACGTTCCTTGTCGAAACCCCCATGGTGGTGGTTTTCGACTTTATTGAGAACTGGAGCCAATACATCAAAGAGCGCCGCGCCGAACTTCATTAATTCCATTCGCTTCTCACCTGTAGCAAAAACCTTTATAATACGTATACTTGCCGGAAAGCCCGTTGGATAAGCCAAGTAACCGTTATCAAATGGGCAAAATCCGTTGTAAGCGTGCGTATGCGAGTGAATAGCTTGCAACACACAATAGGGAAAATCGTTGGGGAAAAACCGCTAGGTTTTGCCCCAGAAAGCCCCCATAGCTCAATGGATAGAGCAGATCACTTCTAATGATCCGATGAAGGTTCGATTCCTTCTGGGGGTACATGCGAGTAGTAATCCTTCTTCTTGTTGCCGCACTGTTTCTGCCGCAGAGAGTTGCCGCAAAATATGATCCGCTGAGCGTACCGAATAATAGGTACGGTATCCATATCGTCGATCCCAACGACCTCGGAAGCACGAGGGAACTGGTCAACAGCAGTTCCGGTGATTGGGGATATGTGACGCTCGTTATCCAAGAAGATGACCGCGATCACGGCAAATGGCAACGCGTGTTTAACGATATGCGTTCCCTGCACCTTATCCCCATCGTGCGTATCGCCACTCATATTCAGGGAGATTCGTGGGCAAAGCCGTATAAGGATTCCGCGAGCGATTGGGCGCGCTTTTTAAATAGCTTAAACTGGCCGACGGAAAACCGGTACGTCGTGGTATTTAACGAGCCGAATCATGCCAATGAATGGGGGAAAACGTTGGAGCCGGAGGAGTATGCCAGAACACTGGTTGCTCACGCGCGAAAGCTCCATGAAGCAAGTGAGGATTTTTTCGTCCTTCCCGCCGGTCTTGATGTTTCCGCCGCCTCCGACGGAAAATCGCTTGATGCATCCGTGTATTTATCGCGCATGTTTGCCGCAGAACCGAGGCTTGCCGATCACCTTGACGGATGGACGTCCCATTCCTACCCCAATCCCGCGTTTTCCGGTTCTCCCTATGCGATAGGCAGGGGAACACTCCGTTCCTATCAATGGGAACTGATGCGCCTTCAGGAACTCGGCGTCCAAAAAAAACTTCCCGTGTTTATTACGGAAACCGGATGGATGCATCGCGAAGGGGTCACTCCAAACTCCGCACTCCTCACCACGGATCAGGTGGGAGCAAATCTTGTGGTTGCCGCAAACACCGTATGGAATGATCCGAATATTGTCGCGGTCACCCCGTTTGTATTCAGCTACCAAGGGCTTCCCTTTGACCATTTTTCCTGGAAAAAGCTCGGCAGCGGCGACTATTACAGCCATTATTATGCATATCAAAAGCTCGTAAAGCTGAGAGGAAGACCGAAACAGCGCGAAAAATATACGCTTGATAAGCGTATCATCCCGGAATCCTTGGTGGCGGGTTCCACCTATGTACTGACGGGGCTTTTGAAAAATGAAGGACAAGGGATACTCACGCAACAAGACAAAGAATACACGGTCGAGCTGGCGGTCGATCCGCCCTTCCTCATGGTGCATGACCCGCTGCCGGTCATGGAACCTTCGCAATTCGGTACGCTTTCGCTCCATCTCGAAACACCGAATCAACCCGGTACCTATGCGTACGCGTTGAACATACGACACCACGACACGATAATTCCTATCGAATCGGGAAGCATTGCCGTCGTTCCGCCGCCTTCTATAACCGTAAACGCCGAACTGGGATGGCGCACGCAAAGCGATACCGCAAACGCAACCGTGTTGGTGTACGAGCATCTTTCACTGATCCACAAAATCCAGGGAGTGACCTTCAAAAACGGCAAGACCGAAGTAGGCGAATTACGAAACGTCGTGCCGGGCAACAAGTATCGTGTCGTACTGTTAGTGCCCTATTATCTGCCGACACAGCGCATTACCGAGATTGCCGCAAAAGGCACAATCGTCCGTATGCCGAAAGCCTTGCCGCTCGATTTTGACCGCGACGGTGCGCTGACGCTTGGCGACGCTATTGCCGTCCTCAAACTACAACCCAATTTTATTCTTTCGCTTTTTGTCGGCCCGTAACTTCGTTTCCCCGTGTATACCTCAATGCAAATCACGCCTAAATAGGGTACAATATCGTCATTGGTGGCTGTAGCTCAGCCCGGTTAGAGCGTCTGCCTGTGGAGCAGAATGTCGGCGGTTCGAATCCGCTCAGCCACCCCAAGTGCGCTCGTAGCTCAACGGATAGAGCATCTGTCTTCGGAACAGAGGGTTGGGGGTTCGATTCCCTCCGAGCGCGCAAAGTATCATGGTGCTCTTGTCTAAAGTGTCCCGCTTAGCGGGATGATGGGGGTTCGATTCCCTCCAAGGGCGCAGCAGTGAATAAGAAAGTGGAGATTACAACGAAGGAATTGGAGTATAATTTGTTGCAACGGTGTGGCTTTCGAT
>CAYUZE010000020.1:0-4588 GCA_964449585.1 uncultured Gammaproteobacteria bacterium | reverse complement strand
AACGGTCACTTGTACATTCAAAAACACCGAACTTGGCAAAATTCAGGGATACAAATTTAATGACACCAATGGCAATGGGGACCGCGACTCAGGCGAAGCATACCTCAACGACTGGACTATATTTATCGACGCCAACACCAACGGAGCATATGATGATGGAGAAGTTACTACCACCACATCCGGTCAATTCTGGTTCTTTGGCTGGCACGATGAAGGAGAGTACGAATTTGACAATCTATTACCGGGTATGTACAGCGTCTGTGAAGTACCACAGGACAATTGGACAAACTCCACCCCGCTTTGCCAATCAACCACACTTACAGCGGGAGACACAGACGAGCTATACTTTGGCAACCACGAGCCACTGACGCTTCGTGCGTACAAAATTGTTTGCGAAAATGAATCTGATCTTCCCAACTGGGGAGACGATGACGCACCGAATATTACTGCCAATACCGCCCAAAACTTTGTCGATAACAGCGAAGGAGCGTGCCGGTTCGAAGAAGGCTGGGATTTCCAATGGGGCTATGATGGGGAGGTCGTAAAGTATGGGTACGGTGATCAACTTGGTGCCGCCCCTGACCCATGGCAGACATTGGGAACGACCAATGCGTCAGGATACGCAGAAACAACGCTTACCAGTATCGAGACTGATGATGATCTATGGGTGCGAGAAGTATTACGCGCAAACTACGTACCATATAGTTATCCGCCCGCAGCTCCCACCGAGGATGCATACTCTGCTGAAATCTACTGCCATGAGGATGGACAAAACTACGATAATTTTGACCGCGTAGATGATGTACGCTTTGGAGAAACCTACTACTGCGTAGCATTTAATGCATTAAACACCGGGGACATCATCGTTACAAAATACAATGATGAGAATGGAAATGGCACTCGTGACGAAGGTGAAGAAACGCTTTCAGACTGGGATATGACCGTACAGTCGGTAGGTAACGACTCCTACAATACTACACAAAAAACTGGAAAAGACGGTATCGCCACATTTACCGATGTAACGGTTGGGGACTATGCCTTAACCGAAACCCTGAAAGATAACTGGAGGCAAACAGAGCTCAGTTGCAGCGATTTACAGCGAGAAGAACGCTTTGCCGATGATACCGCCGATGACACGGCGGAAGATACCGGCACATTTACGCTTTCTCCGGGAGAGACACAATATTGTGTGGTGGGAAATCAGCGTCTCGATCCGGTGCTGACGATAACCAAAACCAACAATGCCGCGGGTGATAAAGCACCGGGCGACAGTGTGCTATTCACGCTTACCGTCACGGCAACCCAAAGCGCCGCATACAATGTGGTGGTTACCGATTTGCCTCCGGCAGGATTCACGTATCGCACGGGCACCTGGACGAGCACTTCTACTGCTCGCGGCGATCTGAAGGTGCTGGGTGTCACCACGGAGCCGACCTATCATTCACCGGGTGTGTGGCAACTCGGGGATATGGTGATGGACGAAACGGTCACGTTAACGTATCTTGCCGACATAAGTGCCGACCAGAAACCCGGTCTCTACAAAGATTTGGCATGGGCGTACGGATGCCGGTTTGAGACGAACTGTGCGGTCAATGACGGCAACGATGTCGTGGCGCTCGCGGTAAGTCCGGGATATATCGATGAGATCAATCATGTCGGGACATCGGTAACTATCGCAAAAAGCACCCAAAACGGCGCTACGCTCAATCCGACAACGGGAGAAGTGTTGGGAGCTTCCACCGAACTCCCGGCAACCGGGGCGGATGAACTATGGCTCAAACTTGTCGCCTTACTGTTCCTTATGGGTATCGGATTAATCGCAGCAGGAAAATATGCACGGAGGCATTATGTTTAAAAAACTCGGATTACTTACCATGGCGGGATGTCTTATGGTTGCCGTAACCGGCACCGTGTATGCCGCCAAAAACGTGAGCGTTCGGATTCAGCAACCGAAATCACCGATCAATCAAAGCAGTTTCACCGTAAGCTTTGTGGCGTTGGATCTGCAGGGAAGAACGGTGACCGTTAAATGCTTCCAGAAAGGCCCTTCCGATGCGGCATTCTCGCAGTTCGGCAGCACCCAAACATTTGCAGACGGCGGCAACAGCGGCAGCTGTACCGTAGATAGTGCCGTGGTAAATGACGGCGATGGTACGTATTCATTTAAAGTGGAAGCAACCGCAGGAGACGGATCGGGAGATAACTTCGACGACGAAACGACAACGGTAACCTACGACACGAGCGGTCCCGGAGACCTGCGGGATTATAGTAAAAACAAAACAAACGCCTGCGAATACACGATTCACTTTAAGACGGCAAATGATAGCGGTGCGACCGTCAAGGCAGAGCTGTACCGATCTGATACCGTACCGTTTAACGCTGATAACGGATCAAGAATCCAAGTCATCCCCATCGGATCCGATGAGGCAAAAAATGTGACCGACACCCCACCGGATTGTAGTAAAACCTATTACTATGCCGTTCGCGCGTTCGATGCGGCGGGGAATGGTTCCGCACTCGTCGGTGACAATGTGAGTACCATCACGGTCATTAACCCGACCGGATCACCTTCCCAAGGAGCTATCCCGGTAAGCGGCAACGGACTTGCCGCCGGAGGGAGCGTGCTCGGCTTGGATGATGCGACAACGGCCACCGAGAGCAACGGGCAAACGCTCGGAGAAACCACCCCAAGTGCCACACCGGAAACTGAGAAAACGGATAACGCCGCCAAAGAGTCAACCGCTCGAAACATGCTGCTTGTCGGTGGTATACTCCTTATCGGAGCACTCCTTTATGCGTTCCGCAAAAAGAAACACCCGCAAGCACCGTAAGCAGTCGCCGCACATAACCGCCGGCAAGGCAACGCTTTCCCACATACTTATGCGCGTGGGCGTGTTGTGTATCGTGCTGGGTGTTGCCGTCACTTTTGCCATGGTGTGGCCGCTCATCCGTCTTGAGCTCGGATATTCACTGCGACAGACCTTCGCCCCGGCGCGCACCGACCTTCCGCAAGAACCGATCGATACGGAATTTGGCGTCGTTATCCCAAAAATCCAGGCCAATGCGAAAGTAATCCGCGACGTGGATCCGTTTGACAGTGCCGTATATCAGCGCGCACTCACGAAGGGAGTAGCCCACGCCAAGGGAAGCGCGTTTCCGGGCGACGGACGAAATATATTCCTGTTTTCGCATTCATCCGTCAATCTTGTTGACGCACTCCGCTATAATTCTGTTTTCTACCTGCTTTCCAAATTGACGAAAGGCGATAGTATTTACGTGTATTATCGGTCAATGCGATACACGTATACGGTAGCTGACGTCCGCAAGGTACCGGCTGACGCGATAAATTATCTCTTTCGTGTTCCTGAAACGGAAACGGTAACACTGATGACGTGCTGGCCTCCCGGCACGTCAGCACAGCGGCTTATCGTCATCGCCGAAAGACAACCATAATGGCAATCCTTTTTCTCATACTCCAACTCCTATTGGCGGGATTCTTCCTGTTTCTTTGTCTGGCCTTTGTCACGGGGGGTCCGTTTGTTCCGTCTTCCAAAAAAGCGGTTGACGCGATGGTTGCTCTTGCCCGTATTACTCCGGGGAAAACCGTCTTTGACGTAGGCAGCGGTGACGGGCGCGTGTTGTTTGCGGCGGCAAAACAAGGCGCCTATGCCAAAGGAGTTGAGATTAACCCCTATCTGGTACGTTTTACCCGAATCAAAGCCTTCCTGAGCCCCTACAGGGGCAAAATTACGGTCATTTGGGGCAACCTGTGGACAACCGACCTAAGCACTGCCGACATCGTATTTGTGTACCTTATTCCGTGGCGTATGGAAGATCTAGCACAAAAACTGAAAAAGGAACTTAAACCGGGTGCCACGATCATTACCAACAGTTTTATATTTCCCAAATGGAAGATAATCAGACGGGATACAACCCACCATGTGTATGCATTTCGCATCCCGTAACTGTTGACAATACAAGGGTACAGGACGTACGATACGGATATCTTCTTGTTTGCATGAGATCTCACCAACCTCAAAAAGAAGCGCGATCTTCGGCGTAAAAGAAGAAATAAAGTACCGTTGCTGAAATTTGCGCTGGAACCTTCTCGCCCTGGCGGGAGCGCAAAGGGAAGTGCGGTTTTTTTATGGAAACAAAGCATTTGGAGAACCTCAGACATTCGTGTGCGCATTTGCTCGCGGCGGCGGTTATGGAACTTTGGCCCAGCGCCAAGCGGACAATAGGACCCGCCATAGAAGACGGCTTCTATTATGATTTTGATTTCGGTGAGGACAAGGTATCGGAAGCCGATTTTCCCAAAATCGAAGCGAAGATGCGCGAATTGGTAAAGAGTTGGAAAACCTTTGAGCGGACGGAGGTGAGCAAGGAAGACGCAATCAAGCTTTTTGCCGATAACGAGTACAAGCGGGAGCTTATCGAAGAATTTGCAGGCGACGACAAGACACTTACCACCTATACGTCGGGCACCTTTACGGACTTATGCCGCGGCGGTCATAGCCCGCACCCCAGCAGTGACATAAAGCACTTTACCCTGCTTTCGGTGGCGGGAGCCTATTGGCGGGGAAGC
>CAYUZE010000019.1:0-4592 GCA_964449585.1 uncultured Gammaproteobacteria bacterium | reverse complement strand
GCGACGAAGAACCACAGATTCGTCTCGTAGATCGCTGCGTAGAAGTGGTGCTTCAGCGATTGGGGTTCGCCGCCCTTGGCCAGGGTGAACAGGATGTCGAAGGCCGCCAGCCCGACCGCGGCAACCGTGAGCTTCACCAGGTTGCTCGGCATCTTCACCCGCGGGTTTGCGAGCATCTTGCCTTTCAGCGAGACGCCGGCGATCAGGAAGAAGCCGACCATCCCGAAGTCGCGCAGCAACTGCGCCCAGACCACCCACATCCGGCCGTCGAGAAACTCGAAGCGCACCTGAACCGTGTGGTTGAAGAGAATCGACGAGAAGAATGCGATGCGCAGCCAGCCGGCAACCGTCCGCTCGCGCGAAGCATCGAATGGCCTCACCCAGGCACGCAGAAACTGGACGAGCGCGCCGCGATCGTCCGGCAGCACCGTGAATGAAATCACTGGAGGAGACACCTTCTCGATTCCGCACTTCGATGCACGACCCGCGGTTCGACGGAACCGGAATCGTGCCGAGCGAGTCTAGCATCGACGACTTTCGCGCTTTCGTGACGAACTGCGCAAGCCGGTGCGACGCGCGCTACAACGTGGGCGACGGGCGGCTAGAATCCGACGACCGTCGATGCGCAGGCCCCACGCCTGGCCGACGCACACTCCGGGAAGCACCACGTGACCTCGACCCGAACCAACACTTCTCGTGCGCTCGCGCCCGCCCCGCATGCGATCCGCCAGTGCATTCGCCGTGCGGCCGGTGCGGCGCTCATCGCGCTGTTCGTTGCCGGTTGCGGTGGCGGCGGGTCCGACGCAGCACCGACGCCGACACCCACGCCGACGCCGACGCCGACACCACCGCCGCCGCCACCACCACCACCACCGCCACCACCGCCACCGCCCCCTCCTCCGGTCAGCCTGGCGGTGAAGTCGCTCTCGTCGCGGCCGACGGTCGTGAGCGGCGGCGACGTGCTCCTCCAGGTCGACGTCCCCGCAGGCAGCGACCCGGCAAGAGTGTCGGTGCGGCTGAACGGCACCGACGTGACCGCGAAGTTCCAGGCAAAGGCCGGCGAGAACGCCCTGATCGGGCTGATCGACAAGTCGGACCCGAGGTACGAACTGCGCCTGGGCTCGAATGCAGTCGAGGCGTACTACGACGGCGTCAAGGGCGGAGAACTCGCACTGACCAACCACCCGGATTCGGGGCCGGTCTTCTCGGGGCCGCACGAACGGCCTTTCGTCTGCGAGACCGCGTCGTTCGTGCTGCCCGACGGCAACACGCTCGGCAACCCGCTGAACTACGACGTCTGCTCCACGTGGGTCCGGGCGCACTACGTCTACTGGTCATCGACGCAGCAAAGGTTCGTCTACACTCCGACGCCGAGCAACCCGCCTGCCGACGCCGCATGGATCACCGTCGACGGGCGCAGCGTGCGTTTCGTCGTGCGCATCGAGACCGGAACGATCAACCGCGCCATCTACCAGATCGCGATCCTGCACAACCCGGCGCAGGACAGCACACCCTCGCCTTTCGCGCAGCCCTCGGGCTGGAACCGCAAGCTGGTCTACTCCTTCGGCGGCGGCTGCAGTGCGGGCTGGTATCGGCAGGGCATCGAGATCGGTTGGGATAGCGGGTACGGCGACCCGCAGCAGGCGCTGCTCGACCCCGAACTCCTGAAGCGCGGCTACGCGGTCGCCTCCTCGACGCTGAACGTCTTCGCGCAGAACTGCAACGAAGTGCTCGCGGCCGAGACGATGGCGATGGTGAAGGAGCGCTTCATCGAAGCCTACGGCGTGCCGCGCTACACCCTCGGCTGGGGCTGCTCGGGCGGCGCCTACCAGGAGTTCCAGATCGCCGACAACTACCCCGGGCTGCTCGACGGCCTGATCGTCGGCTGCGGATACCCCGAAGTGAGCTTCACCACTGCCCACTTCGTGAGCGACGCGCGGCTGCTCGATCGCTATTTCGAAGGCACCTACCATTTGCCGGCATATTTCTCCGACGAGGAAAAGCGCGCGGTCAGCGGAATGATGAGCCTGGGCACGCTGGCGACCATGGGCGGTTACCCCGCCGATCGCATCGGCGCCTCCGACTGCCCGGCCGTGCTGCCCTGGGGCGAGCGTTACGACCCCACCACGAACCCGGGCGGCGCGCGCTGCGGGGTCTTCGACCACAGCGTGAACGTCTGGGGCACGCGAACGAATCCGCTCGCGCCCGGATACACGATCGCGCGGCGCCCGCTCGACAATACCGGCGTGCAGTACGGATTGAAGGCGCTCAACGACGGCACGATCGGCGTCGACCAGTTCCTCGACCTGAACGAGAAGATCGGCGGCTTCGATTCCGACGGCAATTCGACTGCCGACTCGCCGACGCTGCCGGCGCCGCGCTCGGTGGCCGACCCCGAGACGCTGCCGATCGCCTACAGCAGCGGGCGGATGCTCTACGGCGGCTGGGGCCTGAAAGACGTGCCGATCGTCGACTATCGCTCCTACGAAGACAGCAATGCGGGTGGCGCGTATCACCTGCGCTACCACTCGTTCCTCTTGCGCGAGCGACTGCTGAAGGCCAACGGCACCGCGGCCAACCAGGTGATGCTGCTCGAGAGCGGCGCACCCACCGTGTTCACCTCGCGCAGCGCGCTGGTGCGTCACGGGCTCGACCAGATGGACCTCTGGCTCACGGCGATCCTGAGCGACTCCACGGCCGACGCGCAGGCCGTCAAGGTCTCCCGGAACCGGCCGTCGACGCTGCGCGAAGGCTGCGTCTCTCCGGGCGGGAGCTTCCCGACGAACTTCGTCGCGCAGACACTCACGCCCGACTCGGGTTCGTGCGCCTCGTGGTATCCGGTGGGCATCGGTACCCGGGCAGCGGCGGGCGCCCCGGCCGCGCTCGACATCGCCAAGTGCCAATTGAAACCGGTCGCGACAGCGCTCGCGGACGGTACCTACACGGTCGGCTTCACGTCGGCACAGCGCACTCGGCTGGAGGCGATCTTCCCGTCGGGCGTGTGTGACTGGAGCAAGCGCGGCGTCGGCCAGCCGTCGGCAGCCGAATACCAGTCGCTGCAGCCCTGGCAGTCGTTCAACTGAAGAAGTCTCTCGTCACGATAGACACTGCAGAGGAAACCATGTGTGAGCGTTCTGGTTCGCCCATGTGGATGGTACTGACCGAGAACGATATGGCCGCATATCGGCCGCGGGTCGCCACCATCGACGCGCTCGAAGCTCGACGTTCGAAGCTGGCGCTACGGCGAGAAGAAATGACCGTCGTCGACTGGGGTTGCGGACGAGGCGAGTTGACGCTGTGGCTTCGGAGTCAGGGATGGCGTGCATACGGTATCGATGTAGCCGGCCCCTGGGTGGAGAAGGGTCGTGCACTGGCGCGTCAACGTGGATTGCCAGCCGAAGAGATTCTGTTGATATTCGGCAGTGACTATCGAGCGCCGTTTCCTGATCAATCAGTCGATTTCATTTCGTCGGATCAGGTGCTCGAGCATGTCGCAGATCTGGGAGCATTCGCTCGCGAGACCGCCAGGGTACTCAAGACGGGTGGCGAGGCACTGCATGTCTACCCTGCTCATCGGCGAATAGTCGAAGGGCATCTCCATATGCCTTTGATACAGTTCACGCGCAAATCGGCGTTGCGACATGCACTGATCCGGGCATGCGTCGCCGTCGGTGTGGAGCCCGAGAAGAAGGGTTGGCAACTCGATGGAATGCCGGCAAGCGTACGGGCCCGCCGCTACTACGAGTACAGTTGCAACGATACGTTCTATCGGACGCCCACCGAGGTCGAGGCGACGTTCGCTTCGGCAGGATTCGACGTTGAATTCGATGTCCGAACCATCCGCGGCGTGCAGACACGCCCCTGGGCCAAAGCAATGTTCGCGAATCCGGTTACCGGCGGATTGATGTCGTGGGCACTCCTGCACTTCGGCTCGATAAACCTTCGCTGCCGCAAGACATTGGCAACGTGACACCGAGTCAATTGTCGGCCACCTGAGATTCGACCTGCCGCCGCCCCCGTCTTCGTAAGAAATCGATAACCGGGGGCATCTGTGAGAGCGCGGCGAATCCTGCGCACAAGCACCCAACCTTAGCGCACCCGACGCTCCCCCAGCATCCACAGCACCCAGAGTGCGAGACCGGCGCCGGCCAGGTCGGCTGCCAGGTCGGCCAGGCCGGCGTTGCGGCCCGGAAGCAGCGTCTGCACGGCCTCGTCGGCCCCGCCGACGGCCATGGCGATGCCGAACGCGGCGAACGCGACGACCGGACCGCGGCCGCCGAGCGCGATCGAGGCGAGACCGGCCACCCCACCGAAGAATGCGAGGTGCGCGAGCTTGTCCCACGGGGCCGGAATCAGCCCCACCGCATAGGGCTGGGCGCCGAAGTGGAACAGGCTCGCGATCAGCGTGACCAGCAGCGCGGCCGCTGCGGCCCTGAGCCAGGTCGGGGGTTCGGTGAGAAGCGCAAGGAAGATCGCTGCGAAAGACCGTGAAACATGCATCGCGCGATCATACGGCAACAGTCTGGCGCACCGCGCGCTCCCAGCCGCTCATCAGCGCCTGCGCGCGATCGCGGCTCATCGTCGGCACGAAG
>CAYUZE010000018.1:0-5137 GCA_964449585.1 uncultured Gammaproteobacteria bacterium | reverse complement strand
GGAAGGGTAAAACTCGCTGTTTTTCCTGTACCTGTTTGAGCCCCTCCCATTACATCTTTACCGCTTAGTATTATCGGTATTGCCTGTTCCTGAATTGGCGTTGGATTTTTGTATTCTTGCTCATATATTGCACGCAAGAGTTCGTTCGACAAACCAAGTTGCTCGAATGATACGTTTTGCTTACTCAATCATTCACCTAATTTATTGACTTACTGTTAGTTTCATAATTAATATGCAAGAAGTAATCTCGAGGAATCTAAAAAATCTCTTAAAATAAAAAAACTATATTACGGTAAAGTAAAATAAAAGCATCAAAATTTTTATAAATAAAAGTGCATTTGGAAAATGAAAACCCGTACAAATATCTCGTACGGGCTTTATAAAAACTATATTAACAAACTTCTTTTCACGTAGAGCGAACACAAAGAACTATTCACTTATTCTTCGTCTTCATCCTCTTCTTCACTATCTTCTCTCTGCTCTTCACCCTCTACCGCTTCACTCTCACTACTTTCACTTTCTTCATCCTCATCATCTTCTTCTTCCTCATCACCCTCTTCTTCTTCTTTCATCAGTACCATCTTACCGGCTGCCAAACTCGCATTCAGATCCGTCTTCGGCACCGCTTCATGCACTAAGTTCTGATGGCAATCTATACACGTCGCTCCCTCCGTCTTTAACTTCTTATGCGCTTCCTGCGCATCCGCACCAGGAGGATTCGGATCTTTATGGCATTCCCGACATGTCACACTGTCCCATTTCTTCAGGTTCATACGTGCATCATGCGCCATTATCAATCGCCGTTCATTAAACTTCTCCAGCGTCGAGTAGTCATTCACCAACTCCAAATATAATTCCCTCGCACCATCTACCGCATGGGTATACAGCGCAAGATGAAAGTTCTTGAAGCCCTGCGGTATATGACAATCCTTACACCCTGGATTCGCACCCAATGCACCATAGTGCGTCGATTCCTTCAGCTCCGTTTGTGTATAAGTCATCGAGTGACAGCTAGTACAGAATTCTTCCGTCGAAAGCGCCGCTTCTCCTCCAAATACTACCGCTACCAGTAATATCCCTAGCAAGCCACCAGTCAGCAGCGTTCCTATCGCGCCTTTTTGTAAGCTCGTCATCACTCTTTTCCTTTTTTATCTTTCTTGTCCGCTACCTTCTCCTTTGCATTTGCCTGAAATTCGTCATGATATTTGAATTTAGGCTCTCCTACGAATGTACCGTCAAGTTTATAGTGTTCATGCATCGCTTTAACATCTTTCACCATCTTGTCAAAGTCAAATGTGTATTTCTTGTCTACTTCAGGTGTAAAAGGCGTATAGGGCGCTTTCGCTCCTTTCCACGGCGATCCTTCATAGTTTAAATGACAGGCACTGCACGCTTCTTCAAACATGAAGTCTTGTCCTTTGTCGGCAAGCACTTTGCGTTGTGTCGTGGTACCCTTGCTTTCAAATGCTTGTCCCGCCTTCCGGTGGTCTCCACGGTAATTCTTCCCTGGTCCATGGCAGGATTCACAACCAACCGCCGCTAATGGCTTCTTAGGCGCTTCTACCGTATAACCCCCTTTCTTGCCAAACCCATCTACATGACAGCCCACACAATCCTTGTCTTGCGTGTAATCTTTATCCGGATCAAGTTTGGCTTTAATCTTCGCTTCCTTGCGTGTACCTGGCTTTAGTGATTCCATCGCTTTCGCATGCGCGGTATCCTTCCATGATTTGGCTTGCGATTTATGGCATGAGCTGCATTTCGTGCGCCCTTCATAGGTGTCCGCCATGACTGCGCCACTAAACAATGCAAACATCGCCAGTACTGCAAATATATAGCTTATCGTGCGTTTCATCCTTCCTCCTTTTATGCTTTTATGCTTTTTTTAATTCATCTTTATAGCCGCGTATTGTACGCTATCAGCAGATTGTGTAAATAATTATGTGGCAGTGGCTGTCCTTTGAATATTTTTCAGGGTATCTTGTATACCCAATACCCCCCTTGCTGATAAATAAGCTGCAATGCCTCCAATTCTTGCGGCGCTTTCTTCTCTACAAATGGTAGCATCCTTGCCAATAAGGTTTCGCTGCTTGCTTGATCGCTTAAGAAAAATGCTCTGATTTCGTTGTCTGATATCGATTGCAATGTATAGGTGTCAAAGTTGTTCTCTTTAACTTGCACTTTCATCTGATTAATCATACCGTGCATATTGCCTGTCATCGGAAAATTCTGATAGGCAACACCTATTTTGTCCGGATACATCATGCCTAGTTTGTAAAGGTCGGTTACGTGTACGATCACATACGCTTCCCGGTTTGAACCAATCAGTTCCCGCAGTTGCTTCGCACCTTCTTCTGCAGGTGCAGCCAGGGCTTGACTAAAGCGCTTGAACTGTTCTTCCTCCTTACGCTCGGCCCTACCGCCCCAAAATTCGGCTTCATACGCTTGAATCGCTTTGCTTTGCCCCAACCACGGTAGCGGTATCAGCAATGGCTCATTTAAATGACTAGTAAAAAGCGTCTCGTGTCCTGTTAATAAACCAATTTGCCGTGAGGTGTCCCACCATGAAAGTATCAGAGCATCCCGCGGTGCGTGCTTGCTGATCGCCATCGCCAAAGCGCTCAGTTCCGCCGGCTTTCTGTCAAAGTTATAGAGTACTTCGTTTGTGCTGTTCTTCCAGTACATCAGTACCGGTGATCCGCTTCCTTGCTTGGCAACTATGAATTCCGCAATCGGCTTGTCTATATCCGTCGCTTTTACTTTGTATTGTTCAAGCTTAAGCTGCGACCACTCTTGCAGATCCATTTGCGCAAATTGCTTGCCGCCGCCTTCCGTTACCCGTTGATATTCGTAAGGTGCAGCTATCGGTTTGTACCAGAGATATCCAAACCAGCCTAAAAAAAACAAACCTCCCGCCACCAGCAGTATGCCTAATGACGGGAGTAGCCTTTCATCTGACCGCACCGCTTTCTCTGTGCGGTCAGTTATCACTGTGTTTGTCAAGCTTCGCTTTGCTTACGTTTGCGCCATCCCGCCAGGGCCAGTGTACCGGCCAGCAGCATGCCACCACCTAAACCACCCAGCGAGATTTTCTCCGCCGTGCCATCTAAGTCCAGTAAACTGGTTTTCTTGGTTTCAAGATTCTTAACACGTTCCTGCAGCGCTACCATCTCACGTATGCGGGTGTTCTCGTCTTGAATTTCTACATACGCACGGTTTATCGGACCCCAACCTTCCGTATAGGTCCATCCTCCCGGATTAACGTGCGCCAAGCCTACATGCATCTTAGCCAGGTCATTTTCATGCATCTCCAGAACCTTCAGCTCAATCGCCGCAGGACTGTTACCTTTCGACCAGAATAACTGAGCAAAGTATGCATAGCCTTCTTTCTCCGGCGCAGGTGGCGCTGGACGATTGGTCTTCTGACCTGTTAATAAGCCTTCTTTGTACAGTTGATGAACTATGTCATTAGCTTCCTGGTATTTAGCCAGTCCTTCCAATGTACCTTTATCCATCAATTCCAAATATGAACGCGCAAAACGCTCCGAGTGGCATTGTGTACACGTTACTACCCATGAGTCTAAACGCGCTTCCGCCCATTCACTCTTGATGTTCTCTGCTACACCAGGAACAAACGGATAGTTCGCCCAACGTATCTTCCTTACCATGTTATGGCTATATTCGCCTTCGTATTCCATATGACAGCCCGCGCAAGTCGGCGCACTTTGACCTCCCACTGCATACGCGTCTTTCAATGGTACTTCCCAGTTCCATTTGTCTCCCAGCATCGATACCATCTTGCCGTGCTTCGACATCGAATAGGCTTCCCAGTTGTTGTGGTCAACACCACTGTGACAGGTCGCGCATGCTTCCGGTCTACGCGATTCCGCCGCTGAAAATTCATGACGCGTATGGCAGGAGTCACATTTGTTCTGATTGGTATGACACATCGAGCAGCCTTCCGCTACTTCTCGCTGCGGCATCGCCGCCCATACCGTCGTCTCCACATTCGCCTTGTAATCCAACGCATGCGATGGACGTCCATCCGGCCATTGTCCATGCGGCCATATCATCGTGTCACGCTCCGATTCGCGTTCCGCAAATTCCGCTAAGTGGCAGGTACCGCACACATCCGCCGTCGGCATCCTGATGTCTTTGGTATGATCCGCTTTCTTCTTCGTGTTAATGTCAACGTGACAGTCTATACATCCTACTTCCTTCAAGTTCTCACCTTCCGCAAGCCGACCCATCGAACGCAGATTCTTCTCTACCTCTTCCAGCTTCGCTTTCTTATAAAATGTCGGATCCTCAGGCTTTAAATTACGAACCTTGTCTAAGTTTGAATGACTGCTCCGCTTCCACGCCTGTACCCATACCGGCGATTCATCCGTATGACATTCCACACATTCCTTACGACTCGCTATCTCCTTGTTCGTCGTAGGCGATTTGTAAAATGTCGCAGGATCTAAATATATCCCATACGGTATCGGTTCCCAATATTGCGCCAATGTTCCTCGCCCAGCCCCTTGCTCCGGATCCTTGTAACGCTTCACCAGCGCCTCATGCAGCTCCTTCGGCGTCACCTTGTTCCGGTCTATCTTCAAAGCTTCAAATAACTCATCCGGTACACTCGGCATGTTGCTCGACTGCACCGATCCTATCAGCAACATCCCCACAAACAATACTCCAAACCTTAGCCATAACTTGGCATTCATCTCTCTCTCCTTTGTTTTTCCATAATTACCACCCTCTTCTTCTTATTCTTCAGCGCTTCACTTCCCACCTAATATATCAATGACCTCGCCCGCCTCTAGACTAACTCAGCCATTTTTATAGTGTCAAGTAATTTCATTTGCTACGAAATTACTTAAAATTAACCTGCAACCTTTCTGTAAGTAAATTCAATTAATTATGTTGCTCTAGCCTCTACTGACAAAAAGCATGCAAGTGTACTACCTCGACGCCATCACACTATCAAAAAATTAAATCAAATTTTAAATACAAAATATCAAGTCGATGTCTCAGATGCTTTTTTGCGTCGCTGAAAATAAAAAGCCGCGACACCGCCAGCAATAACTATAAGTGCTATACCTACCATTCCGAAACCACCACCATGACTACCGTGACCACCGCCCTT
>CAYUZE010000017.1:0-11397 GCA_964449585.1 uncultured Gammaproteobacteria bacterium | reverse complement strand
AGAGCAGCAACCTCTTAAGTTGTCGGTTGAAGGTTCGAATCCTTCTGCGCTCACATAGATTTACATATACATATGTCCTCCGAACAAAAACGAAATACCATTGCTCGGGGAGAGCTCACCAAATTAAATTTGGAGGGTTGCAAAAAATGCGGACGAGTGTATGTTTCTCCCTACAATGCCGCACGCCTTTTTGTTGAATCCGGTTGGTATATCCGATCAAGTCTCGAACAAAAAATCACCGGGCGATAAGGGTCTCGACGTCGTATTACGCGTGCGGGGTACCATGTTTGGCGGCAAAGGAAATCGGATCTGTCCTTCGTGTAAATCGGCGGGTAATTAAGCGGTTGCCGTTGACTGAATGACTATACTGGATAAACGATGAGAAAATTTGATTTAGCGACACATCTTGCGAAGGAACATAAACGTACCGCGTTTTCCCAATATCTTCGGGAAATTGTCTACGGCGGCAATGACGGCATCGTCACCACATTTGCCGTTGTCGCCGGGTTTGCCGGCGCCCAACAAGACCCCGTTGCTTCCGCAGTTCCCGTCATATCGGTACTTTTGTTCGGCCTTGCAAATTTGTTCGCGGACGGCTTATCCATGGGGCTCGGAAGTTTTCTTTCGCTTCGCGCGGATCAGGAAGTGTATCGCAATGAAAAAGCAAAAGAGCATCACGAGATTCTCCACGAACCCGAAGAAGAGTATCGCGAAACAGTCACCATCCTCCGCAACAAGGGTTTTACCGAAAAAGACGCGGTGACGCTTGCGACCATCTATCGGAGTAACCCGTCGTATTGGACGGAGTTCATGATGAAAGATGAACTTGAAATGACCAATCCCGAAGGCGAGAAACCCTTGTTAGTCGCCATCGCGACCTTCATCGCGTTTACCACGTTCGGAGTCATTCCGCTCATTCCGTACATGCTCCATCAGGGGGAGTATGTTTTCCGCTTTTCGGTTATCGCTACCGCTACCGCACTTTTTTTGCTCGGACTTTTGCGGGCAAACGTAACACAGCGGAAACCCTTCCGAAGTATTGCGGAAACGCTTACCGTCGGCGGCGTGTCTGCACTGGTCGCCTACCTCGTCGGAACGTTCTTCCGTATTTAACGCGCTAATCCCGCATGTCAAGTTGACAGAAATACCGGTCCATGTCAGTATATTTATATGCTCAAAAAAGCGCTTATTGCGTTGTGTTGGTTTCCATTAACTTTGAGTCTTCTTGCCGTCAATTTATCGCTCCTTTTGACCCTCACCAATAAGGCAAACGCAAAAGAAGTGGTGACGCCGAGAGTACCGCCCATGCGAATTGCCGCCTCATCGTACGGCACCGAACAGGTGTTGGGTGCAAGTATCCTGGCGGGGGATGCCCGCGCATTATTGCTTACCAAATTCCTGGAGGAACATGAATCCCCGATTGCGGAATACGCCGAATACATTGTCGACCGCGCGGAACACTACGGCATTGACTACCGTTTGGTACCCGCCATCGCCATGTGCGAAAGCAACGTAGGGAAAAGAATGCCGAGCAAGGATTCGCATAATGCGTGGGGGATTAGCGTGGAAACGGGCGAGATAAGCGGTGCAAAATTTCCCAACTGGCTCTACGCCATTGATTGGGTTTCAAAGTACTTAAAAGAAAAATATTTTGCCCGGGGGATTACGGAGCTTGTCGATATCGGCGCCATTTACGCTCCTCCTTCCGTTGCCAACGGCAACTCATGGGCAAATTGCGTTGATCACTTCATGAACGAGATACAGTAACCTTCATTATTTAATAGCCCATAATTCAAATGTTTTCTCGGTGTGGCTTATTAATTGGGAACGTTGTAAATCTAACAATATCCCATAGGACTTGACAAAGTGCTGCCTATCCGTTATACTCCCTCATTAGATCCTAAGGTTTGCTACCTAAACCATAGCTTGCTTTAGGGTTATTAATGGATACTCAAGCAAGCCTCATTTTGAGGCTACAACTGCCCGCTTGAGTACCCGTTAACAGCACCGGAATAGCCTCAGTCCTCCCCGAACGCCTCTCCCACAATAGAGGCAACAAGTTCTCTTACTTCACCTTTGTCCCGAATGTATCGGGATCAATGCGAGGTAAGACTATGAAAAAAGCCGTAACTATAGCATTGTCATTTGTCCTTTTTGGCGTCCTTCCTACGCCGGTGTTTGCACAGGCGCTCCCAATGGCGGAAGCATCCGCGCATCTTCCCTTACCGGAAACGGTTGCCGATGCCCGTGTCACCAAACTGAAGGCATACCTTACGATGCATAATTCACCCATGGCGGATGATGCCGGCCATTTTATCGCTGAAGCGGATAGACTTGGGCTTGATTGGAAACTTGTCGCCGCCATCGCCGGCGTGGAATCTACGTTCGGAAAACGTATCCCTCAAAACTCCTTTAACGGATGGGGCTGGGGAGTATTCACCGGACAAAATGACGGTATCCATTTCAAAAACTGGAAAGACGGTATTACGCAGGTGTCTGAAGGGCTCAAGTACCGCTATGTGGATCGCGGTGCTACCACCATTGAAAAAATGGGTGCCATCTATGCCGCCTCTCCTACGTGGAGCATGAAAGTACGCTATTTTCTGAATAAAATCGAGGATTTTAGCCCCGTGGGTGTTGAGCACCTGGAAGTCACCATCTAAAGCAGGGTATAATCGAGCATATGCCGCTGTGGTGAAACTGGTAGACACGCAGGTTTTAGGAACCTGTGCCGTAAGGCTTAGAGGTTCAAGTCCTCTCAGCGGCACACGCAACGCATCCCGCTGAGCGGGATGGGGCAACCCTGAAAAGCTCGATTCCTCTCGGGAGCAAAAAGCGCATGTCCATGAATGAAATTCTTTCAGACGAAAAACTTGAAGCGGCGGCTCGTGCCATCGATAGTCAGTGCTTAGCCTGCCATCAGGCGGATGACGCGGCGGCGGGAGAGGGGAACCGTCAGATCATACGGACGATGCTCACCGATTTGGGGAAGCAATGGGATGCCGTAGGAGCACAAGGAAGCACGGTAATGGATACGATGAAGCAGGCATGTGACTTTTGCCTTGCGGAGGGCCGTACGAAATTCCGGCTGTTTAGCCTCACCTGCGGTATCGCGACCCGATTACCCGAGCATCTCCATAGGAAACGGAAATAAAAATATTTCGCGTTGATTCTCAATTTTTTGCATGGTACGATAATTCGGTGAGAAGAATTGCGTATCTACTTATTCTGGCGATGAGCTTGCTCATCGTACCGCGCCCCGCCTTTGCCACCAGTCAACAGGCATATCAGGACTACCAGTATCAGTTCAGCGTGTATCGGCAGCGGTTATCCGATTATCAGATTGCGTTAAATCAGTACAAGCAATTTAAATCGTTGGCATCGCAACAGGATGTACTGGAAAAAGTGAAATTGTATATCGCCCAGCGGGGGAATGTCGCCAAAACGTACTTTCTGTTCCTTAACGAAAAGATCACCGAAAATCCCGGTATGATCGCCAGTGAAAAGCAAACGTACCGTGCAATTCTTACTAATCAAATCGCGTATCTGGATCAACATCTTATATTGGCGCCTTCGATTGCATCGCTTGATGATGCAGAAGACGTATCGGAAAAATTTGTTACCAACTATGAAACGATGCAATCGGCGTACCGGCAGATTATCGCCGCGTTACAGTTAGGGTACCTTAATTACTTTGCAAAAGAATTTAACGACGTCGCGACTCATTCGCAGGCACTCATTAGTGCCAGTAAATCCGATGCGTCCCCGCAAAAACAGGCGATTCTTGACCGGTGGTTGCTGGCACTTTCCAATAAATATAGTCTCTATCAGCAAAAGGCCAATACGATTCGTGCGACTATTCCCAAAATCACCGGAGACGTACAACAGCAGGAGCGCTTGTTCCAACAATTGCAGGGCACCGTCAATACCGCCAGGCAGGATCTTGTCGAAGCGGGATCATATCTTAAGGAACTGGAAACCGCGTTAACCTACGAATAACTATGGACGAACAACACCTACCGCAAGTTTCAGGAAATGAGCCTCCGGCAGTACCGCCGCAGGGAGCACCCGCTCCCGCTGCACCTTCAGTCGTACCTGCTGCTGCTCCCGCACCACAGCCGTCGCTGTCATCACTTACCGGTGCGCCGAACATGTCGCAGAAGCCCAAACGGGTGAATCCGCTCTATATCGTGATCGGTGCCGTCCTTTGTGCGGCGATTTTAGTTTTCGGCTTTTTGTACGCCAGAAGCACCGCCCCTGCTACCGAAGCACCTCCCGCTGCGGTAACACCGACAGCGGTGCCCACCCCCACGCCTCCTCCGAACGTGTCACGCATCGCGACAACGTCGGCATTTATGGTGTTTAAGGAAGAAATCGCGTCGTTCTCCGCAACACTCAACGCATTTACGTTGCAGGATAGCACGCTTGCTCCGCCTATTTTGGATCTGGAATTAAATCTTGCCAACTGACGAGCACGCTCTTTACGCTCGGTGATCCCTGTGTTACACTTGCCAATTATGAAAAGTACCATAAACAAAACGGAAGACGGGACAATCGAACTCACCATTACCATTCCCTGGAGCGATATTCAGGACATGTATCAGACCGTCGTTACCGAAACGGCAAGTAACACCGAAATAGCAGGCTTCCGCAAAGGAAAGGCGCCGAAACAAATCGTCGAGGAAAACATCGACAAAACCAAAACCTACGAAGAAACGATCAAGCGGTTAGTGCCGAAAGCTTATACCGACGCCGTGATGGAACAAAAAGTCACCCCCATCATGATGCCGCAGATAGAACTGAAAAGCGCTGAGGAAGGAAAAGATTGGATCGTGTCTGCCAAAACATGCGAGCGCCCCGTTGTCACGCTGAAGGACTACAAAAAAGCAGTCGCCGACGTGAAAGCTGCCAAAGGCGGCAGCAAAATCCTGGTTCCCGGCAAAGAAGATGCGCAGCCGAAAGGACCTTCCGTGGACGAAGTGCTTGATGCGCTTCTTACGGCAATCGAGGCAAAACTTCCGGGAATTTTACTGGACCATGAAGTAACCCACCAACTTTCCCAATTGGTCGATCAAACCAAGAAGTTGGGTCTTACCGTCGAACAGTACCTTTCCTCGACGGGGAAAACCGCAGATTCCATACGCGCGGATTTCCGTGCCCAGGCAGCCAAGAATCTTACCCTTGAATTCGGCCTTGAAGCAATAGCCGAGAAGGAGCAGGTCACGGTAACCGATGCGGAAGTAGACAAACTGCTTTCGACCGCCAAATCGCCCGAAGAGCGCAGTGCCCTGGAAGGGCAACGCTATTATCTGACATCGCTCATTCGACGGCAAAAGACCCTCGACGGCCTGATGGCGTAACCGTTTGCAATTGCAGTGCCCGTGAGGGTATAATGCAGGCGCTATGGCACAGCTAGCCTCCAAGAAAAAGCAGAACCACTATAAGAACGATAACGTGCTTGAGGCACTCGGCTCGGTTCCTACGAGCGTGGGCAAAAGTACGGTTTCCGAGTTTTCAAAAATCGGCGGTGATATCGTGGCTTCCCTCATCGGCGGGATACCCGCTTCCGGCGAGTTACGCCCCAATCAACCCATTGAATTCGGCGACACAAAACCGGAAAGGCAGGAGGTCGTACAGCCGATACGGGTGGAAGCACCCACCCAACCACGACTGAATATGGATGCCATTGAAGCGGAAACCAAACGCCAACTCGACGCGATTCGCGCGGAGTTAAAGGCACTTATCGTTTCGCTCAAGAATCTGCATAACGAAGTGGCAACGGCCGTCAATCAGGAAGTGGTCAATCCCGGCGTCTATCACTTAAACTTTTACGAACAGCTTCGCACGTTCATCAAAGTGCTTCGTGAACAGGTTGAGGATAGTCGCACTTGGTTGGCATCATTTTCCACCCGCAAAAAGAAAATGGGGTACTGGGGTATGTACAAAAAACACGGCACCACCTTTGGTCTTTCCAATGAACGCTCACTGGCAACTGCTGCCGGCTAATGGCGTCACCTTCTCTCTTGTCTCATTCCCACGCGCTCTATATAATAATGAAGTTCCAGGAATTTGGGGCGCATAGCTCAGCTGGCTAGAGCGTTGCATTCACATTGCAAAGGTCCGGGGTTCGAGCCCCTGTGCGCCCACACATTTTTTATTTCTCCAACACAACGCGTCAAATTATATACGCACGATTTTTCTGAATTGTGAGATATTCTACAGAATTTCTTGACAATTAGTGATATAGCGGAATATAATGCCCTCAAAGGAATTGCCTCCTTTGTATTTATTTACATGAATCGCCTACGAAGGGCTCATAAATTATTTGCGGTGTTTACCAGCATGCTCATGCTGGCTCAATCATTTTTTCCGATTTTCCCTCTGATCACTCCACAGGTTTTTGCACAGGAAGTCACACCGACAGAAACACAAACACCAGCGCCTGAACCGACAACCGAACAGTCATCACCGACACCAACAGAGGAAGCACAACCAACGCCTACCGAAGAAATACAACCAACTCCGACTGATGAAGTAACGCCAACCCCGTCTACAGAAACAACTCCATCAGTAACTCCTGAAACAACACCTACAGTTGTCCCGACAGATACCGTTACGCCCACTGCAGGGGAACAAAACCAAACGCCACAGCAATCGAACAGTGAGCCACCCAAAGAAACTGGTCCACCCGAAGAAGGACAAATCCTCGATGGTGCCTCTACCGAGGCAACCCCATCACCAACCGTAACCCCAGAACAACCAGAAGAAGGACAACTCTACGCATCAGTACTTCAAAACGTAGAAGCCGCATCACTTGACCTCGATAATGTCGATCCATCTAACAGCGCAACGCTTTCTACCGACAAAGCAGACTATGCACCGACAGATACTGCAGTTATCACCGGCACCGACTTTACCCCGGGCGAAACCTACAATCTTACCGTAAACTCAGATGATCCGCCACCCACCTCTACCACCGTACAAGTAACCGCGGATGAAAACGGCGTATTTATCTATGCGTATCAGTTAGACGGCATCTACCGCCCGAACTACAAAGTTGAGGCAAAGGAATTGGATGGGACAACAGTGGACACCGTAACATTTACGGATAGTGACACAACGTTTAAATCACCAAGCGCTGTAGACGGCAATCATGATGAGTGGTCGAACGCAACAAACGCTTTTTCAAGTGACGATCAATATGCCACTGAAAATAGCGAGGATGATGATCAAAGTTTTGAAAATTTTGGGTTTTCTATTCCTTCTGGTTCAACAATAAATGGAATTGAACTGCGCCTTGAAGCAAAAAGCTCGGACACATCAGGTTGTCAACTTGAAGCGAGAATGTGGTCTGAAAGCGATAATGAGCATACCAATTATAAAACTCAGGAGCTTACTGGTTCTGATACCATATTCACTTTAGGCTCAGCGAGTGACTTATGGGGCTCAACATGGATCGCCACAGATTTTAGCAATTCTAATTTTCATGCCGAGGTTAGATTCGATGACGTATCTTCAAGTTCGTGTAACAGTAGCACAGTTTCACTTGATCAAAAGTTCATTATACAGAACAAGGGCCACAACCCGATCTCACCGCGACAAAAACGAACAATGTTGGAGGAAATGCAGTAGTTAATACTCCTTTTACCTGGACTATTCGTGTCGAAAATGTGGGTCAGGGCACCGCTTCATTTGTAGACAACCAGAATGTTCTTTGGGATGAACGCCCTTCAACTGGCGTATCAGCTTACGGAACACCAACTATCACGACAAGCGGCACCACAGGGACCTTTGACTGCTCCGTGTCTGGTACAAGCAATAGAGATATTGTCTGCGAGGCCAATGGGGCAGCAACAATGCCTCCGGGTAGCTACATCGATATTGCGTACACTGTTACCCCAAGTGCAACAGGAACATTAAGCAACCCCAGAAACGGCGAAAGTTGTTCGGCTGATGATGGTGGCGTTATTAGCGAATCCAATGAAGGCAATAATAATTGTGCAAATTCCGTGACAGTGGCAACCTACACTGTCACACCAAATCCATCCCTTGGTCAAGCATGCGGACTGGATATTGCGCTTATTGTCGACAATTCCACGAGTATTAGCGAAAGCGAACTAAACACCATGAAGTCGGCGATGACCGCCTTTACCTCCGCATTTGCGGGTACACCAACCGAGTTTTCTGTGTCACGGTTCGCAACCACCGCAACGGTTCTGCAAGGATTTACGGCAAACCTCACCGACGTAAACAATGCCATCAATGGCATTCCCGTCGCAGGGGGATATACCAACTGGGAAGACGGACTACTGAAAGGACAAAGCACACTACCAAACAGAACAAATCCTGACCTGGTCGTATTTGCTTCCGATGGCAATCCAAACACTGTTGATAATGGACCTGGCGATAATGCCTCTGAATCACAAGCAGTCAGCGAAGCTGTACTTATCGCCAATTCGATAAAGACAAGCGGGGCACGCATCCTGGCGCTTGGTATTGGAAACGAATTAAATACCGCCAATCTGCAGGCGATCTCCGGGCCCAACGTAAACACCGGTCTTACATCCGATGTCATCACCTCTAACTTTGCCACTCTTGCAGATGACCTTGCAGAGTATGCTATTCAGCTATGCGGCGGCACGATCACGGTCAACAAATATATCGGCTCGGTCAGTGAAGAAAATAGAGCCGAAACTGGCTGGACATTTAATGTCGCGGGCACAACCAAAGTGACAGATGCAAACGGACAGACGCAGCCGGTCGAAGTAACACCGGGAACCTACTCAGTAACCGAAACTGGACTTGTCGATGGATACACCTTTGCCTCAGCAAGCTGCACAGGGGCAACCAACAATGGCTCACAAAGTGGAAGTGGCGTAACTGGCCTCGTGGTCGGCGCTTCTGATATCGTGTCATGTAACTTCGTGAACAACGAGCCCGTCGCAACTATCGATATTTGTCACGCAACAGGCGCTCATAACAATCCATATATCGTAAACAGCCCATCTCGTAGCGGAGATGTAAGTGGACACGATGATCACAATGGGCCAATTTGGTTTCCCGGCATAAATGTCGACTGGGGAGATATTATCCCTCCATTTGACTATGTCGGAGGATCATATCCCGGTCAAAATTGGGATGTGTACGGCCAACTTTTCTATCAGAATAACTGCAACAAACCAGCAACCGATGTTTCGGTCACTAAGTCTGACTCACCAGATCCAGTAATCAACGGTGGTGTACTTACTTACACCCTGTCTATACAAAATAACTCTGTCGTACCTGCAGAAGATGTCGTTGTCTCTGACACATTACCCACAGGGTTTGCGGTAACAAGTGTCACCCCAAGTGTTGGCAGCTGTTCAGATCAAACCGCGCCTTCTATTCAATGCGAGCTCGGCAATTTGGCAGCAAATGGATCTGCAACCATCACCATTGTAGGCACTATTACCACCGCGCTTACGACCGTTACCAACTCCGTCAGTGTCACGACCGACAGCCCGGAAACGATCACCAACAACAATACTGATACCGAAGATACCACTGTCTTGCACTTTGGCTCTGTCAAAGTAAACAAACTACTCGATAGCGATGGGAATGGATCATTTGAAGCAACCAATCCCGCATCGTTTACATGGAGCTTGGATGGCTCCGGTACAAACGCCATGGGAAGCACCGTAAACAATGTTACCCTCGGCACTCACAACGTAAATGAAAATACCGTACCAGACTACCATCTGGTTGGGTGGTTTCCGGGTGGAGTAAATAGCACTCAGTATTCATGTACCAATCTGCCACAGGGCAATACGACACTTCCTGCTGCAATAACGGTCACTGCAGATCAAACCTCGGAAATCACTATCTGTAACGCGCTTGATACTGGTACTGTTACTGTTCGCAAAATGCTTGATCGCGATGGCAACGGTACGTACGAAGAAACAAATCCTGCTGACTTTACCTGGACGCTCGATGGTGTGGGTCCGTACGCCATGGGCTTTTCCAACACCGCGGTTCCGGTCGGCTCACACAACATCAATGAAAACAGTCCCGATGACTATCACTTCGTTGGCTGGTTCCCGACAGGACAACAGGGATGGAGCTGTACGAACTTACCGACCGACACACAAAACACCAACTTCCATCAGTTACCAATTCCGGTAAATGTTGGTTCAGGTGGTACATCCGACTATACAATTTGTAACGCGCGGGATACCGGATCAGTCACTATCGTAAAAGAAGTCATTGGGGGCACCGCACTACCGGCCGATTGGGACTTTACGATCAGCAGTGTTGCCGGAACGTTCAAAAGCGGCAACAGCGTCACCCTTCCTACGGGCAGCTATACTGTCACTGAATCTGGACCTGCTGATTATTCCGCCACCGGAGTAACCGGCATCTGTTCGGGACTTCAGGGAGGAACTGCCACGATGACCGTCACAGAGAACGGTGGTATATGTACATTTACCAATACCCGCGATACCGGCTCACTCAAAGTAAACAAACGAACGGACGGCAACGGTGACGGTGACTATAACGATAGTGGAGAAGGAGTAAACGGCTCAGACTCCAACGGATTTACATGGAGTCTCGATGGCTCAGGCACCAACGCGATCGGCACTACGGTAGCGGGTGTCACGACCGGCAACCATGATGTCGGAGAAAACACCGTTGCAGGCTACCATTTCGTTGGCTGGTTTACGACCAGTAGCACCCAGTATAGTTGTACCAATCCCGAAGGCACAACACTTCCGGTATCTATCGCTGTCGCTAAAAATACAACGACAGAAATTACCTTGTGTAATGCACGAGACATGGGTTCAGTCACCATCATCAAAAACGCGATACCCAACAGCGATCAGAACTTTAGCTTTGATGTAAGTAGTGGATTCCCCGGAGGGGACTTCGAACTCGAAGATGACGGCAACGACAATAATGGCGGTACCGAGGAAAGTAAAACAGTCTCAGTCGCGACAGGGCAGTATTGGGTAGAAGAAGACGGCGAAACGGGATGGCAACTTACCTCAATCGTCTGTAACGACCAAAACGGCATAGTCAATATACAAACCGGCAGAGCCACGCTCAATGTGGAAGCCGGGGAAGCAATCACCTGTACATTCACAAATGAAAAGCTCGGCACACTTATTATCAAAAAAGATGCGACTCCGAATTCCAGCGAAAACTTCCGCTTCACGAGATCATTTGGCGGCAGCTTCGAACTCGAAGATGATGGCAATGACAACAATGGTGGTACCGATGAGACACGAACATTTGAAAACCTTACGCCCGGTTCCTATACCATTACTGAAGATAGCAAAACCGGTTGGATACTCTCTGATATTGTCTGCTCTGACCAAACAGTGCCGAACGTACAGGGTCGCTCAGTGACTGTTGAGATTG
>CAYUZE010000016.1:0-15114 GCA_964449585.1 uncultured Gammaproteobacteria bacterium | reverse complement strand
ATGCCGAAAATGTGGAGCTTTTGGCAAAAGGATATGCCACCTGGTTATTGCAGCGCCGTATCTACGATTGTGTAGTAGGGTACGATTGCCGACTTTCCAGTCCTGAATTTCGTGACGCAATGGTCAAAGGGCTCACCGAATCGGGAATAACGGTCTATGACATCGGCATGACGCTCTCGCAGATAACCTATTTTGCGGGTTATTACTTCCGTACCAAGGGGCTTGTCATGATTACCGCCTCCCACAATCCCAAAGAATATAACGGCTTTAAATTCGGCATGGGATTTTCCGAAACCATGCTTTCGGAGGAAATTATCGAGCTACGGGATTTGGTGAAATCAGGGAAATTCGTGACCCGCTCGCCAAAAGGGACGGTGATCAAAAAGGACATTAAACAGGAGTATATGGACGATTTGAAGCGTCGTATCGATCCGATCGGCAAATTTAAAGTGGTGGTCGATTCCTGCGGAGCAACCACAGGTATTTATCTTCCCGATATTTTGCGATCGGTAGGCTGCGAAGTGATCGAACAAAACACCACCCCGGACGGCAACTTCCCCGTGGGGACGCCCGATCCTACGGAACATGAAGTGCAGGCTCGGCTTGCCGAGCGCGTACTTAAAGAAAAAGCGGATATCGGATTTTCCTATGACTGTGACGGCGACCGGGTCGGCATCGTCGATCATACGGGTCGACTTATTTGGAATGACGTGTTGGTTTCCATCTTTTCCGTTGATGTGTTGGGATCTCTACCCGGAGCGAACATCGTCTACAACGCACTTTGCTCCAAGCAGGTGGATGAAGTGATCCGACAAAAAGGCGGCACGCCGATCCTTTGGAAGACGGGGCACTCCTTTATCAAGGCAAAAGTGCGCGAAGCGCGTTCTCCGTTCGGCGGCGAGCTTTCGGGACACTTTTTCTTCATGGATAATTTCTACGGGCACGATGACGGTGCCATTGCCAGCCTGCGGCTCCTTGCCTACTTAACCAAGGTAAAGAAAAGTCTTGCCGCGGTTATTGACGAGTTGCCGCAGTACGTTTCGAGCCCCGAAATTAAAGTCGGATGCCCCGATGCCATCAAGTTTTCGCTGGTGAGCGAAAAAATCGGCGGCGAAGTGAAGAAGTTGTATCCTTCGGCCACCTACACCGAGATTGACGGGGTGCGTATGGATACCGCAAGCGAAATGCTTATCGTCCGCGCCAGTCAGAACGGTCCGTATCTCACGGTAAAATTTGAAGGCAAGACGCAGGAATCGTATGACACGCTCAAGCGCCAGGTTGGGGAAATATTGCACATGTTCTCCGAAATCGATTTCGGCTCCGGCGTCAATACGAAAGCATTAGAATAACCATATATATGGATACAAAACAACTGCGTCCGTATCTTGTTATTCCGAAACTTATTGAGCAACCGACCTGGGGCGGAACGTACATTGCCGAGGCGAAAAAATGGCAACATTCGCCTATCCTTGCCGGCAAGAAAATCGGCCAATCATACGAGTTGTACGACAAAAGCAATCTGTCGCTTTTGGTAACCAGTGAAGACCCGCAGTTTCAGGGCGAAATCGCCGATACCAAATCGGTGGAACAGCAGACAACGGTTCCCAACAGTATCGCGCTGACCGGACTTATCACGGCAGATCCTGCAGCCGTTTTGGGGAAACGTACCGTGAAGACCTACGGCGATACCATGCACCTGCTTTTAAAATTTACCCAGGCGCTCGGTAACTCGTTTCAGCTGCATATTCCCGACGGGGTGAAAAACAACCGTTGGAAGCCGAAGCCGGAATCCTGGTATTACTTTGAGCCGGGGTTAATCACCTGCGGTATCAAGGCGGGTGTCAGCTGGGAAGCCTACAAAGGCGCCGTTACCAAACTCGATAGTGAGATGCAGCTTGTTGCTTTGCGGGTGCGTGAGGGGACGCTCAAGTACGAAGACGCCGCGGTTCTGATTCAACAGCTCGTCCGCGACGCCGATCCCTGGCAATACGTGAATATGGTACGAGTGGAGGCGGGGACACTCTTGGATCTTTCTCCGTGCGGGATTCATCATTCATGGGAGGAGGATCTTGTCAAAATTCCGTTGGGGAATGTGTTGTATGAAATTCAGGTCAACGTCATGGATGATGTGGCGACGCTAAGAAGTTTTGACAAGGGCAAAATGTCCAAAGAGGGCAAGCTTCGTCCGTTGCAGATAGAAGAGTACTTTGCCTATGCTGATCGGGATCCCGTCGCTAATGATCCCAAAACACATATGCGGCAGGCAAAGCAACTTGCGAAGACGGAAGCCTACGCCCATGACCTCCTTTTGGAGAGTAAATACTATTGCATGGATCGCGTCGTGTTTGTCCAGCCCAATGCCGTTTTTCACTCGGCTATGGATTCCTTCCGGCATATCTTCGTGCGAAAGGGTGCCGTAACGGTAACCGCGGGGGATCTTCCCGTCACGGTTACTGCGGGGCACGCGGTATTTTTGCCGGCAGCATGCGCCACCTATACCGCAACGTCGATTACGACAGATACCGAAATACTTATTTCATATTAGAAAGGGGAATCTATGAATATTCCGCCATTGGACATGACGGTTTTGGAGGCATTGGATTTTTTTATAAAAACTCCGCCTCCCGCACTTGATATCAGTGCCTATTCGCTTCCGTTTGTCGTTGGGAGTGGCAACGCTATAAATACCGGGAAGATTCTTTTTTCCGGCAAAGCCGCAATATTTGCCGATGAAAGTAATTTCCGTGCCATTGCTGCCGCCTATACCCCGGTCATTGAAAAGGGACTCATCACCGATGCGGTCATCATTTCCGCCTCGGGTGAAAAAGATTCGGTGTGGGAACTCGAACTTGCGCGGGAAATGAAGCTGAGAACAACGCTGTTAACCTGCAAGCCGAATTCAACCGGGGCGGGTATAGCGGACCGCGTGTATGCGTACAAAAGTATTGCGGAACCGTACACCTACAATACCTCCACCTATCTTGGCATGGTATTGTCGGCTACGGGTGAGCAGGCATCTGACATCAAAAAATTTATCAACGCGCTCACGCTTCCGCAAGGGTTTGCCGACTATCAGACCTATACCTTTGTGCTTCCCGATGCGTACCTAAACGTGGGACCCATGGTGGAGATAAAGGGAGACGAATTGTTCGGACCGCACGTCATGGTTCGCGCGTTTCCGCAGGGACACGCCCGGCACGCCAAATTCGTCCATCCGTGGGAACAGGAATTGGTAATCACGTTGGGAAGCGAAAATAAGTATTTCGGTGATCCCGCGCATCGGTGGGACATTCCGCTTGCGGATAACGCGAGTTTCGGTACGGTTATCGCCCTTACCTACTTTCTCTGCGGACAGATCCAAAAAGCCAAGCCCGACTATTTTATGCAACATATCGAGCAATTTTGTAACGATTACGGCCCGAAGGCGTACGGAAAACCCGAAAAGTTTGAAGTGATTGTTCCCGCAAATCAGTGAAATCATTTGTCTGATCCGACAAATGCGAGGCAAGCGCTGCGAAGTTCTTCTATCGTATGCGCAAATTGCGTAACCCCCGTCGGCATTTTCTCGCGGTCAACGTGGAGGGCAAAGCAGCAAACCCGGGCACCTGCTGCCACGGCGGCATTGATTCCCGTCTGTGAATCTTCAATAATCAGCGTGTTTGCAGGATTTGCCTGCAATGCCTGCATGGCGGCAATATACCCGTCCGGTGCGGGCTTGGGACGTAACTCAGGGTGTGCATTGACCGATTCTATGAAACGGAATACATCCCGGTTTTTGAGACGGTGTAACACGATGGTGATCCAATCCATAGGGGATGAAGAAACCAATCCTACTGATGCCTCCGATTGTTTCAATTCACCGAAAAGATCATCCATACCCGGCGTGAGGTTACATTCGGCATATATTTTTTGTGCCAGCCGGTCATACCTGCCATAAAAGTTTTCTCTGGTTCCGCTATATCCTAATTTTTTTGCCCATTCGTAGATGAGGCTTTCCGAAAGACCGCGGGTATTTCCGATGATGGTATCTGCGGCAGATACGGGTAGGATATCTCTGAGCAAATCGGGCTCCCGCTCATTCCACAGGTTTTCACTGTGGGCGATAACCCCGTCCATATCAAAAAGTATTGCTTTTCTCATAGCGTGCATTATAACACTTGCGATTTTTACCGAAATTACCCATACTGGAATATATGACTAAACCGTTTGTCGTGTGGTTTAAGGATGTCGATCGCGGTGATATCGGAATCGTAGGCGGCAAAGGCGCCAATTTAGGTGAGATGACCAAAGCGGGATTCCCGGTGCCCAACGGTTTTATCGTCACCGCCCAGGCATACTTCCATTTCCTCGACGAAGCCCATCTTCGTGATGATCTTGCGGATCTTTTGCACGGGCTCGACGTAAGTAACAGCAAAAAATTGGCGGAAGCAGGGAAAGCGATTCGCACGCTTATCATGCGCTCCAAATTTCCTGAAGATATTGCCCGTGAGGTGATGCAGGCGTATTTTAAATTGGACACCGGCTTATTAAAAAAACACGCATTGGTTGCGGTTCGCTCATCCGCCACTGCCGAGGATTTACCCGAGGCGTCTTTTGCCGGGCAGCAGGCAACGTTCCTTAATGTGCTCGGCGAAGCAAATTTGCTGGAGAAGGTAAAAGAAGCGTGGGCATCGCTGTTTACCGACCGGGCGATTTTTTACCGCGCCACGCACAAATTTGATCACTTCAAAGTAGGGATAGCGGTGCCCGTGCAGCGTATGGTGCAGTCCGATTACTCGGGCATCATGTTCACCATCGATCCCGTGACCAACGACAAGACGAAGGTCGTCGTCGATGCCATTTACGGATTGGGAGAAATGATCGTTCAAGGCGCCGTTACCCCGGATCATTATGTGGTGGATAAAGCGGAAGAAAAAATCATTGAAAAGGAAGTGAACACGCAGGAAAAGATCATGACCAAGCGCGGTACGAAAACCCTTATTTCACCCATTCCCAAGGCGAAAGGATCAAAGGCAAAACTTACCGATGCGCAGATAGTGGGTCTTGCCCGTCTGGGCAAACGGCTCGAGAAGCATTATTTCTTCCCGCAGGATATCGAATGGGCGATCGAAAAGGGAAAGTTGTACATCGTACAAACCAGGCCGGTCACCACCATCAAAACGAAGGAACAAAGCAAGGTGGCTACCGTTTCCATAAAACAGGAAGTGTTTCTCAAAGGGGATGCGGCCAGTCCAGGAATAGCCAGCGGACCGGTACAAATTCTCTACAGTCCCAAAGACTTGGGCAAAGTGCATCCGGGAGACATCCTGGTTGCCCAAATGACCAATCCTGATTTTGTACCCGCCATGAAGAAGGCGGTTGCGATCGTTACCGAACGAGGCGGTCGCACGTCGCATGCCGCGATTGTTTCCCGCGAACTGGGTATTCCCGCGGTAGTGGGAACGATGGGGGTGTTAAAGACCGTTAAAGACGGCATGGTGATTACGGTTAACGGGACGACGGGAGAAATTTATAAAGGAGCCGTCAAGGTGGCAACGGGAGCGACACCCGCCCCTGTCAAAACGAGTGAACGTATTAAGACCGCGACCCGTGTGTACATGAATCTTGCCCAGGCGGGAAGGGCGGCTGAAGTGGCCAAGCTGCATGCCGACGGCGTGGGATTGTTACGCGCTGAATTTATCATGGCAAGCGTCGGGATTCATCCGAAAAAGATCATCGCAGACAAAAAGCAGCAAATGTTTATCGATCTCGTTGCGGGACAAATCGCCACGATCGCCGAAGCGTTTTCTCCCCGCCCCGTCGTGTATCGTACAACGGACTTTAAGACCAACGAATATCGAAACCTCAAAGGAGGTACCGCCTTTGAACCGGAGGAGCCGAACCCGATGTTGGGATTTCGGGGAGCAGCCCGGTATATCGCTGATCCGCAGGTTTTTGAGCTCGAACTTGAAGCGATAAAGACGGTTCGCAATAAAATGGGACTCAAAAACCTTTGGATTATGATCCCGTTTGTGCGAACGCCGGAAGAACTCATGGAGGTCAAAAAGATGGTGGCGGCAAGCGGACTTTCGCGTTCCAGTACCTTCAAACTCTGGATGATGGTGGAAATTCCCACGAACGTCATCCGTATTGAGGATTTCCTGAAGGTTGGTATCGACGGCGTATCCATAGGAAGCAATGATTTAACCATGTTGACCATGGGAACCGATCGGGATAACAGTGAAGTCGCCCATGACTTCTCCGAACAGGATCCGTCCGTGATGTGGGCATTTGAAAAAGTGATTAAGGCCTGTGCCAAAGAAGGCGTTACCACGTCTATGTGCGGTCAGGCTCCCTCGGATTATCCCGAACTCGTTGAAAAACTGGTTTCGTGGGGAATCACCAGTGTGTCCGTCAATGCGGATGCAGTCGATCATGTGAGAGCGACGGTTGCCGCTGCGGAACATCGGTTCGTCACGAAGAAATAACTGCCCGTATGACACAAACACAAGTCAGTACCCGCATCTATTCCGTTATTGCCAGGGAAATTCTTGATTCCCGAGGTGATCCTACCATTGAGGTGATGGTTATTTTGGAGAGCGGTTATCGTGGCGTGGCATCCGTTCCCGCGGGAACCAGCCTCGGAAAGTATGAAGCCGTTGAGCTTCGTGATAAAGACCCCAAGCGGTATGGAGGGATGGGCGTGTTAAAGGCGGTAGCCCACGTCAACGGGACGATCGCCACCACCGTAAAAGGGATGGATGCGTTAAATCAGGCGGCGCTTGATAAAGCGCTACTTGACCTGGACGGCACCCCCGACAAACACGTGCTGGGCGCCAACAGCATACTGGGTGTATCGCTTGCCACCGCAGCCGCGGCGGCCAATGCACGAAGAATCCCCCTGTACCGGTATGTCAATGAAATATTTACGCCGTTTGTGGCCACCCCGATGACCAGAATTCCCACGCCGACGTTTAACGTCATCAACGGGGGCAAACACGGATCGGGAAATCTTGATTTTCAGGAGTTTCATATCGTGCCCGCTTCCAATAAATCGTTTTCCCATGCGCTTGAATTGGGGGTGGCGATATATAAGCAGGTCATGCAGATCTTAAAGTATAGAAACGCGGTGTATGCGGTAGGGTATGAGGGAGGATTCGCGCCGAACTTATTTACCAACCTTGATGCGCTGGAAATTCTTGCCGAGGCCATTAAGGCTTCGCCGTATATATTCGGGGTGGATGTGTTTTTCGGTCTTGACCTTGCGGCAAACAGTTTTAAGCATGAACGGGGCGGGTATCAGATCAAGGACAGGCCCACACCGTTGAGCAATACCGACTTTATCAAATACTTGATGGAGCTCCACAAAAAGCACCGGTTGCTCATCTTGGAAGATCCCCTAAGCGAAGACGACTGGGATAGTTGGGATGACCTCTCCCGGCAGATCGGCAACGATGTTTTGGTTGTTGGTGATGACTTGTTGGCAACCAATCCCGAACGCTTAAAACGCGCGATTGCCGAAAAGGTGTGTTCCGCGATCCTTGCAAAACCGAACCAGATCGGATCACTTTCAGAATTTTTCTCCGTGATTGCGATAGCCAAACAAGCGGGGATAAAAACTATCGTATCGCACCGAAGCGGTGAAACAAACGATACGTTTGTCGCCGATCTTGCGGTAGGCGTGCAGTCAGACTATGTAAAGTTCGGTGCTCCCGCGCGCGGTGAGCGGGTCGCCAAATATAATCGGTTGCTCCAGATAGAAGCCGAGCTATTTTCGCATGCGTAAGCCATTTGTGCTCATCGTCTTAGACGGATGGGGACTCGCTCCCCCGGGTCCCGGTAACGCTATCTCCCAAGCGAAACTTACCCATATTCCGAAACTTTGGAACACGTTTCCGCATACGCAATTGGATGCTTCCCAGGAAGCCGTCGGTTTGCCGCCCGGCGAAGACGGCAACACGGAAACCGGGCATATCAATATCGGTGCCGGCCGCGTTGTCTATCAGGATCTTCCGCGCATAAACATGACGATTAAAGACGGGAGTTTCTTTACCAACGACGCGTTTTTGGGTGCAATCCGATATGCCACCGCCCATCAGTCAAATATTCATTTGATGGGGCTCTTATCCGATTCCGGCGTCCATGCCAGTCGTGATCACTTGTATGCGCTCCTTGAACTCATGCAGAAAAACCAGTGCACGCGTCCCGTGTATCTGCATCTTTTTACCGACGGGCGTGATTCACCGCCCAAGGCCGGTATACGGTTTATCCATGAGGTGGAAGCAAAGCTTGCCGAGTTTACCAACATGCAGGTGGCGACGATTATGGGGCGATATTACGCGATGGATAGGGATAGAAGGTGGGACAGAACCGCCCGCGCCTACCAGGCGCTGACCGAAGACATTACTTCCAAAGCCAAATCAGCCTCGGAGGCGATTGAAGCAAGCTACAAAAAGGGGATCACCGACGAATTTATCGAACCTGTTATCATTACCGATCATAGCGGTAACGGCTATCCCCGTATCACCGCCCATGACGCCATAATTTTTTATAACTATCGCATCGACCGCCCCCGCCAACTCACCCGGGCATTTACCTTGCCGAATTTTGAAACATACAACCCGACGGAGAGTTTTGATCCGTATGCCGTGAAGTATTATCACAAACACATGGTGGAGGAAGATAGTCGAAAACGCCCCTTTACCAGAAATATTGTTATACCGGAGTTATTTTTTGTCACGATGACGGAATATGAGCGTCCGAGCCCCTGTGTTGTCGCATATCCCTTACAACAGGTGGAAAAGCCGTTAGGGCAGGTCTTTTCGGAAGCGGGACTTCGGCAGCTTCGGGTGTCGGAAACGGAAAAGGAACGGTTTATCGGCTACTACTTTAACGGTATGCGTGAGGTACCGTTCCCGCAGGAGGATCGGCTGATCGTGCCTTCTCCAAAGGTCGCGACCTACGATTTACAGCCTGCTATGTCAGCGATGCAGCTCACCTCCCACGTTCTTGACCGGATGACCAGCAATGTCTATTCGTTCATCGCCATCAATTTTGCAAACCCCGATATGGTCGCCCACACGGGCAACATAGCCGCGGGTATTAAAGCGTGTGAAGTAACCGATGAATGTGTCGGAAAAATCGTCTCCCTGGCCCTTTCCCTGGGGGGCGCTTGCATGATTTGCGCTGATCATGGTAACGTTGAAGAGATGATCGGACCCGGAGGAGAAATGGATACCGAACATTCGACTTTTCCGGTACCCTGTATCATCGTCGACAAGCAATTTGAAAATCAGCCGCTAAAGCTACCGACGGGAAAGCTTGCCGATATTGCCCCAACAATTTTAGCGATGCTGGGGCTTTCTATTCCGAAAGAAATGACGGGGAAAAACTTATTAGCGGATAGTTTATAGAGAAAGGAGGTCACCATGAAAGTGACCATTTCAGTCATTAAAGCGGATACCGGTTCCATCGGCGGACACAATCGACCCAGTGACGCCATGCTTGCAAAAGCACGGGAGCGTGTGGATGAAGCGATTAAAAGCGGGCTCCTTCTGGACGCGCATGTGACATTCACCGGAGATGATATCGCCCTCACCATGACGCACTCGCGCGGTACCGACAACAGCGATGTCCATAAGTTCGCCTGGGACACGTTTGTGGAAACGACCAAGATCGCCAAAAGCCAAGGACTCTACGGAGCCGGCCAGGATTTACTGAAAGATGCGTTCTCGGGAAATGTCCGCGGCATGGGGCCGGGAAGTGCCGAGATGGAAATTGAAGAACGGGATGCCGAACCCTTTATCGTGTTTGCGGGCGACAAGTGCGGTCCCGGCGTGTTTAACCATGCGCTTTTTTCCGCATTTGCCGATCCGTATCACAATGCGGGCTTACTGCTTGCTCCCGACATGCAGGCGGGATTTACGTTCACCATCATGGACGTCAATCACACCGAGCATGACAAGGTGATTACCCTTAAGGTTCCGCAGGATTACTATGATATCGCGTGCTTACTGCGAGATCCGAACCGCTATATCATCGCATCCGTCGTCGAAAACGCGAGCGGGCTTACCGCAGCCGTTGCTTCAACGAGCAGACTGCATAATATTGCCGGAAAATATGTCGGGAAAGATGATCCCGTAGCGATCGTCCGAAGCCAGAAACAATTCCCGTCAACGGGAGAAATATTGTCCCCATGGGCACTTGCACAATATACCCTTGGCGATAATCGCGGGTCGCACCATGTGGCGGTCATGCCGGTGAAGCAAAACTCAATTATTTCGTTCTTTGACGGTCCGACGATTATGTCGGCTGCAGGCTACTGCGTGCATGAAGGAAAGCTTACCGAAGCCGTTGACTTGTTTGATCAGCCGTTCTGGGATGTGATCAGACAGAAAGCGACCGAGAAAACGCTTGCCATGCGCGAACAGGGATTCTTTAATCCCGCCATGGGTCCGCAGGACGAAATGGAATATACGGGCGTGATGGAAAACCTGAAGCGATTGGACGCAAAATTCGTGAAGCGTGACGAAGCTGCCAAATGAAAGAAGAGATCTATAAAAAATCGAAAGCAACGGGAACATTCCCGCCGAATCTTGACGACTATGACAAGTTGGCGGGAAGTTTCTCGTGGAAGGATGCGCGGCGCGCGCTCGATTGGGTAGATGGCGGCTTAAATGCCGCTTATAACGCCATCGATCGCCATGTGGCAACCTGGCGAAAGAACAAGGTCGCCCTGTTTTGGGAAGATGAAGCAGGTAACGAAAAGAAATATACCTTCGAAGATATTTCGCTGCTCTCCAACAAAATGGGCAATATCCTCAAAGATTTCGGGGTAGAGCGCGGCGACCGTGTTTTTCTTTTTCTTCCGCGGGTGCCCGAGCTCTACTTTAGCTTTTTGGGCATTTTAAAAATCGGCGCCATTGCCGGCACCCTTTTTAGCGCCTTTCAGGAACAGGCGCTGTGCGACCGTCTCGAGAATTCGGGAGCGAAGGTGCTTATCACGACGAGCGAACTCAAACCCCGGGTTGATAAGATCAGAAAGAAACTTCCCGAACTTGCGCACATCATCGTGATTGATGAACCGTCATTTGCCAAAAGTCTTGCGGCCGCTTCCGACGAGTTGCGGATCGCAAAAACCGATCCCGACGATTATGCCTTCATGCTCTATACTTCGGGAACGACCGGCAAACCGAAGGGAGTGGTACATTCGCATCGGGCGATTATTCAGGAGCATATGACCGCACATTGGGTACTGGATTTGCGGGATGACGACACGTATTGGTGTACCGCCGATCCGGGATGGGTAACGGGGATTGCGTATGAGATACTGGGGAGCTGGAGTAACGGGGTGGCGGCGCTCGTCTATGCGGGGAGATTTGATCCTGACCGGTGGTATCGACTCTTGGATAAATATAACGTAACCGTCTGGTACACCGCGCCAACCGCGATCCGCATGCTCATGGCTTCGGGAACGGAGCTCGTGAAGAAGCATAATCTGTCGCATCTTCGTCATCTTTGTTCCGTGGGTGAACCGCTGAATCCTGAAGCGATCCGTTGGGGGTTGAAGGCGTTCGGACTTCCGTTCCATGATACCTGGTGGCAAACGGAGACGGGGGCTATCTGTATCGCTAATTATCCTTCTATGGACATGAAAATCGGTTCCATGGGCAAACCTATTCCCGGACTTATTGCGGCTATCGTCGATGATGACGGACGGGAACTTCCGATAAACACCGAAGGCAATATCGCCATAAAGCCCAAGTGGCCCTCCATGATGCATACCATATGGAAACGGCCACATAAGTATAAGAGTTACTTCACCAAAGGATGGTATATAAGCGGTGATAGGGGTATGAAAGATAAGGACGGTTATTTCTGGTTTATCGGACGCGCCGATGACGTCATTAAGACATCGGGGGAACGGGTGGGACCGTTCGAGGTCGAATCCGCGCTGGTGGCACACCCCGCAGTCGTAGAGGCGGGAGTCATCGGCAAGCCCGATGTTATGCGGGGCGAGATTATCAAAGCGTTTGTCGTCCTTGAAAAGGAAGTGCTGAAAAAGGTTGCCACCAAAGCACAGCAGGAGTCACTCAAGGATGAACTGTCCGTCTATGTGAAAAAACATTTGGCGGGACACGCGTATCCGAGGGAAATAGAGTTTATTGATAAGCTCCCCAAGACCCGTTCGGGAAAGATCATGCGCCGGATTCTAAAGGCAAAAGAATTGGGACTTCCGATCGGGGACACTTCTACGCTCGAAGAGTATTAAACGCGAAACAGCAGCACAAATTCACCTTTGGGGGTTGAAAATCTCGTGATTGCCTCGCCAAGGGATCCCGTCCAAACTTCCTCAAACCGCTTCGTCAGCTCACGGGCAACCGTTAATTCGTGTGATTGGCCGTATGCCGTTTGCATATCTTCAAGAATACCGTGCAATTTATGCGGAGAGGCGTAGAGAATAAAGGTCATCGCCTGACGGGCGGCAATTTCCTTGAGGTCGTCAAACAATCTGGTCCTTTTTCCCTGTTTTTCAGGAGGATAACCCAGGTAGGTAAACGTAGTTGCCGGTAATCCCGAGGATGTCAGGGCGGTAAGGAGTGCCGAGGCCCCCGGAACGCTTACCAACGGAATCCCACGTTTGCGTGCGGATGAAACGAGCAGGTACCCCGGATCATTGATAAGGGGCGTGCCCGCATCGGAAATGAGCACCACTGCTTTACCGTTTTCCACATGCTCGATCAACTGGGGCGCAGTCTGTTGTTCCGTGTGGTCATCATAACGGACGAATTTGGCGGATTTTGTCGAAGCGAGTCCGAGAGAGGAGAGCACCTCACCATATCGTTCGGCAAGTTCATGGAGTAATGATCCCGCACGTCGGGTATCTTCACAGGCGATCACATCCGCCATAAAAAGCGCCTTTAATGCGCGAAGCGAGATATCCTCAAGATTCCCGATGGGGGTTGCAACAAGCGTTAGTGTTCCCATGTGGTACATTGTACCATTCTCGTGGTACTATATATTTCTTATGGAACTACTTACCTCTTTTCTTGATGTCATGTTGCACCTGGATACGCATTTAACCGACCTCGTTAATCAATACGGGGCATTAACCTACGGCATCCTCTTCCTTATCGTGTTTGCCGAGACGGGTTTTGTGGTAACGCCGTTTCTTCCCGGGGATTCATTGCTGTTTGCGGCGGGCGCTATTGCCGCGTTAGGATCGCTGAATGTCTGGTTTATGCTTGCCCTCCTTATGGTGGCGGCAATTGCGGGGGATACGGTCAATTACTGGATCGGGCACTTCTTCGGACGGAAAATCGTCGATAATCCCAAAATTACCCTCATTAACCAGGAACACATCGACAAAACCGAGCAGTTTTATAAGAAACACGGCGCAAAAACCATTATTTTGGCACGGTTTGTGCCCATTGTGCGGACCTTTGCCCCGTTTGTCGCGGGAGTAGGAAGCATGCACTATTCGACGTTTATCACCTACAATGTGGTCGGCGGCGTGTTGTGGGTGGGCATTTTTACCTTGCTCGGCTATTTCTTCGGCAATATGGAATTTATCAAAGAGAACTTCCACTACGCGGTGTTTGCGATCATCGGTCTTTCGATCATTCCGATGATTTACGAATACATCCAAAACAAACGCCACCCGGATGTTCCCGGCGTCTCCACCAAGAAGTTGGAAAAAGTTGTCAACGAATAACTAGACTCGCGTTTGCCGTTGTTCTTCCCGCATAAATATCCTATAATGCGCAGATGCGTGCGCCCGAGCGATTTCGTCATTGGTCAAAAGATTTATGGCCGCTTCGCCGTTCTCTCTTTACCTTGATTCCCGTTCCCCTTCGCCAACAGGATGATGCCGAGACCGTTTTTATCCGTCCCTGGGATACTGTCGGCTTTTTTGCCACCGTGCTGCACGAACGCGTCGGAGAAACAACTATTCATCCATCCGCACGTATCCACAAAAGCGCAATTTTGGACGGAAATGTACATATCGGGCGCAATGTCGTCATTCACCCGCATGCACATATCGTCGGACCGACCCATATACATGACGGGGCCGAAATAGGTGATCGTGCCATCGTGCGATCAAGTCTTATCGGACGACAAACGGTTATCGGAGCCATGAGCGAAGTAACCCGAAGCGTTATCGGGGATCGGACAACAACGCACCATAGTTTCGTCGGCGATTCGGTTATCTGTCCCGATGTGGAGATTACCGCAGGGGACGTATTGACGGGATATAATCTGCGGGGCAAGCGCGTTGTTACCTTATTCGGCGAACGACTTGAAACAGTGAGCGGCAAACTGGGCGTGCTTGTCGGCGCCCACACATCGATCGGGATGCATTGCGGTGTATTGCCCGGCGTAAAAATCGGAGAGCACTGCACTATTTACCCGGGAACCATCGTATCGAGGGATATCAAAGACGGACGGTTGGCAAAGTCAGAATCTGCTATCGCAATCTATCCCCGGCAATAGCCGTCACACGAACTTTCGTATAAGTCCGACACACCGCCCCTGTATCTTGACGTGCGTCGTGAATATGGGAGACATGGTGGAATTGCTCGGCATGAGCTTGATTTTGTCTTTCTCGAAGTAAATCCGCTTCAGTGTGGCGAGTCCGTTGGGTAAGAGGGCAACTACGATATCGCCGTTTTTTGCATCTTGCTGGTGCTGGATGACGACATAATCACCGTCAAATATCCCGTCTTCGATCATGGACTGACCTTTGACTTGCAACACATAGTGCGGCTGGCTGGAGGCGATCATGGAAGGCGCTACCGAGATGTAGAAGTTCGGGTCGGTGTAGGGTTCCAAAGGCGCTCCCGCCGCGATAAAGCCCAGAACGGGTAAGTCCATGGTGGCGTTTTGTCCTGCGGGCTTGTAGTTTTCGGCGACTACTTCAAGTCCACGGGCGGTACCATCAAGCTTTCGGATAAAGCCTTTTTGGCGAAGCCGGTCCACGTGTTCATGTACGGTGGCGGGCGAGTGGATATTTAATGCTTCGCCGATTTCCTTCAGCGTCGGCGCATACCCGAACCGTCCGATGAATTGCGTGATAAAATCAAGGAGTTGGCGTTCTCTGGGATATAGTATTGCCGGCATAGTTTTTAGGTATTT
>CAYUZE010000015.1:0-17811 GCA_964449585.1 uncultured Gammaproteobacteria bacterium | reverse complement strand
GGAACAACCCCTTGACGACTTCCTTGCAAAGCTGGTAACCGAGATTGAGACCAAAGCAATTTCATAAGACATACCGAATCAATTACCAAATCCTGAGTCCGCAGGTGCGGCTTTTGGATGAAAAGGGTATCCAGATCGGTATTGTTTCGAAAATCGAAGCTTTGCAAAAGGCAAAGGAATTTTCGGTGGATGTGGTTGAAATTGCGCCAAACGCCAAGCCGCCGGTAGCTAAACTGATTGATTACAAGAAGTTTAAATATCAGGAGGCAAGAAAAGAGCGCGAGGCAAAGAAAAATGTCAAAAATGTCGGGGTAAAAGAAGTGCGGCTGCGTCCGTTTATCGAGCAGCATGACTTTGATACCTGGCTCAAACGGGCGACGGAATTTATTGAAAAGGGCAATCAGGTAAAGATAAACGTACTGTTTAAGGGAAGAGAATTAGGGAGAAAACAGTTCGGGTTTGAAGTGTTAAACCGCTTCATCAAATCGCTGGACGGGGTAAAGCTTGTCCGTGAGCCTCGAATGGAAGGAAGAGTACTGGCCGCTATGGTCGTACCTGACAAAAAAGGCGAGGGAGCAAACGAAGAAGGAAATACAGACAATCATTAACGCAAATACTATGGCAAAAATGAAAACAAGAAAAGTCGCGGCAAAACGGTTTAAAGTAACCGGAACCGGCAAACTCGTCCACCGCGTCCAGGGTGCCAGACACATCAGACGACGGAAGGACAAGAGACAACAGCGACGACAAGATAGACAGGTGGCACTTGAAAAGGCCATGGTCAAGCATGTTAGAATATACGTTCGTCGCAAGAAATAAGGAGATTTCGTATGAGAGTCAAACGAGGCGTTACCAGTAAAGCAAAACACAATAAAATATTCCGAGCCAACAAAGGCTATCGGATGACCAAGCGAAGACTTATCAAAGTCGCCACCGAAGCCTTCCTCCACGCGGGAGAATACGCCTATGCCGGCCGCAAGAACCGAAAGCGCGATTTCCGCGAACTGTGGATCACCCGCATTTCGGAAGCAAGTAAGGCACGAAATCTTTCCTATAGTTCATTTGTCCACAAGCTCAAAGCCGCAAACATCGAGCTTGACCGCAAGACACTCGCAAACTTGGTTGTGGAAGATCCCGCGGTCTTTGATGCGATTCTTGATGAGGTCAAAACGGTAAACTAATTTGTTTTCTATGGCATCCCGAACGTTTTTTGCATTTTTCTTTTTTAACTCGCAACAGCGGGTTTCTTTGGGTGCATAAACAAAAAAACATATACCCTAGGATCCCGCGCAAGCGGGATTTTTTTTGGGTAAAACACTATGCCAGGAGGATTTTATTCATTCGATAAGGAAGCGCGAATACGGATACATCGGGCCGTCGAAGCGTCAGAGATTGAAGAGGTGCTTACGGAAGCGCGCGTGTTTTATCGGGAACAGCCGTTACACCATGATTTAAAACTCATTGAGGAGGATGCGACCAATCGATTGTATAGAATCCGCCAGATGACACGTTTAATCGATAACCTTGATCTGCCAGAGCTATAACCGTACAATCATTATATTGTTATGACCGAAGAAATTATTTCAGCAACAAACCTCATCAGCCTGCTTCTCGAAGCACAGGGCGACGCGTTACGCACCATAAAAACAGGAGGGAAATCCCCGGAAGAATTCAAGGTTCTGCTTCTCGGCGCAAAAAGTGAAATTACCCGTCTTACCAAGCAAATCGGTCTCGTACCTAAAGAAGATCGGCATAAAATCGGTCCCGTCGTCACCGAGGTAAAACGCTCCATAGAAAACGCCCTTTCCACAGTGGAGGAGCAGAGTGAACAAAAACCCGCGGCGTTTGTCGATGTGACGGCACCGGGAGTGAAACCCCCCGAAGGGCATTTACACATCGTTACCCAGGCAATCATGGAAGTCACCCGAATTTTCGAACGCATCGGATTTACCCGCGTGAGGCATCCGGAAGTGGATTGGGACTGGTATCCGTTTGAGTCACTCAACATGCCAAAGAATCATCCTGCACGGGATGAATGGGAAACATTTTTTATCAACTATCCGGGAAAACCGGGAACCAACCCCAAAAAACAAAAAATCGTCCTTACCCCGCACACCAGCAACGGGCAGGTGCGTGAAATGGAAAAAGGGAAACTGCCTATCCGCATGATCAATATCGCCAAATGCTATAGAAGACAAATTGACGTATCACATACGCCGATGTTTCATCAGTTTGAGGGGTTATACATCGACAAAGACGTTTCGATCGGTCACCTCAAGGGAGTGTTCGATTATTTTGTCAAACAATTTTTCGGACCCGATCGGGAAACGAGACTTCGCCCGTTTCATTTTCAGTTCACCGAGCCGTCATTTGAGGTGGACATTAATTGCGGCATCTGCCACGGAACCGGCGTATTACCCGACAAAAGCCCCTGCAAACTCTGTAAGGCTGGCTGGCTGGAACTGGGAGGATCGGGGATGGTGCATCCTGTCGTATTGCGAAACGGCGGCATTGATCCCGACGTCTATTCGGGCTTTGCGTTCGGGTGGGGAATTGAGCGCACGTACATGATGAAGTCCGGAACCAAACTTGATGACATACGACTCTTATACAGTAACGATGTCCGATTCTTGGAGCAATTTTAATTTGTATCACTATGCATACGTATCTTTTTTACAACGATTACTCCGAGGGGATGCATCCTGAGGTATTAAAAGCGTTAGGCACCTATAACGACGGTCAGGAAAACGGCTACGGGGAAGATACAATTACCCGAAAAGCAGTAGCCTTACTTCGCGAACATATCGGTGCTATACAAGCAAAAATAGTATTTGTTTCCGGAGGAACACAGGCAAATCTTGTGGTTCTGGCTGCACTTTTGCAACCCTATGAGTCTGTCATCGCACCCGTAAGCGGACATATTCACGTCCATGAAGCAGGGGCAATCGAAGCAACGGGACATAAAATCGAGACGGTACCGACAACTGACGGCAAACTTACCCCTGCGATGATTGAAAAGGTTGTCGCGGATGCAATGCCCGTTCACACCACAAAACCCCGAGCGGTATTTATCTCCCAGGCAACGGAAGTGGGAACCATATATACCAAACAGGAACTGATGGAATTATCGGCTACCTGCAGAAAACTCGGATTATACTTGTATCTTGACGGAGCACGTTTAGGCACGGCACTTGCGGCAAGCGGAAGTGATATGACCATTCGGGATATCGCCCGACTTGTTGATATTTTTTACATCGGCGGCACCAAAAACGGCGCGGCATTCGGCGAAGCAATTATCATTTGCAATCCCAAACTCCAGGAAAATTTTGATTATCATCTCAAACAGCGCGGCGCATTACTGGCGAAAGGACGAATAATCGCGGCGCAATTTCTCGCATTGTTTGACGGTACGTTATATATGGATCTTGCGGGACACGCCAATGCCATGGCACAAAAACTCAGTAAAGGGATAGCCGCCATGGGCTATACGTTCCTTACCGATTCGCCGACAAACCAAATTTTCCCGATATTCCCAAATACTTTGATCGATAAAATCAAAGACAGGTACGGATTTTATGTATGGTCTCCTGTGAGTGACAACACTTCTTGCATTCGGTTGGTGACGTCGTGGGCAACAAAGGAGGAAGCGGTTGACGAATTTCTCGCAACGCTAAAAAATCTATGAACATCTTAGTACCCGACCTATGGCTTCGTGATTACCTGAAAACCAAGGCCACGCCGGCGCAGCTGAAAGAGTACTTGTCGCTGTGCGGACCGTCTATCGAGCGTATTTACGGCACGGGCAAAGACACCGTCTACGACATAGAAATTACCGGAAACCGCCCTGACGGTATGTCGGTGATGGGGGTTGCCCGCGAAGCGGCGACGATTCTTCCGCGATTCGGTATAGCTGCGACGCTTATCGGCGATCCATACAAAGAAAAAGTAACCTTTACGAAAGTGGTAAAACCGTTGCCGCTTACCCTCAAAACCGATCCGGATCTCAACCCGCGGTGGATGTCGGTGATTTTTGACAACGTTTCCGTCAAAACATCGCCTTCCTGGCTACGGAACTATCTTGAGCTTGCGGGCATGCGATCAATTAACACCGTTGTGGATATCACCAATTATCTGATGCGCGGTCTGGGACAACCAGCTCATGTGTTTGATTACGACGCCATTGAAGGTCATACGATGACGCTCCGCGCCTCGAAGAAAGGGGAAACCTTAGTGACCCTCGACGGGAAAAAACATTCCCTTCCCGGAGGAGATATCGTCATCGAAGACAAGTCCGGCAAGCTTATCGATCTTTGCGGGATTATGGGAGGCGAAAACTCTTCCGTTACCGAAAAAGCAAAACGGGTTATGTTGTTTGTACAAACATATAACCCGCTCAATATCCGAAAAACCTCCATGGCGCTCGGCCACCGCACCGAAGCGGCGGGGCTCTTTGAAAAGGGACTTGATACGGAACTGGTCAAACCCGCGTTCGCCAAAGGAGTTCAGTTGCTGCAGGAAATTACGGGAGCCGTACAGGCGAGTAACGTCACTGACAGCTATCCTGCTCCCTATATGCCCGTCCGGGTCACCGTAACGAAGAAAAAAATCGACGCGTATATCGGGGAGATACCCGCAGGAGACATACGTACTATTCTTGAGTCGTTAGGGTTCGGCGTTGCCCAGTCGAAAGAGACGCTCACGGTTACGGTTCCCAGTTATCGTCGTGATGTTACCATCGATGTCGATGTAATCGAAGAAATTGCCCGGGTACACGGCTATCATGCGATTCCGTCCGTGCTTCCGCCGCATGCGCCTCCCGTTACAATTCTCGATCCTGCGCTTGCCCGCGAGGAGCAGTTGAAAATTCGTCTGCGCGATTGGGGATATACCGAAATTTATTCCTATTCAATGCTCTCTGACGGAATTATGGAACTGTTCGGTCTCGATAAAACCAAGGCATATACCATTACAAATCCCTTATCCTCCGAATGGGTGTATATGCGCCCGTCACTTGTTCCTTCAATACTTACCGCCCTTAAAGCCAATAGTGAACGAACAACCAATGCAAAGCTTTTTGAACTTTCTATGTGCTACGCATGGAATCCGGGCGATCTGCCGCGGGAAACCCCGATGCTGGCCGTCGCCTCCGTCGGCAATACATTTTATGAAACAAAGGGCGTTGCTGAGGCAATTTTTGATTTGCTCGGGATTCCGTTCCCGCAGCACACCGGCGGGGAAACACGGGATGCCTGGTTTGATCCGAGCTATCAGCTGCTGCTGGGCACCTACGGCATCGTCGGCGTTATCAATCCGAAGCTTCTTAAAACCATGGGATTTTCCGACAACGCGACCGTCCTTGTCTTGGATCTGCAACGGATGGGTGAACAGGCGAAGACGGGTAAAACCTATGTTCCGGTGCCGAAATATCCGTCGGTACACGAAGATCTCTCCTTTGTGGTTCCCGAAACATTTACCATTGGCCCCCTGATGACGGCATTGGAACAGGCGGATCCGTTGGTACGGCGAGTAACGCTTTTGGACACGCACGAAGATACGCGCACCCTGCATATCGAATATCAGGACGCCGAAAATAATCTGACTTCAGAACGCATCATACCCATCCGGGAAAAATTGATCGGCCTGGCGGAAAAGAAATTCGGCGTGACGCTCAAGACAAAATAATTACGGTGTCGGCGTAGGGGTTGGGGCGGGTGTCGGCTCTTTATAGTCCTCGTTAATGCCCACATGGATTTCCCGTTCGCTCGAGGTTCCCCGTTTATCGATTGCTTTCACCTTTATTGCGTGGGATCCGTTGCTCATATTGACCGTTTCGGCGATCGTTTTTTCGTTGGTACGCTCTTTCACCTTTGATCCGTCAACAAATATTTCTATCCGCTCAATGTCCGCCGTAGAAATCGCTTCCGCTTCTATCGTGACATTATTATTGTTGATACGTTCTTTATCAGACGGCTTTTTGAGTTGGATGACCACCTGATCGGATCCGCCGCCGCTATACGTTTCGGTAGGCGCCTTATATTTGCTGTCCTGTCCGTTGATCCATGCATTGATCCCTTCCTGCCATCGGTTCTTCCCGTCTCCGGACACCGGATCGTCCTCACGGAGCACGATAAACAGTTTTTCATCGTAATCTCCGGTCGCCACTTCAACGCTATTGGCAAGTTTGCTGCTGTCCTTTCGGGAAACTTTGAGTTTCTGATATATGGATGCGGGACCGTTTGGTTCGGTGCCGCGGATAAACACTTCCTTTCTCGTCGGTTGCCCTTCAAACGGCAATCCGCCGCCGAAGGCATCGATATCCATTTCGATAACCCCATCGGGACGGGTAAAGGATTCATCGGGGATATCCTTTAACGCCTCTTTCATAATGCGGTTCCAAATGGGCGCCGCACCGGTAACGCCGGAAGCAAGGGTCGGACTCATGGGGGAATTGTCGTTGTTGCCCACCCACGTCACGACGACACGACTTTTGGTGTAGCCGACCGTCCAGTTATCCCGTTTATCATCGGTGGTTCCCGTTTTGGCTGCAACCGTTTTCCCCGGCACCACAAGGTACGAGCGGAGACCGAATATTTCTTTTCTCGCCTCGTTATCGGAAAGTATGTGCGAAATGACATACGCGACGTCCGGTTCGATTTCCTGCCGGGGAGATGTTTGCTTATGTTCAAAAAGTGTTTTGCCGTTTGCATCTACGACTTTCAAGATCGCCACCAGATCAACCCGCTGCCCGTCATGGGCAAACGTACCGAAGGCTGTCGCCATATCGGTCATTTTCACCTCAGCGCCTCCCAAGGGAAGCGAAAGTCCCACACGCTTCAAGTTTGCATCCGTCGGTTCCCACGTGGTGAGTCCCATGGCGTACCCCATTTTGAGGACATCTTTGACGCCCACGATTGCCGCAAACTTCACCGCAATGGTGTTGATGGAATTTGCCAGCGCGTAGCGCATCTGCATGGGTCCGCGATACTTGTTGTCATAATTTTTCGGATTATATTCCGGTTTGGAAGGATCACCGGAAGGATATTTTGTTTCGACGTCCATGAGCATGGTGCTTGCCGTGTACCCTTTGGTGAGTGCCGCGGCATAAATAATCGGCTTTAACGTACTTCCCGGCTGTCGAAGTCCCTGGGTAACGACGTTAAATTTCAACCCCGAACTGTCGGTCGCCGCATAATCCTTACTTCCCACCATGGCAAGAATTTCACCTGTTTTCGGATCCGTCACGATGGCGGCACCGTTACTGACTTTTAACTTCTTCGCTTTATCCACTTCTTCTTTGACCGCAAGTTGGGAAGCCTGTTGTAGTTTCCAATCAAGGGTCGTCGTCACGGTAAGTCCGCCCGCATTAATCATTTTCTCGCCAAAACGGTCAATCAGGAGCTGCTTGATATACGCAACAAAGTGCGGTGCACGAAGTGCCGAGTCGCCGGCGGCAAACTGGATCGTTTCCATCTGTTTTTTTGCTTCCCCTTCCTGCGCCGGGGTGATGTAGCCTTCTTCACGCATTCTGCGCAGCACATGGATCGTACGATCCTTAAATGCGCCTTCTTCTCCAGTAAAGGGGGAATAGTAACTGGGGGATTGGGGAAGCCCCGCCAATATCGCCGATTGAATAAGCGTCAAGTCTTTGACGTCTTTGTTAAAGTAATGCACGGCGGCGGTTTTAACCCCCACGGCAGTTCCTCCATACGGCGCCTCGTTAAGGTACATGAGGAGAATGTCATTTTTACTGTATTTGCGCTCAATCTGAATGCTCAACACCGCTTCCTTCATCTTACGCGGAAGCGTCCGCTCCTGCGAAAGCAGGACGTTTTTGACCAGTTGTTGGGTGAGGGTAGAACCTCCCTGGCAACGGCGCAACACGACACAGGCGAGCATGCCGCGCATGATGCCCGTCATCGATAACCCCTGATGGGTGTAGAAGTCTTTATCTTCAACGGCTATCGTCGCATCTTTCAAATACTGGGGAATCTCGTCCCACTTGGCGGGGATTCGATTTGCCTCTTCAAAAATGTCATACAGTTTCTCTCCGTTTCTATCGAGCACCACCGTCGATAAACCGTCACGGCGCTGTACCTTGTCGGGGCGGGGAAGATCCTTGGCATACCAGGCAAACAGCAAACCGACGCTTAAAATACCGACAACGAAGAGAATAAAAGCTCCATAGATGACGATACTCCAAAGCTTCATCCGGGAGATGCGACTTCCGAAAAGTCTTCTTCGTTGCCGCTCGCTGAATAATTCGGACATTTGGATCACCCAATGATTGTAACTTTGATTGACGAAAATGACAAATTATGATATGGTAAGCGACACAAGTTAATAGGAACGGCATCGAAAGAGAACGAAGTAGATACCTGGAAAGTGACACGAGAAAGCAGGCGGTTGATGAAAGACCTGCCGAATTTTTAGGAATCGAAATACCCTCTGGAGCCGAGAAGTTGAACGTCAGTAAATTTCTCCGGGTACGCCCGTAACAGCAGAATGATTGTGTCGCATTTCGCGGAGCAATCAGATGAGGCGAAGGTAGAATCCCGCCCCGCGGGATTTTTTTATGGCTACATTTCCTTCGTAAAGCAAGGTGGTACCGCGTGCACCAGAACGCCCTTGCAGGTTTCCGATATGAATCGGAGGCTTGCATGGGCGTTTTTTTTGTGGCTAGCGCTGAGTATGGTGGATTCACAAACGGGAGAACCCGTTGTGGAAGAAAGGTTCGAACCCTTTCCTCAGCACCCGTGTTTTTATGTTACGCACGGAGAGGAGGTATGTATGAGTGATAAAGAAATATCACGGTCATTAGGCCGCGAATTCGGACAAGGACTACGAGGAACAAGTGAATACGAACGGACTCGGGCACGCATGGAGCAGGAGGGACTCACCGATGAAGTGCTCAATAAAACACCGCCCGTAGGACTTAACCTGCAGTTATTGTCTGAAATGCCGGGAATCAAATCCCTTGCCCAACGTATTGGGAAGCAACCCTTATCGATTGCCATGCTCGGTCTGGCGAGCATTGACGGCGTTGAAGATACCGAACGGTTTGTCAAACATGCATTGGATACCACCGCCGCCGCTCTCCATGTTGTAGACATTGATGAGGACATTATCGGCAAGGTAGATGCGCTGAAGAAGGAAAGGGCGATGCATACGGTATTGCCGCGTCTTATGGACGCACGTCATTCAGGACTTGCCGATCGCTCGGTAGATATCATCATCAGAGATCACACCGGAAATTGCTGTCCGCCGGAAATTGACCGCGCAATTGATGTCGAAACTGCACGAATTCTCAAACCGGGTGGGACATCGATCGTCAATATAACCACCAGCGAGCTTTTGCCGTTTTCAACACACCGCGAAATGCTCGACCTGTCAAACGGCATGCGAGGACGTCCGACGGTAACGGATGCCTTGCGACGTAACGTCTACGATTTACGTCAGCTTACCCGTGAATTTGGTGAAGATTTGGCAACCATGCGCGGTAAGTTGGTGGAAATAGAACGACCGGGGGGATTTGTCGTGTTCGGTGAAGATCCCAACGGTCACGGCGAATGGTTCCGGACACTTGGTAATCATATGAGCTTTTGGCAACGGTTAGGCTTTTTTGTCAGTGACATAAAAAGTCGGTTTGGAAACGACAGCCATACGCCGCCGTTACTGTGCATGCGACACAACATCGTCTTAACAAAAAAAGGGGGTGACGCATGAAACAACAAACGCTATTGGTACGACCACATGCACCGTGTCCGCATACGGGAGAAATTGTTACGGCCATACACCCTTCAGTGATATATGCGCTCGATGAATTATCGTCGACAAAGGGAAACCAGTACGGACGTATCGCAAATGATACAAGAACCGCACTTGAGTCGGTGCTCATGCGGCTTCATAACGCCTCGTGGGGGATTGCCACCGCATCGGGTTCATCGGCAATTTTCATGGTGAGCTTACTGCTTGGTGCAGGGGATACGCTCCTGCATCATCATGAGCTCTATGAAGGAACCGGAAGAATATTTCATGACGTGCTGACTCCTTTCCGGGTCACTGCCGTATGTACGGATTTTACCGATGAGCGATCGCTTGAGCATCAAGTAGAAGAACTGAAACCGAAATTGCTTTGGGCTGAAACACCGACTAACCCGTCACTTCGGGTACTCCCCATCGCAACACTGGCCCGCATTGCACACCGAAACGGCGCAATGTTGGTTGTCGATACCACTATGTGTTCCGGCGGTATTCAACAGCCGCTTACGCATGGGGCCGATATCGTCGTAGAAAGTCTTACCAAACTTCTGAACGGGCATAGTGACGTCATCGGAGGCTTTATCGGCACGAAGAACGATGCAATCGGAAAACGGTTACGGTTTCTGACACAAACAACGGGGCCAGTGCTGGATCCCCAACAATGTTTTCTTGTCTTACGTGGCATGAAAACACTCACCGCACGAATACGGGCACAACAACAAACCGCAACCGTAGTAAGCAAATGGCTTCGTCATCATCCCGCTATTTGTCACGTCATGGTGCCAGGCTCCGCAGGGAGAGAAGAACAACAAATTGTGCGGGAACAAATGAGGGGGAAAGGAACATTGGTTAGCTTTCTCTTGGCAAACGATCGGGACCCCTCGGCATTTGCGAAGAAGCTCAAACTTATTTCCATCAGTCATTCGTTCGGCGGGGTTGAAACGGTAATACAACATCCCGCGCGCATGATGAATTGGGAAAAAACTCCAACATTGTCTCCACCAAGTGAACAGTTATTCCGTTTATCGCTGGGACTTGAGCATCCCGACGATATTATCGCCGACCTGAAACAGGCTCTGGAACAATAGTATAGGCTGTGTTATAGATAAAGGAGATATATATGGACACTATTGAAGAACTGCTGACAAGGGGAGTCGAAAATATCATTCCCGGAAAAGAAAAACTCCGGGAGTTGTTGGAAAGCGGCAAAAAATTAAATATTTACTTGGGAATCGATCCGACGGCGACCAATATCCATATCGGGCATGCGGTACCGCTTCGCAAGCTGAACGCATTTGCCCAGCTCGGGCATCACGTCACGTTTCTTATCGGGGATTTTACCGCACTTATCGGCGATACCTCGGATAAAGACACCGAACGACCGGTACTTACCACGGAGCAAATTCAAAAGAATTTTGAGTCCTACAAAAAGCAGGCAGAAAAAGTTTTGGATTTTTCCAAAGTTACCGTCGTACACAACAGTGAGTGGTTAAAAAAACTCACCTTCACTGACATCGTCAAGTTGACGCAACATTTTTCGGCAGGGGATTTTGTAAGCCGTGAGCTTATCAAGAAGCGGCTGGCGGAAGGGAAAAAAGTCGGACTCCACGAATTGCTGTATCCCGTCATGCAGGGATACGACAGTTACTTCATGGATACTGATATTCAACTGGGAGGCACCGATCAAACCTTTAACATGCAGGCCGGTCGCGTATTACAGAAAGATTTGCGCCATAAAGAATCGTTTATCATCTCGAACGGATTCCTTGAGGGAACAGACGGCAGAAAAATGAGTAAGAGTTGGGGAAATGCCATTTGGCTTACCGACGACGCGGATGAGATGTTCGGTAAAGTCATGTCCCTTCGGGACGAACTCATTATTCAATACCTGACCCTTGCTACCGCAGCGACGATGGAAGATATATCCCATGCTTCCGAGCGACTCGCAAGCGGAGAAAACCCGATGGTGCTCAAAAAGGAACTTGCGGTACGCCTGGTTACCGAACTGCATTCGAACGATGCGGCAACCGCAGCAAAAAACAATTTTGAACTCAGATTTCAGAAGGGAAATGTTGCGGACTCGGCTATTCCCCATATGTCCAAAAACGGGGTAAAGACTGGTGCTACCATGGTGGACGTATTGGTTTCATTCGGCCTTGCGGCAAGTAAATCGGACGCGAAGCGCCTGATTGAGCAAAAAGCGGTAAAGCATAACGGGAGTACCGTACCGCTTTCAAAGGATGCCGTAGTCCTTACAACAAACGACGTTATTGAAGTGGGCAGAAAAGCTGTTAAAATTGGTCCTTAATATGAATTTTTTCAGAAAACATGAAAAGGTGTGGAAGGTGATCGTTGTTATCTCGACGATCGCCCTTATCGCCACCTCGTTTGTTCCGCTTCTTGCGGGCGGTCTCCAATAACCCTATATTTTTCCATCGCTCAAAAAAGCCTATAGTTGTTTCATGGCGCCATATACGATACTATTACCTCTCATCGATATGATCGAACGATCGCAGCATCCTATCTACAGGCATTTGGAAACACAGGCAAAACTCCCGTTGTTTATCATCCGTCATATGTATGGGGGTGACGCCGCACGAACGGTGCTGGAGGTGTGGGCGGCGTTCGGCATGAATCCCAAAAATGAGCAGGGTCTTATCGACCAGCTGGACGCACAGGTTGAGGCCGCGCTTATCGATGGTATCCCGACGGTCACCTACAAAGCAGGGGAGCGCACGCGTCCCCTCCTTACGCCGGCACCCCGTTACGGCAACCGGGCATATGCTCCGACTTTTTTTGTTCATATCAATCACCATGCCAGGGAGCTTTCGATTAAACGAACCCTCCTTGTCGACGCGGTGGTTGAAGGAGCAACTCGTCTCCATACCGCACACGGACATCCGCAGGAACGAAACGCAACGCTCTATCATCTGTTTGAAGCCAATCAGCTCCTGGCACGGAAAAGAAAACTTATCGACTGGTAATCGCGATATAATACGGACATGGATTTACCGTTAACCGCACCCGTCCAATACGTACCACGCGTTGGTCCGCGTATGGCGGCTCTCCTTGAAAAATTAGGCATTGCCACCGTCTTTGACTTGCTTACCTATGCCCCCTTTCGCTATAAGGATTATTCACTCGTCTCGCCGATAGGAAAGGTGCAGCCGGGAGAAACCGTGACGGTAGTGGGTTCGCTTGAATATATCCGCGCGTTCGTCACCAAAAACGGCAGGCGGCTCGTTATGGGCAGACTGCGCGATGAATCGGGGGCAATCGACGTCACCTGGTTTAACCAATTGTATCTTACCAAGACGCTTCACCCCGGAGATACGCTGAGTGCTTCAGGAAAAGTCGACTGGTTCGGTCAGAAAGTCGTATTATCCTCACCGGAATATGAAGTGGTAAAGACGCAGGCTGAGGGATATGAAAGTTTGCACACCGGGAGACTTGTTCCCGTCTATGCGGAGACGGAAGGGTTAAGTTCCAAATGGTTACGAGGCAGGATTGCCCACGTGTTGGAAAGTTCACTTTCGCAGGTTGTTGATCTCGTACCCGACGAAATACGCCGACAGGAAAACCTCCCCGCGCTTTGCGATGCCATACGTGAGGTACATTTCCCCACATCGCTTCCGGCGGCGGAAAAGGCCAGAGAACGATTGGCCTTCGATGAATTATTCCTTCTGATGCTTCGGAGCCAACAACAGAAACTCTATTGGCAAACAACGCTTATTGCCGAATCGCTTCCAGCGACACCCGAGACTGATGAGACATTTATGAGTCGCCTTCCCTTTACCTTAACCGCTGATCAACAGGCAGCCATGGCGGCAATCGCAGCCGACATGGCAAAAGCAATTCCCATGAACCGTCTTCTGGAAGGAGACGTCGGAGCCGGTAAAACGGTTGTTGCCGCTTATGCCATGTATCTGTCGGTACTGCACGGCAAAAGTGCAGCGCTCCTCGCTCCCACGCAGATTCTTGCCCAACAACATGCCGATACGCTGCGTGCGATTCTCACCGAAAAACACGGCATTGCGGTGCAGCTTATCGTCGGAGGTCAGAAGAAACCAACCGAAATTACCAATGACACCCCCGCCGTATTTATCGGCACGCATGCTCTTCTGAGCGAAAAAATATCGCTCCCGGAATTGGGCGTGATCGTTATCGATGAACAACAACGATTCGGCGTCGAACAGCGGGCGACCCTCCGAAAGGGGAGTGCCGCCGGCACGATGCCGCATCAACTGACCATGACCGCAACACCGATACCCCGCACGATAGCCCAAACGGTATTCGGCAACTTGGATGTCAGTATTTTGGGCGTTCTTCCCAGCGGAAGAAAACCCGTCAAAACATGGGTTGTTCCGACCGCAAAGCGAGCGGCGGCATATGAGTGGATAAAGAAGGAACTTACGAAAACCCGCTCGCAAGCCTTTGTCGTTTGTCCGCTCATTGAAAACTCTGAATCGTTATCCACGGTACGAGCGGTGACAACTGAATATGAAACGCTCAAGAAACTATTCGCACCGCTTCGGGTGAACATGCTCCACGGCCGGATGAAACCTGATGAGAAAAGCGCGGCGCTCACCCGTATGCATAACGGGGAGGATGATGTGCTGCTTGCCACGCCCGTCGTTGAAGTGGGCATCGACATTCCCGAGGCAACCGTCATCGTCATTGAGGCTGCCGAACGTTTCGGGCTATCCCAGTTGCACCAATTGCGCGGTCGCGTCGGCCGAAGGGAAAAACCTTCGTACTGTCTGCTTTTTACCGAAAATGAGTCGCCGGAAGTACTCACCCGCCTCAAAGCGCTCGAGACTGTCCATAACGGTCCCGAGCTTGCGGAACTTGATTTGAGGCTCCGCGGGCCCGGTGAACTCTTCGGCACGAGGCAACACGGATTGCCGGGATTTGCTATTGCCACCTTAACCGATACGAAGCTTATTGAACGGGTAAAGCATGCCGTTTCCCAGCTCACCGACCTCGATCCGACCCTTTCGCGGTTTCCCCACTTGAGAGAAAAGCTGAATCAGAGTAAAATAGAGTCTATTGATTCGTAACCTATGACACCGCTACCAAAACGAAGACATTCAAAACGACGCCAGGGCAAACGCGATGCGAGCATCCGTATGACCCTTCCCGGCATTATGATTTGCGCAAACTGCGGCAAACCGAGACTTCCTCACCGAGCCTGTAAGTCCTGCGGCTTTTACGGAGGCCGCCAAGTGGCAACCGTTAAAGCAAAGAAAACCAAGAAACAGACCGCGTAATCATCGGTTTCCAGTTGCCAGCTGTCGCAGGAGAGCTGATTGCTGAAAGCTGAGAGAAGCGCCCGTTCATGAAGACCGCAAACGACCCCCGACATCAGAAACGTATTACCCTCATGCAGCAGTTATTTAGCTTTAGCTTCCAAAACGTTTCCGAAAGCACGGAGATTGCTGCCATCGTAGGGGTTCTTCCCGATATTGACTTGCGTATTGAGAAAGCGGCACCCGAATGGCCGCTTTCTAAGATCGCGCGTATTGATCTTGCTATCCTTCGTCTTGCGGTTTGGGAACTTTGCTATGACAAGAAGAATCCCGCAAAAGTCGTGATTGATGAGGCGGTTGAACTGGCAAAATCGTACGGCAATGAGCACAGCGCAAAATTTATTAACGGCGTCCTGGGTACCATCGCCGCATCCCTATGAACCTTTCCGATCTTGAACAACATATCGGTATAACGTTTGTCGACAAAAAACTGCTGAGTCAGGCATTCGTGCACCGTTCATACCTCAATGAGTCCAAGGAGCACACCGAATCGAATGAGCGGCTGGAATTCCTCGGCGATGCGGTGCTCTCATTTATTACCTCACATTATCTCTACTCCACGTATCCTGACTTTCCTGAAGGGACGCTTACCAATGTCCGTTCAACGCTGGTGAAGACCAAAAGTTTAAGCCAGACCGCAATCGAGCTCAAACTCGGCTCGCTGCTTCTGTTGAGCAGGGGAGAAGAGTCCTCGGGGGGGAGACTCAACGAATCGCTCCTTGCGGACTGTTTCGAAGCGCTTCTCGGGGCGATATTTTTGGACCAGGGGATAACCGCGGCAAAAAACTTTCTGGCAACCCATCTCCTCTATAAAACAAAGGCGATTCTCGAAAACAAGAGTTATATCGATTTTAAAAGTTTACTGCAGGAGCTGACCCAGGAAAAAACGAAGGTGTCTCCGCTGTACCGGGTCGTCAAAAGCGAAGGACCCGACCATAACAAGACGTTTTGGGTAGAGGTATTAAGCGAGGAAACCGTACTGGGAAAGGGCATGGGCAAATCCAAACAGGAGGCTGAGCAGCGGGCTGCCCAGGACGCGCTTGAGAAGAGCGGGAATATCTGATAGAATAAGAGCTCTTATGATCAAAATTCGACTTGCACAATATGGATCGCGCAACCGACGCACGTATCGCGTCGTTGTCATCGAAGAAGGAAAACGACGAAACGGCAAACCGGTAGAAATTCTGGGATTTTATAACCCGCTCGTTAAACCGGCACAATTGACGGTTGATCGGGATCGGGTAAGTTATTGGACATCCAAAGGTGCCCAGGTAACCGTAGGGGTAGCAAAGCTTCTTACCGACAAAACCAAATGAAAGACACACTCCTTTACATGGTACGTTTCCTCGTGGATAACCCGGAGGAAGTTACCATTGAAGAACGCCTGGATGGGGATGCGACGATCCTCATCATTCACACGAACCCTTCCGACATCGGCAAAGTTATCGGTAAAAGCGGTCGTATTATCCGTGCCCTTCGTGATCTTATGAAGGTGCTTGCCGCAAAGACTGACACGTTTGTTGATGTTGAGATCGCCGAGGACGCCGCACCGCAAGAAGTGTCCGCATGAAAATATCGATCATCACGTTATTTCCGGAAATGTTTTCCGGACCGTTTGACGCCTCCATAGTAAAACGTGCCATATCCAAAGAGCAACTTACCATCGAGTATGTGAATCTTCGTGATTTTGCCGACGACGCGTATAAAACGGTAGATGACCATCCATACGGCGGGGGAACGGGAATGGTTTTGAAAGTGGATGTCATCGATCGCGCGATTACCGATGCCGTGCGTCGTTCTCCCGTTGCGCCAAACGAGCGGAAAATTATTCTCATGGATCCACAGGGCGTCACATACCGCCAAAAACTGGCACGCGAATTTGCTTCCCGTTTGGCGCATATGATTATCCTCTGCGGTCATTATGAAGGCGTTGATGAGCGGGTTCGGGATCTTGTCGATATGGAACTCTCCGTAGGAGATTACGTATTAACCGGCGGCGAGATACCCGCGATGGTTATTGTCGACAGTGTTGCCCGTCTCCTTCCCGGCGTCCTTGCGAAAACGGATGCAACCCTCCATGAATCGTTCGAGGATAACCTGCTTGAGTACCCGCAATATACCCGACCAGAAGTGTATAAAAACCGCACTGTTCCGCCGGTATTACTCTCGGGCAACCATGCCGTCATCTCCGCCTGGCAAAAGGAACAGGCAATCCTCAAAACAAAAAAACGCCGGCCGGATCTCGGCTAAGGCGAGAATGGATTTTCTTTGGTTTTACCGATAAGCGGCGGGGGAAGTGCCCCGCTTTCCTGTGACGCAAGCGGCAGGGAAGTCAGTCTATTGATCATGGTAAAATCGGCATCGGTAAGCTGCGGCAAGACGGTTTTTACGCTTCCGATCGATGCGGGGAGGGGCTCATAGAATGCATCCATATCGATAATGACCGTGAGCGGGCGATCATCTTTAGGGAAGGCTATGGAAAACACCCGGATGCGCAAGAGTCGTCGCACCTGTGGAATAAGCGCGATAAATTGCTCAATCCCGGTAAGTGATCCGTTAATCGTTACGGAAAAAGGAATCGTACGGGTCCCCAGTTTTTTATCCGCGGCGGACACTTGGGAAGCAGTAGGGGTGGCAAGTGATGCACCTCCCGAGATACTCATGTTAACGACCGATACCCCCGTCTGCGCGGCGACCGACTCGACGGTCTCAAATACCGTCGGAAATGACCGTTCGGCGGGAA
>CAYUZE010000014.1:10911-20084 GCA_964449585.1 uncultured Gammaproteobacteria bacterium | reverse complement strand
AGGAATACGGACACTTTGTGTTTGAACTCAAGCAGGGTGTTGCCGTTACCCGCTAAAGTATCATGTAACGGCTCATCGATTTGCAATACGAGCGCAATGATTACGGTTTTCATCGCGGCGCATTCAGGGTGCGCGGCGAAACGATCGATCTGTTTCCCGCCTATGAGGATACGGGCATCCGTATCGTTATGGGGGAAAAAGGAGTGCTGACGATTGACCGGCGCGATCCGTTAACCGGCAAAAAGATTGAAGACCTCCCGGCACTCGTTGTGTATCCCGCAAAACACTACATGACCGACCCCAAGAGCTATAAGTCGGTGTTTGCCCAGATTCAACGGGATCTTGATGAACAAGTGGCGGCATTCCGCAAAGCGAATAAATTTATCGAAGCGCAACGCATCAAGGAACGGGTCACCTACGATCTGGAAATGATTCAGGAAGTAGGGTTCGTTAACGGCATAGAAAATTACAGCCGCTACTTTGACGGCAGAAAGCCGGGTGAGGCACCGTATTCCTTGCTTGATTACTTTAAAGAAGCAAGCGTCCGACGGAATGCTCCCGAGAATGATTGGTTGCTTCTCATTGACGAGTCCCACATGACCATTCCGCAAATCCGCGGCATGTACCAGGGCGATCGGAGCAGAAAGCAAACCCTTATCGATTACGGCTTCCGGCTTCCTGCCGCCATCGACAACCGTCCCCTTAAATTCGACGAATTTGAACGGCGCATGCCGCAGACCGTGTATGTGTCCGCGACTCCCGACCAGTGGGAAACGGATAGGGTGCTTACCCAAACGGGAAAAACCGCCGTCGTTGAACAGCTCATCAGGCCGACGGGGTTGGTTGATCCGGAGATAGAAGTGCGAAAAAGCCAAGGACAGATTGAAGATCTCATGGGGGAGATTAATAAACGCATTGAAAAACATGAACGGGTGCTCGTCACGACGCTCACTAAACGCATGGCGGAAGATTTGGCAAAGTTTCTTGAAGAACGGGGGATAAAGGTACACTACCTTCATGCAGACGTATTAACGCTCGAACGGAGTGATATATTGGCCGATCTGCGCGGCGGCAAATATGATGTCGTGGTGGGTATAAACTTGCTTCGTGAGGGGCTTGATCTTCCTGAGGTATCGCTCGTCGCCGTGCTCGATGCCGACAAAGAAGGATTTTTGCGCAGTCGCACGAGTCTCATCCAAACGATGGGAAGAGCGGCGCGGCATGTAAACGGAAGAGTCATCCTGTATGCCGATACGGTCACCAAATCCATGGCTGCCGCCATGAGCGAGGTGGAACGAAGACGGTCTATTCAGCTTGCGTACAATACGGCACATAACATTACGCCGCTTTCCATATCAAAGCCTATTCGCGAGCGCTTGGTACAGAAAGAAGATGCCGTCATCATCAATGAGTCGGCAACGCTTTCGCAGGAAGAAAAAGACGCCATGACCCCCGCCGATAAGAAAAAGAAAATAGCGACCTATACAAAACTCATGCGCAAAGCGAGCAGGGATCTGGATTTCGAAACGGCGGCTCGTTTTCGTGATCTCATCGCAGAGCTTTCCGAAACTGCATAGTAGCCTGGTATAATACCCAAGCCACGGGATATCGGTGGTCATTTTGTCTATGGAAAACATCATCATCAAAGGAGCCAGACAGCACAATTTGAAAAACGTGCACCTGGAGCTTCCCAAAAATAAGCTCGTCGTATTTACCGGCCTTTCGGGATCCGGTAAGTCTAGCTTGGCATTTGATACCATCTATGCGGAAGGGCAACGGCGCTATGTTGAGTCGCTTTCTTCGTACGCCCGCCAATTTTTGGGGGTCATGGATAAGCCGGACGTCGATACGATTGAAGGCTTGTCACCCGCGATCTCCATTGACCAAAAATCCACGTCGCATAATCCCCGTTCGACGGTAGGGACGGTTACCGAAATTTATGATTATCTTCGTCTTCTCTTTGCCCGCGTCGGGCATCCGCACTGTCCCAACTGCGGCAGGGAAATCTCAAAAATGTCCGGCGATCAGATCGTGAATGCGATTCTTGCCATGGCAGAAAGCAGTCTTTCAGGATCTCACAAAAGTTACCGGCTTGTGCTCTTGGCACCGATTGTTCGGGATCGCAAAGGCGAATTTACTGGTTTGTTTGATAACGTCAAGGCGAAAGGGTATCGGCTGATGCGCGTGGACGGAAAGTTTATGGAACTGGACAGCGATATCACGCTACTCAAGACCAATAAACACTCCATCGATGTCGTCATCGACAAATTCAGCATCGATAAACCGAGTTTGAAGCCGCAGGTGATCAGTACGATCCGCTCTCGGCTCACCGAAGCAGTCGAACAGTCGTTGAATCTTGCGGAGGGATTGGTTATCGCAGGGGAAATTCGGGACAAAAGTTTTGCGCTTCCCGATAAGCCGAACGAGGTTCACGACCATATCTTTTCCGAAAAATTCAGTTGCCCTATCTGTAATATTTCGCTTCCCGAGATAGAACCCCGTTCATTTTCGTTTAACTCGCCGCACGGCGCGTGTCCAACCTGTACGGGGATCGGCTCTATTCTCACCGTTGATCCGGAACTGGTGCTTAATTTGGATTTATCAATTACGGAAGGCGGCGTGTTGCCGTTTGCCAAGACGTTTTTCCATGACACCTGGTATTCCCGAGTCGTCACGGCGGTAGCGGAAAAACACGGCATGAACGTCCGCTTGCCGCTCAAAACCTATACGAAGAAGCAGCGGGATATTTTGCTTTACGGCACCGGGGATGAGCTCCACCACGTCAAAGGAAAGAACCGTTTCGGGGAGGAAACGGCTATCAATGAAACGTTTGCGGGTTTTATACCGGAACTTATGCGCCGACATGCGGAATCCGAGTCGGATTTTCTGCGTACCGAAATCGAAAAATACATGCGTACCGAGGTATGTACTGATTGCGACGGCAAACGGCTCAAGAAAGAAAGCCTCACCATAACGATCGACAAGCATTCGATCGCGGATGTGACGGATATGAGCATTACCGACGCGCACGCGTGGGCACAATCATTGGCTAAAACCGAACCGGCAATTCTCTCGCAAACGGAATCCCGAATTGCGGGACCCATTCTTAAGGAAGTGTTAGCACGGCTCGGGTTTCTGTTGAGTGTCGGCCTTGAATATCTTTCGCTCTCCCGCGGTGCCACAACCCTTGCAGGCGGTGAGGCACAGCGCATTCGTCTGGCATCGCAAATCGGTTCGGGGCTTACGGGAGTTTTGTATGTGCTTGATGAACCGTCCATCGGGTTGCATCCCCGGGATAATCACCGGTTGGTCAAAACATTGGTATCGCTTCGCGACCTCGGCAACTCCGTGATTGTCGTCGAGCATGACCGCGAAATGATTGAGGCGGGGGATTATATCGTGGACTTCGGTCCGGGAGCCGGTAAATTCGGCGGCACAGTCGTTGCCCAGGGGACACTCTCGGAAATTAAGGAATCAAAGAAATCAGTGACGGGCGGCTACCTTTCGGGCAGAAAACATATTTCGGTCACGAAAAGTCCTCAGATCGATCTCACACCGCGCTTTATCTCCATGACAAACGTGACGCATAACAACTTAAAAGGCGTCGACCTGTCGATCCCGTTAGGAAAATTCGTCTGTGTTACCGGCGTTTCGGGAAGCGGTAAGTCATCGCTGGTCGTGGAAACATTTTATCCCGCGCTTATGCGTCATTACAATCCGTTTTCTAAAGAACGACCCGGTACGTACGGTGCACTGACGGGGATTGATGCGATCGACAAAGTCGTCCTTATCGACCAGTCGCCGATCGGCAGGACGCCGCGAAGCAATCCCGCAACGTATACCGGTATCTTTAGCTTTGTCCGCGATATTTATGCGAACCTTTCCGAGTCGAGGCTTCGCGGGTATAAAAGCGGAAGATTTTCGTTTAACGTCAAAGGCGGCCGGTGCGAAGTCTGTGAAGGAGAGGGACAACGAAAAATCGAGATGCAATTCATGGCGGACGTCTATGTCACCTGCGAGGTATGCGGCGGCAAACGCTATAACAACGAAACGTTGGAAGTTACCTACCGGGGCAAATCAATTGCCGATGTGTTGAACATGAGTATTACGGAAGCGATTGAATTTTTCCATGCGCACCCGCAGGTTTTGGGGAAACTGACGACGATTGCCGACGTCGGACTCTCTTACATGCATTTGGGGCAACCCGCAACCACACTTTCGGGAGGAGAAGCACAGCGTGTGAAGCTTTCCAGTGAATTATCCCGGAGGTCGACAGGCAGAACTCTCTATATATTAGATGAACCCACGACAGGACTCCACTTTGCCGATTTGGAGAAACTGCTTGCGGTACTCCATCGTCTGGTTGCGCTAGGAAACACCGTGGTCGTCATTGAACACAATCTTGATGTTATCCGCAGTGCCGACTGGATTATCGATTTGGGTCCTGAAGGAGGATCTAAAGGAGGGGATATCATTGCCCAGGGAACGCCCAAAGAAATTGCCGCAAATCGTTTATCGTATACCGGTCAATTCCTAAAAAAGGTACTATAGTGGTATGCGTGCCCTGATCGGACGGCTTTTTTTTCTGTTTCTTCTTTTCCTGGGTGTCGGTTCTTGCTCCCCCAAAGCGTATGCGACAGGGGAGTTTCAGGCTGATTATGATGTACAGTATGCAATTTCGCCGGCAGGAAAAACGATCGTCACCCAGCAGGTAACGCTGACCAATAAACTTCCGAACTTTTATCCCCAGGAGTATTCCCTGGTGCTCGATAGCGATAAAATAAGTAACATCATCGCCTATGACGACGGGGGTATCATCACTCCGGCAATATCCGTAAAAGAAGGAAAGACCCATATTGCCTTGAAATTTAATGTCCGCGCAATAGGGCTGGGGAAGTCGCTTCCGTTTTCTCTCCGCTACGAACATGCAGGTGTTGCAACAAAAAACGGCAGTATATGGGAATTATACGTACCGGGGGTATTAAATGATCCGGATATCGGCACCTACGATGTTACCCTCGCCGTACCACCGACGTTCGGACCCGCCGCATATCTTTCCCCTCCACCCGCAAACAGCAAATCATGGAATAAGGAACAGATGATCAAAGGCGGTATTGCCGCCGCGTACGGAACGAGCCAAAATTTTGATTTAACCCTTACGTATTCACTCTCAAATCCCGGTGTGACGGCTGAACTCCAGGAGATCGCCCTTCCGCCGAGTACCGCATTTCAGAAGGTGACGATTCAATCACTGACCCCTACTCCCGTGACGGTGACCTCCGATCCCGACGGAAACTGGCTGGGCCGTTACAGCGTCGGACCCCGACAGACGGTGAAAGTAACGGCGGTTATTTCCGTGTCAGTCTTCCTTGCCGCCCGCAAGGATTTTGCCGCTCCTCCTCCCGATACCGCCCTTTATACGAAAGAGGCGGCATATTGGCAGGTGAAAGATCCGGAGATTCAAAATCTTGCGTCACGTAATCCCACCCCGAAGATGATTTATGACTATGTCGCTTCCGCGCTTTCCTATGACTACACAAAGGTCAATGCACCCACGAGCCGTATGGGTGCGCTCGAAACACTGAAAAATCCGACAAAGGCGGTATGTATGGAATTTACCGATCTCTTTATTGCCGTTGCCCGCGCGGCGGGTATTCCCGCCCGGCGAGTGGTGGGATATGCCTATACCAACAACCCCAAGCTTCGACCGCTTTCCCTTATTACCGACGTGTTACATGCGTGGCCCGAATACTACGATAGTGCCCTCCAACTTTGGGTCCCTGTCGATCCTACCTGGGCAAATACGACGGGGGGAGTTGATTACTTTACCAAACTTGATTTTAACCATATCGTTTTTGCGATTAACGGGGTCGACAGCGCAACTCCGTATCCTGCCGGTTACTATCGTACCGCGGACAGTTCAGGGAGAGACATAAGCGTGGAATTTGCCGCATCGCCACAGGACAAGGGAGCCGATGTTTCCACCGTCATTGAATTTCCCAGCCAGGTTGGGGCTGGCACGAAGGTGCAGGGAAGCATTGTCGTAACGAATAAAGGAGGAGAATCGGCGTATAATATCGCGGTAAGTGCGGTTTCTGAGCCGGATGGCATAAAGGTAACGCGGGTCATCAACGAATTGCTGCCTTACGCAGTAGTACGCATCCCTATCACGGGCACGTTTGATCAGACCGTGACGGCAAAGCCAGGACAGATTCGGGCACGGGTCAATGATGTGACGTTAACCCAAAGCTTCCGCATCCAGCCGCTTTACTGGCTCATCGTTTTGGGAGTCTTGACCGTTATCCTTGCGATTGGGATCGCCGCAAAACTTATCCATCTTGTTCTATGGAAAACCTCAAAAAGACACTAGCGTCACTCCCCAAGGAACCGGGAGTATATATCTATCGAAATGCCGAAAAAACGGTGATCTATGTCGGCAAAGCCGTCGATTTGTCGCGTCGGGTTAAGCAGTATTTCCAACGTGACGATGCCGTCGGCGAAAAAACGTCAAGGCTTGTTGCCGAAATCGCGTCTATCGAAACGATTCCCACCACAAGTGAATTCGACGCGTTGCTGCTCGAAGCTAAACTCATCAGGCAATATCTGCCGAAATATAATGTGGTATCCCGCGATGACAAGAGCTATTTGTATGCCGTCATAACGCTTTCTGAAGAGTTGCCACGAATTCTTCTCGTACGAAAAGGCGAGTTGCAATTTTACGAGCGCGTCCCCAAAAATGCCCTCTACGGGCCCTTCCAGTCCGGTTATGCACTCCGAGGGTTGCTCCGTCAACTTCGAAGCATCGTCCCGTATTGCACCCAAAAGGAACGACGCGGGAAAGCTTGTTTTTATACCCACTTGGGATTATGTGATCCGTGTCCGGGGGTAATAGTCAAACTTGAAGGGGAAGCCCGCGAGAGAGCGGTGCATCGGTATCGCACGCATATGTTTCGACTCAACGCACTGTTTCAGGGGAAAACCGCCTGGCTGGTCAAGGAATACGAGAAGGAAATGCGCGCCTTTGCTGATGCCCTGGCGTTTGAAAAGGCGGGAGTCATAAAGGAACGGCTGCAATTTTTAAACGGTATGTCAGCCTATCGGTATGACCCGCAAATATTTTTGGATCAGGGTGCAACCGATATCTATCAGGAAGAACTTGCCGAGCTGTTGCTTCGCATGCAACGGTATTATCCGCAAATCAGAAGTCTTCACCGTATCGAATGTTTCGACATATCAAATCTTATGGGAAAACAGGCGGTCGGTTCCATGACGGTGCTCCATGACGGCAGACCGGAAAAGAGCGAGTATCGTAAATTCAGGATCGCGACTGTAAAAGGGATATCGGATGTTGCCATGATGCGCGAAGTGCTCACCCGAAGGCTGGCACATACGGAATGGCAATTTCCCGATCTTCTGATCGTGGACGGGGGCAAACCCCAGGTAGAAACGGCAAAAAATGTTTTCCATGAGCTCGGTGTCACGATCCCTTTGGTGGGACTTGCCAAACGGGAAGAAGAATTGGTTGTGCCCGAGGAAAAAGGATTTTCGATCCTTCGCCTGCCCCTTTCCGGTCGCGCCATAAAGGTTGTGCAACGGATACGCGATGAAGCGCATCGGTTTGCGATAACCTATCACCGGCTGCTCCGCTCTAAGGCATTCAAAAAACAGCTCGACGCATCGGGAGTTTGACCAGACCGCGTCATACTTGGTACCATAAATCATCATGAAATATTTGCTTCGCGTTTTTTTGTTTCATAGCTTTTCCCTTTGGTTCGTATCGCAGATACTCCCCGCGCTGCAAATAAGCGGCGGATGGCCGGTACTCCTGCTTGCGGGCTTTGTATTAAGCCTGCTGATGTTACTTGTCGCCCCGCTTTTGAAGATTCTTTTTATCCCGATTAATCTGTTGACCTTCGGGCTGTTGTCATGGTTTATCAACGTCATCGTGCTGTATCTTTTGACTTTTTTCGTAAGCGGGGTGAAGGTAACGGCGTGGACATTTCCCGGCGCGTCATTTGCGGGGTTTGTGCTGCCTGAAATTGCCTTTTCTTCATTTGTATCGTTCATTCTGGTATCATTGGCACTCTCGGCGCTGGTTAACCTGCTGCATGATATTTCCGAGTCCTAATCGAACGGCTATGGCAACAAAACAACAGAACCTCAAAAAAGTCGTATGCATCGGCGGGGGAACAGGCACCTTCGTGGCGCTCCGGGGGCTCAAACAGTATCCGCTCTCGCTTACCGCCATCGTCACCATGAGCGACTCCGGCGGCAGTAACCGACGCATACGTGATGAGTTCGGCCTGCTCCCCACATCGGATATCCGACAGTGTTTGGTAGCGCTTTCCGACGAAAGCGGCGGCATCGGCATCTTACGAAAGCTTTTTATGTACCGCTTTGAAAAAGGGCAGGGAATTGCCGGTATGACGTTCGGAAATCTCTTTATGGCAGCCTTAACCGACATCATGGGAAGCCAGGATGAGGCGATTAAGCAGACGGGAAAGGTGCTTAGGATCAAAGGTGCCGTTATCCCGGTGACGCTTACCGAAACCAACCTTTATGCAACCTACGAAGACGGTACCACCGTCAAGGAAGAACACCTTATCGATGAGCCTACCCATGACGGGACGCTGAAAATCACCGACGTGTACTTAAAACCAAACGCCAAGGCTAACCCCGAAGCGATTGCCGCCATTAAAAATGCGGATATGGTAGTGATCGGACCGGGAGACCTTTATACAAGCTTATTACCGAATCTTCTGGTGGACGGGGTGGCAAAAGCCCTCAAGGACACAAAGGCCGAAATTGTGTACGTGTTAAACCTTATGACCAAATTCGGACAGACGTACAATTTCACTGCCCTTGATCATGTCAATGCGGTTGAAAAAATCATCGGTCAAACCATCGACCACGTATTGGTCAACAATGCGCCGCTTTCACCCAAGGCGCTCGAAGTGTATGCCAAGGCTCACGAAGCGCCGGTGGTCGATAATCTCCCACGGAATGGTTATTACAAGGTACGCACGGGGAAGCTCGTCAGTAATACGCTGTACAAAAAATCGTCCTCCGATGCGTTAATCCGCAGCCTTATCCGCCACAGCAGCGATAGACTTGCGGAGGCATTAGCTGGTATTATTACACCATAACTTATGGGTACCGTATTTTTAGTACTA
>CAYUZE010000014.1:0-10901 GCA_964449585.1 uncultured Gammaproteobacteria bacterium | reverse complement strand
GTACTACAAGTATTGCTCTCAATTACGCTCATGGGGCTTATTCTGCTCCAGAGCAGCAAAGGCGGCTTGGGCGGAGGACTCGGCGGAGGAGAACTGTATCGGACCAAAAGGGGTGCGGAAAAAGTTATCTTCACCGGCACGATTGTCGTAGGCGCGTTATTTTTGATCACGTCGCTTATCAATGTCGCCATTCATTGACGACGGGTGAACCGCTATGTTTCGACCTAGATCGGTACGACTCTTTTTCCTTGTTGTTATAGAACTCGCCCGAAAATACACTCGTTCTTTGGTGCTCGGGTTTTTCGCGGGGTTACTCTTGTCCGTGTTATTTTGGCGCGCCTACCCTCTTTTTGCCCGCTCGCTCTTTTATCGTATGGACAGAATAGGGATGGTGGGTGAGTATAGTCCCTCAACGCTTCCTTCTTCACTCCAACGGCTTATCAGTCAGGGGTTAACCGAACTTGCTCCGGATGGCAGTCCACAGCCGGCGTTAAGCGAAAAATGGGAGGCGACCAATAGCGGTAAAACGTTTATTTTCACGCTCAAAAAGGATGTCACCTGGCACAACGGCAAAACGGTAACGGCACTCGATGTGAATTACAATATCCGCGGGGTTACCTTTGTGCCGACAGGGGACAATATGCTTATTGCTCACCTGCAGTACCCATATAGTCCGTTCCCGACCCTTCTTTCTAAACCCGTTTTTCTTCCGGGATTGACCGGCATCGGAAAGTATAGTGTCGGCAACATTCAGCTTGCAGGAGGAAGCGTCAAATCCGTTTCGTTGTATCCTAAGCTCGGCGAAAAACTCACGCCGAAACAATATACCTTTTATCAGACCGAGGCTCAGGCGCAGTTAGCGTTTCAACTGGGTGAAATCGACGAATTAGTGGAAATGAGTACCGTATCGGGGCTGGCCGACTGGGGAAACGTGTCGGTCACGGAGCAGACAAAATATGATCGTATCGTCACCTTGTTTTTTAACATGCGAAACCCGGAGTTGAGTGACAAAACGATCCGCCAGGGACTGGCGTACGGTATCCCGGAACTCCCTTATGAAAAAGCCGGGTCACCGATTTCGAAAACGTCCTGGGCATATGCAAAGAACGTCAAAAACTATACCTACAATCCGATCGAGGCAAAGAAGATGATAGGACAAACGCGATTGGCTACCGAATCAGGACAGCTGACGCTATCAACCTTTCCCTCCTACCTGGACACGGCACAAAAAATTGCGGCCTCCTGGACGGCACTGGGCATGCCGACCAAGGTGCAGGTGGAAAGCACGGTTCCTCAGGATTATCAGGTGCTCTTAAGCGCCCAGGATGTTCCGCCAGATCCCGATCAATATCCGTTTTGGCATTCCACCCAGGGACCCACAAACATCACGGGATACGTGAACGTAAAAATTGATAAGCTTCTGGAAGACGGGCGGGTTGAACTCGATCAGGAAAAGCGCAAACTTATCTATACGGATTTCCAACGAAGACTGGTCGAAGAAGCACCGGCAATCTTCTTGTATTACCCCCGACTCTATACGATAACGAGAGGGGAGTAAAACCTCCAAAAATTCCTTTTCATCAAGATGAATATACGTAATTCTGATAAACACAAAGGGGTTATTGCTCTAATCCTTTTAGCGTTAGTTTTTGCGTCAATGGGTCTTTTTGCCCGCTACCTGGCAACAGGATTCCTTTTATTTCAGCAGGTTTATTTGCGCATGTTTGCGGCATTACTTATATGTCTCATACTCTTCAGAAAACAAATTGATTTTAAGAAATTTTTAAAGGTCACTGCAAAAGACTGGTTGATTATCGTTCTTAGAGCGGTTTCCTATTCACTTTTTGGTATTATCCTTTTTACACAGGCGATTCTTGTCACCAAATACGCGAACGTGTCTTTTATCAGCGCGTTGCCTATGACGGCATTGTTGGGATTTTTGCTTCTCGGCGAAAAGTTCTCTTTAAAAAAGGCTACGTATGTTGTTTTGGCGTTTATCGGAGTTTTTATCATATCGGTACAGGACTATTCCAATATATTTACCTGGAGTCGCGGAGAAATGATCACACTGGCATCTACCGTGTTCTTTTCATTAAGTTATGTGGCACGAAGATGGCAGTCGGATTTTCTCAACAATACGGAATTAACCGTCGCCAATTTTTTCGTGGCATTTTTGGCGGTCTTTCTCGTCTCGCTTTTCAAAGGTGACGGTCTGCCGGTTGCAGGTTGGAATTGGGGATTACTACTCGCGGTTATCGGTGCTGGTATTTTCAATGCCCTTAATGTTTTCCTCACTAATTACGGCTTTCAGAAAATTGAGGCAGTGCTTGCAGGCAATATTTTGACTCTAGAAGCTTTATTTGCCGTATTTCTAGGATTTATATTCTTCGGCGAAACCCCCATGCCAAGAGACGTCTTGGGCGGAGCATTCATCAGTTTTTCAGTTATTGCAATGAATAGATTGGAAAGTGAAAAATCGAGGTAAATTTAAAGCGGTTGCAGGGTTGGAAGATGTTCGTCCCGCCAGGGCGAGAGTCCATGAATGATCCGCTGTTATAGCAATCGTTGTCGCTATAACGACTCCTCATTCCCGAACCAAAGTTGGTTCTCATCCATAACCCTGTTTATACAAAACCTGCCCCATTCGGGGCAGAATTTGTATAAGCTGCGGGGCTTGGATTCGAACCAAGAATACCCTGCTCCAAAGGCAGGTGTCCTACCGTTGAACGACCCCGCAAGTGATGGACACGCCTACCGATGTATTTGAGCGGCGTACGGGAATTGAACCCGTTACCTTCTCCTTGGCAAGGAGACATTCTACCGGTGAACTAACGCCGCATTCTTGGGGCAAAACCGAGGGTTTTTCCCCAACGCTTTTTCTTCAAAGTGTTGCGTCCTATTGAGCTCAAAAAGTCACGGACGCAACAAATTATACTCCAACAGCCACCTAACACTCAAAATCATTGTGCTGAGGGCGTGAGTCGAACACGCATAACCTGTTTTTCAGACAGGCGCCGTGACCACCTTGGCTACCTCAGCAAATCCGGTCACACCACTTTGCAATGAATTATACCCTGATACCTACACCGCGTCACAGAGCAAATTCAGTGGACGATGAGGGATTCGAACCCCCAACCCCTTCGATGTAAACGAAGTGCTCTAGCCGTTGAGCTAATCGTCCCCTCAAGGGTTCTATTTTAACAAATACCATACGGTCGCCACAATGGTTGTGGTATATTTGACAAACGGCAAAAAATTTGTTGTTGTAATAATTGCGTTCTATGAAATCAAAAAAGAAAACTATCAAATCAAAAAAATCGCATACGATTGCGATCCTGTATCATTACGTTCCCAAGGATATTACGGACACCTATTTCAGTTCCGAGCATGCACTCGTCGATAACCAAACCGATGATATTGTTCGCTATATGACCGCGCTTTTTCGCAAACGCGGATATAAAGTGCAGATTATTAAAGTAAAACCCGATGATCTTTCGGAACTGAAAAATCTCAAAGCGGATTTTGTTTTTAATCTCGTCGATAGCAAAAAGATGGAGGTTGAGATTGCCAAAATATTGGGAAGACTGCATATTCCATATTCAGGATCGTCTTTTAAGGCCATTCAAATTTCCAATAACAAACTGAAAACGAAACGGTTGTTTGAAAAGTATGCTTTGCCGACGCCGAAATATACGATTATCCGTCTGCATGACCGCATCAGCCGCAAAATGCTTCCGGGGAAATTTCCGATTATCGTCAAGCCCGCATTTGAACATTGCAGTATCGGCATTACCAATAAATCAATCGCCACCACCTACGAGCAATTTAAGAAAATCGTGCAGACCATGCGGAAAAATCATAAGCAGGCGCTTTTAGCGGAGGAATTCATTCCCGGCAAAGAACTGCAGGTCACCGTGCTCGAAACACCCACCAAAACATATGCGCTTCCCATTGCCGAAATCGCGTTCAAATCAAAAGGGAAAAATAAATGGAATATCTATGGCTTTGATGAAAAGTGGACAAAAAATACCGCTGCCTATCAAAGTTGCCACTTTGTCGCGCCTCCCAAAGAGCTGAAATCGGGGATAGATACGGGCATCCGCAAGGATTCTATCCGTGCCTTTTACGCGCTAGGGCTTCGGGATTATGCACGCTTTGATCTGCGGTTCAACACAAAAAATAATATGTGGTACTTTTTGGAAGCGAATGCCAACGCGGGATTCGATCCCGATCCCCGCGATGCCATGACCGCAAGCATCAAAGCACACGGGATGACGCTTGACGATTTTGTCGTGCAGATCGTTCACAACTCCCTTCATTAATGTATAATAGATTACAGATATGAAATGCCTCCTTGTCTACGGCACCCTGTCCGGTTCGACCATGAGTGCTTCGGAAGTTGCCGCAGCAACACTTCGTACCGCCAATCACATCGTCGATATGTTTTCCGCCGATGAAGTGACACGAGAGATGGTCGCGGGATACGATGCGCTTATCGTCAGCTCACCCAGTTGGGAGGATCAAGGTAAGGACGGACAGCCGCTCCCCGAAGTACGAGCATTTGTTGAAAGTCTTACTGCCGAAGACCTGTCGGGGAAGAAAGTGGCGCTCATCGGTCTCGGGGACACTTCCTATCCGCATTATTGCGGCGCTATTGATGTCATGGAGGAAATCTTGAAAAAGGTATCCGTTACCCCGGTTGTCCCGTCCCTTAAAATTGATCGCTACTACAGCCTCGCCGCCAACGAACAAGCGGTTAAAGACTGGGCAGCAAAGCTTGCTACGGCTCTGCACTAATCGACTGACTCCAGAGGTATTCCTGCTTTCATCGCGAGCGCTTTGTCCACTCGTGGCTCACTGCGTATTACTTCAGCGGTGATGCTAAAAGGCTCTTCACGAAGTACACGCGCCCTCGCACGGAGCAATGCCAATGCGCGTTCAGGCGTTTCATCGGTATGGTAGGCATGAGAGGCTTCCACATAGGCTTTTCGTGCCTCAAGGGGGATAATAACGTCTCCGCTAATCGCTTGTGCTCCCGTCCGTTCAGGAAGTTTTTTCATACACTACGAGAAGTGTATTGGTGCGGGTGAGAGGACTTGAACCTCTAAGCCTTACGGCACAGCCTCCTCAAGACTGCGTGTCTACCAGTTTCACCACACCCGCAACGAGATACTCATTATAGCAATTTTTTGGTTTTGTGCCCAGAAGAGGACTCGTCCCGCTAAGCGGGATTTCGCTTCACTCAAAACAAGACACCGTGTGCCCAGAGGGAGACTCGAACTCCCAAGCCTTGCGGCATACGCTCCTGAAGCGTACGCGTCTACCAGTTTCGCCATCCGGGCGGCAACAGCAAAAATTATACCATAGAAATAGCCTGCATTGGCGCGGTACAATCAAACCATGGATGCTACACCTGCGAACGCACTTCCCAAAGAATTTCTTGAGCGACTTTCCGCTATTGTCCCGGACGATCGCCTGCACCGCGTTTTGGCCGCTTTCAACAATGATCGAAAAACAACCTTTCGGGTAAATACCCTTAAGATAAAAACCGTCGATGCGTTACGTACAATCGGAAAGCTCGGCTTTATGATAAGCATTATCGATTGGCAGGAAAACGCGTTTGTGTTGGAAAACAAAACACTGAGGGAACTAACCGACACCGGGCTCTATAAGGAAGGCTGTATTTATGTACAAAGTCTTTCGAGTATGCTTCCGCCGCTTATTCTTGACCCGAAACCGGGTGAAAAAGTGCTCGACATCACCGCCGCCCCGGGGAGTAAGACTACCCAAATGGCGGCACTCATGGAGAATAAGGGGGAGATCCTGGCAAACGATGCAAGTCACGTTCGTCTCTATCGGCTAAAAGCAAATATTGCGCTTCAGGGCGCAACAGTTGTCCGCATCACCAATGATGATGCCAGGGCGATCTGGCAGAAGTATCCCGAATATTTCGACAAGACGCTTGTTGATGTACCCTGCAGTATGGAAGGGCGGTTTCAGATAAACGATCCGAAAAGTTTTGCCGACTGGTCGGTAAAAAAAGTACGGGAACTTTCCCGGACCCAGAAGTGGATGCTCAGATCGGCAATCAGTGCCACAAAACCCGGGGGAACTATTGTGTACTCCACCTGTACGCTGAGCCCCGAAGAAAACGAAAGCGTCATCGACTGGATCGTTAAAAAAGAAAAAGGAGTCGTTGCCATCGATACGCTCGTGTTACCCCATTTTTCTTTTGATCCGGTGTTATCGCAATGGGACGGCACGGTGTTTGATCCGTCCGTTGCCCGTACCGGACGGGTTTTCCCTTCCTCGCTTATGGAAGGATTCTTCGTTGCCAAGCTTACGAAGAGCGCTTCCACGCTTCCTTCGGCCATGCGCGGCGAAAATACGCTATAATAATAGGAAGATCGCCGAGGTGGTGGAATTGGCAGACACGCGGGCCTTAAGAGCCCGTGAAGTTAAAACCTTCGTGCGGGTTCGACCCCCGCCCTCGGCACTCACGAATGGATACCCGATTACATCAAGGACGGCTTCCTTATATTCTTTCCGGAGAATCTCCCCGCGTGTTGTTGCTTTCCGGGATGCACGGCGATGAATACGAATCAGGTGTAGTACTCGAGCAATATCTTGTTTCTCATGCAGCTTCCTTGCCGACGTTTCTTTATATCCCGCAGGTAAGCCCCAGTGCCGTTGAGGTAAAGAAACGGAAAAACCGCTACGGCAATGACATAAATCGACAGTTTGTGCGAGGATCCAAAGATCCCGAGGCGCTTTCCGTTATGTCGCTTGTCTCCCAATACCGATTTTCGCTTTGCGTGGATGTGCATGAGGATCCTGATCGTACTCTCGGATTTTATCTGTATGACAGCGAGCATATGACTTCTGATGAACTTACGCGCTATCGGGGGTTAGTTGAACAAACAGACGCCAGGCTCTATAGCGGAGTGGATGATGTTGACGACGAGCACCTCAATCTCCTGGTGGATAAGGGATATGTATCTTTGGGTTTCGAAAAAACGGCGGGAACGGCCGGGTTCTCCAGCAAGTGGCTCTATGATGAACGACGGGCAAACCGATCCTTCACTTTGGAAATCCCGGGCAAAGCGGCAAGGTCAGTCAAACAACAACTTATCAGTACCGTCGTGCCGTTTTTGCTGGACACCTATCAGAATGCTGAAGTATGACACCTTCACTTACTTTTTTTGAACAGGTGTATCAATTAGTCCGACAGGTACCTGTCGGCTCTGTGACCACCTACGGTGAACTTGCCCGCGCGCTTCACACCAAAGATGCCCGAAGAGTGGGACATGCCTTGCACGCCAATCCAGACGGAGACAGAACTCCGTGTCATCGCGTGGTTTTTTCCAGCGGCAAACTTGCGCCGGGGTATGCGTTTGGAGGACCAAAGGAACAATTGAGGAAACTGCAACTGGAAGGAGTGGTGTTTCTTACGGATTCGTCGGTTGATCTAACCAAATCACTTTTTACGTTTTCCCAACCATGAATGTTATTTTGGTTATGGTACAAACGGCAGATGGCAGAACCACCATGTGGCATGAACCAAAAGTGCACGGTTGGTCCTCCCCGGAAGATCTTTTGCATTTTGCCAAATTAAAAGCCAAGCATCGCGTGCTCGTTATGGGGAAAAACACGTATCTCTCGGTTCGGGATACGATACGGCCGAATCCGGCACTCAGGCGCATCATCCTCACCCGATCACCCGATGAGTTTGCCGGCGAGGCGATTCCGGGACAACGGGAATTTACCGGGGAATCTCCCGAGGCACTTATCGCCCGTCTAACCCGCGAGGGCCATACGGATGTTCTGCTTGCCGGTGGCAGTATGCTCAATACCGCATTTCTCGCAAAGAAACTCATTACCGAGTGTTACCTTACCATTGAACCGAAGTTTTTCGGAAGCGGTAATAATTTGTTCGCGCCGATTGACGTTGATGTACGCCTTCAGCTTATTAATGTAATAAAATTAAACGAACAAGGCACGCTCCTTACCCACTACAAAGTCCTATGAATGTCATACCCATAAAAACCGAAAAAGTTCTTGCAGGGAAGCAAACTCTCTTTACGTTGCTTGATACCGCACTCTCCGATCTTCCGGAACGATCGATACTCGCGATTACCTCAAAAGTTATTTCGCTCACCGAAGGAAGCGTGGTGCCGATGAAAACAGCCGATAAACGCGCTTTGATCGAACAGGAGGCTGCACTGTACATCCCTCCGGAAAAAAGCAAATATGATATTACGCTAACCGTTACCCGAAATACCCTTATCCCGACTGCAGGGATAGACGAATCCAATGGAAACGGCAACTATGTTTTATGGCCGCGAGAGCCTGAAAAAACGGCACGAGAAATACATGAGTACCTTCAAGAACGATTTCAACGGAAGGAACTCGGGGTGCTTATTACGGATAGCAAGACAACTCCTCTTCATTTGGGAACAACCGGCATTGCAATAGCCTACGCAGGATTTTCCGCTCTGAATAATTACATCGGCGAGCCCGATCTTTTCGGCAGGGAGCTTAAGGTAACCAAGGCAAATGTTGCGGACGGTCTTGCCGCCGCAGTAGTGCTTGTGATGGGGGAGGGAAACGAACAGACGCCGCTTGCACTTATTACCGATATCCCGTTTGTGCGCTTTGATAACCGTGCCCCGACGGCGGAAGAAACAAATGAGCTTCGCATCCCGCTCGAGTTAGATATCTACGCACCCCTTATTACCAGCGTACGCTGGGAGAAAGGAAAAGGGAAGTAATTTCCCTTAATCGAAATCCCAATTTCCTTCCAGAATCTCTTCCGCCTGTTTGATGGTATGGCGTAATTCTTTCGGTTTTTGTGCATCAATCATATGGTAAGGAATATGTTTCAGTCGTACCTGGAAGGTACGCGCGACTTTTTCTACCACCTTCTTTACCGAACCCTCGCGCGCAATCAGATCTTTTCGCGTACCGTACAATGCGCGAATTTTTTTCATTGGTAAACGGTTCGGAAAACAGCGGGTGCTCATCTAAAAAATGAGGATCATGCCGTGTTACCCTTTCCATGATTTCTTCCTGCAGACGGGGAATATCGGGGTGCCTTGGAAATAACTTTTGGAGACCTCGAAAAAACTGCTCATGGGTCACCTCCGGAACGTGTAACCCTTCCGCACGTAACGCCCGCTTTACGGCAAGATATGACTTATTTTGCCGAAATTCATCGGTAACTTCTGGCATAGGTATCCGTCAGTCGGGGTGCCGAGACTCGAACTCGGAACCTCACGCTCCCAAAGCGCGCACTCTACCAATTGAGCTACACCCCGTTCGTGGTTCCCATTTTACCAGAATGCGTTACAATAATCCTATGGCGGAAGCACTCGATACTATTCTGATGCACAAGAAAGAAGTGGATGCGGCAATCATCGCGTATCTTGAAAATAAACGAAATACCATGTCCCTGATAAACGGATGGGGCAGTGATGTTATCGATCGGTTAATCACGTTTACCACCTCGGGCAAATCTACACGCGGAAGTTTGGCAATCTATATCTACACGCTTTTTCAGAAAAAAGCCTCGCAGGAGATTCTTGATGCCGCATGTGCGCTTGAGTTTTTTCACTCGGGTTTTTTGATACATGACGACATCATGGATACGGACGAACTTCGCCGCGGAAGACCGAGTATCTGGGAACAATACCGTACCCTCACCGGAAAGTTCCATACGGGTATAAGCCAGGCGATAAATGTGGGAGATCTGTGTCTTTTCATGGGCAATGAGCTCGCGGTCAAAAGCGGGATCACCGATCTTGTGAGCCAGGAATTGCCTCCCGTCATCATCGCCCAAATGCAAGATGTGCATCGATGCACTGATAAGGCGCTCTCAAAGGACGATGTTATCTCACTGTATCGCTATAAAACCGCACGCTATACCTTTTCCCTCTCCATGGCGGCAGGGGCAACGATTGCCCGGTGTCCGCAGGATACCATCGATATTTTTGATCGGCTTGGGGAATCCATGGGACTGTTGTATCAAATCCGCGATGATGAACTAAGCGTCGAGGGAGCAAGTGTTGTCACCGGTAAACCGGTTGGCAGTGATGAACGAAATGACAAACAAACGCTCGCGCGCCTTTTGGATAGCGAAGAAATGAATGATCTTAAAGTGTCATTATTTGAGCATTGTGATGATGAAATAGCAATTCTCCCTGTCGAAAAAAATCATCGGGAAGAGCTCGCATCTCTCGTACGATTTTGCATGACGAGGAAAAAATAACTTTATGAAACGGATTCTTGTGGCACTTGGCATTACCGCAATTCTTTTCTTCACCTGGTACTATAAAACACATCCGTTGGTTTCGAAAATACGGATACGCGATGTCGTTATCACCACCGAAATCGCCGCCACGGAACTGCAGAAACAAAAAGGACTGGGGGATAGGGATTCTATGGATCCCTTACACGGCATGTTATTCCCGTATGATCACAAGGAACAGTACAATTTTTGGATGCGAGGCATGAAGTTTCCCTTGGACTTTATCTGGATAGACGGCATGACCGTGGTCGACATTACCACAAACGTGGCACCTCCCCTGTCTGATGAAACGCCCATGATGGTAAAACCGAAAGTGGCGGTTGATAAAGTGCTCGAGGTAAATGCAGGATTTGTGGAAAAACACGGTATCGCCGTAGGTGATCCGGTGCGATTTCTCGACCGATAACGGAAAACACGATATAATACGTTGATCAGATTCTCAACGGTCGAAAAGACAGGAATCAGGCACTATCGATCGACAAGTAGAGAGGTTAAGGGGAACATAGTTCCCGTCCATGACGCGGGTGTAGCTCAATGGTAGAGCGCCAGTTTTCCAAACTGGTGACGAGGGTTCGATTCCCTTCATCCGCTCCAA
>CAYUZE010000013.1:0-20173 GCA_964449585.1 uncultured Gammaproteobacteria bacterium | reverse complement strand
AAATGCATATGTAATAGAATCACTTGCCTATTCTGAATTGTTCTATTATATTTTTGCGTAGGTATTATTGCAACCTATAGTAGTATCGGGTACTATTCGTTGATATGCGTTCTGAAACTGACCAATCCGTTGTTTTAAAACATCTTAACCCTGGTCTGCGAAATCGAGTTACCCTTCTTGAGTCGAACGAGCCAACGGAGAACGCTGCAGATATCTACCCAGTAAGTCACGCATTGGTGCTTTTTGTGGAATCCGACAATACCGTTATGACGGTACTTAATGAGGATGCCGATCTGCCCTTTTATAATTTACCGGGGGGACATACACACCCCGGGGAAACTCCCCGACAAACAGTGAAGCGAGAAATACATGAGGAGCTAGGACTGGATGTTTCTGACAAACAACTCTCCTTTATCGGTATCATCCACGAGGGAGACACACAAATCCCCTTATTTGTGGCAGCAGTCACAAAGCTTGAGCTGGAGAACGCACACAAACCCACCGATTCCGTTCGTTTAGGACAAATACCGCTTGAGACGCTGCTAGCCGAGGTACAAATAACCCTGACGCGGAGCCGTACGAATGACCTTAGGTGAAATACCAAGATAAGAAAGCTTTACTCGAATACGGCGAATTAACTGCGCAATACCCCACAAGCTATACCTTGCGCTTTGTACCCCCCACATCGCTTCACCGAGAGCCTCATAAGAAACGATGTTCCCTTTTCCTGCTGCAAGTTTTTCTAAAACCCGGCGTTCTTGGTAAGTAAATGCCTCGCGCGCGGCGTTTCCATATATTTTGAGCACTCCCTCGGATATCATAAGCGGCTCAGATGGTACAGAGCCTGTTCCCTGCCGTGCGATTCGCAAAATAGTATCACGATACATCGGGACAATGCATTGATCATTATGTCTCGTAACAAAGATACCAAGCTTAAGCAACTCTTTGTATGTATGGGTATCTTTTTTTGATGGGGAAATACTTCCTGAAGAAAAAAACTCCGTCAATAAAAGGCGTTCATCATCCATCAAACTTCTCCATATTATTTCAATAAAATACGGAAACATCGGCTCCTCGTTCGCCCAAGCCATCACTCTGCGAGCAGTTAACCGCTTCCCAGAAAAACGATGTTTTTGAAGGAGTTGGCAGATGTACTTGACTGTTCCATAATGTCCGCCGGAAAGCGATTGTATCGCCCGCTTCCAAGGGGAAAAATCCATATGAAGCCGTCTTGATTGCTCGCATAACACGTTCGTGTAATCCGCACGTGCGAGTAGGGGCATATAATAGTACGACTCGTGTAACAATCGGGTAAGACCGGGATTGTCATGTGTTCGCAGTTGCGGTTGGCCAAATAATCCTATACTCACCCGAGGAATTTGATAATACCGCAGACTTTCTAGTGCATCAAAAAAACTTGGAGGCAATCGAATAAGGTTCTGCGCTTCTTCAAATAACAGGAGGAACCGTCTATTTGGAAACCGCTTAACCAAGTCTACCAGTGAATAATGTAAGGCAAAATCGGAATCGGGAATTTTTTTCAATCCAAGTGTTTTTGCAAACACTTCATATACATCACGGTCGCTTGGCATGGGCATATCTTTAAACGAGAAACGGTACACCGAAGCTTTTTTGGCATATCGCTTCGCCAACTCTTCCGCATACCTGCCTTTTCCCATACCATATATACCGATCACCCCAAAGGCCCTCCCCCGGCTGATTGCCTCATTTATGGCGTGCATATGATCGGCATCATACGCTTTTCTAGGATTTTGTCAAAAAAATGTCAAAAATAGCACTATTTTGTACTTATTATCACCACACAGTCAACACTTCAACCTGTATGATCTCTATGATGTATCCATGAATAAACAAGTAGAGTGTGGCGCGGGAAAACAAATTCTGATTGAAGAGTTTGACTCTTCAGATGGGCTTCCCGATATATACATCGTTGCGGACGGCACACATCGATTTCGACCAAGATCTCCGCATCATTATTTATTCGCAGGTCACATAGATAGAACAGACTGGTCTGATACCATTTTGGCACGATGCAGGCGATGCATCGGAAAAACATCTGGATCAGTTGTGCCGGAGCGCCAATGTGATATATCCTATCTGATTCCTCGTACGAATTTAACGCCTCAAGAAGCAAGATAGAAGGAACATCGTGGCCTTATAATGCTTTGTTTGCCGCGGGATCCTGATTGTATTTTTCGGGCATGCCGAGTTTTATGTAGTACTCCGCCCGTTGTAACTCGGTACCGATATAGATGGCATGGGAAGGAAGCACCAAAAATTCGCCGATATTGACCATGTCGATGTATATTTCCATGGCGGTTTTCCCCCGCCATTCCTTAAGGAGCAAGCCGCCGTTGGGTGCGTATAATTTCACCACGATTTCATATTCTTTCTCCGTCGGCTTTTCGGCATATTTGGTGGGTCTGCCCACGGGTTTTTTACCCACTTCCTCCACTTCCACCGTGACGTTGCCGCGGGGGTCGTCTTCGAACATCTGGCGGCTGGTGTAGCCCAATTCCTTTTCATAATTTTCGGCAAGGATTTTTTCCACCAGCTCGTAATCGTCGCTATAGATGTGCGCGCTGTGGGTAATCATGACAAACGTCCCCATAGGGACCCCCGATTCGTCGGATATGAGTTTTTGGAGTTTGCGCAAACTGAACACATTTCTCGGCCACCCGTGCACCATATCCTGACTCCGGAAGTGCGTCGTCATAAAGAGCTTATTGTCCTGAATACTGCAAAGAATCTGGGTAAGGCAGGGAGTGTCCCCTTTGTTGACGACCGACCAATCTTCTTTGATCTTTGCGGTGAATGCCACCATTTTTTTGCTAAACGGGCGGGTTTTAATGAGGTCAATGATGTTTTGGATTTGATCGACCCCGTCATGATCTCGCAAACGTTGCCCGTACGTGTAGGCAATACCGGGAATCTGTTTGGCGGAAAGTACCTGCGGATAATACGTCTGTAAATCTTTTTCGGAAAACGGGAAAAATTTGGGAAGGTACGGCTTTTCGGGATCCTCGTCGTAGACCACCGCCATGACATTTAACAGTTCCTTGAGTTCATTTTCCTGCGTATAGCGCGTCGTCTTGTTGCGCCCGTAGCGCATGATGTTGTGGAGAATTTTAAGCCAGGTCTGTGCCGCGGTCTGTCCGTGGATGCGGAAGCCGATTTGCTCCGAAGGATACGTAAAGGGTTTGGGACGCGAAGTCGGAAATACCTTTGGTTCGGTGAAAGGAACCGGAGCCTCGTTCCCCAATCGGGCTACCGTACTGCGTAACTCATCGGGTGATTTGCCCCGGAGATTAATGACTTCCACCGATTTTCTGAATAGTTCGATCGCCTCATGTCCGATTTCTTTTTCGATCTGCCCGCCTTTTTCGTCGCCGATAATAAAAAAGTTTTCATCCACCCCGTTTGCCATAAGCGCCATCAGCGCCGAGCCGCTGCGGGAAAGATCCGCACCCCATAAGACGATTTTCCGAATGTGCGGATTGGCATAGACGTTACGAATCATTGCCGAGATACCCGCGGATGAATATAAGTTGCCGATCGCACAGTACTTTTCGCTTTTTAACATATCGGCGACAACTTGCCGCTCCGTCCACATAATCGCTACCCCAACGGGATTTTTGGGGTCATTAACGTGTAACACTTGTTTGTAAAGAATCGGCCAATCGTTCATAAACTTTTCCACGCAACAAAACTATTAACGGTCGTCACCTATTTTGCTGGCAAGCGGGGCATTTTGCCCGATATATTTCGCCGTTTTTTTCTTCGTGTACGGCACGAGGGCAGGAGAACTTAATTCTTCAAATGTCATACTGCAGATGCGCATACCGGGGTATAACGCCACGGGCATACGACCGAGGTTGCCTAACTCCATAACCACCATCCCCGACCAGCCGGGATCAAAGACGGAGGCGGTCGAATGCACGACTATCCCCAGTCTCCCGAGACTGGAACGTCCTTCCAACCTTCCCACCAGATCATCGGGAAGCGTCACTTTTTCCATGGTTGTCGCTAGCACAAAATCCCCGGGCTGGAGGATAAACGGTTCTCCGTCTTTGAGCTTCACTTCCCCCATCATACCCGCCGTCTGTTTCGGATTTTCGGTATCGATAAACGGTACCTTACTGTGGTTAAACACGCGGAAATGTTTTCCGAGCCTGAGATCGACGGAACAGGAGCCGAGCTGGGTTTTTGGGTCGATCGCGGGCGACACCTTTATGCGTCCGGACTTTAGGGATGCGACAATATCGCGATCAGACAAAATCATGGGGGAAGTATAGCTAATTATTCCCCTGCAAACAAGTCGACATACGAGCACGGCATCACATTCAAAAAGTTTTTCCCCGCTTTCTTGACAGCAATAGCGTAGAACTCTACTATCTCCCCATGCGAGCCACCAAAGAACTGAGCCTGATGATAGCTGATGTGGTTGAGGTGGAAGAAACCAGTCTCATCGGATCAAACACCAAACGCCGGAATATCGGATGGGTAAAAGGGTTTCCCGACGCACGAGTCAAAAATAGGACGGGCGATGCTTCAGCAATAGAAGTCGTGGTCACCGAAGGACCGGATAGCGAACTTACGGTAACCTATGCGTTACAAGGCAGATTTCCCGTTCGTTTGGATGACTATTCCCGCACTATCGCCCGGGTGCCAAAGGAGTCTGCGGTCGCCAGCGGCATGGCAGATGTCCGCATCACCCGCCTCTCCCGCCCGCCGATTACCAAATAGAGTTATTACCGTTTCCTTAGCAATTCTTCGATCCCGGCAACGATTGCCGCAGGCTTTTTCATCATCCGTTACCCCACAATGCTTACTATCCCCGTGGCCATTTCAATGGCAGGGACATTAGGTTGCATGATCGCATCGACTTCTTCGGTAATGAGCGCCAAACTTTTTTCCTCGCTTTTATCCATGGCACGAGCGGCAAGGATAAGGCGTTGTTTCGCGCGGGACGAAAGTATTTCTTTCAGCATAGGTCAGGAGGTAAACGTTTTCGCCAGCGAACCTGCCATTATGTGTGCGGCTTCGCGAAATCCGTTCCGCTTGAGGAGGAGCGGCGTCATGTCGATCTTCACCGCCCGTTTGGGAATCTGCTCCAGCCCGTTATCCAAATGCAATCTGTCTCGTTCTTTGAGATAAGCAATTTCCTCCTCTAGCGATCTTGTCGCCGCAATATGCCGCCTCAGGCGATAGGTAGCAGATACCGCAGGATCGGAAACAAACAAGTGAAACACTCCCCGTGCTTCAGGGAGATATTCATCAACGTTTTTGGTGATCAATATGGCGCCCCCCAATGCAAGTGAGGTACTCCGCCACATGGACAACAACGCGGATCGGATATGAGGATTTGTCGCAATGAGCGCGGCTGCTGGCTCTAAGACAGATTGGCGGGTAAACCCTCTTCTTTTTGGACGGATCGCGTCGGTAATATCCGCATCTGCAAAATAAATGCGCGCGGATGCATCAGACGTTCGGGTTTCAAAATGCAATCCGTTTGCTCCCGCATGCAACCAATCTGCAATCCGCTCGTCCGCCCCCGGGCGAAGCCGCATGGTAGTTTTTCTTCCTTCTTCAAACTGACCCATAACATGCGCCATGAGCGCCGCGCCGCGAACCGCCCTGCCCGTATTGATAACCCGCATTCCCAGCATCGGCGCTAATGCATCGGCGGATTGTTCCTTGCCCACGGCACTTGCGCCGTGGATACCGATCGATGCGGACGCGGAAATATGTTCCGAAGTGACCGTCATGTCCGTGGCATTATAGCACTCCGGATAAGATGCCGCTGGACACGGGGTGTATAATGGGCATTGGTATGTCATGGCATGAACATACTCCGCACAACCATAAAACGCGGGACACCGCAGATGCTCCCCTTCCCGAAAAATCCGAAACAGCCGAAACGGCATCATCCACTCAATCTCCATCGGAGAATGTCACCACTCATACCGTCGTGGTTGAGGCGGTGCATTACTATACCATTCCCAACCGGGAATCAGACGGGCATTACCCGCAGTCCGCGCTTGCCGATGACGTCATTCATAATCCAGCGCTTTATATGGATCGGGCTGACTTTTGATTCATTCCTCTTCCGGGAGTATAATACCCTTCTCTATGGCAGGAAAAGAATACCAACCCGTTCCCAAAGAACAGGCCATCTGGAAAGAACACACCAATGCTTCGGCATCGGTATCGATTTTCCTAAGCGACAAAATGGGCAGACTCCTCATGGTCCAGGATGTCGATCAGTACGGCGGCAAATGGTCGCCGATAGCCGGCTTTGTGGACGTAGCCTATAATGAAGAGCCCGAAATGGCGGCACTGCGTGAAGCAAAGGAAGAACTGGGGCTCACCATACGACTCGACGAACTGATCGGCGTCTGGCATTATTATGCCGATGACGACAAAGACGCCGTCGCCTACGGAAAAGAAAATGGCACGACCGTCGATAAGGCCCACATGCACATCGGCTATTCCTACCGGGGCACCATATTAGACGGCACCTTTATCATGCAGGAAGACGAAATCCAAAATTACGGATTCTTCACTCCCGAGGAAGTTGAGCAATTGTACAAAGACGGAAAGTTAAAGACTCCGCAGTATAACTATGTCGGTTTCAAACTCTGGGAAAAAGGAACGAAGCACCCGCTCACCGTGGTGCAATCAAACAGCAGAGCAACCCTCACCTGATCTCAAAACGCGTGTCGATAATTTTTGCGATATTCGCTTCCAACTCCGCTAATCCCTTCCCGTCCGAGCGGCTTATATAGTTACTCGTATCGATCACTATCGCTCCCGCCGGTCTATCCAAAAGACCGTTGACCTGATCCTGTCCGTCACGCTCACGGATATACAGTTCTTCGGTCGTCTGATGCATGGTGGCGGTCGGGTCATGGGTCACCCGGTATGCGGCGGATGCCTCGGGACTTGCGAAAAAGTACATCTTTATCGGTGCATCGGGAAACAGATCAATGCCCGTTTTTCTGCCGATTACGATCGTTCCGCCCAACTCATCGGCGGCTTTACGCCATAGCTGATAGAGTTTCCAGCGGATAACGGGGCTTGCCGCAATGACGGCGGAAAGATTTTCGATAGCCTTTTGTTTTTCGTAGGCTAACAATTCGCCGCGCATATCACGGGATCCCACCATAATCCGCGCGGTGTGCTCCCCGTCTCGAGGCTTGGTAATCGTCAGCTTCTCGGGCATGGTGTCATACAGTTCAACCACCCTATCGGCAAAGTCGGAAGGGATCATGGTCACATTGGTATCGTTGGTATTGACGAGTCCGTTTTCTATAGCGAGGAGCGCCATGGCACGAACGGAGGTTCCGGTGTTGAGCACAGTAAGATTGTATCGGTCGGCAAGATGTTCGGCGATCACTCTCTTCCCTGCGGTCGTCGAACCGTCGATGGTCATGATAAGACTACTGCGATTCAGAATCTCCTTTTGCGGAGCAGACCGGCGTTCGATAAATGGATGCATACGTAGGCTCGTTGCACGGTATTATACGCCGTTTGTGAAGACTTTGCACAATAAGGAATGCTTATACCAAAGACTGGGTGCGGATATGCTGTTTCACCATGCCAAGCGCAAGCACCATAGCTATCGCCATAGCAAATGATGCCGCCAAAAACGGTAACGGAATAAAGAGCGTAGATAACATGCCGCCCATCACGGGACCTATGATCTGTCCGATACTTTGATACGACGCATTCACCCCCAGGATTGATCCCTGACTTTTGGCATCTGCTTCCTTTGAAAGCAGTGCCTGAATAATCGGATTGGCAAAACCGTTGGCAAACGATTGAATAAGCACGATCGTAAGAAATAACGGATACGTGCGGATAAGGTATAAGGCGGTATAGGTGAGTACCGAAACGGCAAGGGCGCCGACGAGGGTAATCCGTTCACCGAACTGCCGAATCACCCGCGGAATGACCATCCCCTGAGAAATAAGACCGATTACCCCCATGACGGTGAAAATAACGGAAATCTGTTGCGGAGAAAGTTTCAGTACCTCTACCGACATCGGTTGGAATGCGTAGATGAATATCGAAAATGCAAGGGTAACCAAAAACGATACCATCAGTGTTTTCCCTATCGCGGGGTCAACAAGCGCATGGAACAAATGCCGGAAATCAAACACCCGCCGTGACACCTGCACCCCTTTATGCGTATTCGTCTCAGGGAGGAATAGGGCGGTAAGCAAAAACGCCATGAGCGCGATAACCCCCGCGATGACAAACGGTGCGGATTCCCCTAAATGCAGAGTGAACGCCGAAATTGCCGGACCGAAGGTAAAGCCGAAGCCGAACGATGCGCCGATGATCCCGAATCCCTTTGCCCTGTTTTTTGCCTCGGTTGTATCGGAAATAACGGCAAGCGCCACGGGAATATTCCCCGCCGTTATCCCATCGAGTGCCCGGGCGACAAAAAGCCAGGCGGCATTCGGGGCAAACGCCATGGTAAAAAATGAGGCGGCCGTTCCCAAGAGCGAGATAAGTAAGAGCGGTCTTCTCCCATAGGCATCGGATAACCTTCCGATTAAGGGCGTTGCGATAAATTGAAATACCGAAAAAACCGAAAATAATAACCCGTTCTGAAAATCCGTGAGTCCGAACTTCCTTGAATAGGAATACAGGATGGGAATAATGATGCCGTAGCCTAATGCATTGACGACGGCAATAAGAGCAATGATCCAGAGAGTTTTTTTCATGGAAGGCATTTATTGTAGCAGATTCAATATTTTGCGTTCATCGCAAAAAGAATAAAAAACTCTCTCGGGAGCGCCGTCTTGCTCTTCCTCGGTATTTTTCCTATACTACCCTGGCTATGATTACCGAAGTCATTTTTGACGTTGAAACAAAGCGGCTTTTTTCGGAAGTTGAGGGGAACGAACCGTCGCTTTTGGGAGTTTCCATCGCGAGCGCATATATACGACAGGTTGATGAAGAACAACATGAGATCTCAGGGCAACTCCGAAGTTTTTGGGAAGAGGATTTTCCCGAACTGTTTACCCTCATGAATCAGGCGAAGCGGATTATCGGTTTTAACACCATCAAATTCGACGTTCCGGCACTGCTGCCGTATGCGCCCGAAAACTTTGCCAAACTCCCTCATTTTGACATCATGGTGCATGTTAAGGCAAAACTCGGACATTACCTCAGTTTATCAACGCTGGGGAAATACACCTTGGGACGGGATAAAACCGATGTGGGCACCAATGCGGTCATGTACTGGAACAAACACGATCCCGAGAGCCTGAAGCTCCTCCGCGAATATTGCGAAGCCGACGTGATGCTTACCCGTGATCTCTACGATTACGGTGTCGTCAATCGCGAGCTCAAATACATCGATAATTGGAACACGGTCGCGAGTTTTCCCGTCGATTTTTCGTATCCTAAGGAAGTCATCGACTCCACACGGCAAATCGGATTATTCTAACCACCCGTCACCGCAAGACGGTTACTTCATGGGGCTCATGAGCTGAAAGTAATTGCCGTCGGGATCGGCAAACGTTGCGATCCACATGTCGTTCATGCCTTCCATTTGATACGGTTCGGCAATTACTTTCGCGCCGAGGGCTTTCACCCGATCAAATTCTTTTGCCACTTCGGTCGTTTCGAAGTTAAAAAGTATTCGCTCCGGTTGCACGGTCGCCCCTTTCACCTTGTCATGCGGGCCGACGCTGAAAAATCCGCTCCCCACCTGAAACCCTGCCCAATCACCTTCCGCCCAGTCGGCTTTTTTATCAAACACTTTCGCATAAAACTCGATCATCACCTTCGGCTGATCCGTAGATAACAAAATAGAATTAAAGTTAAGCATATTTTCGTCCTTTCTTCACTCTACTATACCAATATGTAATACATCTTACAAACAATCTACGTCAAATGTACAAGACACCTGCTCGCTTGCCTATGCATGTAAATGCATGCCTTCCATCAGTGGCAACAGATGCCCTTCAATTGCAAATTGTCGAACCCCCACACTTCTGCTAGCCTATTACCATGAAGCGTCATGTCCTGCATGCGGTACATCATGCCAAGAAAATCACGCATCACCTGCGGCATAAGCGTATAATAACGCGAAGGAAAGTGCTTGCTTTTCTGACGGCGATCAACCTGCTGTTCCTACTGGTTATCGGAACCAATATAGTAAGTTTCCCCAACACCATGGTGGGCAAAGCAAACGTCGGGCTTATGACCGAACAAGCCGTCCGCGACCGACTGGCAATGTATTACGGAGCGTCCCTGCCGCTCACCATTAACGCCCAATCCTACGATCTTACGTATGAACATATCGGGGTTTATTTGGATCCGGAGGTTGCCGTACAGCAGATATTCCTTCCCAATAAACTCCCATTGTTTCCCCGTTTTGTGCAGCTTGTGCGACAGGCGGTTAGCCCACGGCAGGTACAAATTCCCCTTTCTTTCTCCCAAGAATTTTACGAATACATCGACAAAATAAATATGGCGGGTGCAACAAGCGACGATATCGTCTACGTAGATCAGGATAACAAGCAGGCTACGCTCTATGCCCCGCAACAGCGGTATCAAGTCGCCACCGAATCGTTTCAGGAATCGCTGCTTAATCACTTCGGCAGTATCGATACTCCCCTCATCGTACCGCTTGTTGAAGCGCCGAATGATCTTATCGAAAAAGTAACAAACACAAATAATAAACTTGCCCGTACCTATGGGAGTCCGCTTACCGTGATCGTGGGCTTGAATGGGGAAAATCAATTCATCACCTTATCTCCCGAGGATTTGCGTCGATATACGACGGCAAGCATCAGCGCCGGAACCGATGAGGTGCATTTTTCGTTAAATACCGAGAAATTTTTCCCCGACCTTACCACCGCACTGCGGGTATATAAGGCAAACTTTAATCCCGCGGCGGCATTTGAAAAGATTGGAAACGGTATCAAAAATGCCTTGACGACGCGTTATGAAGGAGGACCGGCGGAATCGGTAAAGGTAGGTATCGACAGCGGACCGAATACGGAGGGTGAAATTGCGGATAAATATATCGAGGTCGATATATCCCAACAGAAACTCTTTACCTTTAAAAATAAAGCCCTGGTCAAAACTTACCGGGTATCCACGGGTAAAGATTATCCGACACCCACGGGAACATTTAAGATACTCAATAAAACGGGTTTGGGATTTTCCAACATCTACAATGTATGGATGCCCTACTGGATGGGATTTGAATTTTCCAAAGAACTCCATGCCTATTTCGGCATTCACGAACTTCCCTACTTTTACTCCGGGGCAAACAAGATACAGCGACCCCGTGAATTTATCGGGGCACCTAATACCGGCGGTTGTGTAGCGCTTGATATCGGCGATTCAAAAGAAGTGTATCAGTTCGCCGACATAGGAACACCCGTCGTCATTTATCAGTAAACTCCTGTGTAATATACCTCACATAATATCCTATAATATTTGACGGAAGGTGTATAATAGGTGCATATGATAAAAATAGAAACCGCACCACGAACAAGAGGAAAACGCAAGGAAAAGCCCAAAAAAAGGCAAGATTTCCTCCCGGTATCAAAAGAGCTGGCCGAAGGAAATCCGGACGATCTCGCCCGCGGAAGTCTGTATGCCGGAGTTGCCCGGGAAAATCTTCGAAGCTTCTTATCGCCGCGCGGGGGTGCAAAGAAACACGAATCCGACCCCGATCATCTTGCGGAAATGCCGACACCAGCTCTGGTGAGCAACGACGCGTAAGCCCTTAAGTAGCGACTGAAGATTCGGTCAATTATTTGCAGGGTCTACCCATCACTCCGGAAGATCCACTTTGAATACGCTGTGTGGGTGCGCATAGAATCGAACTATGGACCTCTTTCTTATCAGGAAAGCGTTCTACCACTGAACTACGCACCCAAACTATTTGTTAATCGAGTTTTTAGCTCGCTCTTTACTGCATGCATTTTTAATTTCTTTTCTCTTACCAATGCATCTTTTTTACTCTTATACGCTTCGTAATATGCTAATATCCACGGTCTATAACCTTTTGTTGACTGAACCTCGCCATTATTATGTTGTTTAAAACGTACTCGTAAGTCTTCGCTAGACCCAATATATAGGTCATCATTAACTTCACTTTTCAGTACATAGACATAATACATACCCACTGTCAGGCGAAGCCTGATCTGGCTCTGCCAGAAACTACGCACCCATTATCAAAAACAATAGCCATAATTGTAACACAAGAACGGGTTTATCCTCAATTGAACTTTAGACCGCCAACTGTTACCCTTTGGGTATGTTTAAACGGTGGGAAGCGACGCTTCCCGTTGTATTTATTATCGTTTTTTCGCTTTTTCTTTTCCGCGACAGCTTCGTTAAGCATACCGTGCCCTTCCCCGCCAATTTGTTGGTTTCGTACTATGAACCGTGGAAATCGTACCCTTCCCCCGAGTATCCCAACGGTCCGCCCAACAAAGCCATGGGATTTGATAATCTCCGCATCTACTTTCCCGTTAAAACCGCCGCCGCCGAAGCGGTAAAACAGGGATTCTTCCCTCTCTGGAATCCCTATAATTTCTCCGGCACGATCCTTCATGCCACCTATCAATCGGCAATTTTTCACCCGTTGGGATGGCTGTTTTTTGTGCTTCCTCCCATTGATGCCTGGACGACGCTTATCATCCTGCAACCGATTCTTTCGGGTATTGCCATGTATGTGTTCCTCGGCATTATGGGATTTGCCCGCGGCCCCCGTTTGTTGGGAACGGTATCGTATGCATTTTCCGGTTTTTTTATGACCTGGTGGCAGGAAAGTTACCTTTTCACCTACTCCGCATTGTTTCTGCCGCTTGCGCTTTCGGCAATCGAGCAATACCTTCGTCACAAAAAAGGCATATGGCTTGTACTCCTCTCCTTGAGTTTGGCGTTTTCCATATTTTCCGGCGCATTTCAGATGACGTTCTACACCTATGTTTTTTCATTGCTGTGGATCGCATATCGGATAAGAACATCTGCGGACAGGGTGTGGGTCGGGGTTGCGTTTCTTCTTTCGTATATAACCTCATTACTTCTTGCGGCTATCCATCTTATTCCCAATATCGAGGCATACGGTCAATCAACGCGTATCGCTACTGACGTGAAGTATATCTTCGATGCGTATCTCTTGCCCTTCCGGCAATTGGTAACACTCTTTGCCCCTGACTACTTCGGCAATCCCGCAACGTATAACTATTTCGGATCCGGGTTCTATCATGAGCGGCTTATGTTTTTGGGTGTCGTGCCGTTTATCCTCATCGCGAGTCAGTTTTTTATAAAAAAGCAGGGCGAACATCACGCTTTTTTCCGCATAACGTTCCTTTGCACCCTTTCCCTTGTCCTCTCACTCCCTACGACGTGGCTGCTTCTGTATCACCTCAAACTTCCTCTGCTTTCAACCATGACGCCCTCCCGCATGATGATGCTCGTTACGTTCATAGGAAGCGTGCTTACCGCGTACGGTGCCGCCGCCTACCGGAAAGGATTGCCCCGAAAAACGTTGGTATGGGTAAGCGGCATTGTTATGCTTTCGGTCACATCAGCGATATTTTTTCCCCTTGTCGCAAAATACCTGGACTCTGACAATACCACCTATACCATCTCACTACGGAATATGGTTATCCCCGCCGCAGGTTTTGTTTTCGGCTTGGTCGCTCTTTGGGGAGCGTTCCGCTTTCCTCGAATGAAACGGGCGGGACTCGTGCTCCTTGTGGGTGTTGAACTTGTTACCGTCATATTATTTGCAAAAAAATATCTATACTTCTCCGAACGGCGATTCGTTTACCCGCAAGTTCCCGTCTTGCAACAATTGGCGACAAAAAAATACGACCGGTTCTGGACGTATGATAACGGCTATATCGAAAAGAACTTTGCCACACAATTCGGTTTGTTTTCCCCGGAAGGATACGACTCTATTATCATCAGGCGGTATGCGGAGTTTCTCGCGTACGCAAACTCACAGGGTAAAACGACACAACCCGATCGGGCAAATGCGCTTATCCGATCAACGGACCATATCGATGACATCCTAAGCGATCCGTATCGGGCAAGAACGCTATCCCTTTTGGGGGTACGCACTATCGCGAGAAAACTGGTTCCCGATAAAAACAGGCAAACCGTTCAAGCGGACCCTGCGGGACTTCCCCGGATATGGAGCGACGGCACCTATGCGCTCTACGACTACCCGCAGGCGTTGCCAAGGGTGCATCTCTATTCGGATGTTCGGACGGCAACCGATGATGCGATATTACTCACTTCGCTTTTTGCACCGACAACCGACATACGGAAAACGGTATTTGTGGAGCGACAACCGGAAGTATCTACGGATAACGATGCAACCGGATCTGCGGAAATAATTTCCTATCGATCCAATGAGGTTGTCATACAAACAAAAACGACCGGACATATGTTTTTGTTTCTTTCCGACACCTACTATCCGGGATGGAAGGTGACGCTGGACCGGAAACCTTCGCCGATCTACCGGGCTAACTACGCATTTCGCGGCGCGATGGTACCCGCAGGCAAGCACACCGTGACGTTCACGTATCAGCCGAATTCATTTACCGTGGGGATCATCGGATCGGTGGCGGGGATTATCGCATGCGGATTGCTGCTTTTCTTGAAGCGATCAAAAAAATCATGAGGCGCGTGCCGGAATGCCGAGATTACTCGGCACTCACCAGCAGTACGACTCACCTCTCAGAATCGGCTCGTTAACTGCTGGATTGTGAACCTCCGGTTCGTAGGCATTACTATTGCTGAAGTATTTATAGGAAGTGAAGTTCACTTATGCCTTGGAGGCGCGTGCCGGAATTGAACCGGCGCATGGGAGTTTTGCAGACTCCTGCGTTACCACTTCGCCAACGCGCCAAGGTATTTATTGTACCAAGTATCCCCTTCACTTGCTACTTTTTCTTACAAAAAATAAGAGCCAAACGATAAGGGAAACGAGTGTTCCCAATAGTCCTATCCGCCATGAAAGCGGATCATAATAAAACCGAACCGTATGCGCGCCTTCAGGAACTAAGATGCCTCGAAACGTATAGTTGGTTCGATACACCGGCACTTCATTGCCGTCAATATCCGCTTTCCACCCGGGATAATACGTGTCGGAAAGAACAAGAAACGAATCTTGCGCGGCTTCTACGGCAAGAGTGATCCGTTGCGCGTCATACCGGTCGATCGTCACCGTTCCTCCCTGCGGTTTCTTCGGATCGGGAACAAGCAGGATTGAGCCGTCGACAAAGGCGGTTTTCGTAAGATCCGTATCGGGCGCAAACATGCGGGAAAGGGTTTTTTCAGGATGCGTTTCCACCGCCAGCGTTGATACAAGGTATGCCCTCGGCAGTGCCGTAGGACGCGAATATATACGCCAGGTTTCGTCTTCCCATACCGGTATTCCCGAAAACGTGGAAATCTCGGTTTTTTTGGTAACCAGCAACGCGGTGCCCGTCATGTCCCAGAAACGGTCCCGACGGAAGGCGAGGTCAGCGCTCACGCTGGCGTCGGAAACTATCATAACGTCGCTCCGGGTAATCCCCTTTTCCCGATTACCCGTGTTCACGTACGACACCAATTCTCCGTATCGTTTGATATACAACGGGTCGTAATAATTGGTATCGAAGTATCGGTATTGGGTGCTCAAATCCGTAGCAAGAACACCGCTTGCCAATCCCGCCACCCGTGAGGGAGCAACCGAACGTAACCGTTCAATGAGCGGATGCGATGCACCCACATATTCACGGGGGCTCATGGGGAGAAATTTTGCCGCATTGTATAACCCTGAAAATGTGATCACCAAAAGGATAGCACCTGAAAGTATATTCTTCATCATCGGCAGGCGAATCGTGGCAAGGATCAAGAAAAGAATACCGCCCAATCCGTAGATTCCCAACTCAAAGAGTGAATTCCTCATCGCCACGCTTGCGCAATTGGGGATATGCGACGGACATACCAATATGCCGTACTTCGACAACACTACGGTAATCCCCAGTACCGTAAGGGCGACACCAAACAGCGCTGCGTAAACGCCCGCGGTAAGAACGGATTTTGTTTCTTGTCGACGTATCGCCCGTTCAAACCCTATTCCCCCGAGCACCGCAATGAAAAAGGTCGTCAGAAGATACAACCGGGTCGGGATGCTGGTCGAAAGAATCGGCAGCGGCAGTCCGTATAATAATCTCGTGCCGAAGAAATCGAGAGTCGCAACAACACCGACAAGCCATGCCACGGCAAAAAAACGGGTAACCCCGGTAAGCGGGGACTGTTTCTTCGTAAGCAATACGCCGATACATGCGGCCGCAATCGGTACCAAACCAACACTTGCCGCCGTTTCAACATAATCTGTCTTGCCCCAAAAATTATAGGTACCGATGTTTCCGAAAAAGTTCGGAAGGATAACGGTTATGAGATGCTGCACCGGCATTAAGAATTTTTGAAAAATAAACTCGGAGGAACTTGCGGTAACATTTGCCCTCATATAGAGCTCAATTGTCGGAAGGAGCTGCAATAAAGACAAGCCGATTCCCAATAGGACAAATCCAACAAATGACCCCAGAAGCGGACGAAGCAACAAGAATGCATACAACACCGCGGTGCCAAGCACATATCCGGAAATTTGCGGTTGCACCGAAACCATGAGGAATGCGGTGATCAACGGGACAAAGAACAGATAACGGCGATGCGTTCTCCCCCGTTCCAACAAACCCAAAAGCAACGGTAATGCGGCAAGCGCATAGAGATAATCGCCGTACATATAACGGACGATTGCCACACCGGAAAAAATTACCGTGATAGCGGCAAACATTGCCCCGATTTTTTCCACCGCAAGGGTTCGCAAATACCAATACGTACTCAAAAAAAGTAACGGGAGCTGGAGCATGACAAACCATGCCCACCCTGTTGTATTGTCTGACAGCTGCAAAAATGAAAGCGGGTTGGCTATCCCCGCATGAAGCGTTGCCAGTAACGGTTGTCCCGCGCCTCCATAGGGATTCCATAACGGCAATTGATTTGTTTTAACAAGCGATGCGGCAAGATCACGAAACGGATAAATCTGACGGAACACATCATCACCCACTGCTTTATGAGGAATTGACGGAACACCGCTACTACTCATTGAGGACTTCCACGGTTCATACCATGCCATCTGAAAACTTGAGGGCATAGGGATCATCCCGCGGAAAAAAAACTGCCGAAAACATATTACAGTGAGGATCAGAACCGTCAAAACGGGAATCAGGCGTTTTATTTTAATTTTCATCGCTTCCCTGCATACGTCGTAGCGCGAACGTATAGCAGTATCGATACAAACACGGTCACGATACTTACATACCATTGTATCTCCCGATTGCCCAGCGCCGCATACCAAAAATCATTTAACCGCATCGGATGCCAAACAACAAACAGGTTAACGATATTTAAGAGACTGAGTGCGATAAATTCTTTCAGTGCGGGAACTCCCAAACCGATGGCAATTGCAAGCAATGGGAAAACGGGATACATATATCTATCATGCATTTTTGGGAGCCATAAATATGCGGCGAGGCAGACCACACTGAGCAAAAGGGTCAAATACTTCGGGGTTATCGCACGCGTTCCCAACCGAAAAAACCCAATGAGGGCGGGCACACAAAAAAGGATAAAAAACCCAGTCGCCCAAATTCCGGCGGGAATACCCCACCATATTTCCGCAACAAACGGCGTTCCGATTAATCGTATATCACTCGCCGAGAATGCGTCCGTATTCGGACCGAAAGTTACGGCGGGACGAAATATTGTCCACCATACGTTGAATGCAAATGCCGTCAAATTCGGCATCTCTCCGCTTACATTGCGTAAAAAGTAATTAAAATACCAGAAAAACGGTGATAATGAAACCGGTAACACTCCGACCATCGTAACCGTAACGGCAACTACTACGGAGAGTACGACCGAACGCCAGGACTTTGTTGCCAAATACGTCGCGTACATAAACAACGGAACCGTAAATATCAGTGAAAACTTAATGAGTAATGAACAGGCAACCCAAGCCGCGGCCCACATATACCGCTTGTTAAAAAATGCCCATACTCCCAACAAAAAGAAAAAATTATTTATCGAATCCCGTTGTCCCATGAAAGCACTGTTAAAAATTACGGCGGGATTAAACAGGAAAATACCCGCGGCAATAAGTCCTGATTTTTTTGACTTCGCATGCGTATGAACAATGGCATAAATAATGAGCGCAATGCCAATATCTCCCAGTAACGAAGGTATGCGGAGCAGCAGCGTCAACAGCGGACCGTTCACCCAATCGTTGCTCCCGGGCGGAATTCCAGCATACGCAAGCGCTTTCCCTATTTGCAGCCAACCCCAATACACTCCGGAGATAATATATTGCCCACCCGGCGGCATATTGTTCGGATAGGTTCCGAAAAGCAAATGATCCGTTTTATAGGTGTCCGCAAAATCATATAAATACGCGATACGGGCTCTGTCTTTCCATCGAAGGATATCCGTATTTTCTCTCCATTGCAGAGCGTAGCTGATGATGCCAGCACGCAAAAGTATTGAGAGCAATATGAGGACAATAATTCCCTTGTATCGGGCGAACATATGCCTATATAGTATAACGTCTTGTCAATACCTCTGCGCCACGAAAAATACAATTGGATGATCCCGTGTCAACAATCTTTTGCTATACGGCGGAAGCGATCGCGGCAAAGTCGGTAATTATTGCTGTCTCGGGAAATTTTTGATGTTTGGTAAATTCATTGGGTACGGCGAGACACGGCACACCCGCGGAAAGCGCAGATTGCACTCCGACGAGTGAATCCTCGATTGCGATACATTTTCCGGGTTCAATATTCAATATCTCGACGGCTTTTTTATAGATGTCGGGCGCGGGCTTTTTCTTGAGCCCGAAGTCTCCTCCGGAAACGATAATGGGAAAATATTCCAAAAGCCCCGTCCCGCGAAGATTTCTTGTTACCTCCTCGCGATCAACTTGCGAAGCAATCGCCATAAGGACGCCGTTATTGTATAGCCGTTTGACGATGGTTGCCGCTGGTCGGATAAGCTTAATCCCCTGTTCCTTCTGTTGTTTTTGATAGAGTGAGATCTTTCGATAATGCACTTTGAGAAAGAGCAGGTCGTCAAACGGTTTTTTTGCGTCGGCAAAGGCTTTTTGGTAAAAAAGTTGCGGATCCACCGAAACCCCGTGTTCCTTATAATACGCTTCCGTTAGCGTAATACCGAATTCTGATAGCGCGGCAACATGGGCGGCAAAATGATAGGATTCGGAGTCGATAAGGACGCCGTCCATATCCCAAATAACCGCATACGCGTCAGAAAATAGATTCGGAAGATCGGCGATTTTCTTATTCATTCTTCGGGTATTATGGCAGATACGCCTAAAAAAACAACGAGTGCCACAAAAAATCCGCCCAATACGGGCGGACGATTTGCTTCACCCGATATCTTGTCGGGCCATAAGCCTTTAACAACCGGATGGTGATAGGGATCCAGAGCACGTAGATACGGTCACACCGCATAAAGCGGAAGCAACGCATAAATAAATGCATAGGATCTAGGGTTTTGAGAGAAAAATATCAAAGACCATCCCGCTAATTGCGGAATATCTCGATCGATCGATATTTTTCAAATAGAAAGGAGGTGATCCATCCCCAGCTTCGGCTAGGGATACCTTGTTACGACTTAGTCCCCATCGCTGAATTTACCTTCGACTTGCAAAACAAACCTTCGGGTACCTTCAACTTTGGTGGCTTGACGGGCGGTGTGTACAAGACCCGAGAACGTATTCACCGCGGCCTGCTGATCCGCGATTACTACCAATTCCAACTTCATGAGGGCGAGTTGCAGCCCTCAATCTGAATTGAGGCGAAATTTCAGAGATTTGCTTGGCATTGCTACCTTGCGTCTCGTTGTTGTTCGCCATTGTAGGGTGTGTGTGGCCCAGGGCATAAGCGCCGTGCTGACTTGACGTCGTCCCCTCCTTCCTCCCCCTCTCGCAATACAGAAGTTTTCTGTACTCCGAGAGGGGGCGGTCTCCGATGACACATATAACATCGGATAGGGGTTGCGCTCGTTGTCCCACTTAAGGGAACACCCCACGGCA
>CAYUZE010000012.1:0-21280 GCA_964449585.1 uncultured Gammaproteobacteria bacterium | reverse complement strand
GTTGGCGCCGACAGTTCACCCGACGACGGAAGCTGGGAAGCATGGCGCCCCGTGACGGGAGAAACCGCTGTTGAAGCTTTTGATTCATCCCGCCTTTACAACACAACCGATACCGGACTTGTATCCTACTTTCCGATGGATGAGTCAGCAAATAACACCTGCACGGGAGGAGTCAACGACGCATGCGACGTAAAAAGCGGCAATGATGGCGCGGCTACGGGAACAAAAATTGGCGATGGAGTGTTTGGCAATACGAGATTATTCAATGGTACCAGCGACAAGATCGACCTTGGCATACCGACATCCCTAAACTTTGAACGGACTGACCCGTTCAGTGCACAACAATGGATAAAAACAAAAACCGCTAACAATCAAATTATTGTCGGTAAATACGACGGCTCGAGAGGGTGGACTTTTTTTGTCGTATCGGACGGAACGCTGCGCCTCTCTTTAATCAACACACCGAATACAAATCAGATTAGATGCTCAACGACAAAAACCGTAAACGATGGTGCCTGGCATCATGTTGCATTTACCTATACCGGTAGTAGTGCGGCATCCGGTGTCAAGATATATATTGATGGGGTAAGTCAAACACTTACCTGCGACTTAGATACACTTTCCGCAACCATCGTCAATGGAAATGCAAACATTGGCATTGGTGCATATACAAATGACACTATTTTTTTCAACGGCTCTATCGATGAAGTAAGAATTTATAACACTGCAGTCTCTGACAGCATTATCAGCGCCAGCTACATTGCGGCTTCAACAAATCCTGACATGCTCCATCCCTCCACTGACACGGTAATAAAGTCGGAGGGAACTGCCGCACAAAAAATCCAAACCGGCCAGCTCCCAATCGATAGCGCTACGGTCGGTTACTGGACGCTTGACGAAACCGGAGGCACGGGTGCGTACATCAAAGATTTAAGTGCCAACGCCAATAACGGCACCCCGACGGGAACGACGAGCGGCAAAGGCGCGGTCAAAACCTCCCGCAACTTCGACGGCACCGACGACGTCATCGAAATCGGAGACGTAACGATCCTCGACGGAGCCACCCAAGGAACCGTATCGGTCTGGATAAACCCGGATACCCTCCCGGGAGCATCTGACTATAACAGTATTGTGGCAAAAGCGGATTTTTCCGCCGCGGGAAATGCGATGTTTCTCCGGCTGGCGGGCGCTGACGGCATACGGTTTGCCGTCCGTGACGCATCCAACAATCAAATCAGCTGTGATTCTGGTTTCCTTCCCAATGCCGGCGTGTGGACCCATATCTATGCCACATTTGATACCAGTGACACCTGTTACCTATACGTCAACGGTGTCCAGGTGGGAAGTTATACCAACGCATCATTTACGACTGTCCAAAATACGACGACCACGCTTAAAATCGGTGCCAGCAATTACGCTTCCGAACTCTATTTTGACGGTAAAATTGACGAGGTGGTCATCAGAAATGTCGCGGGAACCGCGCAGGAAGCGATGGAAGCCTACCGTGCGGGACGCGATCATACAATCTCAACCGCGATTTCTTCAACCGATCTTTCAAGCAAAACATCATTGCCGTTTGCCATTGCGGCGGATAAACCCGGCACCTATCTTTCCGCCACTCTCGGAGAATCAGGGTTTGCCAACTACCAGCCCGACGACAGCACGATCGGCCTCTGGCACTTGGATGAACGGAACCCGATTGCAAACGAAACGTTTTCAGGAACAACAATCAATGCTCAAAAATGGGTCGAGACTGATCCTAACTCGAATAAGATCGCCCAAAATAACGGCATCGTGCTCACCGCCGGCACAGTCGCCGCATGGGACTCGGCGATCGTTTCTCAGGCGCGGTACACCAGAACGATAGGCCAAACGCTGTATGCACGGTTCCTGACCGGCGCAAGTGTGGCGGCACCCAACCATATGATGATCGGATTTGCCACGGATACCACCGCAACGCCATCGTACACCAATATTAACCATGCGCTCTACTTTAATGGGGGGGCATTCTATGTCTATCAAAACGGAGCAAATACTGGCGGACCATACGGCTCCGGCTATGCTGCAAACACCCGGTATGAGGTAAAAATCACGCTCACCACCGCAAACACGGCTAGCTACGCAGTCCGGGGCGGTGCGTATACCAATTGGACGACTCTGCTTTCTACTGATACATCCGTGTCCAACACCCCGATGCGCGTCCAGGTGGCGCAGTATCAGCATACCGGCACGTTTGAAGAAATATCCGTCATCCCCGCATATTCAATGCAGGATGCCACGGGAAACAATCGAAACGCCACAACCGTCGGGGTCACCCATACCGCGGGAAAAATCGGAGGTGCAAAGGCGTTTAACGGCGCCTACGATTCCATGAATCTCGGCACCATCAATCACGTCGACAGTCTTTCCGATATGACCGCGGACGCATGGGTGTATCCGACCCTCCAAACGGCGGCAACCCACTTCCGTGTGTTCAGCAAGCAACATGTTTTATATGTCGGCCAATACGGCGGCCAGGTATCGTTTTACATCGGTTCCGGCGCCGCATGGACGATTTCCGATACCACCGGAGGAACGCTCCCGATCAACCAGTGGAGTCACGTGGCGTGGGTAAAATCAGGAACGTCCTACTATGTTTATATAAACGGCGTCCTTACCAAATCCGGCACGGGAGCACCCGCCTCGATGGCAACCAATAGCAATACAACCTATATCGGCACCTATGACGGCATCTCCCAAAATTGGGCGGGCAATATCGATGAAGTACGGCTAAGCAACGTCGCCAGATCCGCCGACGAAATCCGTCAGGCATATGAAGCAGGTCTTCGAACGCACCCCATCACGATTGATTTTGCGGCATTGCTTGATAGCGGCAATCTCATCACCGGGAGCGGCGACACCTCATTTACCGTGGATGCCACCGGATACGGAATTCCAAGCAAAGGGGGAAATTTATATCTCGGTGACAAAGTCATTGTCCGCGAAAATTACGATGGCACGGAATACATAGCCCAGGGCACGGTGACGGCGATCACCGCAAGTACTGGGGCAACCACCGTCGCATCCTGGGATACCGGAAGTACGTTCCCGTCGGGAGGTTTTACGGCAAGCGCTTCGGTATTCAAATGGCAACGGGAATATTGGAATATTACGGAACCGATCGATTCCCACCTCAACGCCTCTACATTGATGACGCTCAGACTCACCGACGGGACGGAGGGACGCACCATCTGGATGGATGACCTACGAAGCAACGGTGATTATCTGACCACTCCGGGCGGATCAACGATCACGAGTTCCACCGGAAACCGTTACCTGCAGTACCGCGCGATCCTCCACTCTTCCGACGAAGCGGTCTCCCCGCAACTTACCTCGGTAACGGTTGATTACCGTACCAATGTTGCTCCTTCCCCGCCCACCACCATCCTTACGGAAGGGGCAACTAACCCGACGGGGGTCATCGATACCACCCCGGAGTTTTCCGCAATCTATATAGACTCGGACAGCGGTGACATCGCTAACAAGTACCGCGTGCAGGTCGACGACAACAGTAACTTCTCTTCCGTCTTGTGGGATTCGGGAGCTGCTGGCACGAGCATGGCAAACTGCACCGCAGGCAACCGCTGTGCGGACGTTTCGTATGCAGGAAGCGCACTATCACAGGGAACCACCTATTATGTACGGTTTGCCTTCTGGGATGACGATAACACTGAAGGAGAGTGGTCGTCGGAGTCCGCTTCATTTACCATGAATGCCGCGCAATCAGCGCCGACCTTGGATTCCCCTACCAATGGCGCCACGAACCGGACACTCACCCTCAACCTCAAAACCACGGGAACGGATGCAGACGGCGATTACCTTCGTTATAAAATAGAGCTCTGTACCAACTCCGGCATGACGGCAAACTGCCAAACCTTCGACCAAACAAGCAGCCAAACCGGCTGGAGCGGCCAAAACGCCCAAACAAGCACCGCATATAGCTCCGGAACACAAGCGACGTACACAATCCAAACACCGCTCACGGTGAGCACTACCTACTATTGGCGTAGTTACAGTATCGATCCCGGCGGCACCAATACCTGGTCACCAACCCAAGGGGCTCCCTACTCCTTCACCACCACCGACGGAACGACAAATCTGAACATAGAAGGGCTGCAACTTGAGGGCATTAATCTGGATTAACAACAATAGTGACGTAGTTATATACAGTAAAAATGATAATGATATAGTTGACACGTGTGGTAACGGATGATGTATCGTTAAAGGGAATAGTCGGATTACGTGTGTTTATTCTGCCATGAAATCATCGGCCAAACAGGCATCGCAGGGGCAAGTCGTTTCCGCAGTAATTGCGATTGCCGTTATTATCGGTGCCACGGCGTTTGCTTGGGTGTGGATACAGAAGCAGCAGGCAATCCCGGAAGAAACCGAAACACAACAGGTTGCCCCCGGAGAAGTCACTCCGCAGCCCACCCCGACACCGACACCCACCAAATTGTTCCACGGCAAAGATACGTATATCGTCAGCCGGGGAGCTCAGGCCACCGGTCCGAATGTGTCGGAAATCACGCTTGACCCGCTCGACCCTGCGGTAGGCGGGCAGCAGATCTTGAGCGTAAAAGCCTCCTACGGCACTGCTATTTCCGACGTATCGGTCAAGCTGAGAACAGACACCAAAACAACCACGCTCAAACTTACGCTTGCCGAAGGGACAAATCTCGGCGGCACCTGGCAAACGACATGGATTGTACCGGAGACCTACTTATACAATTATTCGGCAACTATCGTGGCAACAAGCGGTAAAGAAGTGACCACCATACCGGTAATCATCCGGGAAAGAAAATGAAAAAATATTCGTCGGTTGTCGTCGTGTTTGTTTTGTTTCTCGTGAGCCTCCGGTTCGGGACAACCAAGGCTGAAGCGGCATGCAACTGGACACCCTCCAACGGCACCGTAACCGCAACCACCTGCGGCATAGACGGACAATCGAGTGAGGCGTATGACTATTCGGCTGGCACCGATGACTCCACAAACGGTGTCACGCTGGTTATCCCGAACGGGGTAACCGTAACCCTCAATACCGGTGCGGTGAGCACCCCCACAACACTGTATGTGGGTGCAATAAGCATTACGGGAACGGGCTCGCTTGTCGCATCTTCTAACTACGTCCAAATCCGAAGCGGATACAAATGTTATGTGACCGACGCGGACGGTGACGGCTATAGCCCCGCGCCGAACACCTGCTACGATACCGCCGCTGCGGGAAGAATCCGTAAGTTTTCGCTAAACTACAAATCCGGTACCGATTGTGGAGACAGTGCAAACGCCGCGTATCCGGGATCCACCACACCGCGCGGCACAACATTTACCAACGGTGTCAATCCGTCACTTACTGGCGACTGGAACTGTAACGGTGTCGAGACAAAGACCTATCCTACCGCCACCTACACGTGTTCCGCCTGCACCAACGGGTCGGGATATGCAAGCTATCGGAATACCACCAACGGGTTCCTTACCTCGGTTCCGAATTGCGGCGCCTCCGGCACTTATTACACCGTCACCAATTCAACTTGCCGCGATCCGGCGGTAGCCAACTGCAGTACGAGCGTTTCTACCTCAACCGTCACCCAAACCTGCTTATAAGAAGATTGTCGGGGGTGGTGCTGACACAGTTTTTCCTCACCTCATTACGACACTCGTGCACTATGCAGGGTCTTACCGTTTCCGCGCTCACCACTGATCGCTCATGACTCTTTCCCGGGGGACGTTATGGAGACTGTCGACATAAATACCGCACTTGATGTGGTCATGCGACAGACATTAACGTCTCTATTTGCCGAGACGAGATCGACTTTCTATAGACCAGGGGGATGAGTAGCGAGGTATGCGCGTACCTTATTGCACTCACGCAATCATCATTCGGAACACACGGCGAAATCAGAGCCCGATAAACCGCTGCACTGGGCACTACAGCGGGACCATGAAGTGGCTATTTCCGCATCCGACACGTTTTCCAGAGACCCCTTGAGGCAAAAGTCTGCACCGCTATTGACCTGATAATAGAACATACTGCTCCCGAGTTCCCCGGGGAACTTCGTCATATACACCGTATCACAACCTGTTCCGCCCGCGGCAAAGTCCACCGAGCATCCCGCCGGGCAGAGAGTATCGCCGTCGGCACCGCATCCTGCAATGTAGTTTAATTTGCCGACGCCGCCGTTTTGGGATGCGGGATATACCTTATAGTCGTTATAGTAGAGTTGCAGCGCCGTCTTAAGCTGATTCAATTCGCCCTTCCGTCGCGCATCACGGGCTCTCGTTCTGGCACCGAGAAAATTTGGCAGTGCCAATCCGATGATGGTGGCGATTACGGCAATGCTTACCAGTAATTCAACGAGCGTAAATCCGTCTTTATGGTTTTTAGTATTACTAATCATATTTTTTTATATACCAATATATACTAAGGTGTCGTATTGGCACTTGCTATACCATAATTACACATTACCGTGTTATTCTGATCGCAATCCGTTCCCGTATAACCGTCTTGATTCACCCCGTCACCTGCATCATGAATATTTTCCAGTTTTGCGTAGAGCTTATAACTGGTGCCGTTTGAGACATAATAATAGGTCTGTGAATCCAAAGGGTCAGAAGGGATCAGCACCATGTACAGCGTTCCGTATTGATCCTTAAAGCCGGTCGTCGAATCACCCCACGGACATGCACCCGAATCTCCCGCACCGCACCCCATGATAACCCCGTTCGTTCCGTCGGGATACCGCCCTTTATCACTATAGTATGTTTCCAGGGCGGTCGCCACACTCCGGAGATCGTTCTTCCGTCTGTTATCACGCCCGCGCTTTGAACTTGAAGCATAGGTGCCGGTAGCGATGGCGACCAAAATACTTAAAATCACCATAACAATCAGAAGCTCCATGAGGGTGAAGCCGTTGTTTTGCCCAAGCAGGTGTTGTAACCGTCGTTTCATCTCTTTTTTATTATGCACCATTCTACCGCGCACACCAATAGCTGGCGTTGCCGCAAAGCCCCTGGCAATCGTTTTCCGCAAAGGATCGCGGACAGCCATAATCGGCGGGAGCCCCAACGTTGTTACACGTCCCGGACGCCACGACAACCCCGCCTGAGATCGTGCCGGGACGGCATGCATACGGACCAAAATATGCGGGCGTCGGCGACGGCGTCGGAGTCGGACTCGAACCAGGATCAAATCCTGGGGCTGTCACCGTGGTTCCGGTCGCCAGACAGTAATTCCAGTACGCGCCCCATCCGCAGCCGTTTTGCGCATGACAGCCGAGCGTCGTAATGTCGGGATCACTCCAGTCCTGGAGCTTGGCACAAACCCTATTGCCGAGACACACGTTGGTGTCGCTATCGGGTTGATACTTATACGGCTCCTGGGTCGTCGGATCACAGGGAATCTTTGCAAGATACGGGGCAATGAGACTCGTGGAACTATTACAGCTATCCAGAACGTCCATAGACGGATAACAACCGTTGTCGTTGTAATACTCTTCGAAGGCGCGCCTGATATTGGCGATATCGGTTTTTCGCTGGGCGTCCTGCGCGCGAAACACATTCCGTTTCCAATTCACCAGCAAGAAAATAATAGCCAGAATTGCGATGATGACGACGACGATCAAAAGTTCCGCAAGCGTCCATCCGGCACGGGATGATCTTCGTTTATGAAAAAAATGAACGCCGGAAGCTCGTTTCATGAAAAAACAGCCTTTCTTACTGAGTATGGCAAAACACGGGAGTAAATACAACGGAGTATGCCCGACGGTATGCTACACTGAATCGAACGGAGCTTACCGCATGATATTGCTTCTTGCCGCGATTTTTTTGTCCTTTTTCATCCCGTTCGACCGACCGGTGCTTCTGGAGGGTTATTTTGCCGGCATATTGGCACTACTCCTCGGGATAACCATACGGAGGATGCCGAAGAATATAGGAGTGCATGCACGGCTATTTTGGCTGTGGTGTTTTGCAATCGGCGTCATGACGATGCTTACGCTCTTTTCAGCGAACAGAGCGCTTTCGCTGCTTGCGGTAATCCGCCTGCTTGAGGGATTTGCCGCTTTTTTTATCGCATCGTTGTGGGTGAATCACCTTGGTTTTTTGCGATATATGGTCGTTCTGGGGAGCATCACCGCATGCTGTTTTCTCGCCTTATTCTTTTTCCCCGCACTGCGGACGTTTATCCCCCCGTATAACGGCATTATTGCGATAAACGGGCATCATCCGGTGATATACACCGTTATGATGACGCTGCCGTTTTTTTTCACCGTTTCATTCACTTTCATGCGCCGAATAAGCATAGGAAGCATTATCGCCCTTACCGTTCTTTTTTCCGCCGCACGGGGCGCATGGATTGTTTTGAGCGGATTTCTGATACCCACCGCAATAGTGCACCGCAAGGGTATCAACCGCTCCGCGGTATGCATTTGGGTGATCGTGCTTTCGCTGTTGGTCGGCATAACCACCATAGGAACCGCAACACTCTCCGATGCCGCAAAAGAGCGTATACGGACGGCGGCTCCGCTCCTTGCGGGTTTTACCAAAGACACCAATCTGGTCATGCGGCGGGAGTATGCAATGCAGGCATTTCGCGCGTTTATCGACGCCCCCTTGACCGGGCACGGACCGGGCAGTTTTCCGCTGCTTTCAAAAACCTATCAGTCACAACCGGGCTGGTTTGCCCGCTATGCGCATTCGTTTCCGCTCGAGCTGCTTGCGGAAACAGGTTTGGCGGGGTTAGCCAGTGTGGGAACGCTTATCTTCGCCGCCACCGTTGTCGCCTATCATGCGCTGAAAACAAAAAAATACCGACCGTACGGTGCGGCGGCACTCCTCAGTATCGCGTATGGCATCATTGACACGCCGCTTCAGAGCCTCCCCCACTGGATACTGCTATGGGGAATAATCGGTGTCGCCGCACCCCGGGCAAAACGTTCTTTTTCCCGGATGATGCGTATGACCATTATTGACATTTGGATTGTCCTAACAATATTTTTCATCTCTTTTAGTAGCAGCCATCTCCTTGCCATGCGTGACAACCGGAAGGCATTCCGTATTGCTCCCTATAATCCGGCGATCGCTCTGGCATACGGCGCGGATATACTGACCCCGCGTGACAAACAAACCCTTTTATGGTGGCACGGCGCCGACACGGAGATACTTTTCGTTATGGCAAAGCACAATCCGAGCCTCTATCCGCGTATCATCCGCCTGGCTCCGAAAAACAGCAGCTATTTTGCGGCATATCTTACCCTGCTTGCCGAAACAAAAGATGTTGCCGCAATCGCCGAACTGCTCTGCAACCCTTCCGTAACCGCAGGAAACGGTTCATGCCCGCTGTATACGAGTGCACCATTTCGGCGGTTTGTTAACGAAACCCCCTATTTCCGGGAGACGATCCCCTATCTTTCAGGTGACGACGGGTACGGTAAATTTTTCTACTTTTTGGGGACACACACTTTTACGCATACGGGAGATCGCGACGTTACGCTGTTCCTATGGCAGAAAGCCATGGAGATGGCTCCCGAATGGGCGTTTTATTACCTCGAAGTGGCGGGCGCCCAGTATCACTGGTTTGGTGATATGGCGTCGGCACAACAAACCGTCGAACGATGTCTCGCCCACCCATCCGCACAAGTCGGTTGCATAAAAACGGACGATGGTACCACGCTCCTTGCTCCGGGGCTCTACAGTCGTGACATCATGCGCATTCCTGCCCTACAATAACCACATGACAAAAAAAATGCCGACACTTTCGGTTATTACCGTAACAAAGAATCGCGCGCCCTTGCTTGCAAAAGCACTCGAATCCCTCGTCGGTCAATGTAAAAAAGGAGATGAGGTCATTGTGGTTGACGCATCGACGGACAATACCCCCGAAATCGTTGCCGGATACAAAAAACGCCTGCCTCTGCGTTACATCCGTTACTTCACTCCGGGATACCCCGCGTTTTATAACAAGGCGGCACGTGTTGCCCGCGGCGACATCCTGGTTTTTTTTGACGATGACTGCGTCGCGTCGCGTTCGTTCCTTGCCAACATCCGACGAGCGCATCAAAAAAATCCGGACAGCGTCATTCAGGGAATGACGTACAGCATCCCTAAGGGTAATTTGTATGTGGACATCATGGGTGATCATTATCAAAATTGGCTTGCCATGATGACCCTCTCGGGAAATCACATGAAGTCATTTGACAGCAAAAACGCTTCGCTTCCCCGAAAACTGTTTTGGCAGCACGGCGGATTGTCTTCAAAAATGCATCGGGGCAGTGAAGACATAGAGCTGGGAATGCGGCTTCGCCGGCACGGAATTCCTATATTGCTCGATCGCACCATTATTGCGAGTCATCATGAACGAACGACATTCCGAAGCTTTATTGCACAACACAAACGGTTCGCGGCAAGCGAAGGATACCTGGACAAGGTACTCCCCCGCAGTGACCGCTTAGGGATTGTCCCGGCCAAAAAGCTTTTCCTCCACCTGCGAAGTTTTGCCAAACGGGAACGGATGCTTATGACAAGCGGTCAATGGCGACAGGCACTCTTCCTCCCCTGCCTCTACGGTATGCTTGCAATCATACGGGTATGGGGGTACGCTACCAACCGATGATAACGAAAATTGGCATTATCACGTCAAAAGGCGGACATGTATATCAGATGTATCGTCTCAAGCCGTGGTGGAAGCGCTATGAACGTTTCTGGGTAACCCTTCCCGGGGAAGACGTCGCCTCGCTGCTTCATCATGAACGGGTCTATTACGGTTTTGCTCCGGAAACCCGTCACTTATTGCACGCGTTGCGCCACACGCTGCTTGCCTGGAAGCTGTTGCGTAAGGAGCGCCCGACCCATCTTATCAGTTGCGGAGCGGGTATCGCTCCACCTTTTTTCCTTGTCGCGAAACTTTTGGGGATTACCACGATATTCATCGAGGTCTTTGATCTCGTTAAAACACCGAGTCTTACCGGGCGCATCGTTGCCCCTTTTGTCGATTATCTTTTGGTACAACATAAGAGACAGCTTCGATTTTATCCGCGCGCACGCTATAAAGGAGCCATATTATGATTCTGGTGACGGTGGGATCTTCGATGTTTCCGTTTTTCCGCATGACCACGCTGGTGGCGCAGCTTGCCCATACGATTACGCGACATGAACCGATTATTTTCCAGTACGGTCATGCGGCTCCCGACTTCCTGGATCGTCATACCAAGGCGTACGCGTTCCTGCCCCACCGGACGCAGCTTGGGTACATCAGAGATGCCAGGCTTATCATTTGTCACGGCGGCCCGGCAACCATATACGAGGCGCTTTCGTTCGGAAAAATCCCCTGGGTGCTTCCGCGGGAGGCGCGGTATGGGGAACACCTGAATAATCATCAGGTGGATTTTGCCGATTTTATGGCGGAACACCGTCTTATTCATCGCATTACCCCGCACACACCGCTTACCGATATTTACGGGATTCGCACTAATATCGCTCCGGTAAGAAAAACCAATATGCGGCTTATCGGGTATCTTACCCGGATTACTGAAACGAACGCGCCGTTCAAAAACGGATAGCTATACGTACCATGGCAAAAAAACTGATTCCGGCAAAAAGAAAAATGCTTCATATTCCCTCGTATGCGGGGCTTGTCTTTAGCGTCGGCACAGGTCTTGCTATCCGCCTCTGGGCGAGTATCATCCAACCGGTTTTTAGCGACGAGGCATTTTCCCTTTTTGAGATCACCTACTGGAAGTTTCCCTATGACCCTTCCTACCCGCCCGGGTATGCGCTTTTTTTGAAATTATGGGCCGGTGTTTCGACCGAATTATTGTGGGCACGGATACCCAGCGTCATTGCCGGTACCCTAAGCCTGATCGTATTTTGGCGCATGTTGCAAAGACATTTTTCTCTCCAAACGGCCAATATCGGCGCGTTCCTTCTTTCGTTGTCGGCGTTACATATACATTACTCCTGGGTTGCCCGACCCAACGGTATGACTTCCTTTATCGCCGCACTCTCTCTATCCCAATTACTCGCGCTTGCCGACGCCATACAACAAAAGCGTTTTCCCTCAACAAGAGCACTGCTTTTGTATCTCGGTACCAACGCCGTCGGTGCATTTTTTTGTCACGGCTACAGTATTTTTCTTGCGGGATCGCTCCTTACGCTCTTTTTCTGGATCTATATTCACCTGAGACATACCCTATTTTTTCGGGATGTACGGATGCGCGTTCTTTTATTGTTGCTCCATGTCCTCTTACCCGTTATGCAGTATTTTTTTGTCCACGGGCGCACCGTACCCCTTATCGAATCGGCGGAATGGATTCCGACATTCGATATTTATGCCATCACCAGCGCGTTTTTGACACTGTTTAACGGAGCGAAAACACTGTCGAGCGAAATGTGGACGGCGGCTCCCGTAACCGTGTATTTTACCCTCGGTGTCCTTATCATTCTGGGTCGCTTCTTTTATACCATAGTAAAAAAGCATCACGAATTTACCGCGCTCCTTTTTGTTGTATTAATCACCGTAAGCATAATAAGCGTCGGTATCATCGATCTTGGGCTCGGCATAAACACCCTGCAGCCGCGGTTGCTGCTGCCGATTCATCTGTTATACATACTGAGTCTGTCGGTAACGCTACCCCATTTAGTTTCTGCGGTACGTACAACGAGACGGTTACCCCATCCGTATGAAACGATGTTTCTTGCCATCCTTTTGGTATTTAACCTACGATCTTTCGCCGTTCTCAACATATTCCCTTACTACAATACCCCCGAAACCATCAACACCATTACCGAACTGAAGGATGTAAAAGACCATGAGCTTCTCGTATTTCCCCGATATCAAATCATTACGATAAAATACCTTTGGGGACTTGAAAATCCGTATCCCCGACTCCTTGCGACAAGTGACAAACTGCACGGCTTACCGCAAGATGCGTCGCCAAAAAATTTTGCCACACACATCCCCTTACATAAACCGATACGTATTGTCCTTTGGCCGTACGACGCCATCCTTTCACCGGGATCACAAAGTATCGTCGATCATCTTGCCCCGCTTTGCAAAAAACGGGTTGAAGCCAATCTTGCTATACTAAGTTGCCCGCCTGTTACCGATGAAAAAACGCTCTATGACTAGACAGGACACTCCGCTTCCCACCAGTGCGTTTATCGCGGTGACGTTGCTTTGCAATTCCCGCTGTATTCACTGTGATATCTGGAAAAATAGAGGCATGGATTTTCTACCCGTCTCCACCTATCGCAAACTTCCGTCTTCACTGGAAATGGTCGATATAACCGGCGGTGAACCGTTTCTCCGGAACGATCTGCCGCAAATTGTCGAAACGATTCGGCATGCCTGCCCGAAAGCGCGCATCCTTATTACCACCAACGGATTCCTCACACAGAAAATTAAAAAGTATGCCCCCCTCATCGTCAAAAACGATCCTGCCGTTGCCTTTCGCCTCTCGCTCGACGGTTGGGGAAAAACGCATGAAAAAGTACGGGGAATTCCCGGGGCGTTTGAAAAAGTGATGGAGTCGGTGCGCATTTTGCGCACGTGCGGGGTAACGGATATAGGACTCACGTTCACCCTTATGGGACGCAATCAAAAAGAACTCCGAACGGTGTATGACTTCTGCAGAAAGGAAAAACTTTCGTTTTCGTTAAACGTCGTTCATGATTCCCCTATCTATTTCGGTAACGGCAAAATGCATTTGCAGCCGAAGCCGGCATCGGTAAAAAAGGATTTTGACTATTTATTTTCCCGGCAAATGCAGAGCATGAATCCCAAGGATTGGGGGAAGGCGTGGTTTAACCGATCTTCCTTTGAGTACATGGTGCACCACCGTCGTCCGCTTCCTTGCGGCGCGGGAGAAAATTTTTTCTATATGGATCCGTTTGCCAATATCTTCATGTGTCAAATAAAGAATTGGCCTATCGGGAACCTTAAAAAACAACCTTTCGAACAAATATGGTACTCCAAACCGAAACAGCGGTTCCTCAGTGCGGCTCATGCATGTAATGATTGTTGGATCATCTGTACCGCCAAAGATGCGATCAAAAAAAACAAATTGAAAGTCATGGGTGACATCGCCTCGTTTATGATGACGGGCAGACCACTTCCTCTCGGTAGCAGAGTATGAAAAAATCTCCCACGATAACGGTGGTTATTTTGACCAGCGACCGCCCGGAACTTCTTGCCAAGGCGCTCGACTCAATCCATCGGCAAACGGTAAAGCCGATCGAAGTGGTGATTGTGGACGGATCTACCCATCTACACAAAGAAACGATAGCCATCATCAAACCCCATACCAAAACGCTCCATATCATTAAGCGCAATACGAAGCACTCCATCCCCTACGGTCGTATGTTGGGGGCTAAAACCGCCCATGGGGATATTGTCGTGTATCTCGATGATGACTGTGTTGCCGACCCCACGTACCTTTCCCGCTTCAGGCGACATTTTGAACGGGACGCCAACCTTACCGCCGTGATCGGCATGATACGAAATACCCACGAAAATAACCTCTATGCCGCAACACAATACGCGTACTATCTGCGGGGACTGAAGCACTTCTTTCCCGCTCTGCGGAACGCCGAACAGCTACGCTTCGGGAGAATTCTTGACTGTGAGGTAATGGGTATTCGGAGACGGACACTCCTTTCGTTCGGCTTCCCCGAACGGCATCGGCGATATAGAAATGATGATGTCGAGTTGGGTCTTCGGCTTATTAACGCGGGCAAACACATCCTGTTTGATCCGAACATCGTCGCCCGCGCGACCCCCCGACGATCCTTGCTGCCTCTTTTGACCGCGGCGTTTTGGAACGGGCATTCGGACGCCTGCACATCGGAGGTGTATAACGTCAATCTCCGTTCATCGCCGTACCCGACGAGGTTTATTCCTTGGATCCTGACTGAAGTAAGCGGCAAGCGGCAGTTTTCTCCCGGACAGAAAATTGCCTATCTCCTGCTCCTTATTGCCTTCCCGACCGTCACGCGCCTCGGCAAGCTCTGGTACCATATGACCAAAGAGTATGAGAATAGCAATCATTAACGATACGTTGGATGAATTCGGGGGGGCGGAACGGGTGGCACTTACCATGCTCGAAATGTTCCCCGATGCGGATTTTTTCACCTCATTTGCCAAGAAGGATATTATTCAAAAATTTTTCGCGCAATTTTCCGAAAATATCCGTACGCCGTGGCAAATACTTTCGTTTATTGCAACACACCGCTCACTGATGCAGGTCTCTTCTCCCCTTCTCTGGCGTCATTGGAACCTCTCCCGGTATGACCTGGTACTTTCAAACCCCAGTATTCTTATGTGTAACATGGTCTCCGTGACCAGGGGTATTCATATCCAGTATATTCATACGATCCCCAAAAACCTGTTCGGTTTGGTTCCCAAAACGCCGTTACAACGATTGCTCCGGTATGACAACATCATCATTTCCCATTATCGGAACGCGATGCACAATACCCCGTATATCCTCACCAGCTCTGTGCATATGCAACAGACCATACGACGTCATTTCGGTATTACTCCCAAGGTCATCCCTCCGCCCGTGCATATCCCCAAAACGCTCCCCGTAAGGAAAAAACCATCATTTTATCTCACGGTGTCCCGTCTTGACCGCGACAAGCATCTCGAACTTGCCGTAAAGGCGTGCACCAAACTCCGTGTTCCGCTTCTTGTCGTCGGAGTTACCAACGAACCTGCGTATGAGTCTTATCTTCGTGCCATTGCGGGTCCTACAATACGGTTTCTCGGGTACCAATCGGACGAAACGATTACTTCGCTCTATCAGGAAGCATATGCTTTTCTTTTTCCCTCAAAGCAGGAAGATTTCGGCATTGCTCCGCTTGAGGCGCTTGCCCACGGCGTTCCGGTCATTGCCTATTACGGCGGCGGACCAAAGGAAACGCTTCTCGAAGGAAAAACCGGCGCTTTTTTTTACGAGCACACCGTCAAAAGTCTCACCGATGTGCTTCTGAGTACCCGACGGACGCGATACGACCCGCGCGCGCTCTACCGGCATGCGGGACAATTCAGTGAAGATCAGTTTAAGCAGCGCCTCACCCGGTATATTCGACAAATACGAACAAAAAAGTAATTCGCTACTCCGCTGCTTCTTTCACGCTAAGAATCTTGGGGTAAAGAATGACGTGCGGAAAAAACAACGGGAGGGTTCCTCCCGTTTTGAGGGTAACCGAATCCTGATAGTGATATTCGCCGTCCCGCTTTTCCGCGAGCACACGAAGCGTTAAGTACATGTCTTTTTTGATCGTATGACGCATCACATGTACTCCGCCGTATTGGTCAACGGTGAAGACTTTTGCAGGCTCTACCCGTTTTTCGAGCACTTCCGCAATTTGTGTTCCCGCGGCATCGGGAACAGCATCACCGACGGCAACGGCTTCCGTAATATACTGATCCATCTGTCCGTTGGCTGCCTCCTGCCCCTGATACAACACCTCAACCGTGACCGGTTTTCGCATATCCGTGATAGGCTCCGGTGAAACCGCCAAGATGAATCCGTGCACGGTAAGCGTGCCGAAATTTACATTAATCCATTCTCCCGCCGCAATCGTCATCCCCTGATAGGTATAGCCGTTGGAGCGCTGACTATACGATGAGCGGAGTTTCATCACGACATAGATATCTCTTTTTTCGGTGAGGGTGTCGGTGTTGTATTTTCTATCGTATCCTTCGACACGGACGATCTCGGCGGTCACTCTTCCCAACCCGTCCTTTGACTGCATACCGGTTTTATACAGCGCGGCAACGCGGGAAGGAGGCATGCCCTCATCGATATACTGGATGTCCCGGTCGATTACCCGCGCACGAACATACACGGTATCTCCTTTGCTAAACAGGAATGACTGGGCAAAAATGCCGAATGCGCCCACCGCGATAAGGAGCAACAATTCGAATAAGCCAAACCGGCGTTTTCCATAAAATCTCGGTGATGTTTGTTTCATACGGGAGATGATTTTTTTTGAAAATAACAGGCTCCGCTGAGTATAATAAACAGCAGTATATCATGCAAATTCGGCACCAGCGGCTGCATGGTACTGTTTATCGCAATTGCCGCTATTCCTCCTATCGAGCCCGCCATGATATGACGCTCTGCGGCGGTTTTCGCCTGCACCGTCTTCCGCTGTAATTTTCTTATAGTCAATATGCCTGCCGTCATAAAGCCCGCGGTTCCCAAAAGCCCGACCTGGAGAAACAGGCGCATATAGCCGTTATGCACCGGCTCGGGGAAGAAAAATACGACCCCGTTGGTTACCCTTCGGTGTACCGAACGAAGATACATAAAGAAAAGATCCATCTCAAGACCCACACCGAAAATGGGATGCTCGCGCGAGGCCATACCCGCTTCTTCAAGGAGAAGCATACGCGTCTGAAAACTTCCGTACCGGTCAAGCGTGTAGGACGTCCGTAGAATACGGGGCACGACAAATACCAGCGTCACGAGCGCAATCGGCACGATAAACCAGGTCATTATCCGTTTTGCCTCCTTTGTTACCATAACGGGAAGTCGCCATACTTTTTCAACCAATGCAAGATACAGTGTGAACCCTGCAAAAAAAGATACCCATGCCGATCTGCTTTGCGTAAGAAACAGCGTTCCCAAACCGATAATGCCGGCCGAAAGAATCACCGATGTTTGCATACCGGGAACGGCAACAAAGAAAAACGGCAATACAAAAAATAACAACGGCAAAAGAAAATGTGCCAGCGTATTTGCATGATAGAACGTTCCCACCGGTCTGAATATCTGACCCGAATCGGAACTCGTATCGTACGGTATATAATCGGGCGCAAGCTCGAGTACGGAACCGATAGGCCCCTGTTTGATTACTTGAATCACCGCGACAAGGCTTTCCAATAAAAGTGCGGCGGTGATGATATATATCCCGTTTTTATAGACGGTTTGAATCTGTATATGGTGCGCCAGATACCAATAGACAATAAGCGGCTTCAAGAGAAAAAGCGTATGCAGATAGGATATTTCCGGACGCAGTGAACCGAACGTTGTGGCGACAAGCGATGCGACGAAAAAAAAGAATAAGCCGGTAGCCGTGGTATCCCGGTAGGATGCCCATCGTCGGGCGACAAAAATATCGTAAAGGATTATAAGCGCCATAAGGAACACGCATGCATCTCCGATGGTGACGATCACATCCGCACTAATGCCGTACGGACGGAAGGTGAGGAGGTTGAACTCCCGAAATGAAACAAGATCAAACGGAATTTTTTTCCCTGCGGCGAGCGGCAGGCTTGCGATATAGGAGAAAAGCAACGCATTTTTCCACTGTCGGTGTATGCCCCACATGATCAGTCCGTACACGACAAACATTGCGACAAAGACTTTATTGTTCGGGGCAAAAAAAGTCAGGCCGTAAAACGCGAGGGTGGGAATAAGCGAATAAAGATAGGTCGTGTTCACAGGATCGATTCTAGCATAGGGCAATACCCCGTTAGGGGCGAATGTTTTATTTTGACCGAGTGTATCATAGAATAAGGCACGATGACGAAGCGATTCATTATTTTCATCCCCTTTCATAACCCCTGGGAGTGGCATACCGATTACGCGAATCAAACGGCATTACTGCTCTCCCGTACACATGCAGTTTTTTGTTTCCTTTGGGGCGATATCGTCTCAATTAAAGAGATCATCTCCGGGAAACCTTATCGCCCCCTGCGTAAAAAGGGAAAACTGTTGCTGTACCAACCGCTCGCACTCCTCCCCGGAAAGCGGTTTCTTGCCATACAGTTTGTCAATCTATTCCTCAATCTGATTTTTGCATATATTTACTGTTCATTACTTTCGCTGCGAAGCAATCGAACGTTATTGTTCTGGTATTTTGGTATTTATGACCCCGCATTCCTACTGCTTCCTGTGTTTTTCCGCTCGGTGCGGACACTGTATGACTGCGTTGATGCGCCTTCCCACCCCGACCCCGAGATGAGCCGACGGCTTCAGGCGGCGGAAGATGCAATACTTCGTCACGCATGGATCGTCACCGCAAACTCAGCAACACTCCGGAAGCGATTGCAAAAAGTACGACCGGACACGCACCATCTTCCTTTGGGATTTCGGGAAGAAATGTTTCATCATCCGAAAAAATACACCTTCCCCTTTCCGAAAGGCTCCCGCATCGTGGGGTACATCGGGGCGATTGACTACCGATTGGATATTTCCTTGCTTTCCAAACTTGTCCGTCGACATCGCACATGGCGCTTTGCCATAATCGGACCGGTGTTTTATGATCATCTGTCGGAGCAGGATCGATGCAGGATAACCACCCTCCTTTCTTCTCCCAACGTCTATCACGTTGCTGTTTCTCCTCAATATATTCCCGACCTGTTACGACAATGCACGGTAACCGTTATTCCCTATCAGGTTTCGCTTGCCTTGAATAGGTACGCGTTCCCCATGAAAACAATAGAATATTTGTATGCGCAAAAACGCATCATTACCAACCCCATTATTGAACTACGAGGATACACGCCGCTTATCCGAACGGCCGGTAGCATCACCGAATGGGAACGCGAGTTAGCAAAAGCCTTCAAAACACCGCTCACCGCAAAAGAAAAACAATTGGCGCGCCGTATCGCCTTGTCACATACCTGGAATAAAAAAATTTCGAAACTGCTTTCGTTGCTCTCGCAAACACCCGAATAAACTCACGGCCACACAAGATCCCATAGGTAGGAGAACGGTTCATCCTGAAGACGGACAAAAAAACGACGAAACGGATGACCGTACGAATAAAACCAGAACCTCTTTTGATAAATTTTTCCGGATGGATCGGTTACCGGTGTGTCGATGTCTTCGTCAAACTCATAGGTTGTTCCTTTGTACTCGTAAAGTCTGGCGGTAAAATTGCGCGGCTCGAAATTACCGGTTACGTTGTCCTTATGCAAGGCTTCAATCGTCTGTTGGTAGCCGATATCGATGACGATATCCCGATAATAGCCGGGTTCGAGGTACCACGACGAACCGACCTCTTTCCATCCTCCTTCTTCCTGCATATAAATGACGATAAAACCCGGTTTCATCAGTTTTGCGGAAGTGATCTTCACTGCGGTACTCGTGGGCTGGTTATGCACGACGATCCGGGAATACGGCAGTCGATATACGGCGATGAGAACAATAAAACCGAATAGGATGCTGACGGTCAAAACCCGTCCGAACATGGTGATAAAACGAGAAAATGCGAATCGTTGAGTCGTGTCTTTCGGGGGATTACTTGTATTGGGCAGTACTCCTTCCATACAATGGAATTGTATCGCATTCCCGACTATGACAACAGCTGCCCCCCCACCGCCCGCATCGCCCACACCGTATGCCGCAACAAACCCCGCGACGGTACTTCCGCCCGTCATCAATGCAGCACCGTCTCCGGTAAAACCGGATCGTATATCCCTTCTGATTCGGCACGGAAGATATGTCGCATGGTACGGCATAATCGCACTCATTCTTACGCCGTTCACCTATCGCCTCGCCTTCATCGTTACGGATACGTTTTCTTCAATGATCCCGGAGAGAGAACGTATGGTCGCCGGTCCCATACGCTTATCGCCGATAGCCTACTTTACCCGGCTCACCAGGATTGAAAACGTCTCCTTTACCGTTATCAATGCGGATGATCGTGTAAAGGCGGTACCGGAGGTGATCGGTGACGTTCCCTCACTGGAAACAATCAATATCTACCATAACCCGATTACCGCACTTCCCGATTCGCTCGGCAGACTACCTGCGCTCAATAAATTACTCGTGCAGAACACGAAGCTCCGCACCCTCCCCCGTACGATGGGGCAAAACACCGCGCTTGTTGATTTATCGTTACAAGGCAATCATCTGCGGGTACTCCCCGATATATTTGGCTCCCTTACTAATCTCGAGGTGCTCAACCTTGCCTACAATGATCTCAGCGAACTCCCTCCCAGTGTCGCGAACCTCAAAAAAACCATCCTGCTCGATTTGACCGGCAACAAACTCCGCACGGTTCCCCGCTATCTCCCTCCAAACCTCGAAGTGCTTTTCCTCGGCGGCAATCCCATCCCGCTTAAGGAACTTGAGCAACTGCAACTTCGTAATGCGTTAAACGATACGATCATCTATTTTTGAGCACAACAATGGCTGCAACCCGCATAGCGGAATACTCCCTCAGATCCGCCAAAAACCGACAAAGAGGTTTTCTTTTTGGTTTGAGCATCGTCTTTATAATCGCCGGT
>CAYUZE010000011.1:23641-25397 GCA_964449585.1 uncultured Gammaproteobacteria bacterium | reverse complement strand
ACAAAAGAAAAATAACATTGCGGGGTGATCATCGCGTGAGCGATTGTTTAAAATCATATGAATACCGAACGACCGACAAGCAATAGGGAAGTAGCCCAGTCATTGCGGGCAGTGCCCGAATCCCTGCGGAACGTATTTGACGATCTTAAGCCCGAAGGCTTTGAATGGGATCGGATCGAAGCGGCAATGGACGTGCTCAAAGGAGAAAAAGTAGCCGTATCTCCCAAACCTCCCGAACCGGAACCCACGGAATCGCAGAAGTTTTTTCGGGATATGTATCGTTCCGGGCAATTGACACCGTATCAAAAAGACCGCCCCGGCATTGAATTGAAGAAGATAAAAGAAGCCTGGACTCATCCCGAAACACAAGGTCAGACGAGCCGTATTATGGCCGTCGATTTGGCCATTCGCGGGGGAGCGGATAAAGCATATAACCAGCTTGGACCCGTGGGACATCGTGCAAAGCGAATGGCAGTCATGGCGGGTACGATTGTTCCTAATTTTTTCTTTGACGTTGCCACCAGTATTCCCTCGGCGTTTTTAATTGAATTTGCAAAGTTAAAGGGGAATAAGGATTCAAAAACTCTTCAGACGGGATTGTCCGGTCTGACAAAAGTGATTGAAGTCGCCAATGATAAAGCGGTGACTGCGTTAAACGATATGGCAGTCCAAAAACTTACGGGTGAAAAAGGCGGATGGACGCATGAAGGCCCGGACAAACTTGCAGACACGTTACAGACGGCGTTAGACGATCGATTCAAAGATGCGGTGAACGGTCCGGTATTGGAGTCCGCAAGTCGCATGCTGTTTCAGCTGCCTGTTATCGGCGCGGTGATTGAACAGGGATGGACGCGGGTAAGTTTACTACAGGAACGATCACCGTTGCATAAAGGACTCGCAAAAGCGGTCTATATGGGGGTGGGAGTTGCATGGGGAGTGTGGCGCGAAGTGAAGAATATCGATAAAAATCCCAAGGTCTCTCCCTCGGCTCAAATTTCCCGATGGTTATGGCGACAAACAGCATGGGGGAAGACTGCATCCGCTGAACAATAAATTTCCTGTGTTGACAGGAACATCATTCTTCGATTAAAATACCTTTTGCCTTTGTTCACCAATCTACGGTGATACGGAATGCGGAGGCAAGACTTTTCTTTTTCATGATACTCACCAAACATAACAAGCGAGCTCTACAAGGAGGCGTTTGCGTGTAGCGGAGAGCTTCTTACGAGGAGAGAGTCCTGATCCCGCATAAAAGGCGGGATTTTTTTATCCCTTCGCACGTTACCTAAGCAAGATCGACGGAGAAGAACTGTGGGTTCGCCTTCGGGTCTGCCCATTTGTTTAATGGGCCCGAAGTTTACCTGGTTGAACGCTTCATTTGCAATGAAGAGGCAGGCGGTTCGACTCCGCCCGGGTCCACTGATGTTCTTGTATCGGGAGTAGCTACATACATATGTATATACTCTCGCGACAAGAGCGCGAGTTGCTCTTTAACAATATTGCCAAATGACTTCTTGTAAGACAGGTGAAATTCCTGCTCACAAGAATTGAAAGTAATTAAGTAATGAGGTAGTTGCCGCGTAAGGGGGAGTGAATCCCACTTATCGTGGCCATTTTTGTTGAGGGAACAGGGTCGTCATTATGACGAATCTTTTGTTCTCCGCAACGCTACAAGTCGATAATGAATGCCTTGGGCTGTTATGCCGAAGAAGGACGTAGTTGGCAGCGATATTCGTCGGGGAGGAGTCAACATCCT
>CAYUZE010000011.1:0-23541 GCA_964449585.1 uncultured Gammaproteobacteria bacterium | reverse complement strand
TGCCGAAGAAGGACGTAGTTGGCAGCGATATTCGTCGGGGAGGAGTCAACATCCTGCGATCCGGCGGTTTCCGAATGGGGAAACCCGTCCCGTTGGGACAACCTATTATGAAGGCAACCGAAAGGTTGAAGTTAGTAGTAGGTAGGGCACCACCTGAACTGAAACATCTAAGTAGGGTGAGGAAAATAAATCGAATGAGATTCCGTCAGTAGCGGCGAGCGAAAGCGGAACAGTCTAAACCATCCCGCAAGGGATGGGGTTGTGGGGCTCCCGATATGGGAGAAAAACAGGTAGCAGAACGTGCCGGAATGCACGACCAGAGAGAGTGAAAGTCTCGTATGCAAAATCTGTTTTTCCTCTAGGGAGTTCCCAAGTACCATGGAGCACGAAGGCTTTGTGGGAAGCTGGGGGAACCATCCTCCAAGACTAAACACGTAACAGCACCGATAGTGAACGAGTACCGTGAGGGAAAGGTGAAAAGCACCCCGGAAGGGGAATGAAATAGTACCTGAAATTGTCGACTAACAAACAGCGAGAGCCCCGCAAGGGGTGATCGCGTGCCTATTGAAGAATGAGCCGGTGAGTTATTTCGACGTGCGCAAGCTTAAGCCAGATCAAACTGGCGGAGGCGTAGGGAAACCGAGTCCGAATAGGGCGCTTGTACGTCGAATTAGACCCGAAACCGGGTGAGCTAACCATGAGCAGGGTGAGTTCCGGAGAAATCCGGAAGGAGGCCCGAACTCGTCAGGGTTACAAACCTGTGAGATGACTTGTGGTTAGGGGTAATATGCCTATCGAACCCGGAGATAGCTGGTTCTCCCTGAAATATATTTAGGTATAGCGTCTGGTTATGTGGTACTGGGGTAGAGCACTCACAGAAATGCCAAGCGAAAGCGAGGTTTTTCTATGAAACTCCGAATACAGATACCGTTATCCAGGCAGTCAGTCATGCGGGGCTAAGCTCGTGTGGCTAAAGGGAAACATCCCATGACTTTCGTCTAAGGCCTCTCAGTCTATGCTAAGTGGTTAATGAGGTCGCGGTTTTAAGACACCCAGGAAGTTGGCTTAGAAGCAGCCACCTTTTAAAGATAGCGTAACAGCTCACTGGATGAAAACTGCGGCGCAGAAAATGATCGAGGCTCAAGCATAGCGCCGAAGACAGAGATTGCCGTAAGGCAGTGGTAAGGGAGCGTTCTATTTGCAGTGAAGCATATGGCGTAAGCCAGTGTGGAGCGGATAGAAGTGAGAATGCCGGCATGAGTAGCGTTAAAAGGTGAGAATCCTTTTTGCCGAATGCGCAAGGTTTCCGAAGCAACGTTCGTCGTCTTCGGGTAAGTCGGATCTAAGGCGAGGCCGTTATTGCGGCGTAGCTCGATGTATAACGGGTTGATATTCCCGTACCGATTGTGTGTTGATTAAGACTCAAAGGGGTAACGAAGGGGAATGGGTGTGCCGGCTGTAATGCCGCTAAGTGCCGAAGTAGTGAAGATTGGGAAATCCGTTTTCATGTTTAACTTGAGGTACGATGGGGAGTCCAAGGAGCAATCCGCGGGCAACGTACATAGTTTCGCTTCCAAGAAAAGCCTCGTTGAGGAACACATAATTGTCCGTACCGCAAACCGACACTGGTGCGCTGGTGTTAGAGTACCAAGGCAAGCGAGTGAGAGTAGTTCAAGGAACTCGGCAACAAAAGCTGGGCGTAACTTTTTGGAGATGCCCTACCCGGATCGTATCCGGGTCACAGTAAATGATGCTATGCAACTGTTTAACTAAAACACAGGTCTCTGCGAAGCGGTAACGCAACGTATAGGGGCTGACACCTGCCCAGTGCCGGTAAGTTAAGAGTGGTTGGTGACCTTCGTAAGATGGAAGCTAGCTTCTCAAGCTCCGGTGAACGGCAGCAGTAACTATAACTGTTCTATGGTAGCGAAATTCCTTGTCGGGCAAGTTCCGACCCGCACGAAAGGTAGAATGACATAGCAACTGTCTTGAACTATAACTCGGCGAAATTGAAATGGCTGTGAAGATGCGGCCTACCCACACTTGGACAAAAAGACCCCGTGAAGCTTTACTGTAATTTGACACTGAGGACGCGATGTTGACTGTCGAGCATAGGAGGGAGCCTTCGGGCAACAGTGGAATACCTCTCTTCGGCATTGCGAATTCTTACTTATTCCAGCATAAAAATCCTGGAACAGAACACTGTCAGATGGGCAGTTTAACTGGGGAGGTTGCCTCCAAAAATGTAACGGAGGCGTACAAAGGTTGGCTAACCCTGAATGGAAACCAGGGCGTGTCGTGCAATCGCGGCAAGCCAGCTTAACTGCGAGACGTACAGGTCGAGCAGATACGAAAGTAGGTGATAGTGATCCTCGCATCCCTCGTGGGAGGGAGCGGGCTTAACGGATAAAAGCTACTCCGGGGATAACAGGCTGATCGCTTCCGAGCGTCCACAGCGACGAGGCGGTTTGGCACCTCGATGTCGGCTCATCCTATCCTGGGGGTGGAGAAGCTCCCAAGGGTCCGGCTGTTCGCCGGTTAAAAGGGTACGCGAGCTGGGTTCAGAACGTCGTAAGACAGTAGACCGTGATGAGATAGACTCCATCACAATGAGCTGTCGGTTTTCCGATGTTTTGTATGACCCCATCGAGAATAATAAAAACTGTTATAAAAACGAAAACAATCCGTGACAAGGTGTGCTTTGTCGCGGATGAAATCTGACTATATGCTGGAAACTCTGAGTATCCGGTGGTACCCGTAAGGGTGAAAATCCATCCGGTGCAGACAATCAGCAGGGAAGATCGAGTCCTCATTTTTCTGAACTCCGCCGTAAAACGGCAGCGTTTCGAATAATAAGGATCGAAACCCTCAACGACTATATGTCAGAGCGCTTTGGAAGAGGGCTACGCCCCCTTCCAACTTTCCCCAAAAAGGGAACGAAGATGCGTAAGAGATAGTCTGAACTCATGGGCGACCATGAGGTAACACAATTGTCGGTCTCTATCCAGTGTGGGCGTTAGATTCTTGAGGGAGGCTCTCCACAGTACGAGAGGACCTGGAGGGACGAATCCCTGGTGTGCCTGTTGTCGATCATTCGTGACGGCAACGCAGGGTAGCTATATTCGGTCGGGATAAGCGCTGAAAGCATCTCAAGCGCCAAGCCCATCCCAAGATGAAGAATCGTTATCAGACCCGTTGAAGATGACAACGTTAATAGGCTGGGAGTGTACGCACCGCAAGGTGTTTAGCTTACCAGTACTAATCGGTCGATGTTGTGGGGAACAAAGGACGTTTTCTTTGCCGTATGGTGAGAAAACACTTGTTCCTCTTGGCGAAAATGACACGAAAAGTCGGTCATTCTCCCTTATGTTGCAATTACCTTTATAATAAGAAAAGATTTTATCGTTGAGCCTTTCGGTCTCTTACGCGATGTGGTACCACCCTTTCCCATTCCGAACAGGGCAGTGAAACACATTAGCGCCAACAATACTCGTTTCGCAAGGAACCTGGAAGATAGGTCGAGGCCGGGGGACTCAACGATAAAACAGCAAATGATCCCTCGCGATGCGGGGGATTTTTTGTGGAATATAGCCTATAAGTGTATAATTCGATTACGTTATGGCGGAACGACCTATTCACCGTGAACTTGAACCAAAGAAATCGCTTGCCGACCAAGTGCAGGCGATATTTGAACGACGTGCCACGAAAGGGGAGCGAAAGCTCATCCTGGAAACCTATGAAACCAAGTTTGATGCTTTAATTCAATAACTTCCTAAGGAGCAACAGGAAAATATTATGGTAAAGATCCAAAAGATCCTCACGACGATTCGCGGTGTATTTTCCGAATACGGCGCACGCATCACCGATTTTGCCCGGAAGGTATTTTTATGGCCGATGATTGCCGCAGACAAAGATTTCCCCAAGGATAAGTATTATCAGATCGAACTCGCCAGAGCAAAAGCGTGGGGGGAGTTTGCCAAAGATACGACCAAAACCGCAACCGCCGAACGTACCGCTTACCGTGACCACATGGCAGCTACTGCAGCCTCACATGCGCAAATATTGGGCGCCGGAGGAGCAATTGGCATGGTCGGTTTCGGGATTGCTGAAGGAGCAAAGATCGGTACCGTTGCCGGCATGGGACTTCAAGGTGCGGCGATCGGTGCCATTGCCGGCGGGATTTTGGGGGGAGCCTACTCGGCTGCCTTATTTGTCAAAGATAAAATTGTCGGACCTCCCGTCGTGTATTATGATATCTTTGCAGGGGCAGGAAAGCGGGGAGTATCCGTTGATATTTCCCAGCAAGTGGTACAGAAAGTACCCGCCACCACCTACGCATAAGCATGGATGCTATTGACGAAGTTCTTACCCGAATTATCACCACCGTCTCCCAATCAAAACTCCCGGAAGCGGAAAAAAACGATATCTATGCCAGACTTACCGTCGGCATGCACCGTTTGGTTTGGCCGATTTTGCTCACCCACGTGCCGCAGTATCTTTTGGATGATGCAGTGAACAATCCCGAACGTTTTACCATTGAAGAATATGCCGAGCTTATTGATGTGGCGCTTAAAAATCCCGCAACCGCCAAAGAAATGCACGAAGAACTGCTTGCCGCCCTTAGGGAAGTTGATGCACTCATTACCAAAGCAGTGAGTTGAGGAATATCCCATAATCAGGTATAATGGGCAGATCCTAAAAGAAAGGCGGAATAAATGAATGGCAAAAACATCTACAAGCAGTAAATCACCAGCGGAGGGTGACAAGGCTCCGAAAACAAAATCCTCGACCGGGGCTTCCAGCATGGAAGAACTCTTAAAGAGTACCGGCTACCAACTCAAAGGTCTTAAGAAAGGCGACACCGTCACGGCGACCATTACCCGTATATCGGCACGCGAAATCGCGCTTGATACCGGCAGTAAAACCGAAGGCGTCGTCATGGATAAGGAAATTGAAAACTACCGTGACATGCTTTCCAAGCTGAAAGTGGGCGATACGGTAACCGCACAAGTTATTGTTGCCGAAAATGATCGCGGACAGAGTGTGCTTTCCATCCGGAAATCTCTCCTTGAGAAGCGATGGACGACGCTCACCGACGTGCAAAAGAGCGGGGAAGCGGTGGATGTCATGCTTCGTGATCTTGTTCGCGGCGGTGTGCTCGTTGATTATGGCGGCATTCGCGGTTACATCCCGATGAGTCAACTGGATGCAACGCTTTCTAAACAACTTGATAAAATGGCCGGCAGACGCATCAAAGTGAAAGTTATTGAAGTCGATGCGGCAAATAACCGCCTTGTCTTCTCGCAGCGGGCACTCACCGAAGAAGCGGTGCTTGCCAAGCAGAAAGAATTGTTTGACGTCATCCCCGTTGATAAAACGGTGGAGGCGACCATTACCGGGGTTGCTCCGTTCGGCGCATTTGCCAAATTTACCGTCGAGAAGGAAGGCACCAAGCATGAAGTGGAAGGCCTTATTCATATTTCCGAGATTGCCTGGGAAAAGGTGGACGATCCGAATCAGTACATGAAAACCGGGGATACCATGAAGGTGAAAATCGCCGGTGTTGATGAAAAGACCGGAAAAGTCACCCTGTCCGTGAAGCAATTGCTTCCTGATCCATGGGAACACGTGCTTGATATGTTTGAGAAAGACAGTCAAGTAAAAGGGAAAGTGACCAGAACCAGTCCGTACGGGATATTTGTGGAACTTACCCCGGGAGTCGAGGGACTTATCCATATCAGTAAGGTTACCCCCGGAACCGAGCCTAAGGTGGGAGAAGAGATTGTGTGTCTTGTGGAAGATGTGAAGCAGGATCAACGCAAGATATCTCTTTCCATGGCGCTGACCGAAAAGCCGATTGGCTATAGATAAACGTATTGGGGACGTAATTTACGGTTCCTTCCCTAATCCCTCCTTAGAGGGGGGGTAACAGGTGGTGTTCTCCTCAGAACATATCACCATACATTCTTCCTTGCCGATAAACCTGTAGTATTGACGCTGCATCGTTTCTGTACGACAATGAATCATATGACGGAAGCACCACAAGGCATGGGGTTTAGAGCACAGATTCGCGAGTTGCTCTCCAAAGAGGCGGTATCCATTGTTCCCGTTACCGAGCGAAACATCAAGCGGTTTGACAACACCCTCACCGAACTTTCCCAGAAAAGTGCGGCGGAAGGGGCTATGTTTCCCGTAACCGGCAACCCCAATGAAGCCAACGAAGAGTGGGCAAAGGGCGTCAAAGCGCTCTGGCTTATCGGGGCAAAAGAAACGGACTTTTCCATTCCCGAGAATGTCGCGGGTTTTGTAAATGTCTATGCGCCGGAGCATACCGGCACCATCAACGACTGGCTCCTCAAAAAAGGAATGCGTGCCTATGAGCCGGGGATGGTGGTGGAGATGGCATCTTATGTTAAAGATAACAACACGTCGGCAGAGTTGAGTGCCACTAAGCAGGCGCTTGCCAAAGTGTTTATGGATGATAGCTTTAAGGATATCCGCGCCGTCACGACCTGGGTGACGCACTCCGCGGAAAACACGCTTGATCCGCAGGAACTTGCCGACATGAAAAAACTCGGAGGTTGGCCGCTCGGGAGCGCAAAATATAGCGCAGGCGAAGCCGTTGATAGCACCTGTTTCCTTATCACGAGGCGCCAGTTCATGGACGCCTTGACCGGCACAAAGCGATAATCGGGCAACACGGTTCCGTTTCGTGTACAATACCTCGATATGAAGCTCCGCACCTCATATGTATGCCAACAATGCGGCTATGAAACACCCCAATGGTACGGGAAGTGTCCGAACTGTGATCAGTGGAACACCCTTATCGAGACGGTAAAAGAGACCGCGGGACCGGGAAAGGGCGGACTCCTTCGGCCATCCTCTCCCGCCACGCTTCCCAAGAAGCTTTCCGAGGTTCGCCATATCGAAAAACACCGCGTCAAAAGCAATATAACGGAATTCGATCGGGTGATGGGAGGGGGAACGGTTCCCGGAAGTGTCACGCTGTTGGCGGGCGATCCTGGCATCGGCAAATCCACATTGCTGCTGCATGTTTTAGGAGCAGTGGGAGGTTTATACGTCTCCGGAGAAGAGTCAGCCGAACAAGTGAAGCTTCGTGCCAAGCGATTGGGGATAGAAGGGAAGAATATATCGCTGCTTTCCGAGACGAATGCTGAAAACATCGTCGCGGCAATGAAGGGGCTAACGGAAAAAGATCTTGTCATTATTGATTCGATTCAAACGCTTTCCTCAAGTGAGTTGGACGGCATGGCAGGTTCGGTGGGCCAGATACGACATAGCGCGGAGCTCCTTATCGCCGCGGCAAAATCCAAGGGAATACCGATGATCATTATCGGTCATGTGACAAAAGAAGGAGCGATTGCGGGTCCTAAGGTGCTCGAACACATGGTCGATGCGGTGTTGTACTTGGAGGGGGAACGGTTTGCGAACGCGAGAATTCTTCGGACGCTTAAAAACCGCTTCGGTGCGGTCGAGGAAGTGGGAATTTTTGAAATGGCGGGTGAAGGACTGAAAGAAGTGTCAAATCCGTCGGCGCTATTTCTCCAGGATAGAGTAAAAAATGTCCCCGGTTCAGTCGTGACCGTTATCATGGAAGGAACACGTCCGATGCTGGTCGAAATTCAGGCATTGGCGGTGACAACCCAGCTTGCGATGCCCCGAAGAGTGGCAAGCGGTGTCGATTATAGTAGGCTCCAGCTTATTGTCGCCATTCTCTCCAAGCGATTAAGTTTGCCGCTTGCAGGATACGATATTTTCGTCAACGTCAGCGGGGGGTTAAAGGTTTCCGAGCCTGCCGCAGATCTTGCCATTGCCCTTGCCATCCTTTCTTCATACACCAATAAACCGTTTGATCCTAAAGCCGTGGCGTTTGGCGAGGTTGGACTTTTGGGAGAAGTCCGCCGGGTGGGGAGTGAGGAGCGCCGGGAACATGAGGCAAAGCGATTGGGGTTCCCGCAGGTCTATGCACCTAAGACGATAAAAAATCTCAAACAGGCGGCAACTGTTCTCGGCTGAGCGTACGTTTCACCCCCCGCGCTTTCAGTAATTATTCAGGGTTCTTTTCGATAATGGTAAGAGAAGATTCGCACGCGCTCCATCTGCATAACTGTTTTGGGCTTTGTACCGAAATACGATATAATAATAAGGAAGTAACAACAATACCTACCGAATGAAAAAACAAAAACAAGAAACCAAAAAAGTAGAAACTCCCAAGTCAATAACGCCTATCGTACGGCCGACGACCGCGTTCACGCAAGCCTTGGCGCGCGAGATAGTGAAAAATCTCACGGCCTTAAGCGAGATGACCACGCGTCCGTTTCATCGGACGGTGGTTCCCGAGACAAAGGAATCGATCGGTGAACATCCGATTATGGTGGATACGAGCGTCCTTATTGACGGGCGAATACTTCAGATCGCCAACAGCGGATTTATTGCAGGAACACTCGTCATTCCGCAATTTATTTTGATTGAAGTACAGCATATCGCCGATGATAGCGATCCGTTACGGAGAGCAAAGGGGAGACGGGCACTTGATGTAGTCGCAAAACTCAAGGCGCAGCGAATCAACCCGTGGCTCAAAGTAAAAATAGTGAATGAGGATGCGGCTGATGTCAAAGAAGTCGACAGCAAGCTCGTCGCGCTGGCAAAACGGTGGGATGGAGCCCTCCTTACGGTTGATTTTAATCTTGCTCATGTCGCCCGTGCACAAAACGTCCGGGTGTTAAACGTGAATGATCTGGCGCAAGCCATGAAAGTGGCGCTGGTGGCGGGAGAGGAATTTGCCATAAAAATTACCCACGAAGGCAGGGAGCGGGAGCAGGGCGTGGGGTATCTTCCTGACGGCACGATGGTAGTCGTAGAGAACGCAAAAGATCGGATCGGCCAGGAAATTCAGATTATCGTGACCAAAATTCATCAGACGCCCGCCGGCCAGTTATTCTTCGGAAGAATGAAGTAAGGTCCTTCTACTGACTTTTTTGCATTTACCCCAATTCACCGTCGTTTATTTCTTCAAACCGATTAAAGGGGCGGAGGGGAGTTTGCCCGGCAGAAATGTTATCCAAAAGATATCCACCAAGAATATTAAAAGGAAATTATACTATCAGGACGTGACGAACAACCTCTTAATACTATAGGTACGTCCCATAATATTGAGTTAAATTATTATGGGACTTGACAAGGGGATGACGCGGTGATTAACTTGGTATATGCAACTGCTAGCTACGGGTTTGGGAAGTATCCTTAGGGCCTTAGGATTGGGCAAAAAGGCTCGTGTGAGTCCTTTTGAGAGAGAGCGGCGCTCGTATGAGCAAGAGGTGCGCCGTGAGCTTTTAAAGCTCAAGGAAAAGGGCTTGAGCATTCCGGTATTTACTCTTTAAGTAACGGAATCAAGGAAGTCCGCCGATGAGGCGGATTTTTTTGTAGGGGAGCGTATCGATAGCCAATAAAAAAGCATCACTACCGCTAGCATTGGGTTTGGGATTCTAGCTACGAATAGTAATGCCTTTTATATATGGCACCATTCGCAATGGGCAATCGTGAATGATACCGTCAATCAAAATATCAACACGGCAAAATCTTGTCAAATATTTTTTTGAAGCTAAAATTTTTCTTTTGGATTGTATCGGTGCGCTAAAAATAGCCAATTTATTTTTTGCTCCAACACATCGACTTGTCATTTTCATTGTGAGATGTTATTGACAAGGGCAATATCCGGCGATACAATGACCGAGATTTCAATCTTAATATCTTTTTTCGAGTACCGGAAATACTCTACTGTTATTACGGAGTCGATGGGGGAAAACGGCGAGAAAACGTACTTTGTGTGGAGGGTTGATAGTTGGGCAGGCTGTCAACTCTCCATGGAGAGTACGTTTTTTTTATGCAAGCATTTATCTCACGCAATGCGTAACGCTTTGTACTTATGAGAGAGCGGGCATTTATTATTCATTGGGATGAAGTGCCGGATGATGAAATTGATTCCTTACCGGTACAAATGCGGGAACCCTCGCGGGTGATAAACGGCGTTATTCGCCGGGCAACCGATGTCCAGCGGCTCACCGGTGACGTACCGTTTGCACCTTCAGATCCTCCGGCAACGGTCGTAATTTATCATCGTCCGCTTGCGATCATGGGCGGTCTTAGGGAATTTGCAAAAAAAGGAGAATCGGTGGTGTTGTATGGGACTAGGCGCAGGGTCTGTGTTGCGGAAGCATACGACATTCTGAGTGCAGTGGTGGGAAGAAGACATATTCGCATAAGTATGGATGGCACATTTGATTAATAGTCGTATTCGGGTACTATATGAGGATATATGCAAAAACCGATTCGCGTGGGATTTGATTTTGACGGCGTGATTGCGTACAACCCGGCACGCCTTGCAAGGCTTCCCATCGCGATAATCAAACGCTATCTTTTCGGTGAAAAGAAAATCACCTTTTTTGTGCCGAAAACCCCGTTGCAAAAAATGCTCTGGGCAGTGGCACACGAGTCAAGCCTATTTCCGTCACGCGGTGCGTGGTTACTTAAAAAACTCACCAAAGAGGGTGTTATTGAAGCTCATCTCGTAACGAGTCGTTTTTCGTTTTTGGAACCGAATCTACGGCAATTTCTCAAGCGATGGGAATTGTCGGAGTGCTTTACCAGCATTACGTTAAACACCAAAGAATTACAGGCGCACGAATATAAAGAACGGGTGATACGCAAGAAAAAATTCGATTACTTTGTCGAAGACAACTGGGATATCGTATCGCATCTGTACCGCTCAGGCCTTCAGACAAAAATTCATTGGATTTATAATCTTCTTGACCGGCATGTCATCTATAAAAGAAAACATCCGTATCTCGAACATGCGCTCCGGGCGATTCTTAAGGAAAGGAAATAGCACATGAACGTGCTTTTTACGGTCACGTATTATGACCCGTATATCTCCGGACTCACCCTTGCCGTGCAGCGATGGGCCAACGGACTCGTTCAGCGAGGTCACCGGGTGACCGTTCTTGCCATCCGGCACGACCAATCATTGCCCGGAACCGAGCGACACGGACGGCTCTCCATACGACGCGTTCCCTGGATAGCGAAAATCAGTAAGGGATTTATTTCCATCGCATGGTGGAAAGAGGCGTGGGAGAACTGCAAAAATCACGATGCGGTAGTCTTACATCTGCCGCAGCCGGAGGCAATCATTGTCGCCGTCGCGGCAAAACTTCAGGGAAAACGGGTGATTGTGATCTACCACTGCGAGGTGCAGCTTGCGCGGGGGTTTTTCCTCCAACTTATCCAATCGCTCATGGAGGTGATGCATTTTTGTACCATGCTCCTTGCCGACCGCACCATTACCTATACCTCTGATTATGCACGGCACAGTCGACTTCTTACCTTGTTGCGGCAGTACACGCACAAGCAAGGTATCCCTATAGTCCCACCGATCCCGTCGCCTGTCGCATCATCGAAGGATATCGGATCCTTTCGGAAGCATATGGGGAGTGCTGATGTGGTGCTCGGTCTTGCCGCCCGAATTGCTGCGGAAAAGGGCATAGAATATCTTTTGGAAGCGCTTCCCGATATTATCCGCCGATTGAAGGGCAAACGGATACTCCTTGCGATAGCGGGTCCCGTACCGGTTGGTGAAGATAGGTACGGCGAAAAAATATCGGCATTGGTAAAACAAAACGGGGATTCGATCATTTTTTTGGGAAGTATTCCTCCCGAGAAGATGGGAGCGTTCTACCGCTGTCTTGATGTATTGCTATTGCCGTCCATAAACAGTACCGAAAGCTTCGGCATGGTACAGGTTGAGGCGATGCTTGCCGGGGTTCCCGTTATCGCCACCGACTTACCCGGGGTGCGGGTGCCGATTCAGCAGACCGGTATGGGTGTCCTAGTTCCGCCGAAAACGGCGATCGCGATTGCGGAAGCGGTGGAACTGCTCCTTGCCCATCCGTCACGCTATCGTCGGGAACATACGGCAATACGGCGGGCATTTTCCGAACACGAGAGTATAAAAGCGCTGGAAACGGCGCTTACAGATTGACCATGATGCCATATTTATCGGAAAAGGGGATATAGGTTGCCTCAGGATAGGTATTGGTAAAATCCTGTTTAAATTCTTCGGGGAGCGTCAGGATAATAACATACTGGCCGGGTATCTTTGACTGGAGAAAGTCCTGATGGTATTTCGTGGTGATACCGGGAGCAGTGGTCTGGGGGAAAAACGGAAAGAAATACCCTAACGCAAACGACGGAAACGCGGCAATATACACTGGCCGGTTGGGATAATAGGCGTTGACGTGATGAATAATTGCCGCATCGCCAATCATCCTTTCATCCTTCATCGCCGATTGTACGTACCGAATGTTTATCCCGGCATATATTGCAAGAATTGCCATGGCGATAAGAAGCGGCCATTTTTGGCGTATTGAGAATAGAGAAAACGGGGCAGCCGATATGATGGCGATAAACGGAAAAGCAAGCGTAAGTCGGTGATAGGCGGGAGGGGGAATGGTCAGCACCATACCGATGCTATAGGTAAGAAGCACGGTAAGCATGAGGAGCCAGAAAGTAAGATCTCGGTATTTTTTCATGAGCAAAAATGCGGTTCCGCCAAGAAAAAATAGCAGGCCGATACGCGGAAAAAATGCCTGTTGATGAAACGTATAGCCGCCGTGTCCACCCACGCCATCTTTTACGAATGAAGACAGGCTAAGCGTTGTATTGTCCCATATAACCTTTGCCGTTTGCGATGCCGTGTGTTCTGCCGTTTTATACACCGACCAGGTGCCGTTAATAAGCGACACCTGATTGATTCTTCCCACAAAGTAATTCTCCTGCGTGAGCGCGTAGGTGACAAACGGTCCAAGAACCACGCCCATACCGATAGTTAGCCAGATTACCGACTTAACGGGGTTTGCCTTTTTGGTGAACAGGGACGGAATGACGGCGACGAGAAGGACGGGAAGGGCAATATACGATGACGGATACGACAGATAACACATGCCCGTAGCGATCCCCGTCGTTACCAGGCGAAACGGGGAGCGGCGCTTGTTCAGGCGGAGCAGGGCAACGAAAAAAAGCATATAGAGCGCGGTACTTGAGATAAAGTGAAGCCCCAACGTTTCATGATAGATACTTATCGCCATAAACGCGTAGAGGATAACTGCCATGACTCCTGCAATCCGGCCAAAAAGCGATCGGGCGATAACATACGTACAAATCGAAACAATGATGATGTAGGGAAGTACGGAAAGTTTTACGGTAAATACGCTTGCCCCCGTCACCAAAAGAAACAGCTTCTGGAACAAAAAGTAGGGCGTGGGGAATTTTGCAACCCATTGATCAGTCTGCGGAATCCCGGAGAAGAAATTGGTGGTGAGCGGATGATACTGTTGGGAAAACGTGGCGGTTAACAGGTCATCACCGTGGATACGATCAGGCTGATAGAGCAACACCCGTACCACGGCGGGCAGCAATAGTATTGCCAGCGTAAATAATTGTCGTTTCGTTAGTTTAAGAAGTGTAAATTTCGGGACAACGGGCGGCATTGATGCGGCTATGACAAGAAATATTGAGAGCAACCAAAGAAAAACAAGCGGCAGTGTGTACCGGTTCGTCGCCACAAAAAAAATTACCATGAGCCATGCGATTCCCGATAGGAAAAGTAGCCATTTTTTTTGCGGAGACAAATTATTCATGCAGCAAGGTTAAAAGATCATTATAGGAAAAACGCCGATCATTTTTGAGAATAATAACCTTCGGATGATCATATACGGTGAATGTTTCATCCGCATAATCATCAACAAACGTTATGCCCGGTGTGACACACTCGCTACTATTTCGTGATACGGCGCCGTAGGTGAAAAACGGTACAGAAATACATACCGGGGGAATAGGAAGGGGAACGGTCGGGCGCGAGGTAAACTGCTTGGTTATTGTGTAGCCGAGCGTTCCGGAAAACAGCTTTTCATAGTACCTGCTTGTTTGTGGAAATCGGTGTTTTGCGCGAAGCATTGCTCCATATGCACGATTACTGGAAAGGATCAGATAATCTGAACGGGAAAGTGCGTCGGCAATCTTCGGCATTTTGTCCCGGTCATCAGGATCAAATGACGGAACCTGTATTTGTCGGTAGCGGGAAGGGGAAAGTTCCCGCAGAGGAAACGGAAGCGGATCGTCCCAATGCTCCCAGGCGATGGAACTTCCCGGGCTGATTGTTGTATATATCCAAATGTTAGCGGCGATTCTGGTGTGGGTGGTTTTGTAGACGGAGAGAAATGCTGTTGGCCAAATTGAAAGCAAAACGCCGACAAAGAGAGCGCCGATAGAGAAGGAGATGGCTTTGCGTCCGATCGACGCGGTGAGTTTTTTGGCAACGCCATAGAGAAACACTCCGGAGAGTACGGAAAGTGCCGGGTAGACCGCCCACACATACCGCATGGGTTTGGCAAATTGCAGCGACTGGTAGGTAAGCAACAGTATTACCCAGGCAATGATGATTATAAGAGCGGATTTATTTTTTCCCGAAATAATGCGGAACAGAAAATAACAAAATGCCGCGACGGTAATAAGTCCAAGGGGAATTCCCAATCCCCAGAACACGAGGTCAAACGGCACTTGCCACGGGGAAACGCCGATCCATTGAATACCGGGCGGAAACCCCGTCGTTGGCCCGTCAAATGACGCAAGTTGCTTCCAGTTATTAATGACTTTCTGATTGATCGTCCAACCGGTGAACAAATACGGATAGGCGACGCGTATGGTGGCAAAAAGGCCGAGAAGAAAACCGCCTCCTTCAAGGAAAAGATGCCAAAGGTGTTTTTTGCCCGTATTTTTCCAAAGAAAACCGGCTACCAGAGCAATAAGGCATATCGGAAGGATCAGGGCTGCGGAAATTTTTGCGCTTACGGCCAATCCCGCGGCAACACCGGTAACAAAATCCACTTTTTGACGTATCAGGCGATACAAAACTATGGTGATAAAGAGCGTGACATACGGATCAACAGTAAAAAAATGGGACAGCTGCAAGGGAAGAACTGCAACGGCATAGCAAAAACCGGCAAGAATGCCCGCCCATGCGCTTTTCGTAAGGTGATACCCGATAAGGAAAACAAAAAAAAGGGTAATAAGATCGAGAGATGCCGATAGTAATCTGCCGACGATGGTTATTCCGTCATAAGTGGCCTGCCCGGTAAGAGCGGCAATAAGTTTAACAAGGTGCACCGGATACGTGCCGTATACAAAAAAGGAGAAATCCCGATTATGCGGATTAAGCGGAGAAACATCGGTGTCAAAATATTGCGCAACGGTACGCGGCCAGTCGGTATTTGTCGCGACCATAGTAAGAAATCGCTCATCCGGGTGAAGGTGCGCCGACTGATCCCAATTGACGCCGGTAAAGCGAAATATACCGGCAAACATGAGCACCGCAATAATGATGAACTTCGTTAGGTTGTTTGTTATTTCAGTTTGTTTCATAACGACAAATATCGGCGGTTTTATAGATGCGGAGATCAGTTCGTTCGTTCCGATACTTATACGGAAGTGATTGCCATAATGATCGATTCGGATGAAGGTATGATTCCGGTGAGGGGTTGAGTTCGAGCCACTGCACTCGATTTGATCGCAATTCATGACAAAGATTTTGGATTGTTTTTGCCTCATACATACGAACAAGTGAGGCTTCCCGGGCGCCCTGGTCATACCCGTAAGACCAGGTGAAGTAGGTATATCCCGAGTACAGCGATCGTCCCGCGATGCTCGCCGGATGATAAAACCAGGTGGTATTGGCGATCACATCGGTAGCTTTGGTGTTATCTGCGATAAATGCCGCATCGGGGTTTGCCGCAATGTCGGCAACCCGCCCTCGGGAGTCATTGATGACAGGGAACAGATCAATGATTCCCGAGAGGGTAAGACACCCGATAAGAAAAATTCCCACCATCGGACCGACCACTGTACGGGCAAGGGCAGAGGGAAAATTTCGGATAGTTCGAATAAACCATACGACTGCCGCGGCGGAAAACATATTACCGATGAGCAGCGCGAAGTTGAAAAATTTGTGATTATTGATCATATCGGGAGAAAACCGGAAAAGATTTCCCAAAAGAAAAAGCAATAATAGGGGAGGGGCAAGGGTCCGTCGTGTTTCTTTCGGTGCCATAAACATACCCAGCGGAATCAGGAAAAGATGCAGACCGATATTTTCTCCCCAAAATTGCATAAATGAGATTGCGGTAAGCGGAGCATGCACAAGGTACCCCGGTTCCCAAACGATTGCGGATGAAACAACACTCACCCTTCGGAGGAGTCCGTAGGTAACAAGGCTTATTCCGAACGCAATCAATAAGGCAGGCCGATATACTTTCCGTAACAGAAATAACCAGCCGACAAAAAGCACGGCTATCCCCGTTACGGCAAAGTTAACCGTCATAAGCAGGCTTATCAGTATTCCCAGTCCTACTCCCGTGGTTTTGGCGAGTTTCGGTCTCTCGTACAGAAGATACAGGATAAGCAGAAGGAGTCCATAGGAGAGGCCGAGGTGGCGCTGATTGGTATAAATATTAAGTGTCCAAAACGCGGTGATGTTTCCCTCGTCCCACGGACCGAACACGGGAAATATGCTATTGGTCGCAATATCAATGATGGTGGAAGGGGACAGGGGATGGCGGGCAAAAAAGGAAAGGAACCCGAGCGAACCGTTAAAAAGAAAAAAAAGCACCGAAAGCATGGCTATCCAAGCTGATCGGAACAGCTTGTTTGCCAAGAGAAAAAGACAGAGAAGCAACAGCGTCATCCCCGCGGCACTCGGTAGGTTGAGTGCCCAATCGATACGGACGCCGAGTTTTTCCAGCAAGCCGACAAAGGCGTAAAAGCCAAAATGATAGCGGATGGGCTCGCCGGGATACAGCGGCGATTCAACGGGGTGACCGGAAAACAGCCGATACAGGTTTGATCCCTCAGAAAAAGACCGAATAAGCGGGATGTGGGCGCCAAAATCACTCCAAAGTTTTGACCCGATGAGCAATTCATTCTTCGTCGCGTCGTACGAGAAACCGTGTGCCATCAGAAGGTAGGAAACCAAAAAAACCAGGAGCGTGGCCACAATAAACGCGCCCCGTGATGAGATAGCACCGTGCTTCATAGGTAGTACTGGTCAGCCCTCCGAAAGAATTGCGTTTGCCGCGTTAAGCCCCAACTCTACGGCATAGTTCGTTCCTCTGTCCCAGGGAACGACAAAATCCATATTGGCAAGATACACATTGGAAAGGGGAGTCTTGATAGGGGGGATTCGTGCGGAGTATCGGAGTTCATGTACTGGTTGTGCAAACGGACCGACGAAAAGGAACGTGTCGGTGATCCGAACCGTTGCTTCGTTTCCCGCAAGCCGCTTTATGTACGGCAGAAAGGTTCTGAGCAGCTCTTGTTTGGATAACGTCAAAAACGGGTGGTCTTGGGGAAGATAATTACCGAAATAGGTGAGATGTTTTCCGCCGTAGTGCGTTTTACTCATAAAATTCGTGTGGCTCACTGCCGCAAGGAACGGAAAGCGCCGATCGTTCACATTGAGCCAATAGATGTTTTTGAGTATGGGGGCGGTCGTTTCCACGATGAGTACCTGTGCATGGACATGAGGAATGCCGGTGAGGCCTTTGGTATAGTCGCCGCCGAGCGCTGGCATGATGCGAAGCGCAAGAGGGGTCGGAACGGTAAGAAGGATGCGATCAAAGATTTGTTTCCCATGTTTCCACGTCAGCTCGATTGATCCGTCTTTTTTTTGCACGGTTTTTTCAATCGGCGTGCCGGTTCTGATCACCCCGCCCTGTGCCGTAATACGGTCCTGAAGTGCTTCGATAAGCGTATGAAACCCTCCTTCTATGTAGCATAGCGACGGGGTGCGCTTGACGATCCTTGCCCAAAACCATGAGGCGGCAATTTTTGGCGCATACATATGAAATTTCCCATACATAAGAGGTTCCCAGAGCGTCTTCCAGGCCTTTTTCCCTCCTATTGCAATCAAAAGTTGTTCAGTAGTGATTTGCTCCAAAACCCGCCAAAAAGGAAAGAGTTTCAGGAATCCCAAAAGGATAGCGGTTCGTATTTTGTCAAAAAGCGAAAGTCCCGGAAACGTAAAAAGATTAACTGGCGAATCCAACTGATAAAAATTATTGTTCCACATCGTGGAAGTAATCGGGCGTTTGATGATGAGTTTATGAGAAAGTCCCAGCTCTTTGATAAGACCGATGATCGCACGGTCATTGGTGAAGAGGTGATGATATGCGCCCTCGATATGCCATTGCCAGGTTTTTTTCCTGAAGCCGTATGCCAACCCCCCCAGGGTTGCTTCCTTTTCAAATACGGTGACGGAGTGTCCTTCCTTGGTGAGGCGATAGGCTGCGGTAAGCCCGGTAAACCCTCCGCCGATAATTGCGATACGCATGGGGAAATTGTATCACGATTGTGAACCAAGATGATTTACCATGGGATACTTACCAGAAGATAGGCGTTTCTCGCCGTGGCCCCCCGGGCGTCACGAACCGATGCATTGATGCGGAATATGCCGAACGCCGTAGGGGTGCCCGTAATAGTGCAGGTAATCGTTGAGGACGTTCGCACCATTCTTCTGGTACATGCACCGCGGGAGAGACCTTTCGGCAGTCCGGAGAGTGTCATCGTCAGCGCATCGCCATCGCGATCGGTTGCTTGGATAGTGCCGAGGTATGGTGTTCTGATGCGCGCGCGCGGGAGATTAGTGGTCGTGAACACGGGTGCCACATTGGGACGCGGTGTTGGCGTCGGAGTGGGCTGGAGTGTCAACGACGGCGTCGGTGTTTCGGCGGTACAGGAGAGTTGGCATTGTCCTGCAACGCAGGCGGGTTTACAGTTTCCTGATATTCCCGTGCAGAAATCAGGAATCATGCATCGGGTCAGGAGATACTCACGGTTTTGTATGACGCACTGATTCGTTTCATCCATGCCGCAGCCGCAATCCGCATCGGTTACACATGCCAGACGAGGTGACACCCCGGGCGTAGGAGATGGGGTTGGCGTCGATGAGGGTGTCGGCGTCATGGTTGGTGTCGGTGAAGAAGTTGGTGTGGGAGACGGTGTGGGTGAGGGAGTCGGCGTTGGGGTGGTGAGCGAACTGATCGTAAAATATGCGTCTGATCTGTCGAAATACGGTGTCTGTGCACCCCGGGTTCCGCTTATTTCAATCTTAAATTGCGAACCCGAAAGGCCGAGTGTTGAAACAAGCCATGTATAGGGAGTGTCGGAGGGTAAAAGTCCCTGTCTGATGGTAGTCCCTCCCGTCTCGGTGACAAGGTAAAGATTGATGCGATCAAAGTACGGCACCGTAGACCAGGTAATCGGATAGGATTGGCCCTCAGTCAACACTTGTCCTCCGTTTGGTTGCAACAACTTGATGAATGGTGTGGGCGTCGGTGTGGGTGTCGGGGTTACCGTGGGAGTAGGAATGCGTGTAGGGGTCGGGCTCGGTATTCCAGACGGATCGATCTCGAGTGCACGATACGCGTTGACGATGCCAGCGCCATAGGTCGTATCCGGTCCGCTTGTCCCGACATCGGTAGCCGATTGTCTGAGTATTTGCTCGACCTGATACACGGAAAGATCCGGTCGTGCCTGCAGTAAAAGAGCGGCCACACCGGCTACATGCGGCGTTGCCATGGACGTGCCGTTCAGCGCCATATAGCCGTCGGTAGGAATGCTTGAATAAATACCGACGCCCGGTGCGACCAGATCAGGCTTCAGGTCATTGCCAAACGAGCTGCACATCGGACCCCGGCCGGAAAAATCCGCAATAACATCCGATGCTGACACCGCACCGACACCGAGTGTCATCGGAAGATCTCCGGGTGATCCTATAGAGCCGCTGTTTGGACCGCTATTTCCTGCCGCGAATACTGAAACGATGCCCGCATTCCGCCAATTATTGATAACCCCCTGATACCATGGCTGGCATCCCTGGCCACTCCAGGAATTACTGATGATATCCGGTGCTTTTGACGGATCGGGAGCCGTTCCGTCAAGTCTGGTCGGCGCCAACAACCATTGACCGGCCGCAAGTAAATCGCTTTGGTCGCACAGGCTTGTTTCGCATCCCTTGACGGCGATCCATGAGGCGCCCGGCGCCACGCCAATATGCGTGGATCCGTCGAAGCCGACTATCGTTCCCGTGGTGTGGGTGCCGTGCCCGGTGTTGTCGAGGGGTATAGTAGGGGATATCCCCGTCGGATCATACCAGTGATAATTATGATCGGCCGCCGACCCGTTCCAGCCGCGATAGCGCTGTTTGAGAGCGGGATGATCCCACTGAACCCCCGAGTCTATAGTGGCGACGACGACTCCGTCTCCGGTGATGTTGCGTTCATTCCATACACGATCGGCCTGAATCTTTTGGATGTTCCATTCTGCAGCCCCCGTAGCCTGAGTCTGCGGCGGTAGTGACACGGGTTCATTGGCAAGAACGGCCGTGACCCCCGGAGTTTGTTTGAGTGCATCCAGCCCGGAGGCGGTGACGTCGGCAAGGATAACGTTATCGACAAAGTATGATTGTTTTATCCGAATATCACCCTTGGTAATGAGCGGGGTAATGGTGCGGGTGATCTCCGATTGTATGGCGGCAGTTTGATTTTTCAGTTCCGTAACAAATGCTGCTCGTTTCGCTTTCCGGTCGCGTCGCGAAAGCGCCTGTAATTCTTCCCTTTGCGGTGGCCGCTGCATATACACTAATGCCTCCGTACGGGATTGGGTACCGCCGGATGGATCACGTTGTAAAGAGCGGATTAGCCGGTCATCAACTTCTACCGAAAACTGACGGATTTCGAGGTGCGTAGCTGGTGAAGGGGTAACCGGTCGGGGAGTCCGCGCTTGGGATACAAACGAACGGAAGGAAAAGAACCCGATGCTCAACGCGACGAGCGAGAATAGGCCGCTTGCGAGCATATGCAAAACCAATTCCCGTTTATATGAATTCGGCATGATATTTGTTCTATACCAGTATATACATTTCGGAGTGCGGGGTGAACACGTGATTCTCAATAATAAAGGGGGTGTGTATAATCTCTACTATGCCACAGGCGGATGTGTTGATCGTTCTTCGGTTTTGGGGCGCACTCTTTCTCATCGGTGCCGCCGCTTTTCCCGTAACGAAGCTCTTGTTTCCTCATTGGCATGATCGGGGATACCTTTTCAGCAAAGCCGTGGGACTTGGCATTGTTACCTGGATTGTCTATATTTTGGGACTTTCCCGATTAGCAGAGTTTCGTGCGGAAACGATCTATGCGGCAATTACCATAGTTTTTGTTGCCGGTGTCATCGGTACCTATCAGTCGGTCGTGCAGGGAATATCGAGAGCACATCGGCGACCGCTTGCCCTTCGGATTATCCTCTTTGAGCTGTTTTTCCTTGCCGCGTTACTCTTTTGGAGCTGGATTAAGGGACACGAGCCTTCCATTCGCGGACTTGAAAAGTTTATGGATTACGGTTTTATGCAATCCATTTTAAACAGCCGATATTTTCCGCCGACGGATATGTGGTACCCGCCGTATCCTATCAATTACTACTACTTCGGTCACTTAGTGACGGCGCTGTTAACCAAGCTTTCAGCGCTTGAGCTTGCCTATACCTTTAATATGATGCTTGCCGCGCTTTTTGCCTTTACGCTTACCATGAGTTTCTCTATCGGTTACCAGTTGATGGAAACGACTCCCGTTTTTGCGGAGAAACGACGCTTTGTTCCCTGGATAGGCGGCATACTTACGGCCTTTTTGGTCACCCTTTCCGGCAATATGCAGACTATTTATGCGTTTACCAAAGGCTATAACGGGGAAGAAGTAAAACCGTTCTGGCAACTTCTGTGGGGGATAGGCGAGTTTTTTTCACGGTACCAGGAGGGGATGAATCACTACTGGTATGCCAACGCAACCCGGTTTATCCCGTACACGATTCATGAGTTTCCGAGTTACTCGTTCGTCGTTTCCGACGTGCATGGGCACGTGCTTTCCTTGCCGTTTGTACTGCTTGCGATAGCGCTTGTGCTCTCTCTGTTCGGGAACGGCAGTAAAGACGGCACCAAGCGGCCGTTGGGGAGCCTTATCTTTTATGGCTTTTTGCTCGGGGTTTTACTGATGACCAATGCGCTCGACGGACCGATTTACGGTGCGCTTTTTGTCCTGGCATTATTTGTTGTTTGGGTCGTGAGAAAAGGAAAAACGTTGCGTTTTGACGGCAAATATTTTGCCTTGGAGACATTGGTGGTACTAGCGAGCGCGGGGATTGCGAGTATGCCGTTCTTGGCGCACTTTACGTCATTTGTGAACGGGGTTGCCGTCAATTGTCCTCATGCTTGGGTGGCAAACACCAAAATCGGTCCGCTCCTGTTTGAAGGGGTGGAGAAGTGTCAACGGAGCGAACTCTGGATGTTCTGGTTACTTTGGGGGTTCTTTTTCTATGTTGCGGGTGCGTTACTTGCCGCACCGCTTCTGGGAGACAAGCGAATAAAATCATTAAAGGAGTTAATAAGGCTAGATAAAATAAATTTTTTGAAAACAAGATTTACTCATGATGAGCAGGTACTCATTGTGTTTATTCTCCTGTCGACGATGCTCCTTATTTTTCCGGAATTTTTCTATTTTAAGGATATTTACCCGCAGCATTTTCGCAGTAACACTATGTTTAAGCTGGGGTATCAGGCATTTATTATGTTAAGCATCGCGGCGGGGTATGGTATTTGCCGGTTTGCGTTTGCCGGAAGAGCGGAACGGTTACTTACCCGGCAACGGATAGCCCGAAAGATTTTTTTCCTTCTTCTTTTGCCGCAACTTATGCTGGTACTCATTTATCCATTGTTCTCGGTGCGAAGTTATTTCGGCGGACTTGCCCGATATGAAGGATTGTACGGAATGACCTGGTTTGCGGGAGAATACCCCGATGATTATCAGGCGGCGTTATGGCTGACGACGGCGATGCGCGATCGTGAAGGTGAAATACTCCTTGAAGCGGACGGCGACAGTTATACCGATTATGAACGGTTTTCGGTATTTACCGGGAGACCGACTCCCATCGGCTGGGCAGTGCATGAATGGTTATGGCGCGGCACCTACGATGTGGTGGCTCCTCGGCGGGAGGATGTCAAAACACTGTATGAATCAAATGATCTGGCGATTACCGGTGAACTTATCCGATCCTATCGGATTGCCTACGTGGTGATCGGAACGCTGGAACGACAAAAGTATAAAGAGATGGATGAGGAAAAATGGCAAATGCTCGGAACCGAGGTGTTTCGAAGCAACGACACCGTCATTTATGAGGTCGGAAAGTAATTCTTGACAAAAAGAGGCTGTTTTGGTTAAATAGGAGGAAGCATACGACTCCTCAATAGTGTTGGTAATGTTTTTCCCATGAATTCTTACATCGAGAATCTTTGCGAATTTTTTGTTACTTATTGACATGTCGTCACGAAGTTAGCCTTATAAAACAATCCATAGCTAGCCTCTATTACTATAT
>CAYUZE010000010.1:5639-30452 GCA_964449585.1 uncultured Gammaproteobacteria bacterium | reverse complement strand
TGCTTCGTTTTCTGCTGCCTCGTCGCCGAGGGTGACTGCTCGTATTTTTCCCATAGGTTACTCCACGTCAATGCCCATGCTTCGTGCGGTTCCCGCAACGACTTTCATGGCCGCTTCAACATTATCGGTATTTAAATCGGCAAGTTTGTCTTTGGCAATTTGCTCCACTTGTGCCTTGGAAAGTTTTCCCGCCACCTCACGACCGGCTTTGCCGCCGCCTTTATCCAGGCCTAAGGTCTTTTTAATCATGGCGGCAACGGGAGGGAGTTTTGTGACAAAGGTGAACGTGCGATCGTCAAATACCGTAATGACGGCGGGAATCGTTTGTCCGTCAAGTTTTGCCGTGCGTTCATTGTATGCCTTCACGAACTCCATGATGTTTAAGCCATGTTGTCCGAGTGCCGGTCCCACGGGCGGAGCTGCCGTTGCTTTTCCTGCAGGCAAATTCAATTTTAAGAGTGTTTTGACTTTTTTGGCTGGCATATAAACGGGGGAAACGGAAACGAAGCAAAAAGAAGATACTTTCTGTTCGAAACCGTCCCGGTTTCTCCCTCGATTCGTCGAGGTACCGGTAACTATACCAAATCCGTTGACGGATGACAAGAGCGGAACTTGGTAAACGGCGGATAAATCCTCTCTTGCGCGAACAACTTTTTTGGGGCATGATAAAAAAGGTATCTGTATGGCAAGCAAGAAATCATTAGTAAAGTCGCGTAAAAAGACTTCTCCCGTGCAACTAAAAAAATCGCGGGGGATTTTTCGGTTTGCCGATCCCCGGACGCTTCTTTTCCTTCTTCTCTTGGTCATCGGAATTGTTGTCACGGTGGTTGCTTCTATCCAATCGACCCGACCGGTTAATTTTGCATCCTGTAACGATCAAGGGTGTGCGAATATCAAAAACGGAAGCTATTGGATGATCATCAACTGCAATCCTGATCCGCCTGATCCGGACGGTGATCAGCAATTATGTAATGTAAAAGGAAGGATCGGACAATGCGGCGGCAGAGATTATTGCTGTCCGTCGGTGGGCGGTCAGTGGACAACCAACATGAGTGCGTGTGCCACACCGACGCCTACCCGGACACCGACCCAACGGCCGACCAATACTCCGACCAGAACGCCCACCCCGACAAGGACCCCGACACCGACGCCGACAACGACACCGCGTCCGACCAGCACGCCGCGGCCGACGAGTACCCCCCGTCCCGCAAGCACATTACGACCGACAAGTACGCTCCGTCCGACCGCGACGATAGCGCCCACCAAAACGCCGACCGTTGCCGAAGCATGCGGCAAGAGTTGCGTGACCGATGCGGATTGTCAGTTGGGATTTGTCTGTACGACCGTATTTGCCACCATCAGAGCGTGTCGTAACCGGCAATGCGATCAGGACCAGGGATGTCTGTGTGACGGTACCAGCGGATCATTTTTCTTTGCGACACCCACCCCCGGACCGGGGTCGGTGGCACTGCGGAGTTTGCCGCTTACCGTGGGAAGTTTTGCGGACAGTAAAGGGCAATCAGGAGCAACTCCCACGATTACCGGTATTTCCGAGCCTGACGCAAAAATCACCATTACCGTGTATCCCGACGGCGTCGGCGGAGAAGTGTATGCCGACAAAAACGGCAAATGGTCGTATAAGTTCACCAAGAAGTTAACGCCGGGTTCCAAGAGCATTTTAGTGGTGGCGACTAAACCCGACGGGCAGGCTCAGGTGAGCAAAACCTTTACCGTTGTGGGCGGCGGAGGCGGCAATCCCTTCGGGCTTATCCTCCTTATCATGATACTTGCGGCCGTAGGTTTTGGCGCATACGTGTACGTCAAGTCGAACCAGTAATTGCTTCTTGCCTGCGGTTTTGTATAATCGCCCCTATGACCCGTCGCGGCGTGCAACCCTTGGATCCCGAACTTGATCGGGCATTGGCTACTCTGCCGAAAGAAGTACAGGAGCAGCTGAATCTGTTGCGTATCCGTTTGTTGTTGGCACCGGGTGCAAAACGATGGTTGGGAAAGGATCTCGATGCGGTAACCGAAAAAGAGCAGGAAGCATTACACCAACTGGAAGCGGTGTTACGCACCAAGGAAAGCCGTTAACGGGGAGAGTCCTTCTTCATGATAAGTACCGCCAAAAGAGCCAGCGTCCCGCTTACCACCGTGGTAATTTCCATCGCCAGTGTTTGATCGATAAGGGCAAAGCAAAAGAATAATCCGTACATCCCGACTCTTCCTATGTTGAGAAATAATTCACGATCGAGAATGACGTCATAATATGCGATGTTGGACTGTTTCACTTCTTCGTCCATCATATCCATGATTTTGGGTTCGTTGGCCGTCCAGATAAGGTTGTCGGTAAGATTCGCGATGATGACATACCATAAGACGGAAAACGCACTGATGCCGAAAAGAAGCGGCGTACCCGAAATGATGAAACAGAAGATAAGAACGATAAACACGGGATAAAATGCCCGCTGTCGATATTTTCTGCCGAAAATATAGGTAATAAGCGCCGTGATGGCGGACACGATGCTGCTCATCGAGCCCAACACCCCTTCGTTCCCGAGTGCTTGCAGGATAAGCACCGAGGGAAGCACATACAGCGGCACATCGGCACATCCCAAGGCAATCGACAATATGCGCGCCGATACCCACGTTTTTGAGAACCGTTTGCGTTTGCCGTTCCGGGTAAGATCAGGGGTATGGACGGTGATGCCCCGTACGATAATTCCCGCGATAAGCAACAGTACAAACGCAAAAACGACGAGCAGCTGGTATGCCGCCTGTACGGAAGCAACGATCTGATGCCGGGTAAGGAAGACAATGCACCATCCGGCGATAAACGGTACGACGATGGAGGAAACGGTAGAAAGGGTAAATTGGAGTCCCGTAAAATAGCTCCGTACCTCGGTGGTCGTGTGTCGAAGCGTCAGGAAGTTTCTATTTGCCCAGTAGATGCCGTTAGCGAGCCCGTAGAGCATGCCATAGCCCAAAAACGCCGCGGGGGTATGTGCCCGGTAAAACACGACCATCAGAGAGCCTGCTCCGGTCATGACGACGCTTAAGGCATACAGTTTCTTTAATGAAATATGCCGAAGGAGCCATTTATTGAGGATGAAAACCGGGGGGAGCACGATAAAGTTGCCGAGGTAATACAGAATAAGCAGCGTAATATTTTTCTCCGTCTGCCAAATATAGGCGCTGGTAAAGAGGGAAAGGAGCGGATAGGCGGCACTGCGCAATACGTAGGAAACGGAGAGCCTTCTTGCCGTTTCCGGCATGGAAAAAAAGTGGTGCGATTCTCGGCGCATGCGGGCAAGGATCGCCGGGAGCATACGATTTAGAGTTTAGAAATCTGGAGGAAGTCGAGTTCCACGGGGGTTTCGCGGCCGAAGATGGATACCAGAACTTTGACCTTCCCTTTTTCTTCATCGATGGATTCGATGGTTCCCAAAAAGTCGGCAAACGGTCCGTCCACAATTTTAACCGCTTCGGATACGGAGAAGCTTGCCTTGTATTTCGGCGCTTCCATTGCCATAAATTTGCGGATCGCATCCACCTCGCGGTCGGAAATAGGAGTCGGTTTGTTTCCGGCACCCACAAATGCGGTAACTCCCTGGGTCGTGCGGACGGCGAGCCAGCTGTCATCATCCAGGATCATCTTTACTAATATGTAGCCCGGGAAAATCTTCTCTTTGATTTCTTCCTTTTTCCCATGGCTTACTTTGACGACATTTCTTGTCGGCACCACGATATCGAAGATTTTATGGGTCAATTTTTGCGTTTCGATGCGTTGTTTTAAGTTGGCGGCTACTTTGTTTTCATGACCGGAGTAGGTGTGGACGACATACCATCTGCCGTTTTCCGACAAATTGACAACGGGCGATTCCTCAACCGGAGGGGTCGTCGCGGTGATTTCTTCCGTTTGTACTGCGTCTTTGGGTTCTTGTGGAGTATCCATAGATTTATTTAAACAACATTGTCGTTATATTGACAAATAAAATGTCCAAACCTCCGATAAAGAGTCCGACGGCAAGTGATATGACGATCACCGCGGCAGTCAATTTAACGGTTTCATCCTTTGTCGGCCAGGTGACTTTTCTCAGTTCACTTGCCACCTCGGAAAAAAATTTCGTCGGTGCGACATTCGGTAAGGCAGGTGCTGTCGGTTTTTGCATAGTGTCAACCTAACAAAAGCCCCCTCCCCGGGGACAAGTGCTACTATACCAAAAAAACGGGCATCTTGTAAAGAGCCACTACTGGCAGGAGAACGCCTTATAGGGGGCGAGCACCTTGTTGTCGGCGTACCCCGGATCAACGCTGTTGGCGCCAAACTCGGGTGGAGGAGGCATAGAGCCGTCGGGACAAAATGGGAGGCTTCCCACCCACAGACCCACATGGCTTTGGACGATTTTATCCTCGCTCCAGCTCGAAGGGGAGCAGGTTCCCGCGGTTGCCGATGTCATGGATCTGCCGTAACACTGTGCCGGTGTCCGTGCGTACAAGCCCCACATACTGAGTGCTTTGCCGAGGGCGGCGACGCTGTCCAGCAGATTACACGGATTGATTGTTTCCTGCGTTCGGGAAGAATCAATTTTTTGGACGGCATTCCATATATCGCTGCCGCCGCCTGTACCCCAGAACCAATACGGTATGATGCCCGTTCCCACGATTGCTTTACTGCATTGTTCGGAATTTGCACCGCCGACGTGACAGTTAGCAAACGCATTTTCCTCAAGCGGACAGTTCGGCATGGTCTGACCGCAGGTGCTCCATTTGATGACATTCTCATCGGTCCAGGCATCCGCGCCGGTGAACGGTCCCGATTGGTAAAGTGTCGGATCCAGTTGCGTTGATACAAACGCTCCTTCGTGATACATGGCCGCAAGGATTGAAGCGGGGGGGACGCCAAATGCCTGACCTACTTGTTCAACCATATTAATGAGATTTTGCGGTAGTTTATTCCCCGGGACGGTTCCCGGTTCCGCCCATCCGGACATGTTAGGGCTACACTGATTGCAGGAGGATGAACCGGTGAATTTGGGCGGTTCGCCGCCGCAAGCCGGTACGATAGGGTTGCATTCGGGATAAATAAGCAGCTTTCCGCCGATTGCCGCCGTAGCCTGAAGGTTGCCGATTTTTGCGTTTGACGTATCGGGCACGGAGTAGCACGCCGCCTGCTTTTGGCGGACTTCCGATTGATTACGGATATCATAGCTCGCCTCAAAAGGACGTTGTTTAAAGCCCAAGACACTGATTTCGTACGGTTGTTTCGACGCATCTTCGAGCGGTTTTTTATCCTCTTCCCGGAGGGTAAATGCGGTATAGCCGCCGCTTTCCGGGGAATTGCCGCTAAAATCACCGGCTTCATTTCCCGGGCAGCCGCCGTCGTGGCATCCTACGTGATACCACGGGATCATTTTCTTCTCGGTTAATATGACGTCGTCTTTGTGCGGTTCCTTTTCGTATTCCTGCCGTTCCACCCATTCGCCTATGGCCTCTACGAATTCACGCACGATTGTCATGATGGTGGTCGTTTCAAACCCATAGATTGCCGTGCCGGCACCGAATTGCGCAAACTGGGTAACGTCAACCTCAAGCGGATCCCGTTCAAATCCCAAATCATGTTTTTTACAGTCTTCATTCGGATTCATGTTCCCGATGGTTTTGGAGGGAAGGTTGAAATCGATGATGCCGCTGTCATTGGGATCGACGGGGCTGATTCCCAACCAACCGTCCGCTTCCCGGGCTTTTTGAAAATCAAGCGGTGCGTAGGGGATGTCCGGAGTTTTTTGGATTGTCGTCGATATGTAACAATCGGTGGGCTCCGGATGATTGGAATGTTCCGCATCTGTTTTAAGAATGGCACCGTAGTATGAGGTATAGTAAATCGGATTTGCTCCCGCATCCCAGTCTATGTGTTTTCCGTCGTCCTTATAATTTTGCGGGGTGAGGTATTCGGTAAATGAGGCTTTCCAGGTGGCGGTCGGTTCATGATCCGGACCGGCAAGTTCGCCTTCTTTTGTAAAAAACGGCATAACAAGACCGCTGATATCAAAACCGAATTTTTGTCCCGTCTTAATAATGACCGAGCCGAATTTGTTAAGCCGTACGGTGGTGAACGCTCGGTCATCCGATGCGTGAACAGGGATAAGCGGGGTAAAGATTATTGCGATGACAAGAATAATAATGGTAAGAGTACGTTTCATCCGCACAAATATCTTACCAAATTGACAAACCCGATAAAAGCGGAATACAATTGAGAAAGCTTAGCGGAATTCTGCCTTTCTCCTAAGCTCCTTTTTTTCTATGGCTACAAAGCCAACTAAGATTCGTAAAGCAGTTATTCCCGCAGCCGGGTTCGGTACCCGATTTCTTCCGCAGACGAAGGCGATGCCGAAGGAGATGCTCCCCATCGTCGATAAACCCGTGATTCAATATGTTGTCGAAGAGCTGGTTGCAAGCGGGATTACCGATATCGTCATCGTTACGGGTTGGCACAAGCGCTCCATTGAAGATCATTTCGATTATCCCAACGAATTGCTGCAGACGCTCAAAGAACAGGGGAAAGAGGAATTGGCCGCTGAGGTAAAACGAACGGCGGAACTTGCCAACTTTATCTACATCAGACAAAAAGGTCCGTACGGCAACGGGACTCCGGTGCTGTGCGCCAAAAATGTCATCGGGGACGAGCCATTCGTGGCGATCTGGGGGGATGAGTTTATCTACAGTAAGCCCCCAAGGGCGCGCCAATGTATCGATGTTTTTGAAAAGTACGGTGACCCTGTCATTTCCGCCATTCAGGTTTCAAAGGATGATGTGTCCCGCTACGGTATCGTCGAAGCGACGAAGGTAGAGGATAGCGTCTATCAGATCAAAAAACTTATCGAAAAACCCAAAAAGGAAGAAGCGCCGAGCAATCTTGCCGCTCATGGTTGCTACGTCTTAACGCCGGATATTTTTCCGATTCTTGAGAATCTCAGACCCGGCAAAAGCGGAGAAATCTGGCTTACCGATGCTATCCGTGAACTTATGAAATCACGTCCGGTCTATGCCTGTGAAGTACAGGGGGGGCGATATTATGATACGGGCAACAAGCTGGAGTATCTAAAGACCGTCGTTGAGTTTGCTTTGGCGCACAAAGACCTAAACGGAGAATTCCGCGACTACCTCAAATCCCTCAAGCTTTGATCGTCCCGTCTTAACCGGGCGGCGCTTCACCGTAGATAATTACCTTGGTTCCCGGGTTGTCATCTTTGGCGAGCGTGCTCCATGCTTTGTCGTTGGTGACGACCGGTGTCGCCCAATCGTAGAGGATCTTTGCTTCCTCTGTTCTCATGTTGACGCATCCGTGACTCATGGGAGTGCCGAAGTTATCATGCCAATACGTGCCGTGGAACGAAAATCCCCGCATTTTGGCGACCTGTGCGTTATAAAAGAACATCACCCACGGAACATTAGGGAGGTAATAATACGTATGGAGTTCTTTTGACCCGCCGCTCATCAGCTGGCTTTTGACTTTCGCCCAAATGGTAAATTCTCCTGTCGGGGTTCTGCCCCATTTTCCCGTTGAGACGGTAAATTCATAGACTTTGATGTTGCTTTCATACGCATAGACTTTTTGGTTGGTAAGATCAACCTCAATACGTTTATCGGTACTCGGTGTCGTCTCAATGCCCAGCACCCGGGTGACCGCGGCAAACGAGGCGAGTTTCGGGGCGACGACCGATTTTTCATGAAACGTCGCATTTGTTTGCTCTGCGGGTTCGGAAAGCGTTTTCCCGTCTTCGAGTGCCTTCAGTGAACGGAAGTCGGCAAGCGGCTTGTCCTCATGCATCAGTTGTTGCATGGGGATCGAGATGAACGCCATAGCACCTGCAAAAAGGGCAATGAGCCCTATGACACCGGGAACATATGAACCGGATTTTCTCACTTCAGTCATAGAGAAACGTCATCCCGCGTTGGCTACAGTATTGCCGGGAGGAGCGGGACAACACCCGGCATAGATATCACTATCCTCCGTTTTGCCAATTTTGTCAAAGTGTGCGCTATACTTATTACTATGTACCGATCGATGCTTCGCATTAAAGGTCTGGGATTCATTTTATGGCAAGCCCGTCATATGGCATATCATGTCATGTTGGGGTTGCTGTGGGTGTGGGTGCTTCGCGAATGGTGGGGCGAGTTTAATCCCGTGTGGGTTATGGTAGGCGCCGTCGGGAGCGTGTTACCCGATATTGATCATATCCATTATTTCTTAACGTATGGGCGGAAGGATAGCTATACAAAGGAAATATTTTCGTTGATCAAGCATCGGCATTGGCGAAGATTATTTCAATTTATCGCCACGGGACATAAGCACAATACCAGCCTCACCTTCCATAATGTGTATGTGGCGGCAATATTTTTTGTCGGCGCAGGGATAGCGATGATGATCAACTGGCGGGTTGGGGTGATTCTGTTTGGATCGATAGTCAGCCATTATTTGTTTGATATGGCCGATGATATGGTGCAACTGGGGGAAATTAACCCCAATTGGGTGCGGTGGGGCAGGCCGAAAAAATAATTCTGTTACCCCGTCAATTCATGAAATATACCCAAGCCGAAGTAGAGTCCGTAGCCGATACTCAGCAACCCCGCTATAACGGTAGCAACCCGGTCAAATTGTGTGTATTTTTTGCTGCCTGCAAGGAGGGGAATGCCTAAGAGGGTGGTAATAAGCATCATGCCGACAATCGTTCCGACGCCGAAAATGGCAAGATAGAACATGCCGGTTGTTTGGTCGCTGATACTTCCCAGCACAAGAAGGGCAACCGCCGCCGAACCGGCAAGACCGTGGATAACACCCACGATGAGCGGTCGGACGAGATGAAACATACCGTGTTGTGTGATGAATGTTTCTACTGGTGAGTGGTGATGCGGAGCCGTCATTTGCCCGGTATGCGGATGCGGATGGGGGTGAAACGGGAAAAAGAGTGCGCCAGTTTCCCCATAACTCCCGTAAGGTTCAAAAAACCGAGGATAATCAGGGTAACAGCGACGACAAGCTCGAAACTCAGCTGCAGTTTTTCGGGAATATTCACGCGAAAAACAATCATCGCGATTCCCACCACCATGATCATAAACGTATGGCCGATACCCCAGGTGACGCCGACCAATGCCGCGTGACGAAGCTTCTTTTGTCGGGAAACGATGGTTGTTACCGCGACCACATGATCGGCATCCGTCGCATGCTTAAGGCCCAAAAGAAATCCTAAAATAAGAACGGAAAGCGGTGAGAGATTCATAGTATCAGGCAAATAAGACAAGCAGGGTAACGATCCACAGCGCTATTTCAAGGTACATCACCCAATGCTTGGTGTACCAGTGCACCCATTCACGGGTATTTGCGGGAATGATGGGAAGCATGGTGATGAAGCTGTATTTTTTCTTGCTCCAGGGGCCAAGCCAGGCGATCCCGTGATAAATGGAAAACGTATCCATGATGAAATGAAGGAAGATAGTGACCGCCGCAAGTGCCAGATAGGCGTAGAAAAACTTGATGGAAAACGGCAACGCGAGAAGGGATACAAGACCCAACACCAAAAACCAATTGGCGGGGTAGTGGGAGAAGTTTTTGAAGGTATTATGATGGTCATATACCTTCCGTAAAGAAACGAGTCCGTCAACATCCGGGATGTTGGCAAACGCGATCCCAAGGATATACGGCGTGACGGTTCCCTCGGGGAGCCATCCCTGGTTCACAAAGAAACGGGTCACCAGGAAACCAACGGCGGCATGTGAGGGAGTCGTCATAGCGGTGCTATACTTTCGGTTGTTTCTGTCGCTTTGCAATTTTCCCGAGCGTGTACATCACGCGCTTGTGCAGATCGATATTTTTGATACGGGCAAACCGGATAACCGACACGATGATGTCTCCCAGCTCCTGTTCGTAGGTTTCGTCCTGTTGGGCGGCGAGGTTGGTTGGTTTGCGGCCGTGTTTGGCTAAATATGCTCTCGCCATCTCGCCGATTTCCTCGACCAGGGAAAGAATGAGGAATGAACCGAATTCCTCTTTATTTTTGACGTCACGGTCAGCCTCCTCAAGGATCGTTATATATTTACCGAATGGGGAGTGTATCTGCGGTTTGTTCATCCCCCTAGTATAGCAGATGAAGCATTATTTCCCGCCGATAATCTGGACGGTGTTGCCGTCGGGATCGGAGAATGTGGCAAACCACTTCTCAAACGTCGGTGCTTTAAACGGTGTCGCGATAAACGTAACGCCCTTTCCCTTAAGATACTCATATGCCTCGCTTACCGAGTCCACATTGACGTTAAACATGATGCGGAGCGGATCTTTATTGGTGCCTTGTATCTCGGAATGTTTTCCTGCCCATAGCCAGGGCTGTCCGTCGGGAAATTCCATCAAAATGCCGGTATCATTCGGATGATCAAGCTGCTCTATAACCTTAACTTTGAACACATCCTGATACCACTTCGCTAACCGCTCATAATCCTGGCTCCAGAGAAGAATGGTGGTGATTTTATGAAACATATATGCGTACTGTACTGGCATCATGTCCGCTAGTCAAGTGCATCCGCATTCGTATGGTAAAAAAGAGAATTACCAGTCCGGCGGCAAGCGAAACGATATAACTGATAAGTTCATGCTCAGGGAAGACGTATAAATCCATGAGTCCCCAGGCGCCTCGCCAAAAAAGGTCGACCGCGACGGCGATCAAAATGACACGAGTAAGAGATGGTTTATTGCGCGGCGTTTCCATCGTGGCGAATAATTCCACTGCCAGTATATCGCGAGCGTGTGGGGTAAAGAGGAGCGTAAATTATTCGGATGCGGCGAGTTCCTGTTTTCTTGTCTCAAGGATAAAACAGCCGCTTACGGTGTCTTTATTTCGTACAGCCGTTTGCATAAGTCCGGTGTTGGCAAATCGACATCTACGGCATTTAATCGGGACATCACCTTCCTGCCACGCTTCTGTTACCGCATCAAACAGCTTGCGAACCGTTTTTGGATCCGCTTCTCGGCGGTATAGGCGAGGTCCGCCCGTACGTTTAACCTCCATGCAATCCGCGGTGTGAAGTGTTTTTTTTGCGATTCCTTCCCTTACGCCCGCGAGCCGGGAGACATACATGATGCTAAAGCCATACTCCTGGCTCACCGGCATGACATGCATAATTCGTTGTACCTTTTGTGTTTCGTTCATAGCGAAGTGAAATTATACAGGCAAACGAGCGCGCAGTCAATTATTATAGGATATTTAAAAGTAAAGTGGACGATAGGAAAGTGACTAGACCTCGTTCATAACCCCGCGGCAATTTTTTGCCCCGCAGTGACAGGGCTCGCGTTTGGAATCTTTGTCAAAGGCATAGTCGATAAACAGTTCTTCATCTTTTTTGATATCGCGAAGCGCCACGTAGTAAATATGTCTCCCTTCGATAACACCCTCAATATTGGGATCACAGGAATGATTGACAAAGCGCGAATCATTGCCTCCCACGGCACCGTCGATACTTTCGTGATCATTGAGCTGGTAGATATAGGTCACCCCGGTTTTGTCGTTTTCAAGTTCGCGCCGATCTTCCTCATCCCGCGAGATCAACTCTCCCGTGTACTCAAATATTCGTGTGCCTTTGGGGATGTCATCTGTGGCAAAAACCCCCAAACCGTGAATATGTGAATCTCTGACGATGGTGTGCATAAGGGAAGATTATAACACCTATTCGGTGCCGGATCGGAGGGAATCTCAACCTCGGTCTTTGCCTGCTGGCACATCGGGAAGGAGCTTCGCTCCGTCTCCGCCGATAACAGCGTGCCGCGTTATCGTCTCGACGTCGAACCCTGGGGGGTCATCATCCCATCCTCAAGATATAAAAAATCCCCTTGCGGGGATATTTTATATCTGCAGGCTCGGAGGGAATCGAACCCCCAATAGAGGTTTTGGAGACCCCTGGTATACCATTTACCTACGAGCCTAACGGGTATCATTTTAGCAGTTGTCTTCGTGTATTTAAACCCTGGAGATACTCCGAAATGGCACCTGCCGCTTGCCAATAAGGGGTATTTTGCCTATTATCTCGGGATTATGGCTGCCGCAAGGTTTGAAGTGGGAGCATCAACGGATTTTATGGGTGCTGCGTGGACTGACTCCATGCAGTTTAGTCGTGTGGTGCCGACGGATGAATTCCCCGGTATTACGATTGCGGAAATCGTGGGTGTCGGAGGGAGAAAGCGTATTGCTGCCCTTGCGGCCGGGCTCCGTGAACAGAACATTACCCCGGTGCAACTGCACGGGGCGACCGGATATTCCGGGCAGGAGCCTTGGTACGATGCCGTAAAAATACACGCAATCGGCGTATTTTTGCCCCATCCGGAGAACGCGAAAGCGGATTTTCCTGATCTTGACCATGTGATCCATGCGCCCGCGGCGGCGGAATTACTCAGACAAGGTGCCTCGCGTGCTCCGACACTTCGTAGTGGGCCGCGATGGCTTATCGAAAATCATGACCTTGGTCTCGGTGGGATCACGCATGCACAGGCGGCGGCAAGTCATGCGCGGGATCGCGGGATACCTGCAGGCGTCATTGTCGACGTCGGTCATGTAACGCGGCGACTTTCGGGCAAAGCGTTTGATACCGCATGGTCAGCAATGATCCGATACCTGGAACGGATGACCGCGGAAAAAAGTTCAATCGTGGGGCTCCATATTCCCGAAGGAACATTCACCGATGATTCACTGCCGGAAACGGTGACGGATGCTCACCGAAGTGATCTTGTCGCCGCCATAGGTCCGTCGGTGAAGCGGGTGATTTTCGAGTACCAACGGGGGAAACCGTACGGGCTGTTGCACCTCTTTGAACGGGAAGAGCAACGGGAACGGGCACGGATGAGCAGAACCTTTGCCGCATGGGCAAAAGCGGGGTTGTTTAGTTCAGGCGAAGGGAAGTAATGACGCGGTCAAATATCGGGCCGAAACCCGCAACAAACACATCAAGCTTCGTTGAAGGATGCGTAAAGATCAGCTTGTCAATGGAAGTGTCACCCTTTGGGGAAACATCATGATAGAGGGTTGCGGACGTGCTTGCCGATCCCGATGCCTGGCGAATCACCATCGGCTCCATTTTATCCGGCGAAAGCGGAACCCGCGGTATCTCATCCTGACAGATCACGACGACCGAAGTTTCGGGATTTGTGGTATTAGTCAAAATCACTCCGCTTGAAGAACTCTGCATGGGAGTAAGGCTATTCGGGTATTCAAAGGAAACGCCGCAGGTCGAATAGGAGAGATAGGCGATCGTCGGTGTCGGACTGGTCAAGGGTGTCGGGGTAATCGTCGTCGATTTTTCTTCGGGCATATTGCGGCCGATATTGAATCCTACAAGGAGTGCTGCAATAACCGCCAGAAATGACGCGAAGAGCAGGGTATTTTTATGCATGCCTTAGTCCAGTTTGCCGGTCTCTTTATGATCCGTATGTTTCCGGCATTTGCGGCAATACTTCTTAAGCACGATTTTTTCCGTCGTGTTGATTTTATTTCTGCTCGTGATGTAATTTTGTGACTTACACACGGTGCAGATCATCGCAAGGGTGATTCGTTGGTCTTTTTTCGCCATGGAAGGATTATAGCGGAAAAACGGCGGTTACTCAAGCAGGCGCTTTGCGATGATGGTATTAGCAAGTACTTGGGCGAATAACGAGCGACCGCTGTCCGAATAGTGGATATGGTCACCCGCATTGATGTATCCCACTTTGCCGTTTTCGGTTGCGTCCATACTCGGGTGATACGCGTCGGCAAGCGGGAGGTTTTGACTCTTGGCAAATGCGATGAGATTTTCGATATACCGTTTGATTTCCTCGGTTTTGGTGCGCTTCCCTTCGGGTGAAAAAGATAGCCCTGGCGCGCCGTCGCCGAATACATCGCGATTGGGAGCTATCGTTGCCGCAAGGACGATTTTTGCTTCGGGAAGTTCCCGTTTGACGGTATCGACCATGCCGGCAAGTCGGAGCCAGTGCGTCGTTAATGCATCATTGATATCGGGAAGCGGGTATGGGTTGTATCCGAATGACTCAATGACGACGATGTCAGGCTTTTCCGATACGACCGAATTTCTCCCGATGCCGAGGTAGGAATAACCGTTGGTTAACCTTCGTAATCCCGAATCAATATTTTCAGCTCCAACCCCGTGGTTGATGACCGTGAACGTAGTGTTGGGATATATAGCGTTTAATCGGGCCGCCAGCCCGCCTCCCACGGGACCCAAGGTGTCAATCATAGAATCACCGACGAGAGAGATGGTATAACTGCGCTTTTTGGTAGCCCGTATGACCGTTTCTTCAGGCGTGGGAGTAGGAGACGGGGAAAGTGTCGGTGCGAGGGTGGGTGACGGTGTGGCAACCTCGATAATCGTTGCGGCGGGGGTTGCCGTGATTGCCCCCTCGGTATCGGGAATAGCGTGGAGAAGATCACCGAAGGTGACGACCGGGTGATAATCGGCGACGAGTCGCGGCAGGTCCAGTTCGTCGGGAAGCGGCGAGATTATTTTATCCGCCGCATAGACGGTGGCGGTAAGAAACAACGAGCATGCAACAACAAAAATTGCGAACCAACGCATAGATCCATCATACCCAAGAAGTCCGTTTTGTACCAGTGAATAATTTCGGCGGTGCCACACCGTTTGTTATAATGGCGCCTCTATGGCGCGCGAAGCATTGGAGCGAATTCGTGAAGAAGGCGGCGAAGAAGGATTTACGCTTGCCAATACCCTGATCCGAACGTTCGGCGGTGTCGGCAAGGGGATTGATGATCGGAGAGTGGTACTTCGACTTGCCGATGAAGTGGAAGCGGGACACATCAGGCTGCAAGGCCGTGTGTTTGTCTATCGCAACTCCCGAGGACGGGATATGGTGTTCGGAGCGCAGGGCGATACGCTACTGGACGAAGTAGTCGGTATTGCCGCAGGAATCCATGGGGATATCGCCAAAAAAAGGCGCCTCGATCCTATCGAGGATACCGAAGTGCGTTCCGGGATTCTTTCCGCAGTGCGGCAGGTATCGTATGAATTGGATCGCCGTGCACGGGTAAAAAAAGTGAAATCTTGGATACGAAATACGCTTGGCTTATCCTAAGCAGCTATCGCGCTTATTCCCGTTTCAGGAGCGTTGCCTCCACCCGTTTGGCTCCAAAGAATTCCTTGCAGAATTCTTCCGTTGCTTTGGGGTCATACCAGGCGCAGGAAAAAATATTGAGATACACGCTCTTTTTATATTCGGAGAAGTGTGCGGTTACGGAACTGGTTTCAATAAGTTGGACCAGTGAATACCCGCTCGTTATCGGATTATCATGCCCGAAGTGCGGAATAAGCGCTTCGCCGTAGCGTTTCATTTTGATGACGTCATCGCAAAGCTTCACCACAAATTCCTTTATCTTTTCTCCGCTGGAGATTGTTGCAAGATCGCAGTCATAGAGATTAAGAATAAGTTCCTGACCGAACATAGTTTCTTCATTGGGGGTCGGAGAATTTAACATACGAATATTTTGTGAACGAATAGCGCTATCGTTTCGATGAGCTTTTTTCCGCTACACAACCTCAAAAAATAATTAATACTGTTTATTCAGATAACGGTATTTTGTTACGGTTGTCAATATATCGAATACGCAAAGCGGCAGATTATCCTTTATAATCGCACTATGCACTGGATACTTGCCGGTTTTTTGATGTTTCTTTGTTCGGTCGCCCAATATTTGCTGGTGCGAAAAAGCGTGCTCTTAAAAATCCCTTCACCGTTTGTGAATCTTGCGATGTTTCTTATCCCCGTCGTACTGTTTGCGGTCACCGCAATATCTTTAGGAACCGACATGTCGGTGAGCATATATGAACTGGCGGTCATCGTTGTCATGGCGTTTTTCTTTTCGTATCTGGGAAATATTTTCTCCTTACGAAGCATCGAGATTGCGCCGAATCCCGGCTACAGTCTCGTGTTGTCAAAAAGTTACGTGGTATTTACGACGCTTGTTGCCATCCCGTTATTCAATCAACAACTTACTCTTCGGGCGGGAACGGCAATTGCCATTATCATCATCGCATCCGCGCTTATTACCATAACCGGGAAGGCAAAACCGGCGTCCCACGTACATCCTTCCTGGTTGCCGTTGGCTGTCGGTGCGTTTTTCTGTTGGGGCATGCTTTCCGTGGCGTCAAAATACCTCCTTATGATCGGGGTCGGAGTTCTCCCGCGGCTTATTTACACGATGAGTATCGTATCGTTCCTTATCGCGATAGAAATGCGAATGAAAAAAATGCAATGGCGCGCGCTTTCCAAAACCGCGTGGGGAGTGCTGTTGGGGATCGGGGTATTGTCAGGAGGATTTAATTATTTTATGCAGGAGGGATTTGTTACAGCCCCCAACATCGGATATATCAATGCAATGAACGCGTCATCTATCGGCCTTGTGGTTGTAGGCTCCGCGATATTTTTCCGTGACGAATTTTCGGTACGGAAATTTATCGGCGTCGTCGGGGTCATTATCGGCCTTATGCTTCTTGTCATATAACACCATGAATACTTCCGATATTTTTTATCCCGTAGCGCACCGATCCGACAAGGAAATCGCCGCACTGAAACGACGCTATGAGGTGTTTGATGAAGCGGTGATTCCGTCGCTTGTAAGGGAGAGTATCGGTATGACCGCGGTCTCCTGGAATAAACCGGAAAGTTGGAGCACCTCGCATGTTATTTATATCGTTACGGTGAAAGAACGAGCTCGCCCCATCGTTGTGCGGGCAAATATCGGGTGGGGGGAACCCGAACGCTATATGCAGGTGGAAAAACTTATCACCGACCAGGTGGCGTCAACGGGCGTTCCCGTGAACCGGATTCTTTTCGTCGATATCAGTCGCAGTCAGTATCCGTTTGATTATCAGATACAAGATATGCTGGAAGGTGATGACATAGAAAGAGCGTTTCACGGGACGCGCACGGAGTATGACGAATTATCGTTTGCCATAGGACAGTCGATAGCAAAGTGGGGAACGCTTCGGTATGAAAAATTCGGAAGATTTGATGCGGTATCGGCCGCAAACGGCGTCCTTGTCGGTACCAAAAGCTCCATGTATGAGTATATGCTCGTAAGACTCGATGAGGATATTCGATACCTTGTTGACGCATCCGTTATTCCCGTAAAAAAGTCCGACAGGGTTCGTGCGCTTTTTGATACGTATAAGCCGGTCATGACGGTGTCGCAGGCGACGCTGGTTCAATATGACCTTGCCGATCACAACATCATGTTTGACGGCGAAAAAACCGTTACCGGCATCTTTGATTGGGAAGCGGCGGTTGCCGGTGATCCCGTGCTTGATCTTGCCTCGGCGCCCACCTGGAAAACATTTTATCCCCGTGAAGAGAAGCTGATTGAAGGCTATACGAGTATTACTAAACTCCCGACGTTTTTTAAGGAAAAAATGCAGATATACAAATTGCGAACGATGCTATGGAAAATGGTCTATGCGATACGGGCGGGAATCCTCAACGAAGATCGAAAACGGAAATTTGATGCAGCACTTCTACCGTTTAAGTTGGCATAAGCATATCCGGTCAAAGAGTTTCCTGGTCAAGGTCTTGCCGTATATTGGTGAGCTGAAAGAAAAAGAAGATGATAAGCAGCAATCCGACCGTGGTGACATACGCGATCGTACGAAGAGAAATCGGAATAAACGGTGTTCCTGAAACGCCGTAATAGAGCAACATGCTGACTCCGCTTATACTATCCATTCGCCGATATAGCTGCGCATGGCGATGATGAGAAGAAATAACTGCAAGTATAAGTGAACAATATACTCCTAACATGAGATGATTTTCGTGAACTCCCGAAGCGATAAAGAAATAGCCGAGATAAGTATACACGCAGAAAACAAGAAGCGATTGCAGGGATTGGCGGGTAACCCGCATGCGTACATTAAGAGATATCAGCCAGACAAAATAAACGATAAAGGCGAATTTAAAAGTTTTATACATGAGGAGAATTGGCGGCGTCGCACTTGATGTATTGATATAAAGCAAAAGATTATCAGAGAAGCCTTTGGTCAGCTCGGGGAATAACACGGTCCAGAACCAAGGGAGAGTCGGAGCGGCGGCAAAATAGGGATCTTGGGTTGTGGCAGAAAAGATGTTGATATAAGCGGGGATAAGATGAGTTCCCCAAGAAACGGTACTTATCAGCATTACCGTACTACTCACACCCAGAAGAAACTCTACGAGGCTTTTTTTCCCGTTTCGATAGATGTAAATAATGAGAAACGGAAACATCAATATCGGAAGCCATTTCACCAAAAACGCGCATGCAAAAAAAATGCCCGACACAAAAAATGCGTTGCGTTGCAGGAAAATAACTACCAAAAGTATAAACGGCAATGTGAAGATATCTATGTATCCGAGCCCCTGAGAATTCAATACTATTGAAAACCCCGTTACTGCGAGAAATACGGCACGGAGGACGTATGGGAGCGAAAACGCCGAATGCTGATGCACTCTTCCTCCCAAATATACGAGGAGAAATACTGAAGCGAAAAAAAACATTGCGATAAGCACTTTATGCAACACAAAGCTGGTAAACACATTGCCCAGGATCAGCTGTCCTCCGTAAAAAATCACGAGGTACAGCGGCGGATAATTCCATAAATGAGCGGGGGGACACGTTTGGGTGACGCATTCTGCAAGTGCTGCTATCCCTCCTGCGTGAAATCGTTCAATGAGTGATTGATATAATCCTACATCTCCGGTTCCGCGAGACGGAAAGAGGAAAAAGAAAGCGAGTAATCCTGCAAAGCATCCGGTGATCCAATAGAGGTGGCGAAACCGTTTGGTATGAATAACTGCGGGCATGGATGTAAGAACGAGTGCGGCGGTACGTATGTATCGGAGCCTGGGGCGGGAATCGGACCCGCGACCACGTTCTTACCAAGAACGTGCTCTACCACTGAGCCACCCAGGCGCATTGCACAAAGAACTTACGTATTGTATCAAATGCAACGGGTGGTGTGAATGATTTTATAAACTTTCTCCGACTATACTCTTTACTATGAAAAAAATACTCGTCACCGGTGCCTTTGGGTTAGTGGGATCCGATCTTGTTCCTGCATTGCAAAAAAAATACGGGCACAGCAATGTCTTTGCACTGTATCATGCGCACGGGGACACGAAAGCCGACGTACAGCTTATTAAAGGCGATGTGCGGGAGAAAGCAGGGCTTGAAAAAATCATCAAAAAACACGGTATTACCACCGTTTATCACCTCGCGGGACTGTTGTCGGTGGGGGGAGAAAAAAACCCCGATCTTGCCTGGGATGTGAATATGAACGGGCTTCGTAACGTCCTTGACCTTGCCCGTGATTATTCACTGCAGGTATTTTGGCCGAGTTCCATTGCCGCGTTCGGACCGACTACCCCCAAGGTGAATACGCCGCAACACACGGTCATAGAACCCACCACAATTTATGGAGTAACCAAATATGCCGGGGAATTGCTGTGCCAGTATTATCATAACCGATGGGGTGTGGATGTCCGCAGCCTTCGGTATCCCGGACTTATCGGCTATCAGGCGCCGCCCGGCGACGGAACCACGGAATACTCGGTACATATCTTTTACGGACTGCTTCGGGAAAACAAATACAGCGTCTTTTTGAAGGAAAACGCCCGGCTTCCCATGATGTATATCGATGATGCCATCCGCGGTACCATGAAACTGATGGCGGCACCGGCAAAAAAGCTCACCGTGTGGACGGCATACAACTTTGCCGCGATTAACTTTACGCCGAAAGAACTGGTCAATGAAATTAAAAAACTGTACCCGTCCTTTAAAGCGACGTATGATCCGGATCCCGTAAAGCAGAAAATCGCCGAGGGGTGGCCGCAAGCCATCGATGACCGCCAGGCGCGAAAAGATTGGGGATGGAAGCATGAATATACGTTGCCGAAAATGACCAAGGTGATGATCGCAGGGCTCAAAAAAAAGCTCGGTACTACATAAAGGAGGCCTATGGACCCGTTAACACCCTACTACGAAACAATCGAAACCATGAAACAAAAGGGACTCTATACGCCCGTACGGGTGTTGGAGTCGCCGCAGGGGCCGTGGATTACCATTGACGGCAAGAAGGTCTTGAACTTCTGCTCGAACAATTATCTCGGGTTTGCGCAAAATAAACGGATCGCCAATGCCGCAATCAAAGCGATCAAAAAATACGGCGTGGGTGCAGGTGCCGTTCGTCCGATTTCCGGAAACACCGCGCTTCACATGGAGGCGGAGAAAGCGCTCGCGAAGTTTAAAGGTGCGGAAGCGGCATTTCTGCTTCCCGGCGGATTTATCGCCAATATCGTTGCCATCGCCACGATCGTCGGCAAAGAAGATATCGTTATCTCTGACGAATTAAATCATGCATCCATCATTGACGCCATAAAACTTGCGCAGGTGAAAACCAAATTTATTTATAAGCATAACGATATGGCGGAACTGGAGTTGCGGCTTAAGGAAGCCAATAAACTAGCCGAGACCAAAAAATCTGACGGACAACGACCGATTATTTTGGTGGTTTCAGACGGCGTTTTCTCCATGGACGGGGACATCGCCCCGCTTCCCGAGATCGTTAAACTCGCCAAGAAATATAGGGCGATTACCATGGTGGATGATGCGCATGGCGAAGGGGTACTAGGCGACGGCAGGGGAATCGCCAAGCATTTCGGACTGGAAGGCAAGCTCGATATAGAGGTGGGAACGTTGTCAAAGGCGTTCGGCGTGTTGGGAGGCGTTATCGCAGGGAAGAAGGAGCTCATCGAATATTACCGGCAAAAAGGAAGACCGTATCTGTTCTCGACCGGACTTACCGTTGCCGATACCGCGGCGGTTATCGAAGCGGTGAAGATTCTCTCCACGTCAAAGAGTTTGGTGAAAAAAGTATGGGATAACGCATCCTATCTTCGGAATGAGTTAAATAAACTCGGATTCGACACCGGGGTGACGCAAACGCCGATCACCCCCGTGATGTTGGGGGATGAGAATCTTGCAAAGGAATTTAGCGCTCGGCTTATGAAAGAAGGCGTATTTGCGACTCCCATTAAGTTTCCGATGGTGGCACTGGGCAAGGCACGCATCCGCGTGATGCCAAGCAGTGCCCATACAAAGAAGGATCTTGATTACGGCGTTGCCGCCTTCAAAAAGGTGGGGAAAGAACTAAAGGTGATATAACCGCTTTTAGTTCTTGTATCAGTACGCGGCTCCCTGAAATCCCGCGCAATTGGCTTTTGCCCACGAAAGAAATTCATCGGTGCATTCCCATCGGATTCCTGCGCTATCGGGTCCCGGCATGCAGTCAACCCAAGGCGTTTCAGGGCATGTATATGCCGTATCCTGTTTGGGAGGCGAAATGGCGCCTTGAAACGTGCAAGCGTTGTTATAACACACCGGTGTTGTTGGTGCTTCACAGGGACGACAGGCGACAGACGCATCGCATGTGCGCGATGCGGGCATTTTTTGTGCGGATTCATAGGTTATCCACCCGTCGTTTCCAATCTGCTGTTTATTGATTGCCATCGGGCATTTACAACAGCCGTTCGATTGTATGCCGGTGGTGCAATCTGCATCCGTGTTGCAGGATAGCGGATCCGTATACATGGGATTTGTGTCCGGTCCGTCGAGTGGCTGGACGAATCGTTTACCGTCACGGGTCACACAGGTGGCGGGATAGCTTTCTTGGATGACGCTCCCGCGTGCTTTTACACACTCCTCGTAGGAGGTGACGACGGGTGACGCGGTATATTCCTGATAAGCGAATAACCCGCCCGCGCCCAAAAGGATACCGAAAATGAGAATAAGCGCCGTATATACCGGTCGAAGCGACAATTTTTGCGGGGCGGTGATAGCCGTATCAGGAGGACTCGCAACCGGTTCGGAAGTCGGTGAAGATTCCATATGCAGGTTGAGTATACGTCGATACCCATGCCATTACAAGCAACGTACATATGGTACAGTAACAGTATGAACCGGATGATAGTCGGTCTTGTTCTTGTGCTTCTTTTTGCCGGAGGGATACTGTATGCACTGCTCGGCGATCGGCAGTCGAACTCGGTGATAAGCCCGATTACCCAAGTGTTGGAAAGAAGTCTCGATAAATATTCCATAGACAGCCTGACGCGGCGTCAGGGAAAGGGAAGTGCTATTGTTTTTGATACCGCTGTTGCGACAACCTCGGCATATACCGTACACGAATTCTCTTTCATGAGTGACGGGAAAAAAGTTACCGGACTTGCCCACATGCCATCTGATGCCTCGGCGGCGGAAAAAAAGCCGGTCATTGTACAGATCCGGGGATATGTTGACCGCAGTATCTTTGCGTCGGGAGTCGGGACCAGACGAAGTGCCGAGGTGCTTGCCGCCAACGGATTTATTTCGCTTGCTCCTGATTTTTTGGGATACGGAGGATCCGACAACCCCAGTAACGACGTCTTTGAAGAACGGTTTCAGACGTACACGGTCACCCTTGATCTTCTGGCATCGGTGGCTTCGCTACCCCAAGCGGACGGTGAGAGGATCGGGATATGGGCACATAGTAATGGGGGGCAGATAGCGCTTACGGTATTGGAAATTACGCGGGGAACGTATCCTACCGTCCTCTGGGCGCCCGTCACCAGGGCATTTCCGTATTCCATCCTGTACTATACCGATGAAGCCGATGATAAAGGAAAGGCATTGCGCAAAAAACTTGCCGAATTCGAACGGAATTATGATACCGATCTCTATACGCTCGTCAATTTTACCGACCGGATCGCCGCACCCTTGCAACTGCACCAAGGGAGTGCGGATGACGCCGTGCCACAGCGGTGGAATGATGAATTTGTAGACCAGCTCAAGGCACGTGATGCGGACGTCGAGTATATCGTGTATCCCGGTGCGGATCATAATATGCAACCGGGATGGAACACTGCCGTGACCAGAAGTATGGAATTTTACCGGTCTCACGGATTGTAAGAGTTCGTACATATTCAGGCAGTGTACGCTGTTTATACTTATCATAACCTGCAGATAGGTATATGCACGAATCAGTACGGCAAACCTCATTACCCGAAACGCGGCACCATCCCGTATCAGACCTGCAAGAAGTAATGGTGCATGAGAAGGTGGAGGGTGACGGTGATGTCGATAGGATTACCGTCGACTTTACGCTTGGAGGAATCGATCCGGAATCCGCGCATGTCATGTTGGGTCCCTGGCACCCCTTCGCACAATCCCCGGTTATCAAAGACAATGATATCGGTTTGCCCGTGAAGATAACCGACGTGCTAAAACCCCGTACCACAATTCCCGGTATAGAGCCAAACGGCGGCGGTGAATGCCATACAGATTGCCGTGTTGCATATAATTTCGCCATATTCGAAACGGAAAAGCAAAAAAAAGTTCTTGTCGGAGTGATGCCGGATTTTGTATCAACCAACCGTATTTTTATCAGGAAAGGTGACGGGCACACCATGCGGGTGCATTTGGAAAATGCAACACCCGGGGTATTTCGCAAGGGAAAAAGGGAACTGCGGTATATTGTGGTCGAAGGCGACAGATATATAGATGTGCTTAACGAATACAGTAAAAAAATAGACGAGTACAATCCTGTGAAAGAAAGAAGCAGATTAGACGGAGCTGCACTCGCCTGTACATGGGATTGGGCGGGTAAATACGTTTCTGAGGATGCGGTGGTAAAAGAAGTTGCAGCGATAAAGGTGTTGCATGAAGAGCTAAAACGGGATCCCGAATATAAGCCGTCATATAAAATTGACGGATTGATTTTGGATGACGGTTGGCAATTCGGTCACGAGTACAATGCACAAAATGTTAATACCAATAAATTTCCTCACGGCCTTCGGCCGATTATTGAGGCTATTCAATCCGCAGGAATGGAAGCCGGTATATGGATGGCACCGTTTTTTAAATCGGAAACATCACCGCTTCTACGGGATCATCCCGATTATTTTTTGCGGGACGAGAACGGATCATTTGTCAGGTATAAAGTCCGGCAATCGATCCATGAGGATGACCGGCATGGGCGCTGGTCATACTCTGAGTACCCGATGATTCTGGATATTTCCGTTCCGGAGGTGCGAGAGCATATCATGACCGATATTAAGTCGCACTATGACATGGGCGTGCGTCTGTTTAAATTGGATTTTCTCTCGGCGGTATTTTCCCATCCGCTCAAAAACAGGGATAAAACAACCGTTGAATATTATCGCGATTTTTTTGGCAATGTACGGAACGTATTCCCGGAGGCAAAATTTATCGGATGCACGCTGCCGCTTACCGAAAGCCTCGGGTTGTTTGATGCCATGCGGGTGAGCAACGACAGTATTATTCCGAGTAAAGGGTTCGGCACCAAACACGTATGGGGGAGGATTATAACTTTATTGTCGCTTACGGATATCGCAAAAAAATCAAACGGGCTTATGTATAAAGACATGGTATTAAAAAGCGCTTTGCGGTCAACGATGTTGGGGAAGCATACATGCGCCGCGGTGGATGGAGTGCATTGGGATGATAAAGAAAATCCCATTGACGCGAGCGTGTTTACGAATGCCAACGAGTTGATTCGGATGATCAATACGAAGGATTCCCAGGCAGTTCATTTTATCGGCGGTTCGATAAGCCATCTGGACAACCGCGAGAGAGCCGTCTTTGTATCATTGCTTAAAAGCATGCAGGAAAAAGAGGTAAAGCGGCTTATGGAAATTGATGAGCTACAGCAGATCGTGGGGGAGTTCTATAAACCGCCCTGGCTGGTGTA
>CAYUZE010000010.1:0-5629 GCA_964449585.1 uncultured Gammaproteobacteria bacterium | reverse complement strand
TAACCGTTATGCACAGTACTCCATAAAAATACCGCCATAAGGCGGTATTTTTTTATAGCCATTGTGTTATTGCAACCGATATTACTGGAACGTAAAGGTCGCACTGCAACTTGACGTCGCATTCAGATCATCGGTTAACTTGACGTCGACTACCGTCGGAACGTTTGCTGCGAGTTCAACGGGCTTCGTTGTGCAACGGAACGTCGCACCGCCGCGGGCGGGTGCATCCGTAAGCGGACTGCTCACCGTGGTCTTGCTTACCACTTTGCCGTCCACGCTTGCTGTGAATTCACAGGTGACTTTATTGGCTTCAGATACGTCACCGCCTTCGACGGACAGATAATAGTCGGGAAATCCGACGCGGGGATTGTAGTATTGCTGATCGCATCCGAGTGCCGATATCGGTCCGGGAGTCGGTGATACCATAGCTTCCTGTTGCATCGGGGTCTCGACCATTGCGGGTTTTGTTCCCTTGGATCGGAAATACCATGCGCCGCCGACAACGGCAACCACCAATACTGCCCCCATAACATAGGTCATCATGGACGGGGTTTCCATGGACTCTGAAGATTTATTTTCCATATATATCCAGTATAGGAAAAACCAGGCGAGTTGCAAGAGGTGAGTTACAAAGGAATGGGGATTCCTGACGATTTTTCGGGGCTCAATCAATCCCGCTGTGGGGGGAGAACTTGGGTGCTGAGGTCAATCCCGCTGTGGCGGGAGAACTTGGGTGCTGAGGCCAATCCCGCTGTGGCGGGAGAACTTGGGTGCTGAGGCCAATCCCGCTGTGGGGGGAGAACTTGGGTGCTGAGGCCAAGATTCGAACTTGGGTAGGCCTGTCGGCCGACAGTTTTACAGACTGTTGTGATTGTCCACTCCACCACCTCAGCGATGTATTAACTTGTGAAATTCGTTTCCGCTTTTATACGACTTGATGAGTTTCTCCCTTTTTACTGCCTCACCTCTTGTCGCATATGTTTCCGTATGGATAATTATCCAAGGAACCCCTGATTTTGTCCATTTCGATAAACCGGCGTTATGATTACGTATTCGTTGATCTATATCGCTCGTTGATCCTATGTAATACTTATCGTTCTTACTGCTTTTAAGAACATACACGGTATACATAACCGACAGTTTTATCCCGCCCTGGCGGGATTGTGATTGTCCACTCCACCACCTCAGCGATGCATCGCAGCTACCTGCGAAACAAGCACCCACGTATTATAAACCATTCGGTGACGGGTGGGAATTGGTGATATCACGTGTCATAATAGCCGTATGACATCAGGAAAACGTCTGTTGAACAAAGTTACCCCATACGCAAAGTCACTCCACGGCATAAGTAATCCGTATCGGTTGGCCATCGTGTATTTGCTTGCCCATGAATCGCTCTGGCCGGAGGACATAGCGACCATGCTTCCCATTCCGCAGAATCTGGTGGCGCATCACCTGAAAATACTGCTTGCCGCAGGATGGGTGAAGAAACGACGCATCGGTAACCATGTCATGTACGCACTGCAAAAAAAGGCGTTTAAGGAATTACCGACACTCTTGGTCGACACACCGTTTTGGCGAGAACATATAAAGCCGATATAATACTGCGTATGGAACATCCAGGATTACAATTATCCAAAGAGGCGATGCACGCACAAACGCTTGACCTCCTCTTGCAGAAGGCAACACCCGAGCGACGGAGTATCGGGGAAAAACTCCGGGAAAAATCTTGGTTTAAAGCAACGGATCCCGAATTACAAAAACAATTGCTAACCCTTCCCGACAAAGGCAAAGCAAACCATGACGGTTTTCTTGGGGATCTTGCCAATCGCCCCGATGAACTGTCCGATATAAAAATAGAACGGATGGTTGCGCTTCCGCGCGGCTCATTTGCCTTGGTGCCCAAATTTGAAGTATCGAAAAAAGATAATCCGTCCATGCGTTACACCTACGAATATGTGAGTTGGAGAAACGGGCCGTTAAGCGGGGAAAAGGGTGTGGTGTTTGTGGAAAACGGCGGCAAAACAACCCATTTCATCGTGCTTCGGGGAGAGAAATTTGCTACCGGCAAACCGTCGTGGGATTCGGTAGGGGGATTTGCGGATTTAGGGGTTGACGGAGTAACCAAACTCGACGAGCGTACCGCCAAAGAGATTCAGGAAGAACTAGGGATAGCGGATATAAAAGTGAACCGCAAAGTATCGTTAGGCAAGGTAAATCCCGATGTGGGGATGACGAACAACGAGCCGAATTTGTTTGCGGCATTTATCGACGGTGATATGGCAAGCAAGATAAAGCAAAAACCCCTTAACGGAGATATCTATGAACTCAAAAGCGGAGCCGTCGTATTTCCCATTGACCAGCTGCCGAGCGTCGTCATGACCAACACGGACGGCTATTTCCTTTCTACCATTGCCCGCGCGTGGGCTAAGGGGGTTATCGCGCCGCCAAGCGGATTAGGCGGAAAACAGGTTGGTTTCTCTCCAAATTAATTGCACCCACACCGTAACGAAAGTTGGAGCCGCCTGTCAGGATCGGACTGACGACCTACTGTTTACAAAACAGTTGCTCTACCACTGAGCTAAGGCGGCGATTTTTCGGTTTATCCCGCTAAGCGGGATCTTGAATGCCTAAACTTGCACAGATGACTGTGCACGTTAACGCATTCTACGACAAAACAGTTGCTCTACCACTGAGCTAAGGCGGCCTCATGGGGCAAAACCGAGGTTTTTCCCCAACGCTTTTCCTACAAAGAGTTGCGACGGTTCACACCATACATCACCCCGTCGCAACAAATTATATCCTACGACCGATATCCCATTGAAATCCGTAGGATGTATCATTGATTTTACCAAAGCAATTGAGAATAGGGAACTACAGGAGTTACGAACAGAGAAGAAAAATAATTGCTGCCGCGTGTCGAGTCGAAGTATTTTCCCCGATTGTAGTAATCGGAAGGACTGCCTTACTACCCACGGGTGGTAAGGACGTTGTCCTGTGACTCTCTAAGGAAATCAAAGAGAGCATACCTCAAATGTTAAGATTCTGTGGAGGAAAATAATCTTCTACTCCACACGGGCATATTCATCGTAGGAAACTTTTGCGGCATTGTCAAGTGCCCGCAACCGTCAGAAAGCGAGGAAGCTTATGAGGGTAATAATCGCCATCGTGTGCGACAAAAACATAATCCAGGTGAGCTTCTCATGGAGCGGGGTAGCCTCCCACGCGGCGTCAAAATATTTCGTCCACACAAGCTGATTGAATCGCACGCCAAGCGCGATCGTGCGCCCGGTGGGGGCGATGATGGTGCGATGAAAATGCCGAAGCGCGCTTGCCATATGCCCGTAGTGTAGCGGGCACCGGGGGCTAACCGTTATGCATCACGATGATGCACTTATATACAGTGAGGTGCATTACAACGCGAATCGAGGCTATTTTGCCATGTCGCGGTCAATGAGGCTTCTGAGGTAGACGGATTTCGGTACCCGGTTTTTCTTGCCCTGTTTGGCAAGATATGCCGCCTGTTTGCTCGAGATAAAGAAGGTAAATCGTGTATCCGATTCGCCCCGCACAAACTGGAGAAAGTCGGCAATAATCACGGGAAGCGCTTCCGGCGTGTATTTCTCACTGACAATCTTTTCGTTTTCGTGATAGGCAAAGAGACTTGGCGGATCACCTTCGCTGTAGAGAATTAGCACGGGCTTTCCCCGGTCAAGTGCCATACTTATTTCATATCCGACGCTTATTGAAGGAAAGCTCGTCTCCGCAATTAAAAAATCGGATGAGTTGATGGAGTCCTCGAGCTTCTGATGGAACTTCAGCCGGACTTCTTTGGACTGCATTTGAATATCTTTTTCGGATACGTTGAGGATATGCTCATCCATAACCTCGACGTTATTCGCACGTAAAATTTCACCGATTCTCTGGTAGTTTTTGAGATGAAATTTTCGTCCGACAATGGAGGCGGTAAAGTAAGCTTTCATGCATGTATTATACCGCACGGTAAAAGTAAGGCAATGTATGATTGAATTTGAGAATGGCTAACCGGATATTGAACTCTGAGGATGGGTGTTCTATAGTAGCCGAGTTATTATGAAACAAAGCACTGATTTTACGGCGGATATCGTGCATCAGTTAAAGCACTATTTACCCACGCAAGGTCCGTTGAAGGATTTTGTTCACCATAATCCGCTTCATGTATTCGAAGCAGAAAACTTTTATGACGGCATTTTCCGTGCATCACAAATCTTCGGCTATCAAGTGACGTTCACCCTCACCGATTATCGTAATCTCTATAAAGCAAAGCGCATAACACCCGGAATACTGGTGCGTGCTATTCAGGAACGAAAAGGGAACAAAGAACTTGCCGTTTGGGCGGATAAAGTACTGTATAAATCATACGATTGGAGTATTGAACCGCGGGTGGGACTGCTCCGCAACGAATGGAAAAAATTTTATGATATTGATCTTGACAACGCGGTACAGCCGTTATTGTTTCGTATAATCGGCAGCTATTTGGATCAGGGGATTGCCATTGAGACATTTCCCTTCGAGGACAAGGGTCTGTTACACGCCATAAGAAATTTGGAGCGGCACAGTTTTGTCGGTTTTTTCAAAACAAAGCTGGCGCGGGATTTGCTCTTTGATGCGTCGGTAACCATACCCGATTTGCTCGCACTCCTTGTCGGAAAAAAAGAATATTTTGCACAGTATCTTTATGATCAGCAATTTGCCCATCGGGGCTGGTCCGGCATGGTAGCAACGATTGAAGATCATCCGGAATCACTGCTCTATCCAAAGAAGATTACGCTCAAGGACATGATCCATCTTGAGCTACTTTTTGAAATAGACGCGTTGTATGACCGGTTCGGAAGGTTATGGAAACCGCTCGGTCAAATGACGACCCGCGTGCCGGTTGATGTTTTTGCAAATCCGAAAATCACCGAAATACACGAAGTCCTGTGTATATGGCAGGATGCGTTTGAATGGAGCTACTACGATACGGTGCTCGGCGGGCTGGCTACCGCAATCAAAACAGTTCCCAAACCGGCCGATACGGCGGCCAGGAATTATCAGGCGATTTTGTGTATCGACGAGCGGGAATGTTCTCTGCGCACCTATATGGAACAGGTCGATCCGTCGGGAGAAACGTTCGGAGCGCCGGGATTTTTCGGCGTGGCGTTTTATTTTCAACCTGCGGGGGCAAAATTTTATGATAAATTGGCTCCCGCCCCCGCCACTCCGGTTCATCTTATCCTGGAAAAAGAACCTGCCCATGCGCATACCCCGGGGAAAGAAATCATGTTTGCCAAACAATCCCATACGTTGGTTCGCGGGTACCTCTATACCTATCTTTTGGGGCTTCCGGCATTCGGCAAACTCCTGGCAAATCTTTTTTCACCACGGATGAGTCCCGCCATTGCCGATTCGTTTTCTCATATGAATCCCAATTCCGAATTAACGATACGGTATACGGGCAAACATAAATACGGGTTGCAAGTTGGCTTTACGGTGAAAGAAATGGCGGATCGGGTAGAAAAACTGCTACAAAACATCGGTCTAACAAAGGATTTTCCGTAATCACCGCTCTCCCATCGGTAATCGCCGTCTGCACGGTAGGTGATGTAAG
>CAYUZE010000009.1:0-34838 GCA_964449585.1 uncultured Gammaproteobacteria bacterium | reverse complement strand
TGCATGATTCACTTAGGGGGCAGGGCTTGTCTGAGGCTCGTCATCCGTTGCTATGCCGTAAGAAGAAAGTACCTGGCGGAATCCCTGATTCACGGTCGTCAGTACCTGGGTAGGAGAACCGCCCGTAGTCATGCCGTTGACCCCGTCGGTCAAGTATTGGATAAGCTTATCGTTTATGCCGTTATCAAACGTTCGGGAAGCCAGGGGAAAACTTCTTGCATATACCGCTTGTTTGACGTACGCGCCCAAATACTGGTCATCCATAATCGTGTTGGCAAGATCCATGCGGGCATACGGTTCCCCGAATAATCGGGTCGCCGCCGCCGCCGTATAAAATTTCGCCGCGGTCTCCTTACTGGTTAAGTATTTGACGAATTCCCAGGCGGCCGCCTGATTCGGACTTTTGGAAGATACTCCCTCCACCCAATAGGTCGCCCACCCGACGGCGTTCCCCTGCAATTGCGGGATCGTCCCGATATGAAAACGGAGTTTCGGATTGATGACGGCGATTTCATGTGCCCGCCACGAAGGGGCGATGATCATGGCAACCCTTCCCGCCGCAAACGCGGAAATAGAATTATCCATACCGTCACTCCAGGTATAGAGCGGGTCGGACGGATCGGCAAATTTTCGGTAAAACACTAACGTTCCCTCCGCTTCCTTGCCTATCGGTTTTTTAAGGCTTGCCCCGTTTTGCATAAACATGACGGCCAATATGTCGCTAAAGTGCTCGACATTGTTTGTGGTACCCAGCGCAATGGCTCCCGTTACGATCGCGGTACCGCTTTTTACCGTGAGCCGCGGAATAAGATTGATGACATCCGTCCAGGTCGTGGGAGGCGTCACTCCCGCGGTGGCAAACAGCTCATCGTTTATATACAAGCCGAGTCCGTCGATCATCAGCGGAATGCCGAAGATGGTATTGCCCGCCACAAGATCGTTATTCACCACGGGGAAAAAAGTGTTGCTAAATTCGGCAGGCGTCATAACCGTCTGCGGGACGGTGGCAAGCTGTGTCCTCAGCATCGGGAGCCAGGTGTTGTGAAAACGGAAAATATCGGGACCTTCTCCCCTGTTTATCGCCGACTGCAACCGTTCCCGGTATTGTTTGGGTGATTGCGAGGTATATTGCACTTTGATTCCCGGGTGCGTCGCTTCGAAATCGGCGAGCACCTGGCGGGTAACCGCATCGTTTTCCCATAGTCCCCAATAGTTAAGCGTCACTTCCTTTTGCGTGGGTGCCGCCCCGCCGGCAAAAGAACGATAGCCGAAGACGCCTACAATAATAAGGAGGATAATGCCGCCGAAGATCATCAGCATACGTAATACGGGACTTCTTCCCGAAGGGGCTTGCGTCTGCGGAGGCACGGCAAGATTCGGAATAAACGGATTAACCGTTTCATGCGGCACCGATGACGGAGCAGGGGTCGCGGCCATTTCGGGCTGTACCGCAGCGGCTCCCGCCTCAACGGGCGGGATGACGATGGTATCAGGCACGGGTTCCTGCGGCGCCTGAAAAATGGGTTCTGCAATCCCTATTCCTCCGGAAACGGAAGGAGCCTCCGGCGTTTGTGGGTCTTTTGGATCCATAATATGTACGGTACAATGTATCATAGCATGACTCACGATTCTCAAGCGAGAACACCTCATACCACAACGGGCATCGGCCTGCTTCGCGGCATCGTGCTCGGGGTTATTCTTGTCGCCATATCGTTAGGCGTGGGACTTTCGGCATTTGACGCGTATTATGAGGGGAAAATCTATCCCAACGTCGTCATCGATGGCGTCCATTTCGGCGGCAAAACACCCCGAGAAGTAGAACAGTACTGGCAGAACCAAAACATCCCGTTTTCCAAGGCGGTTTTCGAGTTTAAATACGAAGGACATATCGCCACGGTTTCCGGAAGCGCACTTGATTTGGGATATGATGCAACGCTTTCCGCCACCCAGGCGTATGAAATCGGCAGAACGGGCAATCGGCTACGGGACTTTACCACCAAGTTTCTTCGCGGCACGATAGCGCTTACCCCTTATTTCCGATGGCAATCGGGGCTTGTGGAAGAAGCGATAACCAACATGGCGGAACAAATAGACGTGCCCGTTCAGGAAGGGTTATTTCAGTTTGAAAACGGCAAGGTAACCGCATTTCGTGCGTCCAAAAATGGTCTGGCAGTACAGAAAGAGGAAGCAATGGAGCGGTTTGAATCCGCCGTTAAGGCATTGCCGCATGCTCCGCAACTGCATATCGTGATCGCGGTTCCCGTCTATACTATCCATCCCACGGCAACGACGGAAAAAGTAAATTCCTTTGGAATTAAGGAGCTCATCGGGCGGGGGTATTCGGAATTTACGGGTTCGATTCCCGGAAGAATCCATAACGTCGCACTCGCCGCAAGTCGACTAAATGGCGTGCTTATTCCTCCGGGAGAAACATTTTCATTTGTTGATGCCATAGGCGACATATCGGCGGCGACAGGCTACCAATCCGCATATATCATCAAAGACGGAAGAACGGTGCTGGGAGACGGCGGCGGGGTATGTCAGGTAAGCACGACGCTGTTTCGCTCGGCGCTTGCCGCGGGTCTTCCGATCGTAGAACGGCATGCGCATGCCTATCGCGTGCACTATTATGAGGAAGGCGGATTTAAAGCGGGCATCGATGCGACGGTCTTTTCTCCTACCGTTGATCTAAAAATCAAAAACGATACCCCCGCACATATTCTTATCCAAACGAAAACCGACACAAAAAATCTGACGCTCACGTTTGAACTCTACGGCACCCATGACGGTAGAAGCAGTGAGATATCAAATCATGTGGTCGGCGGCGAGATTCCTCCTCCCCCTCCTTCTTACCAGGATGACCCGACGCTCCCTCCCGGTGCGGTACGACAGGTTGATTGGGCGGCATGGGGAGCGAAAGCGTCATTTGCCTATAAAGTAACGCGAGGGAATGAGGTGTTACAAGATACCGTATTCACTTCCAACTATCGCCCGTGGCAAGCCGTCTATCTCCGCGGGGTAACACCCCAATAATATGAAAAAAGTATTGGTCGGCGGGTGTTTTGATCTCATCCACTACGGACACACCCAATTTTTGACTGCGGCACGTTCGCAGGGCGATGCTCTTGTCGTCGCACTTGAGTCGGATGAAAACGTCCGCAAGATGAAAGGGGCTACAAGACCCATTCACACCCAGGAACAACGGAAATCGATGCTTTTGTCGCTGACTTGTGTGAATGAAGTGATCACATTGCCGCCGATGCATAGCGATGCGGAGTACCGGGAACTCGTTACCCGAGTCGCACCTTCCGTAATCGCAATCACCGAAGGTGATCCGATGGAAGAAAAAAAACGGGATCACGCCGCGGCAATCGGGGCTACTATCGCGGTAATTCCCAAGATACATACGCCATCAACCTCACAACTTGCCAAGCTCCTTGAGCTCGAGTAAGTGCTACCGCCCTCTTGTAGTAAAATAGGTCCATGCGTATTCTCGCCATCGAATCATCCTGTGACGAAACGGCCGCCGCCGTTGTAGAAAACGGCACGAAAATACTCAGCACCGTCGTGGCGACCAGTCATGCGATGCACGAAAAATACGGCGGTATCGTTCCCGAGGTTGCCGCCCGCATGCAGCTTGAATCCGTCATCCCGACAATCACCGAAAGTTTGCTTCCGCTCGGCCACGGTTCCCAAAGCATGACGGAAAAAATCCGCGAACATATCGATGCGATCGCGGTAACCGTGGGACCGGGACTGATCGGATCTCTGCTCGTCGGGGTTGAAGCCGCAAAAACCATCGCCTATGTTACCCAAAAACCGATTATCCCCGTTAACCATGTGCTCGCCCACATGTACGCAAACTTTGTCAAAACAAACGATACCAAAGAGATCCCATTGGGATCACCCGATCACACCGACGATACGATGCCCAATAGCATGTTCCCCGCTATTTCACTTGTCGTATCGGGCGGACATACGGAGTTATATCTTTTGAAAAATACAAAGGAAATGCGATGGCTCGGAGGAACGATTGATGACGCGGCCGGGGAATGTTTCGATAAAACCGCTCGATTACTGGGTTTCGGCCACGGAGGCGGACTCGCTATACAGGAAGCGGCTGCCCGCTGTAAAAAAACCGACATCCCTGCGCTTCCCGGCAAGGCACTTCCCGTTCCCATGCTTTCAAAAGAGCATGTTTTGGATTTTTCTTTTAGCGGACTAAAAACCGCGATCCTGCGAAAGGTTACCGCCCTTCGCGAACAAAACAGACTAGACGAAGATGCGATTTCCCGGCTTTCCTACGAAGTACAGGAAACGATCACGGATGTGTTGGTCAAAAAGACGTTGAAGGCAGTGACTGAGTTCGATGCAAAGGCAATTCTGCTTTCCGGCGGCGTGTCCGCTAATCTGAGACTACGTGAAAAATTTCTCGAAAAAATCCCGACGCTTCCTTCTTCCGTTGATTTTTTTGTGCCTCCCGTTTCCCTCTGTACGGACAACGCGGTTTATATTGCAAGTTATGCGTATTTTCGCGGGTCTCCCGAACCCGTTGAAGAAGTGACGGCTATCCCCGACTTATCGGTGGAAGTTTCGTCGTAAGAATTTTCGCTTCCTCCCGACACCAAGGAGAATACGGCTCGTGGTTGTTCTTTATATCCGTAAGGAACGCCTTCCAATCCATCCATTTCCATTCATCCACTTCTCCCGGGTGCGGATGAGGGTCACCGTCAAAATACGAAACGGTGATGGGACAAATTTCGTTTTCCACGATACCGTTTTGATCGGCAAACCGATAGCGATACGGAGCGACCTCCTGCACGGTTACCCCCGTTATTCCCAGTTCTTGGGCAAGCCGCCGCACGGCGGCACTCACGACGTCTTCATCGGGAGCTAAGTGTCCGCATACGGTATTTGTCCACACGCCGGGAAATGTTTTTTTCGTTGCCGCGCGCTTAGTAAGTAATACCTGTCCTTTGGAGTTAAAAAGAAAAAGGGAAAATGCCCGATGCAGCGGGGTCGTCGTGGTATGCACCGTATCCTTATCGGCAACTCCTATCGGATTATTTTGTTCATCAACCAGAACGACCTGTTCCATATCCTCATCTTCCTTTCATTTTTTTTGCGGCGGGTGTGCTTGGGATCGGACCAAGGACATCTATCTTATAGCAGGTATTTTGTCGATTTCTGGTGGGTGTGCTTGGGATCGGACCAAGGACATCTATCTTATAAGGATAGCGCTCTACCACTGAGCTACACACCCATGGATCCGATTGTATCAAAAGAAACGGCGACGCCGCCACTTACGCCTGCAGAAGTTCTTCCATGCGGGCTTCGATCTCGAGAGATCGTTTTTTGTTTTTTGCAAAAATGATGAATGAGAATTTCTGCATACGCAGGAGATTTTCACTCGTTAATATAAGTCCTTCTTTGGTCGTTTTATCATACAGAATCGGCGAAAGCCGCGTGAGCATGCTCGTGAATGTTTGGCGCTTCAGGTGCGGAATCATATAGCCGTTATTGGAAAAAAGATAGGTGTCGTACATAAAGTTTTCGCCGAAGAGTGCCACCGCGGTCGTATAGACAAATGTTCCCCCGGTACTTCGAACATTAGACTCCGCAACATAGATCTCTCCGTTTTTTCCCGCGACACAGTCCACGTCAAAGTATCCTCTGTAGCCTGCGGCGGCAAATCGTTCGGCGATGTAATAGCCGGTATCTTTGATACGGGCGGCAACCCGTTCCGGCATGATGTCGTGTCCGATTTCTATGCCGTGAAACGCACCTTCTTTCGTCACAAGTACGCCGCAATGATATAAAAAGTCGATGTGTCCGTTACGGTTTATTTTAAACTCCACATTCGGATTTCCTCCCGCGACCGAGTTACTCACCTGAATAAGTTTTTCGATGATGATCGGGAATTTCTGCCAATAGGCATCCTTATTCAGTAATGCCAATATTTTTGCCTGGCACGCATGGAATTCATCGGGTAAATCCCCCGGTCTAAAAATTTCGACTCCCATGCCCGAATGCCCCTTGTTTGTTTTTATGACGACGCCCTGTTCTTTGACGTAACGGATTGCCGCGATTTTTGCGGCATCTTCTATACCGAAACAGATAACGCCGTCCGCCATTTTAAAATCCGGTTCTTCATTACTACTTTGCTGGGCAAGTTGCCGTATCCCGGACTTGCTGCCGAAAAAATTAACCGTCCATGCATCTTCTTCATCGGGCGCTTCGGGAGTGACGATCGTGAGCCCTTTTTCCCTGAGCGCACGAACCAGATTAAGAAACGGCTGGCTTACCGCGTAACTCGTCACGGTAAGTTTTCTTGATGAATTTGCGGCATCGACCAACGCATTCATAATCGAAGGGTCATGCAAAATATCCTCACAAATGACGCCGCTATGTTGTGCGGTCGTCAGTACGCTCAGTTTTGTGTTGGGAAAAAGCGAGTGATAATAATCAAGAAATTGTTGACTGACCGGCTGCGGAGTGATGTATAACACTTCATTATCCTCTCCGGCAAATTGAAACATCCGCACATCACCGAGGTATCCGTTTTCTACTATTTCCGCACTCTTTGCATTGGCGTCGGACATGGCGGAAATAAACGGCCACACATCCTCCGACATGTTGAAAATATATACGATTACGTTATGTTTTTTATCTGAGGAAGATTCCTCTGGAGATTGACTCATGAATAGATATTGAGACTGAATATCTACAGAGCATTACATGTTTTTTTTTGAATGTAAAGAGATGAATTACAAATAATTTACAAGCGCGCGCGTTCCTGTATTTCCGCTTCAATAAGTTCTCGCGCCTGACCGTATTTTAATCGCGATAATTGGATGATCGCCTGCGCCACTTCCTTATTCCGTTCCGCGTTCACCACTTTCATGTCTTTTGATAAGTCCACGCTAAATGGCTTCACCGGCTCGTTGTGCACGATTGTCTTGACATACGCGTTAAATTTATCGATATTGATCAGATCAATTTCGTTGAACGTCGGCTGATATTCGTGTTGGAGATAATTTGCGTCGGTGACCCCTACCCTGAACGTAATCAACGTTCCCACGTTGCCGAATACTGCGTTCTTCACTTCTTCCTCCATTTGCCCGATGAATTGGTTTGCGACCGTGAGACTTAGCCGATATTTACGTGCCTCCGAAAGAATCTGTGCAAAATCAGGTGTGGCAAAATTTTGGAATTCGTCAACGTAGAGATAGAAATCGCGTCGCTTATCCTCGGGGATATCCTGCCTGCTCATTGCCGCAATAAGAATACGGGGAACTAAGATGAGACCCAAAAAATTACTATTCTCTTCACCGAGCTTTCCTTTGGAAAGATTAACAAGCAGTATTTTTCCCTCATCCATTACTTTACGGAAATTAAAACTCGACTCCGATTGGCCGATGATGTTGCGCATAAGTTTATTGGTAACAAAACGGCCGAATTTTGAAACGATATAGTCCAACACTTCCGATTTATGAAAGTCCGCAGTCTGCGCGATTTGATCCGTCCAATATCTTCTGATAATCGGATCCTGCACTTTCGGAAGTAATTCCTGCACAAAATTGCTGTCGGTTAAAATACGGACAACTTCGATAAACGTGCTTCCCGGTTCGCTCATCACCGTAAGCATGGCGTTTCGTACCGCATGTTCAAACCGCGGACCGATGATACCGGTTTTCTGCGGGTCGTACAGTTTATACATAAGTCCGACGATTGAGGTCACCACAAAATGTTTCTGTTCCTCGGTTTGCGCTTCCAACATGTTAAGCCCCATCGGGCGCTCTCCGTCAGACGGATCAAAGTAGATGACGTCTTCCGCCCTCTCGGGAGGAATACGGGATAAAATACCGTCAATCAAATCACCATGCGGATCGATCACCGCAAGACCCTTTCCCGCTTTTACGTCCTGGATAACCAGTTCTTCCAACATTTGCGATTTTCCGGTACCGGTTTTCCCGATAACGTACAGATGCCGTCTTCGATCGTCATCACCGATGAATATCGGTCGATCCACTCCCCGGTAACGGGATACCCCGATAAACAGTCCGCTCGAAGCAATCTGCATCGGGGCGGGAGCACGCTTTGCGTTCAACCAAAAAATATGGGGGGTTTCTATGGATTTATTCGGCAAATGATATATGGTAGCAAGCTCGTCGCTGTTTAATACGCCGTATTGTTTAAAAAACGGCAGATTAACCATGGGGAAATACCGATAAATAAAATCTACCATAAAAAATTTCTTCATCGGATGCTTCACTTTGGAGAAATGGTTATGATCCGATGTGTACTGATGAAACGAGGTGATAAGATTCTCAAGATGCGCGTCCGCCGCTTCCTTTGTCGCGGCGCTCACCACCAGTCGGATAACCGTATTAAAACCGGGTTTTGATACTTTTTGTTCAACTGATTCAAGCGTTTTTGCATCGACTTTAAAACTGGCTTTTTCCGGATTGGCCTCATTCTTTTTTGTCTTGGATATAAAAGATCTGCCGAGACTACTCCATTTACTCCCCGCTGGTTGTACGAGCACCTGAATCGCGGCACCTTCTCCTTCCGCCATTTTGGCAAGCACGCTGGTTATCGATGAAAGCGGGTCTATGGGAAGATCACGAAATATCCGAATCGGCATATAATCGGAATTTTTTGGCGCTAGTGCGGCAAATGCCACTTTGCCGTTTTCGGAAAATATGTTGTATTCATCAACAATTTTGACATCGGCTCCCGGGTACGAACCGTGAATTTGCTTTTCCACAAGATCGATATACCGTTTCGGTGCCGCGATATAAAACCGTATATCTTCCCGTTTGGCGACGATTTCAAACGAAATATGATCCTGGGGTTTGAGAAACGACCAGAATCCACCGTGGTGAATCGCGTGCAGACTGGCAAACATTTGCTCTGCGGCATCAATTTTTATTTCGTTATCACGGGGTGTTGCGATCTGCATGAGGGTATATTCCATCGAATGCTTTTCGCGATCACGGTATTTCCACGCGAGAAACAACACGTATCCCAACACCGCAAATCCGATAAGACAGAACGTAACGATGAGGAGTGCCACCCCAAGCACCTCCAGTTGATACACGATATCGGCAAATTCTAATGGCATACGATTATTCCGTTTTTGTGCGTATAATTTTTCCGTGCGCTGAAGTCAGTAAAATATGCGCTTGCTTGAGTTGTCTTTCACACCATTCGGCGAGCCATCGCCACGACGAAACCAGGCTTTGGTGTAACCCTTGCGCGATTTGATCATCCGTAAGCGGCAATACCACGGTAACGGCAGGAGCCGATACGGGCGGCGCCGAAGAGCCTACTGCGGTCACTCCCATATTTTGCACGACTTTAGGTAACGTAACGGAGTCCGATTGCATCGTAACTCCTGCTCGCTGAACTTCATGGGGAAGATCCGCGTCCTTTCCTAATTCGACAATGACCGGTGCCTCAGGGGTAACCGTCATGGGTGCTTGTTCTTTGGCCATACTGCCGGTCAGCGGCACAGCGGATCCGCCCGTATTGGGTGAAGATGCCGGCGGTGTATTGGGCAGAGGATCCATAAGTATTATTCTATCACGAACCATAGGTGAATATGATGCCTGTCGGCGGCAGAAAACGGCGTGTTTTTTTCATCTTCTTTTTTTTCCGTTTTTTACCGATTTTCGCCTTGGTTACCGTACCCGGTTTGCCGTGTTCACGAATGGCGGAAAGATACCAGATAATCGCAAAAAGCAACCAGGTTGATTGCTTTTCACCATCGGAAACTTCCGGGCGGCCGGTAAGTGCCACTTCGCTCCCGATAGGCAATGTCCCGCCGTCACGGATGACGGTGCGCTCCCACTCCGTCAGAAGCCACAGAATCATTGCGATCCCTGTTTTGCGCAGGAGGAATATTTCTTTACCCGTCGGATCCGCATGTCGTTCCGGTGCGTTGCCCTGATTTTTCAGTGATTTTTTTTCGGTATGCAATACCGGATCCGTTGCGTGAACCAGCATTTTGTAGAGACGGAGTAGTCCTACAACGACAGGAAGCGACAGCGCGATCTGCGCCGTTTCTTTGTTTTGCCGTTTTGCCGGAAGGGCGGGAGTTATATCTGCCGATGCCGCCGGGACTTGCTTTTGTTTCTCCGCGCGCATAAACGATCGCTTTCTCACATCACTGACCAGGCGAAAGAGTGAAAAGAGTGATATACGGGGTTTTTTTTCTTTTGCAGTGGATGCGGTTATCCTGTTGTTTTTTTCTTCGACAGGGTTTTTTTCCGCGACGGTTTTTTTGCCCGGTTTCTTTTGTTCGAGCGGACGGGTTAACCAATAAATGATCGCATTGTCCATTCCCGGGGCAACATCGTGATAAAAAAGCATCGTCCGCATAACCACCCATTCGGCGGCAACGGATTTCATCGACTCTATTGATTGTCCGTGCGTCGTAACAACTTCTTCGTGCCGCATATTACTTCTTCGGACAAGAAGCGACGATCCTGCACGTTCATGCGAGACCGGCTGCGCATCGGCAATAACGGGCATACGAATCCGTTTTTTCTCTTGTTTCGTCAGCTGCAGCTCTTGCTTCATGAAATTTATTTTTTTGTCGATGTGTTCCTTAAGAAATGCCCCGAGCTCGGTGAGCGTGTTTTTGCTGTCCCGCGCCGCTACTCCTACTACACGCAAGTATTCGGTAGGGAGCGGCACCGGTGTTGTTTCCCTACCCCGCTCCATGGTTTGCGCAATGGCGATGGTACGGATATCTTCCTCATCAATCTTTTTTTCCCGGACGAAAAAATGCGCATAGGAGGAGATTTCGGATGAAAGCGTGTCGGCGTTATGAAATTCGGCAAGATGCCGGATAAAATTCGCTCCTTCTTCGTGGGTGAAATCCGTCCCCGTCGTTTTATAAAGATCTACCTGTTTTGAAATAACTCCCCCATCCTCCGATTGCTGCCACACCTGGACATAACGAACGGCGTCGGGATGCGAAAGAACGCTTACAAAACCCGAGGCCGTTCCCGCAATCAATTGTTCCTGCATGGCAATTTGTGCCGCATGTTCGTCGCGATTGTACGCGGCGGGGTTGCCGGAAAACGCTGCGAATTCTTTCGTATGTTCCCAGAGTTCGTTGAGGGTAACCATGGTGTTACCGTAGGAGGTGGCCAATTGCCACGAGCCGTCCGCCGTTTGTATTTTTTCCCATCGGACTATCGATTCTTCGTGGACATTTTCCTTGTGTTCGTACGATAGATCCTGTGCAAGACGCTCCTGGAATCGCTCAACCGCTACCTTTTTCACCTCGGCGTGCGTCCAATCGGGATGTTCTTTTTGCACCTCAGGTTCAATAAAATGCGTGAGGGAATAGGAAGCAGCATCGGAACTGTAAGTGTGATCACCGCGCCACAACGGCTTATTATCTTCTTCATCGGTATCGTTGAGTCGGGGAATACCGCGAATAGTCAGGCGATCCTGATATCGTTTATCGTCGTCAAATGAACGAATGTGATAGCGTGCAAAATTATCGTACGTTGGAGAAGGTTTCTCCATATACACCTCCTGCTCGGGATATATAAGGGGGAGTTCCGGACTGCCTGGCGTTTATTACGCAGGATCACCGTTGCGGCACAGTCCCCGAAGTTCGCGGGGTTCCTCTTGCCCTTACTTCTACTGGCATTGTTTTACTTCTTTTTGGCGTTTCGGTCAATACCGGACCATGTTACCTCGACGACGCCGGCGGTATGGTTGATAAATCTCGCCAGCATAAAAAACAGGTCGGAAAGACGGTTCAGATAAACGTAGATCTTCGGATCAATCGTTTGTTTTTGACCGAGTGAAACAAGTTGGCGCTCCACTCTTCGGCAAACGGCTCTCGTCAGATGAATTTCAGATGCCAACTTTGTGCCTCCCGGAAGAATAAAATTGGTGAGTTTGGGGAGCGTATCATCCAAAACGTCAATGCGTGCCTCCATTTCATTGACCCGTTTGGGAAGCAAACTTAAATCCGCCTCCCACCCTGCCAAATGGCTGCCGATGGAAAAAAGATCCGATTGGATGGCGGACAAAAAACTTTGCACGTCGGCGGCATCCATAACGCTGGCAATCAGACCTATCCAGGAATTCAACTCATCGATGGAGCCGTAGACATCGACCAATTCTTCGCATTTTAATACGCGCTTGCCGCCGAACAGCGCCGTCGATCCCGTATCTCCTGTTTTTGTGTATATTGGCATGACGTTAGTTTAGCACTCGGAGTAGCCGCACGAATAGCATTTCTTGCAGGATTCCTCAAACACGAGGCTCCCCTCACCGCAGGACGGACACAAATCCACGGTAACCATGCGACGCTCGGTTAACAACATCTGCGTCGCGGGCATTGCCACAGGATTGGCTGCGGGCTCTACTTGCGGTGCTCCCGTTGTAACCGTCGGGGCATGACCGTTCCCGTTTGCCGCAGCGGCGGCATGACCGTTGCCGTTTGATACGATCGGGGCGTCCACCCGGTGTTTGGCGAAAAAGCCGAAATGCCGGTCAATGACTTTTGCCACCGCATCGGGGAGACTACGAACCCGGTTCTCGCCGAAGCCGAGGCTTCTGGCTCCTCCGATCCCGATAAGCTCGCTTGCCACCCGGTGAGCCCGTTCCATGGGGGAAATGGGAGAAGCCACCCGCAACACAAGAGAAATCAATCGCCCCATGGCTTCCGCCATGGCGGTAACGTCGCTTCCCGCTTTGCCGACATTTACAAACACCTCAAGCGGCTGTTCTCCGCCGTTGGTATTAATCGTGATGTATGCCTGTCCCATCGGCGTTTCCAGCTGATAGGTGGAACCGTGCACAACGGCCGGCCGGGGTTTTACCTCAGCGCTCATCAGAGGGGCTGCCACCTGTTTGATTTCCTCTTTCTTGGTTTCTTCTTCTTTTCTCGTGAGTACTCCCTCACGGCTTCCTTCCCGCATGTAGGCGATCCCTTTACACCCCAAATCGTACGCCAACGTGTAAAGGCGTTTTACGTCTTCCACGGTGTGGGTCTTGGGCGCATTGACCGTTTTGCTGATTGAGGCATCCACATACTGTTGGATTGCCGCCTGCACCCGTACATGATCCTCGGGCGTCAAATCATTTGCCGATACGAAGTACTCCGGCCTATCGGTTTTTGTAGGTTCCGTTCCGTGCTCTTCCTTATATTTTTGGAACCATGCTTCATACAGCGGGTGACGGAGAATATGTTCCCCCAAACGGTCTCGCCTGATGAATTCAAATTCATACACCGGTTCAATACCGCTTGAAACTCCGGCCATCAGCGAAGTGGAGCCCGTGGGTGCCTGTTGCAATATCATCGAGTTGCGTATGCCGTATTTTTTCAGCTTCTTCCTGATGGTTTCGGGAAGCTTTTTAATGAAATACGCCTCAAGATGTTTTGCCTTATCGATTTTCGGAAATGCTCCTTTTTCCTTGGCAAGATCGACGGAAGAATCGTACGCGGCATCCCGAATGGTGCGGTAGATTTTGTCGATAACGGCAAGACTTTCTTCGGATCCGTACCGAAGCTTCATTTTGATCAGGGCATCCCCAAGACCCATGGTGCCGAACCCGATGCGGCGCTCTCCGCGGAGCTGCACTTCCTTGATCTGATCAAAGACATAGTAATCGGCATCGATGATGTCATCCTGAAAACGGACGCCGATTCGGGTAACTTCCGCAAGCCGTTCATAGTCAAACTCACCTTTTTCATTGACCAATGCCGATAAATTTACGGACGTCAGGTTGCATACTCCCCAGTTGGGAAGCCCTTCTTCCCCGCAGGGGTTGACGCAGTTAACATACTCGTAATAATAATTGTTAAACCATTTGTTATACCGCTCCATAAACACCACACCCGGCTCCGCACTTTTCCATGCGGCGGTGGCGATAAGATCCCACAATGCGCGTGCTTTGACGGTCTTTTGGACAATCGGTTTTTTCCCCAGCGCTATCCAGTTCGGCAGATAGCCGTCCCATTTGGTATCGTAGTCGGGGTCTTTGGGATCGGGGAACTTTAACTCCCAGTCCGCATCTTTTTTCACCGCCTCCATGAACGCATCGGAAACACAGACGGAAAGATTTGCGCCGTTAATTCTGGCAAGATCCTGTTTGACCGTGATAAACTCCTCAACATCAGGATGCCAGTCCCATAACATCAACATCAATGCCCCTCTTCTACTGCCTCCCTGCTGAATGATATCTTTTGTGGCAACCGAAAAAAGTTCCGCCCAATTGCAGGGACCCGAGGAAAACCCGTTTACTTTCTGCACTCTTGCGCCTCGCGGACGAAGAGAGGAGAGGTTGATACCTACTCCCCCACCGCGTGACATAATTTCCACCATTTGGGTTAAGGTGGTTAAAATCCCCCCCCGTGAATCATGGGGACTGGGGATGACAAAGCAGTTATAAAACGTGACCTTATATCCCGTACCGGCACCGGAAAGGATACGTCCTCCGGGTACCAAAACAAAATCCCGCATGGCATCGTAGAATTTCTCTTCCCATTTTTTTCGATCTTCTTTCTTCTCCATGAGGGCAACCGCCTTTGCAACCCTGCGCCACATTTCCTCGGGCGTTTGTTCGACGGGATTGCCCGCTTCATCCTTCAACGCATAGCGGTCGGTAAAAACTGTTTTTCTTATGCCGGTAAAATTTGTATCCATAGTTATTTCTTTTTAATAAGTTTTCTTAATTCTCCTTCAAATTCATCAAGATCAACAAATTGTTTAAACACGCTCGCAAATCGGATATAGGCGATCTTATCGAGCTTCTTTAACCGCTTTGCCACCAACTCCCCGATTCTTTTACTGGTCAATTCCGTCGTATTGCCGCCGATGAGTTCCCGTTCCACCTCGTCCACGATTCGCCGTATGTCGCTTCCTTTGAGTGTTGTCTTTCCGCTTGCCCGCCAAATTCCCCGCTCCAACTTCTCCCGATCAAACGGCTCGCGCCGATTGTCTTTTTTGATGACGGTCAAAGGCACCGTTTCAATCCGCTCGTAGGTGGTAAATCGCTTGCCGCATTTGCTACACCCCCGTCTTCGTCTCGTTACCGCAAGGTCCTCGCTGTCTCTTGTTTCAATAACCTCAGTGTCGCTGTTGGTACAATAGGGACATTTCATGGCTCGCTTCTCCTCTTTTGGAACAGTATGTCGTGAAACCTTTAAACACTAAGTGTGGTGTGCTCAGAAATCCTAAAACACTAATAGTAGACCGTCAACTGGCAACTTCTATATCAAAGATATCCACTACATTTTTTTAGCCTCGTGAAAATTTTTTGAGGGAAAAGTACGGTGAAAAAATATAAACCGGCGGCATCTTTTTTTCACCGTACCGTAAAAGGATGCGGAAAGTACTCAACCGTGCATATGCATCCGGTCGTTGCTGGCAGGCTATATGGCATTATATGTATACGTTTCTTCACTCGCCGCGCAGAGCGGCTTCCGCTTTGACTTTGAGGGCGGAAACTGCATCCAGCGAACTTGCCGACGCACGAAGTATCTCGATATGTTTTTCCAGTGAAAGGAAGAATTTTTCGGCGAGATGACCCGGAATAGTGCTGCCTGATTTTTTGTGATTGATAAGAAGCGAGAGCGCCTGTTCTCTGGCTGCAAGTGATTCACCGAGAATCTCGCTCGCTTCTTTCGTTTTCTTGGCATCAGCAAGACTTATCGACATATTAAGTTTCTTGTCCGCCTGCAGGATATAAAATTCGGTTTTACTTAACGGATCGGTGATGAGCATTTCTATTATTTTGTCCCGCAACAGCTTCACCATATACAAGGGGTGCGTGGGAAGGATGCCGGGGTACGGAAGCGTATATTCCACCGGTTGCGGCGTGGGAGTTACCATCGGTTTGGGAACATCGGTGACTCGGGGCGAGAGGGCAAGGATCGCTTCACTCGTCAAAAACGGTAAAGCAAAGAACAGACAGAGTGCAAAAAGTAGTTTCTTCATAGCAGCCTCCTTCTTTCTTAACGCAGTACGTCCATTGTACTCGTTTCCATTGCGTTGGCAAGGCGGGCAAGATCGTGCGGCACTATTCCGATTTCATCACATATCTTTTTCTCAAGCGCCTTAACCCGGGGATAGGCGGCGTCAAGCATGCGTCCGGCCTCTTCAGGAAGGTTTTCCTTTCTCCAGAGGAGGAATCGTTCGTCCACCGTAATAATGGTATCTTTTACCATTTTGTCGGCAAGGTATAACAGTTCCTGTTCACGGGTCTTGGGTGCGATACTTTGATCAAGTATGGCATGGACGGGATGCGTTCTGACCAGGTCGGCTATGGCGGAAAATCCGCGTTCCCGAAGAATGCGGACACCTGTATCCGGATGGTGTTCACCTTCGCGTTTGGGTACCATCTTATCAAGATCATGCAGCAGTGCTGCCGCCGCAAGCAGCGGAATATCTATTGAGGAGTTGTCGGAAACACGTGCGATCTCCCGGGCAAAAAAAATGGCCACTCCTGCTACCAGTCTGCTATGCCATCGCTTCCGCTCCGGAAGCGAGTATGTGTCCCACAACTCTACTATTTGCTCGGCGGTCGGTATCATTTTTCGCTAAATAGACAGTGAATAATTAACTCTACTGACGATATGAAATAAAAAAATAGGATACAGAATGTATTCGCGGGTTTTAAACCGCTTTCGGTTGTCCGTTTACATGAAAATACCCCAGTGCCTGGAGTACGACGTCAAGTGTTTGACCGGGGCCGTGGGAATAGGTGTTAATGACCAGATCATAATGCCGGGGATCCCAGAAATCGCTGACACCGTACAACCGTTGCCATTTCCCGATATTGGCATCTTCCCGCTCGCGCAAATGCGTCTTTGCATCTTCTACGGTGGCGTTGTCACGGTTGACGATACGATCGATCCGCAAAGAGTCGTCACACATAAGGAGCACCTTTAACACGTGAGAAAATCCTCGGGCATTCCATCCCGCTATCCAGCTTTCTACCGCCATATGGTTTTCGGGATGGGAAATTTTCTCTCGCAAGGCTTGATCGATCTGGTAATCGATATCGTCTCCGTAATCCGTCGCCAGGTGATGTTTTGCATCGTTCGGATCGTGCGTTCCAAGCTGTATGGCGTATTGCCGCGACCAATCCCCTCCCGAAAAAAACTCAAAGCCGAGCGGCTCAAGATGGGGACGTAAATTTTTCAACAACGTACTCCGCCCTGCACCGGGACGCCCGGAAATTGCCACACTGGAATATTTAAGACCTTTTGCCGTTGGGGGGGTATCCATACACGTATTATAGAATCCAAATACTCCCCGTCAAGGGCATCTCGCTCGCCGCCTCTCGTATTGACAAAAGAGTAAACGAAATTTAATACTAGCGTATGCGCGTTCAATACCTCTCCGTTACATGGAAAGACTATCATGCACTCTCCCAAAAGATTGCGGCAGCCATCCTGTCGCACGAAAAACCGTTTGACTGTATTATTGCCATCGGTCGAGGCGGGCTGACGTTCGGTCACCTGCTCTCCGACTTTTTACGGATTCCGATTAGTTCGATCACTATCCAAAGCTATACCGATATCCAACAACAGGGGGAGGTAAAGATTACGGGTGCGTTATCCGAACGGATAGACCACCGACGGGTGCTCCTTGTCGATGATATCGCCGATACCGGGACCACGCTGAAGCGTGCGGTTTTGTACCTTAAGGAGTTCAATCCGAAAACGATTACGACTGCAACGTTATTCTACAAACCCCATTCATCAATACGACCCGATTATTTCGCCAAGCAGACGAAACAATGGATACTGCAACCGTTTGAGGTGACGGAATGGGTCTATACCTTTACCCGAAAGCTGGAGAGGGAAGGAAAGACAAAAGCCGAGATACAGGCATTTTTAGAACAGCTGGGGTACAGCGCCGAACAGATTAAGTTCGTACGGAGGCACCACCTTTCGTAAAATTGGTACGCCCCTCTTCGCCAAGAGATTGTTACTTCTCCACCGATCCGCTTGCCTGATCAAATCGTCCGATTACCCGCGGGTACTTGCCCGGGGTATTTGCGTTATGCACTATCAGGCTCACTTTCCCGTTTGCCCCAAAGTTGGTGCTTACCTCGCTTCCCACCGCGATCCACTCGGTGTCCGCATCCCCCGTGCGGTACCATCCGCGATACGCGTTACCCACACGGGTAAGGCGCATCGTCGCGGCCTTCAGCGTCACCGGCACATTTACCGTTGCTTTTTCCGCCAATGTGCCGTCGGGACTTCGCACCACAAACACCATGCGGCTCAGATCCTTGCCCACCACCCATCGGAGTGATGCCGCCTCATCGTCAACGGTACCCCCGGAGATAAACCGGATCCCCGCGTACCCGGTTCCTTCACCGACAACAACCGGCTTATACATACGGGTCTGCAGACCGAATTCTTTGCCTTCCGGTACGACCGGCTGCTGACGGGTCACCACGGCATATCTTCCTTTGTTTTGGATAGGCCCCGTCGGGAGCGACATAATAAGGTTGTCCTGTTTGTTTTCATATACCTGTGCCCCGTCCGAGCGGGTGATTTTCCAAAGCTTTCCGAGATTCCCGTCGGCAAATGCGTCGGAAAAGCTATCCTTTGTCGATGGCTCGCCTTCCCAAGAAATATTCAGCTGATCCACTCTGCCGATTACCTTGGGGAATTTCCCGTTTACCCCCCCGTTATGGGTTGCGAGCGAAATTCTTCCTTCATTTCCCAACGAAATATCCTGTTCATTGCCGAGCGGCATCCATCCGACATCTCCGGAAACATCTTTGCCTACTTTGTAAAAGGCACGGTATTTTTTATTGATTCGGTCAAGACGAAGTATCGCAACATTACTTTTGACATCCGCGTGTTCCGTTTCCATCCGTTTGCCGTTGGCACCGTTCACAAGGAAAACAATCTTACTGCTGGTCCCGTTTACCAACCATCGCACCACCGCCGCCTCATCGTCATCACTTCCCTTCGAGGAAAACCGGAGTGCGGTTACTCCCGTTCCTTCTCCCGTAACCGTCGGCTTATAGACAACGGCAACGGCGCGGAAATCTCCGCTCGTTTTCAAAAGCTCTTTGAACGTCAGGGTCGCGCTGCGCACTTTTCCTCCTACATTTCCTTCGGAAACAGTAAAGCGAAGATTGTCTCCCGTGGTTTCGGCAACACTCGCACCGTCCGTTTTTGTCACTGTCCACTTCTCTTCATTGATTTTGCCGTCATTGAACGCATCGGCAAACGTCTCGCTCACTTTGGGATTTGCCCGCGATGCCTTGGTTTTTGTCACCGTAGTCACAAAATCCGCAAAACTGCCGCTCATCACAAACACGGAAACAAGAATAAGAAGAAGCGTAACAAAGGATACAACGGAAACAAGATTTGATTTGGGCGCGCTGACTTTTTTTGCCATATAAATTCTCCTCAATTGTCAGTGTGCCCCGTTTTTTGACGGGTGTCAATATTAAGACATGGCTACTGGGGTTTATTAAGCACCACGGGGCGCAGCCTGCTCACCGCTTCCAGACTATACCGCACTCCCTGCACTCCCACTCCCGAGTGCTTGACGCCGAGGAACGGGAAATGATCGGGTCCTCGTTGCGGGCTCCCGTTTATCTGTACCGATCCGACATTTAATTTTTTGGCAAACACCAAACCGGTTCCTTCATCTTTGGTAAATACACTTGCCTGCAATCCGTACGAGGAGCGGTTAATGATCGTTACCGCTTCATCAAAAGAAGCAACATCGACAAATGATACGACGGGACCGAAGGTTTCCTTTGCAATTATCGGCATGCTAGGAATAACGCCGGTTAGTACGGTGGGCTCGATCATGGCATTTGTCCTTTTGCCGCCGCATATAAGTTTTGCCCCGTTTTTCACCGACAGCGTGATTGCTTCTTCGATGCGTATGGCGGCGGCCTCAGAGATGACCGGCCCGACCAGTTTTGTCTCCGGGCTGCGCGGATCCCCCGGATGCACCATCTCGGGAAGCGTTTTTATCAGCATATCCACCAGTTGTTCACGAATGGTGGGGGTAGTGAGAACGTATTTAATTCCCGTACATCGTTGCCCGCTGTAGGCAAACGCTCCCTTAATAATCTCGCGAACCGTGACGGTAAGATCCGCATCGGGCATGACGACCACCGGATTGTTGCCGCCGCACTCAAACAGCAAGGGCTTCATTGCCGCTTTCCCCGCGATCGCGATTCCGGTGTCGGAATTGCCCGTAAAAGCGACCATAGATACATCCTTGTGCGGAACAAGATAGTCACCGATGACTTCTCCCGTACCGGTAAGCGTTGTGATCACCCCCGCAGGAACACCCGCTTTTTCGAAAATTTTCACCAGATGCGTCGCGGAAATACCTCCTTGGGTCGGCGGCTTTACCACCACACTGTTTCCCATAAGGAGCGCCGGGGCAATTTTACTGGCGGTTAAATTTACCGGGTAGTTAAACGGCGCAATAGCAAGCACGGTTCCGTACGGAACCCGCTCTATGATGGCGATTCTTCCCTTTTCAAAACCGGGGAAATTGTCGCTATCAAGCGTCATTCCCTGCATTGACTGTGCTTCATCGGCAAAGTAATCAATAAGATCGGCGGTTCTTGCTATTTCGCCTTTTGCCTCATCGGCGGATTTTCCCACCTCGCGAATAAGCAGCGCGATCAGATAGTCCTGATAGTGGCGTATCCAATCCGCGGCAAGATGCATGATGCCTATGCGTTTGTTGAGCGGTGTTGCCTCCCACAACGGTTGGGCATTTTTTGCGGTCGATAGCACCTGATCAATTTCCTCATGAGTAACCAGCGGGAGCGTTCCCACAAGAGAATTATCGATGGGCGAGACGACGGGAACGGTTTTTCCGGAGCTACTGCTTTTCCATGCTTTGCCGTCAAAAAAGAAAAAATTAGGAGGGGTTCCTTTATCGCTTATGTCAGAAAAAAATTCCGCGGGCATACCTACAGTATAGAGGGACGCAACAAAGAAACCAAGTACAAATCTATGCGGTGGGATTCCCTACGCTAAGGATTTTTTCCGTAATAGTTGCATGCATTGGTTCGTTGCCTCCTATTTTCTTGCCGTCACGGGCATCTTTCATCGCTTTAAGCTCGCTTGCCTTCTCCGCAACACCGATGCCTGTTGCCGCTGCCCCCAGTGCCACTTTGGAAACCGGTTCGGGATCAATAAAAGCCGCGACGGAAGCAACGATACCGAGTGTTTTCATAAGCATTTTCTTTTTGGTTTTTGATGCCTCGTCTTTGACCCTGGTCCCCCCGCTTTCCAATGCTGATTTGATTCGTGTTGCGACAGTTTTTTGCGATTGTCCTTCAACCGCTTTTTTTTTGACGGCCTCAAATGAATGGCGATCGGATTGTTCGATATGCTGAGACTTTTCCCGGATCCACGTGCGAATCCGTTCCGTTACTTTTTTACGTATTTCCGTTCCTTTTGCGGCTTTTTCTTCTTCGGAAACAAGTGTTTCTGTCATAGTGACTCCCTCATTATACGCCTGATTCGGTAAGTGCCGTGTCGATTTCCCGAAGAATACTGTGCATCGATTGTTCAATTTCTTCGAGCACGCCCTCTTTATTGAGCGCGTTGACCATAAACGGTATATATTCTTCGACTGATAGGGACGAGAGATTTTTTACCAATGTGCGCATTTCCTCTTTCGGGAGGTACCGAAGCATAACCGGCGTTACCGCCGCCTGCAATGCATGGCGGATTTCAACATACAGATGTACCTTATCGCTTTCCGGTATCGGTGCCGCTTCAATTCTTCGGATAAGTGCTATCAATGTCTCTTCCATGGTGTTATGCACGCTCAAGCCGTTTGATAAGAACCCCTGTTTGATTCTCGGTCGATCCGTTTTGTCCCGATGCCTGAACCAGCGACATAATTGCCGCGGTGGCATCGTTTGTTGATTTGCCCGACATGGCGGCCGCCGTCGAAATATCCGTGGGCGTAAGATAATTGCCGCACCCGGAAGATGCCATGATAATCGTCTCCCCTTCATTAAGCGCTGCGGTTTTATACGCATGCATGAGCCCGAGCCGTTTTATCCCGAGATATTGCTGTTCTTCAACCGGACGCAACGGATCGATATCGGGCGTCAATTTGGTAAATGTGCCGCCATGAATATGCCACGCACCGGCGGGTCCTGCGGACCCTAGCCAATATTGCTTCGCTCCTATGATAAGCACCATGAGGCTGGTTGCCATACCCGCTTCATACCCCGCTTCTTTTTTCTTTTGCCAAACGGCAAGATTCGTGGAACGAAAGATTCGTTTCATAAACAACTTCTTATCCATCCAGTAATACCGATGTTGCCGGATATGTTTGTAAGCCCAAACGGCTGTTTCACAGGCAAATTTTGCGGCTACCGCGCTATGGGGAAGGGTATCCAATCCGTCGGCCAACACGAAGCACTCGTCATTAAAATTTAAAAAATAATCGCATTGCACCGTTTTTGTCCCGATATGCTGGCTTGCGGCAAAAATAACGGTCTCGCGGGTGGGCTTAATTTTTAACGCATACGGATCGGCAAATCGCATAGGTTACTTGGCGTCGGCAAAACGTTTTTCTACCGCCTTCCAATTCACCACATGCCACCAGGCGGCAATGTAGTCGGCCCGCACGTTCTGGTATTTTAAGTAATACGCGTGTTCCCATACATCAAGTCCCAGCACGGGCGTTTTTCCCTCCATGAGAGGGTTGTCCTGATTGGGGGTATCAATAATGGTGAGGGTTCCTTTGTCCGCAACCAGCCATACCCATCCGCTCCCGAATCTCCCCATTCCCGCCGCGGCAAATTTTTCCTGAAAGGCCGCAAATGATCCGAATGATGCCGCTATCGCGTCGGCAATCATACCTTCGGGGGCATGGGCTCCGGGTCCCATAATCTCCCAAAAAAGTGAATGATTATAATGCCCGCCTCCGTTGTTGCGCACTTTCATGCGGACAGGTTCCGGTACTTGAGAAAGATCACTGATAAGTGTTTCGATGGGCAGCGCAAGCAGCGATTCGTTACCTTCCAACGCATCATTCAAGTTTTTCACATAGGCGGCATGGTGTTTGTCATGATGAATTTGCATCGTTTTTTCATCGATAAATGGCTCGAGGGCATTATAGGCATAGGAAAGATCGGGAAGCGTGAACATAAGTAGAGTCTCCTTCTTACTATATTATATAATGTCCCCATGGCCATTCCTAGACTCAAGGCGCTTACAAAAGTAAAGATGCACATAGGGAAGCACAAAAAGTTTGTCTTTTGGCTTTTCCCCGCACTCCTTATCGGAGTGTTTTATTGGTTTATCCTGCGGGATCTCCCCTCACCCACCAAATTGGGTCGCTATGACGTGCCGCTGGCAACTAAAGTGTATGACAGAAACGGTAATCTTCTTTTTGATATTTTTGTCGGCGAAAACAGATCACCGGTTCCGCTTTCCGATATTCCGAAACATGTTCGCGATGCTACCATCGCCATTGAAGACAAAACGTTTTATACGCACGCCGGGATAAATCCCGTGGGCGGTATCATTCGGGCTATCTATGCTTCCATTCTCAATAAGAAACTGCAGGGAGGTTCAACTATCACCCAACAACTGGTGAAATCAGCGCTTCTTACGCCCGAACGAACGGTCACCAGAAAGTTAAAGGAATTTCTGCTCGCCCCCACCGTTGAGCTATTGTATTCCAAGGATAAAATTCTTGAAATGTATCTCAATACGGTTCCTTACGGGGGCACTGCCTGGGGCATCGAAACCGCCGCGGAAAAATATTTCGGCGTTTCCATAAAAGACGTCACTCTTGCCCAGGCGGCGATCCTTGCAGGGCTGCCGCAGGCGCCTACTCTCTATTCGCCGTACGGCGCCCACCCGGAACTTGCCAAAGAACGGCAAAAAGAAGTGCTGCACCGCATGGTGGAGGACGGATACATCACTCGGGCACAGGCAGACGAGGCGGCAAATGAACCGATCGAATACAAACAGGAAACGGGGATTCAGGCGGCGCACTTTGTCATGTATGTTAAAGAGCAGCTGGTGCAAAAGTACGGTGAAAGTTTGGTTGAGCGGGGCGGACTTAAGGTAACGACCACGCTCGATCTTGACCTGCAAAACTATGCACAGGCGACGGTAGCCGCTGAAGTGGCGAAACTGAAAAATATCCGCGTGGGCAACGGAGCGGCGCTTATCACCAAACCATCGACCGGAGAAATTCTTGCCATGGTCGGGTCCACCGATTACTTTGCCACTCCTTCGGGATCTTTTAACGTAACGACCGCGCTCCGCCAACCGGGGTCTTCGATAAAACCCATTAATTATGCGATCGGTATCGAAAATAAGGTTGTTACTCCCGCGACCATGTTTCTTGATATTCCCACGTGTTTTATCGGTACCCCGGGACAACCGCTCTATTGCCCGCGTAATTATGACGGCAAATTCCGCGGTCCGGTACAACTTCGGTTTGCACTCGGTAACTCGCTGAATATCCCCGCCGTAAAAATGCTGTATCTTAATACCGTTCAGGGTATGGTCGCTTCAGCTTCGGCGTTCGGGCTTGATACGCTTGCCGATCCGTCAAAATACGGACTATCCCTTACCTTGGGAGGAGGAGAGGTGCGCATGACGGACATGGCCGAGGCGTTCTCTGTCTTTGCCAATGCCGGCATACGACATGATTTGGTGTCGATACTCAAAGTAGTCGATAAGAACGGAAAGGTACTCGAAGAATATACCGATCCGAATGTCGGCAAAGATATCCCGTCACAACTGCTCCTTACCGGGGAACGCGTGGTATCCCCGGAGACGGCATTTTTGATTTCGCATATCCTGCTCGATAATAACGCCCGGCAGGAGGCGTTCGGTCCGAACTCTTCGCTTGTTATTCCCAATCGTGCCGTGTCGGTTAAAACGGGTACAACCAACGATTTGCGTGACAACTGGACTATCGGGTTTACTCCGCAATTTCTGGTTGCCACCTGGGTAGGAAATAACGACAACTCGCCGATGAATAGCGCATTGGTCTCCGGTATTACGGGTGCCGCTCCCATCTGGAACAAGCTCATGCGAAGAGTACTTGAAGGGAAACCCGATATCTGGCCGAAGCAGCCCGACGGGGTGGTTGGCGGCAGAGTGTGTACTACCAACGGACTGTTGCCTCCCAATGCGGGCGGGTCACAAAATGATCAGGAAGCATCTTCTCAACCCGACGAATCGCTCGGATGCCCCACACGATTTGAGTACTTTATCAAGGGAACCGTCGCCAAAAGCGGCAGCAGCAGGCAAGTGGTACCGATCGACAAGGCAACCGGCGACCTCGCTTCTCCGGGGCAGACGGAAAACATCGAAATGCAGGAGCATGACATCGCCTGGGATGGTGTTACGCGGTGGTGCCTGGATTGCACCCACCCCGAAGGAAAAGCGGCAATCGTCAAATAACAAAGCACCTATAGAAAACCACCGTATAATCCCCTCTTGTCGAGTGACCGTAAGACGTGGTATAAAAACGGCGCTATGGCGCGCCGCAAACAAATACCATCTGATAACCCAACCATAAACCCCGCAGCGCAAATTGTCCTCTACGGTATCCTCTTGCTTATTACTATCGGCAACGCATTCCGCACCGTTATTTGGTTTGTCATCATTCTTCCGCTTCGACTTGTTATCGGCGCCGGACGGACGATATCCGAGACACAAAAAAGCGTGGATAACTGGGTTGCCGAAAAGCGTGAAAAAAGAAAGGAAAAAGTTACTCCGCGACCTTTCCGAAAAAAGATTACGTTTGATAAATTTTCCCCCTGGTTCGATACACGACTTACGTCGTTTGTAAACAATATCCGTGCAATCCGTCTGCCACGGTTCACTTTTCCCTCGATAACACTCCCTTCCTTGCGGTTACCGCCCTTTTCACCGCCGCATTTCAACATTCCGAAGCGCAAAGCGGCTGTACCGCAAAAAGAAAAGCCCACGGAGCGCACCCATATAGCAACCGTATTGACCACCCCTTCCCCGTTTGCACAGGCAAAATCGTTTTCTGTGGGGGTAGTACTCACGCTCATATTTATTTTTGTCCCCTATAACACCTGGTTATTTCTTAAGTCCCTCCCCAATCCCCAACTTTTGACCCAGCGGGATCTTGAGGTAAGCACAAAAATCATGGACCGGAACGGGCAGCTTTTATACGAAATATACGTCGATCAAAACAGGACGCCGGTAAAACTGGAAGATATCCCGTTAGTCGTCAAACAGGCAACCATCGCCATTGAAGACCATGACTTTTATTATCATCCGGGTTTCTCTCTCCGGGGAATTCTCCGAGCGGCGAGCGAAATCATCATCAATAAACAGATCCAGGGAGGTTCCACCATCACGCAACAACTCATTAAATCAGCGCTGCTTACCCCGGAAGTGACAATAATCCGAAAAACAAAAGAAATTATTCTCGCATTTTGGGCGGAGCGGTTATTTTCAAAGGATCAGATATTTGAAATGTACTTAAATCAGGTACCCTACGGGGGAACTGCCTGGGGAATCGAATCTGCCGCACAGACGTATTTTAGAAAATCGGTCACCCAACTGACGCTTGCTGAGGCGGCGCTCCTTGCTGGATTACCTGCCGCTCCCAGTGAATATTCGCCGTTCGGAAGTCATCCGGAAAAGGCGATCGTCCGCCAGAAAGAAGTATTGGAGCGAATGCAGATTGACGGCTATATCACTCAGGAACAAAAAGAGCAGGCAATTAAGGCACCGATCCAATTCGCCCAGCCGAGAATCGGTATTCGGGCGCCACACTTTGTCATGTATGTTAAGGATCTTCTCGAAAAAACCTACGGATCGCGGATGCTTGAACGGGGAGGGCTTCGCGTTATCACCTCGCTTGATCTCTCGATTCAGGAAAAGGCCGAGGATATCGTCAAGACGCACATAGACCGTCTTGCACCACTGCAGGTGGGAAACGGTGCGGCACTTATTACCAACCCCAGAAGCGGCGATATTCTCGCGATGGTGGGAAGCCGCGATTACTTTGACACAAACCGCGATGGCAACGTCAATGTCACCACCGCCTTCCAACAACCGGGTTCTTCCATTAAAGTGATCCCCTATGCCGCGGCACTGGAAACAGGCATGACAGCCGCCACTATTATAAACGACGCACCGATCGTTTATCAGAATGCGGGAAGTCCCCCGTATGCGCCGGTCAACTACGACGGAATGTTTCACGGTCCCGTACCTCTTCGGTACGCGCTCGGAAATTCGTACAATATTCCCGCGGTCAAAACATTGGCGGCCATCGGACTTCCCGCAATGTTGGAGAAAGCGGAACGCATGGGGATTCATTCATGGAGCAATGATCCCGGTCGCTACGGATTATCATTGGCGCTCGGAGGAGGAGATGTGACGATGCTCGAGATGGCGCAGGTCTACGGTAGCCTGGCAAATATGGGAAAACGTCAGGAATTACGCCCTATTTTACAAGTAACGGACTATACGGGAAGAGTGCTTAAAGATAATATGCCGACAAAATCAGTCGATGCCGTCAAACCTGAAGTCGCATGGATCATCTCCAACATACTTGCCGACAATGCCGCACGAACGCAGGCGTTCGGACCGAATTCGTCACTCGTTATCCCCGGGCATACCGTATCCGTCAAAACGGGAACCACCAACGATAAACGGGATAATTGGACGGTGGGATACACACCATCCTACGTAACCGTCGTATGGGTCGGCAATAACGATAACTCCCCCATGAATCCGTATCTTACCTCGGGAATCACCGGCGCGGCTCCCATCTGGCATGATCTTATGGTGGAATTGTTGAAAGGTCATCCGGATGAAATACAGCCGAAACCCGACACGATTGTTTCGCTCCCCTGCTACTTCGGGAAAATTGAATACTTTATAAGCGGCACGGAACCTGCCGGCGGCAGGTGTGCCGCTATCCCAACACAAACACCGACCCCGACACCGTAACACGCAAAAGCCCCCGCCGCACGTGCGACGAGGGCCTTTGAAATAATCGTTTAGTCTGTTACCACCACCGTACCGCCATCGGTCGGATTTACGTGGTTATGATATTTCCATGTACCTACTTTGGAAAAAGTGTACTCGTACATACCGCCTTTTGTCACACTCTTGAGCTGATCAAAGCCCGGCAATAACTGGTGCGTAGGATGCACGCCGGAAGCAGTCCACATCGACTTGGTGCTTTCGTTTTTAAACGTGACTTTGGTGCCCTTTTTTACCGTAACGGTAGCGGGAGTATAGCCGCTATCGGTATAGGTAACCGTCGCTTGGGTTTCCACTCCTCCCTTGCTGTTTCCGGATACGGTCGATTCTTCGGTAATCACGACGTCGGTATCGGTTCCCGTGGGAGCCGGTGTTACCGTATTGGGTGCTATCTGCATTCCGGGAAGTTTCATGTCCCCGCGGAACAGATACCAACCTGCGACTCCTCCGATAACAATGACCATAACGCCGATAAGTAATTTATTCATCAATCTTTCACCTCCTTTCTATGAACATATCGTTTACGTATATCGATCTGCAACTTTGCTTGCCGCGTAACTGTCCGGTTTTGTTTTCACCGGAAATCCGCTTCCCCGTATCATACCGACTATTTCCGCTATCATGTCGCGGGTTGGACCGTTTTTGCCGATATCGACATGAATTTCGACATCATATTTTGTGATCCCGTCGTTTTCGAGCAACGCCACGATAGCTTCAGCGGTAGCAAGCGAGATTATCGCTTCTTCGTACATGCGCTGACGCAACACATACGGCTTTTTATTTACGATCCGCTTCCAGAAATAAATACCGCCCTCTCCCTTCCGGTGCACGACAATCGCCGTGATAAAGTCGACGCCGCTCCCGTTATGTGCCTGCGAATCGGTACCGACGATAATTTCATAGCCGCTCTCGGGGGATTGAGCGACAAAATCGATGATATGGGTACGCACCCGTGATAGCTCCATCTCGCCGTATGTCGGGCTTTGGAACATAAGTAGCGACATGGTAGCAAAAACACGGGGATGAAACAAATTTGGAGCCATACAAAAACCCAGTCCCGCCGGAGCGGGACTGGGTAATTTTTACGCTTCGTTGCAGATTACTGTCGCGGGCGTTCTTCGCGCGGTCGAGCTTCATTAACGACTAACGGACGTCCATTGACATCCTTACCGTTGAACATCTCAATCGCTTTTTTACTCTCTTCATCGTTACTCATTTCAACAAATCCAAAACCGCGTGAGCGGCCGGAATATTTGTCGGAAATGACTTTTGCAGACACGACGGTTCCGGCCTGGGCGAATGTTTGCGCCAAGTCATCATTGGTCATGCTGTAGGGCAGATTTCCTACGAATAAGTTGATAGCCATATTGGAATTCCTTTCCCCTTAGGTCTTGAAGGAGACTGTCTCTGCCTAAGAGAAATCAACAAGAAGACTCTCTAAAAACTGGACGTCGTCACCACTTTGTTCCCAGGACAAGGGAAGTATAACATATTTCCCCGGTTTAGTGCCAGTTTATCAGGCTAGGATAGGCTATACCCGTCTATCACAACCCGGTATTACTCCACTATCTCTTCTTCATCATACACGGCCGCTTCGCCGCCGCTTCCGGCACCTCCCGCGGCACTACTGTCCGGTTGCGCATCGGCAAGAGGAGTAAAGGTGAAGGTGTTGACGATGCTCTCATAGAGGGGTTGCCAGAACGCGTCATCGGTAAGAGTGGCTTCGACATACCAGAGCACCCCGTCATAGACAATACCGGTTGTGACCGTTTTATCCGGTGATGAAACCATGACTTTTTGTGCAGGTTTTCCCCCGATGGTGGTATCAAACGAAATCGCCGACGCGGGGGTTGCCGTCTTCTTCCCCCAGGACACCGTATCGGTAATACCTTTCGGCAGATCCTTCACAAAAACAACCAACCGTCCGGGATGTGAGGGATGCGTAAATTCAAGATGTGCGTAATTTTCTTTGTCCTCCTCATGTTTATTGAGTGTTAATGTATCGGGGTATTTGAGACTAAAACCCGCCGGGTCATCCCACTGGATAAGCGTTGCTGCCGGAGTCGGTATCGGACTGCCGACGACCGGATCGGGTGTTTTTGATTCGCTCCCCCGCGAAAAATACAAATAGACTCCTCCGCCTAAGCCTCCCAAAACAATGCCGGCGACAAGGATGATGATAAGCGGTCGCTTCATATGCCCAAAGTGTATCATGCGCTGATTGTTCTTGCTATAATCGGCATATGAAGGCAATCGCGATATTTCTTCTGACCGTTGTATTCGGTGCCGCAGTTACTCCTGTTCTTGCCGCAAAGCCGCGCGTGCGCTCAAGCGCAAAATCGTATGTTGCATCTTCGACGTCCGGCTACTCCAAAGCAAAACTCTCACGGGCAACAAACAGTATCATCGTGACGTTTATGAATTTGGGAAGTGTTTCCCGAGTCACCTATACGCTGTCCTACACGGCCAACGGGGTAGAACAGGGTGCCATGGGGTCGATTACCCCAGCAGGAACCACGGACTCCCGTGATCTGTATTTCGGTACCTGCAGTCACGGCGTCTGCACCCCGCATCGCGGCATACAAAACGCAACGCTCTTAATCGAAACGCAGCTTAAATCGGGCAAAACACACGTCAAGCGTTATCGCATAAAAATCTGAACTTTTTCTTCTCATGCCCGATATTAAACGCATGCGCTTCCTCCGCAGAAACGGTCTGCTTATCATACTTCTGATCGTGGGATTTTTTCTTCGTGGCATTTCCCCATCCTGGGATGCCGGAGCAAGAATACATCCCGATGAGGCGTTGATTGTCGACGGGGCGCTCTCGTTGCGGTTTTTCTCCCAATTATTCCCCGGCTTCCATGATTACAACGGATTATCCGTCTATCTGTTGGCCGTGTGGGGGAAACTTATGACAGTGATTACGGGAAATTTGTTCTGGTCAATAACTCCCGAAGGACTCACGGTCGCAGGAAGATTCCTTTCCGCGATCATCGCAACGCTTGCCGTTCTTCCGCTCTATAAAACCGGCAAACTCCTTTGGTCAAAGGAGACCGGACTGATGGCAGCATGGCTCTTGATCTTCACACCGCTCATGATTCAGCTTGCCCATTTTTATACGACGGAAAATATTCTCCTTTTCCTTGTTACCATGCTGTTATATGCAACGGTTCTTTTTACCAAACGGCACCACCGCTTGAGCGTTCTTTCCATGGGAGCAGTCATGGGACTTCTGCTGGCGACCAAAAATACCGCATATCTGTTGTTCCCGCTTCCGCTTTTGGCGATCGGTACGGTAAAAATAACGCGGCAACATAAGGCGGTACTATTTGCGATTTTCGTCGCTACTACTGCAACGGTATTTTTTGCATTTTCACCGTATTCGTTTTTGGATGCCGAAGGTTATCTTACCCGCTCCCGTTATTTATCGGACGTCGTCTCCGGAAAACTGCCGATGGACTGGACGATACAGTTTGCCGAAACCACCGCGGTATTTTGGCTATACACCCTTCCCCGCGCGATTGGTGTATCATTTTTTATCGGTAGTACGGGATTATTGGTGTATCTTTTTCAAAAACACAACAATCCGGTGTTAAGGACTATTGCGCTCAGCTCACTCGGCGTTATGGTGTTTTTGGCGATTACGTACCTGAAATTTACGCGATATGTCACCCCGCTCATCCCCATACTTTACCTTTTTACCGCGGCGCTTTTCTCCCGGATCACAATAACGGCGGCGGGAAGACTTGCGGTGATGACATTGCTTATCGCCCAACTATTGTTGGGCAGTATGTACGCTTCCATATATTTCTCCCCCCATACGTCGGTTACCGCAACCGATTGGATACAAAAAAACATTCCTTCCGCCTCGGCAATACTCATTGAGGAATGGAATAGTATCATCCGCTTTTCCCACCCGTCGTTTGCCCCGTTTCGCTACCGGATAACCTCTCTTAATTTTTATGCTCCCGATACGCCGCAAAAGAAACAGGTAATTTCCGATGCGTTGCACAAAACGGACTATATTATTCTCGAGAGTCCTAAGGTCAAAAATACGGTAATACGGCTGCAGAATCGTTATCCCGACACCGCAAAATTTTATACCGATCTTGCGTCGGGAGCGTTGGGTTTTACCAAAATAGCGGAATTTTCTTCCTATCCGCGCCTGGGATCGTGGAAGCTTTCCGATGAATTCACTGAAGAAACATTCACCGTGTTTGATCATCCGACCATCCGTATTTATCAAAAAACCGATATGAAACGGTAAATGCTCTACTCCTTGCAGCTCCCATCAAGACGGCTCTGCGTTACTTAAGAAACATCAGATAAAGCAACATCGCAGACATATTGTGCTGCAAAAAATCGATCCTGGTCGTCTCGCAAGAAATCTGGGAACACACCGCGTGCGCTGCCGACGACGCCTCCGATTGGTATCTCCCGTACGGGCTGTTAATTTCATACCGCAGGAGATGCTCAAGCATTGCGGAAGTATGGCGTTTTAATTTCGTAAAAAGTACGGGATCCTTCTCCTTCGCAATCCATCCGACATGGGCTACTCCTTCAAGAAATACGGACGAGCCGGGGATAATGGTGTTTACGTTCGGATCCTTTAGCTGCCGTTCATACCCGTCTCCCCGTTTGCCGAAATATTTATTCGTATAGTTTTTCATGAAGTTCCAATATTTTTCCTCGGGTTCCGTTTTGTATAAGTAGGCAAATCCCGCCATACCCCAACTGAAAAAGGCGGAATTAAAATCCTGTTTGCCGTACTGCGATATCGCATACTCCGCCGCCTTTCGCGCCGACTGAAGATGCGTCTCTTTTCTTGTGAGACGATAGCTGCGGATAAGCGCATACATCGTTTCCCCGTTGTTGTAATCGGATTCCGTCGGTTTGGGCGTGTAGGAGTTCACATAACTTCCGGCGGCGGTTTGGGTCGCGGCAAGATAATTGGAAAGCTGAACCAGATACTCAAGATTTTCGGTGGTTTTCCGTGCGGTAAGATCTCCCTCTATGTACTCGACAAGTGCAAGCACCAGAAGCGCGGTTGTATTGGTTTGCATATCTTCTTCAAAGGTGATTGCCATGGTATTGGCACTCGGAGTAGACACGAGGGTACGGAAATACGTAAGTCCCTTTTCCAATGTTTCGATCGTTTCCTTGTTTTTGGTGTACTTTGCCGCTTGCCCTAACCCGTATAACGCCCCTGCCTGGCGTACGATATTGTTGCCTTCTTTCGTTTCTCCCGTAAGCGCGTATAGCTCATATACAAAATCCCCCGCTTCCTGCTGATTTTTGCGAAACCAGTCAGCCTGCCGTTTTATACTTTCGGAAAACCGTTCTTCAAGTGATTCCTTCGGAAGCATGCGGATGAGCCGAAGCACGGCAAAGGCGGAAGTGACGATAAGCAGGCAAAGAATAATTGACCAGATGAGTTGAACCGTATCCGGCGCTTTTCGCGAATTCTTTTTCATGAGTACGTAGCCATTATACCGATTTTCTTCTCTTGAGTGACGCGGATATCCGTGGCATGATAGATATATGTTCATTTCTCCCCCGCTTTTGTTAGGTATTGCGATCGCACTCTCGTACCTTGTCAGTCTCGTCGTCCCGGGGTTGCATTACAACGATATGTCCTTCACCGTTTTGGGCATCATCCTGGTACCTGCGGGCGTTGCCCTTTTCCTATGGGGAGCAAACACGCTCAACCGTCATAAGACGACACTGCACCCCCGGCGCAAGCCGACAAAGCTTGTGGCGGCAGGACCGTACGGCTGGAGCAGGAATCCGATTTACCTCGGGTTTTTCCTCATTGCCGTGGGGACCGCACTGTTGTTTGCCAACGTACTGGCATTTGTGGGTCCCCTTATCTTTTTTGCCTTCATCAACACCTTTATTATTCCCTTTGAGGAATCTATGCTGACGAAATCCTTCGGCAAAACCTACGCTTCCTACAAAAAGAAAACGCGCCGCTGGGTATAATCTCCCGTTACTTGGCAAGGAGCATCGCGTCCAACACTCCCGCTAAATCCGCATATCGATCGTTCGGCGATTTGCTTCGCGCCCAAAAGCCGTCGCGAAGGGTACGCAGTCTTGTTTTTGACGCGTTGCCTACGACCGGTTCGAGTATTGTTAGCGCCGCTCCTTCGTTTTCCCTGTTTGCCGCCCCGATCCCCCCGTATTGATCCGCTAATGTCTCAATCTCCCGTTGTAATGCCATACTTGTTTCACCTCCTTTCCATAAAAAAACCTCCCCGGAGGGAGGCTAAATAATTCGTTTTAAGTAAATTGCTACACGAACGCCTCCCTATATTTTTTAGGGAGACAACAACAGATTGCGGAAACAACGGAAGTGTTCATAGTTATCGGATGACGCCGGAGAAAAGGAGCCCCATAAAAACAGCGGTAAGTAGCCCGAACACGCCGACGGTCTGCAAAAACAGCGTTACGGCTACCTTCTTCTTGCCGTCAAAGTAGAGCATGAGTGGTGCATAGCAGAATATATATCCCATGACCGCCGCCGATAAGGTAAAAAGCGAAATAACGGCAACGGGAGCAAGGAATGAATCTTCCTTCGGCGCGTATTGAGTCCCCCAACTCATGACCGAAACGATAAAAAGAATATATGCCGAAGCGGAAAGCGCATTAATTACGGGGTTTTTGCTCATTACTCCTTAAGTATAGCGCGCTTTTTGTATTTGGCAAATTGTCATATGAGTGTATCGTGGTCGTACAAACCGAAAATCGTGATATAATACTTTCGTTCTTAACATTCCCCTGTGGCGCAACGGTAGCGCAGCTTCCTGTTAAGAAGACGGTTGTAG
>CAYUZE010000008.1:0-39744 GCA_964449585.1 uncultured Gammaproteobacteria bacterium | reverse complement strand
CGGGTATTTGCCGCCATGGCGAATGACCCTGAAGTGCGTAAGCTCCTCAAATCCCGCGGGATACTCATTCCCGATGAAACGCAATTTGTAAGCGCTCATCACGACACCGCTTCGGATGAAATGGGATATTTTGACCTACACAATCTCTCACCTGCCAATGCAATGCTGCACCAAAAAAACGTACGGAATTTTGAAGCGGCGTTGGATCGTAACGCGAAAGAACGCTCGAGAAGATTTATGTCCATAAATACCAAGGGCAATAGTAAAAAAATACGTGCGGATATAAAAAAACGTTCCGTTTCATTCTTTGAGCCGCGTCCTGAATTAGGGCATGGCACGAACGCACTCTGTGTCGTGGGGAGAAGGGAGCTCACCGAGTCTCTGTTTTTGGATCGTCGCGCATTTTTACAGTCCTATGATTATCGGCAGGATCCGAAGGGGATAATCCTTTTCGATGTACTGTCTCCGTTGGCGACGGTTTGCGGCGGAATTAACCTCGAGTATTATTTCTCCCGGATAGACAACGCTACCCTCGGCGCGGGCACCAAATTGCCGCATAACGTCATGGGGCTTATCGGGGTGGCTAACAGTAGTGACGGGGATTTGCGGGGCGGTCTTCCGTTGCAGATGATAGAAGTACATGACCCGATCCGATTGCTTATGATTGTCGAACACGATCCGGAAGTGATCCGTAAGACCATCTCAAAAAATCCGGATTTGTATCACTGGTTTAGTAATGAGTGGATACACCTTATAGCCGTTGACCCCAAACGAAAATCCCTCTCACGGTTTATCTCGGGTGCTTTTAAGCCGTACTCGCCGCTGGTTGAAGATGTCCCCGTTGCGGCAAACATAGAGGAGATCATTGAGGCGAGTGAGCTTATGGAAACCAATCATATTCTGGATGCGACGCGTGAACATATTCCGGTACATATTCTCAAACCTTAATTACCATGATTCCAAATACGCTTTTGTTACTTGTGCTCATACCGATGGTAAGTCTGCTTATCATGATCTTTCTCCCGCGCAAACGGGAATTTGCCATCGCGACTACCGCGCTTACCGGGGTGGGGAGCGCATTTTTACTCTACCTTACCCTGTTGGCAACCTGGATTCGGGGCGGCTTTATGCCGATCACCGCGCACTCCGGATCGCTCCATATGAGTGCGCATTATACGTTCGGATTGGATTGGTATTTTGACGGGATTGCGGCGGTGTTTTTCGGGCTTACCTGTGTCATCACGCTGTTGATTTTGCTGTTCAGCAAATACTACATGCATCGTGATCCGGGATTTTTACGGTACTTCGGGACGATCGTATTTTTCTTTGTAGGGCTTGCCCTTGTTATCCTGTCGGGAAATTTGGATGTGTTGTTTATCGGATGGGAATGGATCGGCATCAGCTCATTTTTGCTGATTGCGTATTACCGCGATCGGTTTTTGCCCGTACGGAATGCGCTAAAAGTATTTTCCCTGTATCGGATTGCCGATGCGCTGATGATTCTCATTATTTGGTTAGGACATCATGTCATCGGACAAGGTATCGGATTTGACCGCTATCCGCTGATTTCCGCCGATGGCGGAGGGATTGCGCTTATGGGCATGCTCCTTTTAGTTGTCGCGCTCATAAAATCCGCGCAATTTCCTTTTTCCTATTGGCTTCCGCGTGCGATGGAGGGACCGACAACCTCAAGCGCTATTTTCTACGGTGCCTTATCGGTGCACATGGGATTATTTGTGCTGCTTCGGACGTATCCGTTATGGGAGGGGAGTATGGGGGTGAGAATCAGTGTGGGAGTATTCGGACTCCTCACCGCACTCATTGCCACCTCGATCACTCGGGTACAGTCGTCGATCAAAACGCAGATAGCCTATGCGTCGGTGACCCAAATCGGTCTTATGTTTGTCGAATTGGCCTTTGGCCTACGCTGGCTTGTTCTGCTGCACATGATCAGTAATGCGTTTTTGCGTGCCTATCAGTTGCTTATATCACCTTCTATTGCCGGGTATCTTGTACACGATCAGTTTTTTAACTTTGTGAAGCCCCAAAAAACGATTGAAGATACGCTACTGGGGAAGCTCCGGGCGACCTTGTTTGTGTTAAGTATCAAGGAATGGAATATGAACGCGTTGCTTACCCGGTATGTATGGAAGCCGCTGAAGGCGGTGGGAAGGGTCGTAGCGTTTGTTGATGCCATACCCGTATGGGGAGGGTGGTTCGCGCTCGTTCTGCTTATCGTCCTTATCGCAACACGGCAACTTTTGCAGAGCGCGCAATCATTATCGGCGTCCTATGTGGCGATTATGGTGAGCATTCTGTTTTTTATTCGGGCGTATTCCACCAAACATACCCCCAAGACGGCTTGGAATCTCATCATGTTCGGTCATCTTTTTGTCATCCTGTTCTTTTTATTTGCCACAAAAAGTGCCTGGTATTTCCTGTTCCTTTATGCTTCCGGAATAATCGGCGCGTATGTGGCGGGATACCTGTGTCTTCGACATTTGCGACTGCGAGGGGAGACCTCGTTATTATTTGACTATCACGGTCATGTGTATGAATATCCGCGGTTGGCGACCGTATTTCTCGTTATCTGCCTCGGCTATATGACCTTTCCCATCGTGCCATCGTTTTTAGGACAGGATTTGCTGTTAAGCGATATTCCCCAGCAAGCGGTTCTCCACGTCGTCTTGTTTGGTGTAGCGTACGTAGTGGGTGGAATAAGTATCATGCGACTGTATATCAAGGTATTTTTTGGTCCTCACAAAAAACGCTATCACGAGGTGGCGCATAAGTCGTCGTAACAAAAGTCAGTGAGTTCTTTTCTCCGTTGTCGTTGGGGCTGTCGGTAAGACGGATGGATGATACATAACGGCGACATATTGCGTATTTCGGCACTTTTTTGTATGCTCTAGGCTTCTTATGTCAGCGGAACACGGCGGTCACGGCGCAAGCGGCGGGATATTTTTTGTTGAAGGAATCAGCGAACCCGCTGAGGATGTCTGGAACAGTATTTTCGATATCTTTACCCTGTTTGTGGTCGGCTTCTTTGCGATGTTCGACACCCCCGTCAAAAGTCCGTCACACGGAAGTGCTCACTAAATGACCCCCGCACTTCCCGTGCCCGGGAGGAGGAAGGAAAGCAGAAAGCTGATTATTGGTGAAATGATCCGACTGACCGGCGCCGTTGCTCCGAATACCGGAAACACCATAAAAAGCAGGAAAATCATCCCATAGGGCTCCAATTCGTGCCACTGCTTTGCGTATTCGGGAGGCAATATCCCTTCGACGATTTTAAACCCGTCGAGCGGGTGGATGGGGACGAGGTTAAATACCGCAAGAAAGACATTGAGGACAATAACGGGCTGGATGATGATGTAGGCGAGCATGGCGAAATCGGTTGAAAGCGCAAGGCGGAGAATAACCGATAACATCGTGGCGAGCAGGATATTGGAGGCGGGTCCCGCAATCGAAATAATCGCCGCGTCGCGACGGGGGTGACGGAGATTAAATGGATCGAACTGCACGGGCTTTCCCCAGCCGAATCGGGCAATAAGGAGCATAAGCGTTCCCAGAGGATCAAGGTGCGCAAGGGGATTGAGCGTCAATCTTCCCTGCACTCGAGGGGTAGGGTCGCCGAGACGGTCTGCAGCGTATGCATGGGCAAATTCGTGGATGGTAATAGCCACCGCAAGCGCCACGAGCCAGGCCACGAATGCAAACGGATTATTGAACAGGTCACCCAACATATGGTATAGTATATCCTCTATGGCACTCAAATGCGATATCTGCAGTAAGCACGCGGTCTCCGGCGGCACCCACAAACACCATCGTGGCGTCGCGGGAGGGCAGTGGAAACGACGGGCAAATCACACCAAGCGAACCATCGGCGTGAATCTTCATTGGGTCACGATGTCCATAAACGGGACGATGACTCGTCTTCATGCCTGCACCAGTTGCATCAAGCGCGTGCGGTTTGACAACAAAAAAGAAGCGGCGGTTGTTGCAACCGCGTAAGTATTTCTCTTCCTTCCCCCATACCGCTTACCCCGTATTTTTTGTGCGGAAAAAAACACACCGACTAGCACGAAGCGCTTCTATCAAACGAGCGAAGAACCCACAAGTCCCGTTTTACTGTCCGGGCTGGCAGAGGAATACCTGACACCCGCGGGCGTCGTTGGATAGCTTCCATTCGCCGTTACATTCGCCGGGCTGCGGAAGTTTCCCGTTAAACGCCGCCAACGGATCGGGACAGGCAAGTCCCGCACGGCTGCGAAGGTCAACGGCAACACCTTTCATCATGACGACCACAACGACGACCAGGACAAACGCGAGCGTCAAAAAGATCACGAAGTTCCACGATCCAAGATCTTTGCCCATCTTTGAGGGAAGCGTAGCTTTTGGGGTTGAGCGAACTTTTTTGCGGGCCATAGATAATTCCTCCTTTTTGGATCTATATCCAGACTACGGCAAGCGCGTGAAAAGTGTCAAGAGGCAAGGTAAGCCTTACTGAATTGTTCCCAAGTCACCGGATTTTTCCCTTCCAGCTGGACTTGGTCGATGATGAGCCGGTCGCGATCAAGGTGCAAAGTCAAAATTTTTAATCGTGCTTCTTGCGGTATTTTATTGCTTTGCCTATTTGCTATTTTTGTCCAAAGCCCAGGCCACGGATGAAACGCACGATATTTGCGCTCAATACGTTCGGCATCGGTTCCGTCGCTCACTGCCGCGGCAATCGTTTCCCACGATTCAAAACCGTCATCGCGTTTCAGGCGTTTGGCGTACGGAGGTTTTTCTTTTTCCTCGCGAACGGCGATGGGTTTTGCTTTGCCCGCGATGTATCGCGGCAACAATTCGACAAGCAACTCGGCACCGATGCCAAAAAGTTTGGTTCTGAGCGGATCGCTGGTATCCTCCGGGGTAAGAGGGATCTTTTCCTGGGCATATATGTCTCCCGCATCAAATGTCGGCGAAAGGGCTACCACGGTAACCCCGATTTGATGATCGCCGCTGAGTATCGCCCAGGGAACGGGATCACCGCCGCGCCATCGGGGCAGGATGGACGGATGGACATTGAGTCCTCCGTATCGTGCGCTTTCTATGGTGGAGGCGGGAATCATTTGCCCGTAGGAAGCGGAGACAACAAGATCGGGTTGTATGGGTTGCAGCGCGTCGACCACCTGCTCGGCATTTTGGTAGAGCCACGGTTTTTCTTTATCGGAAGCGAAACTTAAAACGGCAATCTTGTGTTCCGTCGCCCATGTTTCCACCGGGGTAGGGGTGATCGTTTGCGCGCGTCCGACCGGTCTTGCCGGTTGGGTAACCACTGCTTTTATGACGAAGGAAGGAAGTGTCGATAGCATTTCCAGGACGATCACCGAATCACTTGTCGAACCGAAAAAAAGTATGCCTACGGTATTCATAGCGGCTTATCGGAGAGGAATCTCTTCCAGTACTTCGTTTCCGTCTTTTTCGGTGGCAACCTGGAAAAGTTTTTCTTTTTGTTCAAGCACCCGTTGGGTGAACAAGATGCCGTTTATGTGATCGGTTTCGTGCTGGATGATCGTTGCCAAGAATCCGGAAAACGCTTCCTCGTGAACATTCCCTTTTTCATCCTGGTAACGAAGTGTCAGGGAAGCGGACCTGCGAACGTTGCCCCACACGTTGGGGATCGAAAGACAGCCTTCCAGTTTGTTATGCCGCTCCGGGACGCCGTCAGTGAGGGTGTCGGACTTGGCAAGTATCTCAGGATTGATGAATGCGCGTATTTTTGCGTTTGCGGTGGGCTTGGTCAAAAATACCCGCAATCCCACGCCGACTTGCGTGGCGGCAAGCCCCACGCCTTTGGGATTGACCGTGGCAAGGAGGGTTTCCTCCATGTCCCTGATGAGCTTTGTGAGCTTATCGTCAAACGACGTCACGGGTTTTGCCGGGGTAACCAACACGTCATGCGGTACGTGAACGATCGGTTTCATTTCAACCGCTCCTTAAAATCGGCATCATTCGGATCAATCTTCGTAAGGTATTCCTCAAGCACGGCACGCGCTTCCGCGGGCTTTTTGTCCTCGGTGTAAAACACCCACAGCGCATAATAACTGTCCCGATAATTGGGTTTTAATGCTTTTGCCTTAAGAAGCGCCTGTACGGCTTCGTCATTTTTCCCTTCCCGTCCCAGAAGAATGGCGAGATTGTAATAAATCTTTGGATCATTGGGGGAAAGAGGGAGTGCCTGACGCAGCGACTCTATCGCCTTGCTGTTGAACGTCGCCTCCAGCGAAGAAAGCGTATAATACACCTTTGTCCGCGTTTTATAAAAATTGACGTTGTGTGGCGAGATGCCGATTGCCATGTCGCTTTCCGCAACGGCAAACGATGCCAGTTGCGCCGCTTGGGTGGCATTTCTTCCTTCAAATGCCGCAACCGCAAGGGTTGCATAGGTACCCGCAAGTTCGTCATGATACGACGGCTCATTGTAGTTTAACCGCAAGGCACCGATGAGCGGCGGTACGGCCTGTCCGTAAAGACCCGATCGGACAAGCCGATACCCCCGGGCATATTGTGTATCGGCGTACCAAAAGGTGCCGATACGAACGACGGCGGCAAGCCCTAAAAATCCCACCGCGTAGGTACTCCAATGCGGCAGCGATACGGTACGGGTGACCGCGCGAATTGCAGACGGATGCAGCGCAAACAGCAGCGCGGGGAAAAGGAAGAAATAGAGTTGAATAACGACCACGGAAAAACCGAAAAAGTTGGTGATAAGAATGGTCAGCCATCCGGCATAGAGGGCCGTTTCGACAAGCAGTTGCTCGGTATCGGCAGTTACGGATTTTTTCTCACGGTGCAGCGCGTATAAACGCCGGCCGTTGGTTTTTACAAACCAGAAAATAAATGCCGCGATAAAGAACAGATAGGTGCCCAGTCCTGCGACACCTGTTGTCGCGAGATAGTTCAAGTATTCGTTGTGCGCTTTGTTATAGAGGAAATCCCACTCGGAAGTGTTGTTGTGTTCTACCGGTCGAAACTGGTAAAAGGCAAAGGCAAACGTTTCGGTGCCGGTGCCGATGAGCATCGTCTTTACGGTACTTTTCCACGCGTTTATGGCACCCTGCCACACGTATTTGCGGATCGTACCCGATTCCGTGCCTCCCACTTCAAGCGCGGGACCCGCAATTTCTGCGGCGGGAGTGGCGACTTGTGTCGGTTGCTGTTTGGCCGTCATCCCCGCGATCCGCTCACGGATGCCCGAAAGACTGACGAATTTATCCACGGCGGGAGTTCCCGTGCCGTTAAAAAATACGATCAGCGCAAAAAGAATATGAAGGACGGCAAACGGTTTGGTAAGCGGGTGGGTTTTGAGATCGGCAAGGTGACGAAGCCCCAAAGAGTAAAATAATGTAGCCCAAAACAGCACGTCAACAACGGCAAATCCCATAAGTCCCGAGCGACTTCGGGTAAAGAGCAGGACGACGAAGAACAACAGGGATAAGCCCCCCCCGAGCAGCGCACCTGTCCATGCGACTTTTTCCCGGACAAACGATCGCATAAGCAGCGCCATAGGGACGGGGATGAGGGCGATAAGATAAGCAGCCAACCAATTCGGTTGTCCCAAGGTAGAAAATACTCTGTTTTGCACGTCCTGCACCCACAGATGCTTATCGATGCCGAGCCGCTCGAGCACGCCGTAGACTGCTACCGCGGCTCCCGTAACCAATGATAGTGCCAAAAGCCGTGGAACGACGATAAACCCCGTTTTTTCCCCTTCCTGCGCCGCCTGCTTCGCCGTCCCCTTTGCGGTGCTTTGGGCAAACGCATCGAGGTTTGAGAGGAAGCCGTAATAGAGTAACAGGTAGGAAAACACCGACCACATGCCGCCGTTAAACCTGCTGTAGTACCCCAGCCACGAAACATGCGGATCAATCGAAAAGAGTGCGCTAACAAGCTGCGAGGCGGCAAACAACAGCAACGGAATATCAAGCGGCGTTTTGACGATCGTAAACGCTTTCCGTGCCAAAGATTTGACGATCCACGAAGTAACGATAATCGAGGTGACGATATACACCGCCATCATCTTGTTGTACTCGAAGAGTTCGTAGTTCCATGGGGTAAGAAGCAGAGGAACAAGGCCGAACAGCACGTAAAAGCCCCCACGGATGAAACGGTTGCACCAGGCGATAAGTCCCATACGGGGTAGTATAACATTTTTGCACGGATCGGTGGATTCAGGTAAAATCAGCTCCTATGGTAAAAGAGAGAGGCAAGAATCGAATCCGTCCGTTTGATGAAACAGCCGCGGTAACTACGCGGGTACGGGGGTACGAGGCGATGGTGGATGTCGTCAATTGCACCGCACGGCTTCCGAGCGGAGAAATCGTAAATTTATCAGGGCGGGAGATGCAAATTGCGGGGCTAATTAACCGATTCGGAGATTCTCCGAGCAGACTAAGCGTTACGATTACCGAGACGACCGGTGAGCAGGTGAGCGGGAACCTAATCAGCGTAACGCTCAAAAATCTTCTTAAAAAGCTCGGTAGGAAAGCCCCGTAATCCTCGTAGGTAACCCTCCATAACGCGACGTTGAGGCTAAATCTGACGCAAATTGATAATTGTGAGCTATTTCACTTGACCTGGAGAGCTCATTGTTATAGGATACTCATCCTGTCTACAAAATCCTCTGCCGGGGATGGTTCTGTCCATGCAAAGTCAATATACGCCGTTCTTTCACTGTCCTGCCGGCGGATCCGCGCAATCGCGGAAGAAAAAGCCCTTAAGTGGGTGTTTTTGCGTTGCTTGAAAAGAGTAATTGAGGTTGGTGTTATGTACCGGTTGTGCCACCGTGAAACGGGAAATCCCTGAGCGGAGCGAACCGGGGAGACAGGCGAAGATGGCTTGAAAGAATAGAAAGCGTGAGGTTTGGGTTGTGTGCCCGTTGGACAGGCGGGCGCACAACTCTGGCCTCATAAAGACCAGACGGTACTTTTCCCCGGTTTATCGGGGCGGAAGCATCGTGAGTGAGTTCGTGCCCTGCAGTGACTTGGCAATCCTCAAATGCGAGGATATTGCCGGGTTTGTCAGGGCGCACATTACCAAGTGAACGAAGGAAACAGAAGAAGAGTAATAGGCGAGGAGTGTTACAAAACGACATGGAAGATATGCCTGATAGTACCGGAATACGGATCAACAGGGGATATCTCCTTGATGGTATGAGAATGGATACGCAATCCTTTTTGAGCGTGGAGGAAGGTGCAATTCGATGTCATGGCTAGATGTAACGATTGGGGCAAAAACCGGTGCGGTTGTTGTTCCGGCCGTTACATCTAGTGGGGATTTAAAAATCACAATTGAATAGTAAGAAGATGCATTTGCATCAATAACATATCGGGGGACTACCAATGTTTTGGGGGCTATAACCGATTCAAAAATTTCATTGACTTGAGAGATAACGAAATTTCTTTTTACAAACCGGTAAAAAGTTTTGTTGAGGATAGAAGTATCAACTGTCTATCCGATCCCGCAGCCGGCACATGTGCTGGGCTGACCGCCGCGGACTCTCACCGTGTGCTATATCTGCCTCATCGGCGGACGAAGACTATCGAAATCATAAGCGCTTTATTGGCTTGTGATAAATCACATTTTTGGAGGTTTTCAATGTCACGGCAACAAAGAAACAATCAACGAAAGGCACTTCGACGAAAAGGCAGAGGTCGCCGACAAGGTGATACCGATGCTGAGGAATTTGACGAGTTTGATCTCGACGAATTCGAAGAAGAAGCGCAGGTGACAAAGAAAAAAAAGAAGAAAGGAAAGAAAGATGAAGAGGAGGAAGAGCTAGAAGAAGACGAACAATAACGGCAACTAGAATCATTACCAAGTGCAGGGGGCACTTGGTTTCTCCAAATACCTGATCACGCCGCGATCGGCCTGGTCTGTTTACACTTTCCAATCGCGCCTGGCTTTCAGGGCGATCACTAGCTACGCGCAGAAAAGGAGGCCGAAAATGGCAGCGCGAAACAAGCTTACCCGAAGCCTTTTTGGCTTCCTGCTGATTTCCGTAATCAGCGCGCTCGTAACCCCCGCGCCTATGGCTCGTGCGGATGAAGGTTATGGGTATCCTACAGATCCTTTCCAAATCATTCCTGAGACATCAGCATATGGTGCTTTTTCGAGTTTTGATTATCAGAAGAAGCATACCGGTGTTGACGTTGCAGGGTCTGCAGGGACTCCGGTTCTTGCAGTTTGCGACGGCAAGATAGTCTGGTGGGATGATTGGCCGTGGCAAGGGGAAGGAAGTTGGGTCAATACGCTTTGGCTTGACTGCGGTAATGGGGACTACTTTGGGTACTCGCATCTCAGCGACCAAGATCCTCACGCATCAGTCGGCCAAGAAGTGCAAAAAGGTGATCGGATTGGCGTTTTGGGGGATATTGATCCCGACAATCCGCTCCAGTCTGGCTATGGGACCGGAGATCACCTGCATTTCATGAAGACCCGAACTGACCCTACCTCGGTCACGAAGGAAAATCTTCGTTGGATCTGGGTGGATCCCATGGATGGCATAGGAAAGGCTCCGGCACAACCAAGGGCTCAATCGACTGAGCTTACGATTGTTGATCAGACATCGGAAGGATTGGCTGCATTCAACCGCACCAGTTGTACGAAAAAATCCAGTTTTGATTGGATTGTCTGGCATCAGATCGTTAACTCGAACGGAGAAGGGTACTGGGATGGCGTACGCCTTGCCAAGTATTTTAAATCCGGTCGAGGGTGGGATGCACCGGGCTACACGTTCCTGCTTGATAGCGAAGCTCAGAGTAACGGCACCGTGAAAATCTGGCAACTGTGGCCTATTGACTGCATCACCTATGGTGTGGGAGAGAACTACAACGTGTCGGGTATTCATATTGCCTACGTGGATGTGCCCGCTGAAGCACCGCCTAACGCCGCACAGCTCAAAACCTTGGAGCTGCTGACCTTGCAACTCATGGCTGAGTATGACATCTCACCTGATCATGTGGTTTCCCACAAAGAGACTGCTCTTCGGGAACGAGGTGGACTTGAATGGACAGATGCCATGATGGATCAGTGGTACCGAATGAATGACAACCGCGGCGTTCCGCATGCCTGGAGACCTGAGGCGCGGGAAATACCTGCGGCGTGTGATGACTTGTCGGACTCTGGTTGTGTCAGCATCCTGAATAATCCTCACGGTGACCCTGTGGGGTTAGATATGGATCTGGAACGACAGAAGCTCGGCAGCTCGTCATTACCAGACAGCTCAGCTGCTTCAAGTCAGCCGATTACCACCACCATCGAAAAAACGGTCGTCGCAGAAATTCGTGACGCAACCGGAGGCTTTATTGTGGCTGCCCATTTGGATAGCGGTGCAAGAGTCGTCGCAACCGGCAACAACACCGCCCAGGCGTTAACTGAGCATATGCAAGAGCTCGGTGACGGCGGGTATTGTGTCATGAACGGTAGCTTTTGGGAGGCTGATAAGCGACTCACATTCGCTTATGTGAAAGAGGGAGAACTCATCACCAAGGGTGAAAAACTCCCCGGATCTTACGCTACACGCGCCGTGTACTTTAACGGTATGGAAGCACGGGTTTCCAGCACCATTGACATGAATGCAACGGGAGACATGATTGTCGGGCTTGTGCCTGATGAAACGGATCTCGATGCGCGAGGTACTACACTCGTCGGTGTCAATGGCTCAAATGTATACTTTGTCGTCATCAAAGGAACGGTGGCACAAGGTGTTGCGGAACTTACAAGCAGAGGTGTCCACAAAGATAACATCGTTCAGCTCGACGGTGGCGGATCAAGCCAGCTCCTGTGTACCGGTAAAACGCTCATTGCAAGCGAGCGGACTATCCCGCAGGGGGTGGGTATTATCGTGCCGCCAGAGTCAATAGCAGCACCGACGGTTAGCTATGAGCCGAGACCCGCGCAGGGAGACCCGATTCGTGATGAGACCCAGCCATTAGCTCCGATGTGGATGAGCTCACCGACCGTATGGTATTGGCGAGAAAACATCTACGATTGGGCGAAGGAGTGGGATGTCAATCCGAATGCAATTGCGGCGATCATGCAAATTGAGAGCTGTGGATTGCCAACCGCGGTTTCCCGTTCTGACGCACGAGGATTGCTGCAGGTGATGCCGCGATATCACCTTGATCCCGGTGAGACGGCAGACATGCTGTTTGATCCGGAGCTCAATGCCGACAAAGGCATGAAGTTCTACAACAGCTGCCTGTCAAAGTCGGGAGGTGATCCGAGGAAGGCTGCGGCTTGCTACAACGGTGGGTATGTGGTGCTCACAACCACCGAGGCGTACTGGCCCAGCGAAACGCAGAAGTATGCGAAGCTATTCCAGATGGCGTTTGACGGATTTGAGGCATCCGAGTCATCTGAGACGCTCACCACCCAAGTCGGCGGCGGTTCACGTCCCGGCGGACTTTGTGCGCAAGCGGCAGAGTGGCAGTTAGCACACCCGAGGAAAACCGAAAGCATCGGCGGCGTGCCGCAGGATGCGATTCTCCAGAGCGAACGGACTGCGAGCATCCAGCCAGGCATTGACTACGACGGGAAGCGGATTGTTCTTGATTTCCCTCCGTTTGTATATGTCTTTGTCTTGTATGGAATATCCGGTCTGATTGCCCTGTTTGTTGATTATCGGTATTACCGTGTGTATCGAAAGCGCAAGAGCGAGCGTACGTACAAGGTGTACAACGTCAAATATGCGGGACGAAAGCTTGCAAAGGCAATCACCGTCATCGTCCTTGTACTTTGGTTTCCGCTCAACTTCGGCAAGATATTCACGGCGATTGACCACGGCGTGCTGCCGTATACCAACACCTCATTCGCAGTGAGGCAATGGTTTGAAGAGAAAGGGCAGCCTCTGGATCAGGTTGACGAGGTAGTGACGTGGGTGAGTGAAAATGCTCCGTTACCCGACGCCTGGAAAGAGAAAACTGAGGCTGTTACGACTACGGTTAAGAGAGCGCGCGACACGAAAGATGCGTTCGTGAACGTGTTCACATGGCTGGGAGACGATCCGTTACTGACGCCATTCTTCCGATGGGCGAGTAATGCGTTTCAGGAACAAATCGTTCCTGATGACGTATTGATGCATGGGGACTGGACGGTGCAATACTATCCGTTCACCCAAGCGATTGTACCCGAAGGGACAGTGGTAAAGCTGCGGTCGGTAGTCATGGAAAACGGTACGACGAACGTTTGGGGTCTGCACGGTGAAATGTGTTATTCCTGTGCCGGAGTAAAATCTTGGCTTGGAACGGACCTTGTTCTTGATCCCAATGTGTACGTGCAGTCACCGGTCGTCGGCGTTGTTGAACAGGTTATACTGGACGGCACGCAGGACATCGGCGGCAACAGTATCTGGATTACTGCGACCGACGTGCGCTTCGCGCTCATCGGAGTTCGCAAGGAAGACGCGCTGAAATGGCAGGTCGGGCAGCAGGTTGCTCTCGGTCAACAAATAGCGCGTCCAAACGGCCCACATTTGCATGTGGTCATGGAAGTGCGAAACAAGGACGGGTCATGGGGAGACTATCCCGTGGCTTTGCTTCTTGACGCAACGGACAGCACCTACTCGTGGTTCTCGAGTGTACCGCCGTACTACGACGCGTATGTTCCGACTGAACCTAAGGTAGCTGAAAATTCACAGTACATCCTACGGAGGTGAACCGCTCATAATATCTAAATATCCAAACCCAACAAAAAGTAATTCGTATCCGTCAAACCAAATAGGAGAACCCCATGTCTGACAAACCGAAAGCCTTACCCGCTCCGGAGGGTCACGGTGGAGGCTCAGCCTTCACGTTCAAGAACTTTCTTGCCCTCCTCGGGGTCGTCCTCCTGATTGGCTCGGGCGTGTTTACCCGCGCGCTGTTTTTCGTAAAGGATTCAGCCACGGACTTGAAACCCGCCTTCGATGCCGCAGGAGAAAAACTGGTCGCCCTTAATCCCGGTGCGCCAGGATTCAGCATCGTCGTCAACGGCAAAACCTATGAATGGTGGGATACCGTCGAGCCCGGTCAGGATTGGAAAGACCTGACTGGATTGACTTACGACGGTGGTTCCGGAACCGGGGGTAACGGGTCAGGTAACACCAGTCCCGACTCATCCGGTTACACCGCGCCACCTCCCGCCGCCGGAGAAGACCCGAACGCGTTATACGCCAAGTACAAAGGGCAGTTCATCGCACTTGTGGGCGGTCAACCGGATATTCCGGATTTCACGCTCATGGTTCCCGGCAATGTGAAAGCCGCGCGGCAGACGCTTGCGCTCATGCGTGCGACCGGAGTTGATTTGGTTACCGTCACCAGCTGGTCCGACCAGCTTGAGGAAGCAGTGATATCGAAGTACGAACAGTGCTTCGTGAATCAGAACCTCGGTTGTGTGCGGGACTGGAACGACTTGGTCTCAAAGACGGTGAGTGACCCGCCCGGGTTAACCGAGTGGATGCGTCTGGTGATGAGCGATAACACGCGCGTCAATGAGATTGTCAACGCGGCATCGAACACAAATGCGGCAGATGTGCTGAGCAATCTGTTGCGGGATATGTACACCGCGGCGTTTTCCGAACGCATCTCCTCAGCCTGCGGCAATCTCGCAAGCGGCAATGTCACCGCCCTTGAAGTTCAGTGGTGTTTTGCGGGGAAGACCGTTCACCTCTGGATTAGTGAACCGAACAACCTCAAGAATTTCATCCCGAACGAGGTTGGCGGCGCCATGGGTCAATTTGATGAAAGCGACACCTTGCAGATTGTTTACAACGGTTCCGTCGTTGATGTGCCGCAAGTCGAAGCGCTCAAAGCCATTCCCGGTATCACTTTCGAACTGCACGATACGGACTACACGTTTCCGGAATCACCCGCGCTGTGGGACAACAACGCAAAGCCGTGGGTGCCGGGACAGCCGATTCCGTAGTGGTGAATACATCCATCTATCGAGAGGAGACTGTGTTCGCAACACGGTCTCCTTCTCAAGGAGTTAACCATGACACAAGATCCGATGGTTACACAAGCCATCAGACAGGCGCGGTACGACAAGCAGACGTCGTATAAAACGCCGGATGAACGCAAAAAGCGTGCCGAACAAGCGCGTCAAGCTGCGTTGAAAGTTCCCGATACGAAGCAGGCGATGTTTTACACCGCGTACGCGGATGAACTTCTTGCAGATGACACGATTGTCGCAGCGCCGCAGTCGCGTAAAAAGTCTAGCCCGCCACCCAAATCAAATCGCACGGACCGCGTACTCAGGGCAAAGGAGTTCTTCCACACGCTTTTCAGTGGAGGGTTTCGTGTTCCCGCGCGTCCCGCGCAGGGCAACATGCCGACGGCAGTCACAGTTGTAGCCTGGGGTGTCGGCGTTTTTGTACTGTTTTATGCGTTTCTCGGGCAGCTGGAAGTATGTCTGATTCTTGCTGGCTTAGCCATGCGGGAAGCATATGCCCGGAAGACAAAACAGACGGTGCAACGCTGGACGTTCAACAGCATCATCATCGGCATCCTGCCCACTTTGCCGACGTGGATGGGCAACAAATGGCCCCTCATCGTAGCAGTCATCATCCATCTCTGGGTGTGGAATTCGCTGCCGTGGGTGACGCATGGAGCGCAAGTCGGTGACGATGCCAACCATGATGGAGTGAATGACGCGGAAGCAGATATGCCGAAAGAAATGTGAGGCAGATATGACAACGCGCGAAGAAGTGCTCCAGAGGGCTCGCCAAAAGGCCAACAAGATCAACAACGATCTCGCTGACAAGGTGGTACGGTCGGAAGCGCTGACACGTCGATACAGTGCAAGCCCGCTAGCGTTGCGAGTGCCGCTCTGGGGAGCAATTCTCAGAGGGCGACCAGACATGTACGTTTTCGTCAAGCAGTCGTGGTCGCCGTCGGGTTATCTTGTGGAAGCGACGGGCATTCGTTTGACCGTTAGCGGACATGAGGTGCCTGATTATGACGAGTTGCCTGTTGACCAAATCCTGAAGGCAGCACCTCCTGAAATCAACTACGTGTGGATAGTGGACTGGATCCGCAAGTTACAATCGCTCATCTACTTCATCCCGGAGTTCTTTGGGATGCGTTTCGAGCGTTTGGATTTGTGGGGAAGCCTTACTTACCGCACCGGCGGTGGCGCTGACTTATTCATCTTGCCGTTAGTGACCCATCCGCGACAAGTACACCAAACCATCAGGGGATGGAGCGGGAGCATTGCGGCAGGGAATGAAGCCATGAAGAAGTTGGTCGATCGGATTGATGCCGGACACGATGGACAAAAGGAGGAGTGATGGACTGTAAAACCATTCTCTTTGTCCTTGCGTTGGTCGTAATCTGGTTGATGTACCGGTTTGTGGATCGTTACTTCAATTGGCTGATGGCTGGCGGCATGTTAATCATGCGCGGGCTATTCGTTGTCACGATATTGCTGACCGTTGCCGGAACCCCGGGTTTACCCGAGGAACTCCTGTTCGGTGCGGCATGGGCTGCTCTTGAAGTGTTCGTAGGGCAGATCAAAAAGCGCCGAACAGATGACGACGAGGAGGTAGTCGAAGAGGAAGACGAGTGAAAACAATCCTTCGTTCACAAAATTCCGTTGGTAACCGACGGGCACCCCCAGGTGGGGAATTGGTGCCCGTCGATCGACGGAGCCGGAAGCCCGGCACCTGTTGGACCCGCGAGAGTGGGACAGACAACAGTGTGCCGGGAACGGCGAAATACGGGAAAGAGAGGGTACAGCAATGTACATTCCAGCAACCGCTGGCCTCTCTTTCCCCTTCTTTCCAGCTACCGCATTGCGGCCGCTGAAATGAGGGGAAAACGTATGGCACTGCCCGAAACATATTATTTGTCACCTATCCGATTCCGTGCAACCGCATCGGAGGCGCAAGCACGCAAATTACCGATGCCTATGGCTCCTTCGGAAATAACAGCTTCACCTTACGCGTCGGGTGAGATTGTACACGTGCCGCAGGTAGAGGTGCCCGAGCGGTGGAAGCGGGAATTGCCGCATGAGCAGTTTGTCACTGTTCTTCCGTATTCCGAAGCGGCAAGGTTTCGTGTGCTTTCACGGTCCGCAAGTATTACCAGGCGCGACGACGGAAACTTTGATGTGATAGGCGTCTTTCGCGGGAACGGTTTGCAACCGGTTTGGATGACGGGAATTCTTAGCGGTTCCAAACAGTGGGCAAGCGGGCTTCTTGATTTTGGCGGAAGACATCGCCGGGAGCCGGGGAAACCGGATATCGCATTCAACATCATTTACGGGCACCCGAATACGGTCGGATTTGACTGGGAAGGATTACACGAGGCTCTTGAAGAGCAGTTTCGCCAAAACGGGATGGATCCGCATATGCACAGGAAGACGGTTCGTGCATGGGCTCCACGGCTTCGTCCGCTTGCCGACACCATGGATCGGCTCGAAGAATCGGCATTTGCCGTAATATTTTCCGGATTAAACAAGCACCGCGGTCGGTTAGCCGAACTCGGGATTACCAAATTTCCCATACTTACCGAGGCGACGAAGCGGGTATTAAATCGGGTATGGCCGTCGGTGCCGTATGAAGTCGGTGCGGCGGGATGGTTTCGTCAGGTCAGCATTGACGATGGAGAGCACGCAACGGAAAATGCATGACCTTTTTTAGTGTATACTCTCACCATGATCCGTATGCCTGAGGTTACCTGGCAGGAGCGCATGCGGGATGTCGACTTTACCGTCGTACGTGCGCAACTTGCTCGTAAGCGGGGAGTGCCTATTACTCAAATTTCTGAGGAAGAGGTGCTGAGACACCTTGCGGTTTTAGATAAGCAGCGTGCGGAAGACGTGCGGAGAGTGTATCCTCAAGAAGTGCGTCCGAAACGGGTGCGGAAGTAGTAATGGTGCCTCACATTGCCTAGCCTCAAACTAGCCTCAAAATATTCCCTCTTTTTCTTGATTTTTTCCATAAAATAGCCTATAATATTGAGTTCCTGAACAGGGGAACCGGGCATATTGCTGCCTCACGTTCACTTGCGCGGGAAGCTCTTTAACCACGCCATATCTTGCCGTTTGCCTACGCCCGCTCAGCGGGGTTACGGCTCACGGTGCGATTATCGGCGGGTTGCGGTGCAATAGCACCTTAACATCTCTCGGAATATATACCTTTCTTTACGGATTCGCGGATTTTCCCCGTGTCCCTGGGCACACATTGTACCCGGAGCTACGGGGAAATGAAGCAATTATCAATCCAACTCAAAATCAAATCAGAAAGAAGAAAGGTATAAAAGGTTAAAAATGTCAGAGAATTCACAGCAAGAACCCTGGTGGAAGTGGCCGCTTGTTATCGCAGTCATAGTTGTGCCCGTTTTGGTCGTACTAGGAAATTGGGCGTACACCACCGATAGGGAGCAAAAAATTGAGGCTCACCTGAATAACGCGAAGGAAGTGAGAAACTTACTTTGTGATGATCAGGGGACGGAGCTTCGTGCTGAATTCCAAGAAAAGTGGGAGCAGTCCTACAAAAAACTTGGATTCGGCGATGCAGTAGTCGTCTCTCCTCTTCGTTTGGAAGAGGTTGATTCGTACTACGACGAACAATGTGTGTTGGCGAAGGAATATCTCCAAACGGCAAAAGATGCCGTCACCGACGATGAGAAAATCGCAAGCTTTAAGCGGGTGCGCCAACTACGTAATGAAGTGCTTGCGCATGTCGACTCGCTGCTGACTGATCAGCTTGATTCGGCGGACGAGTGTGCCAAGGCGTACCAAGCGGTCGAACTCAAGGAAAAAGAGTTCAATCGTGTTGACCCGCTTGGAGATAAAACTCGCAGCTATATCGCTCAGGGAAACTGGCACTTCTGCCGGTTTTACGCTGACAACGCGGTTGTTGCAGTCGAACAGTTTGCTGCGTGTCAAGGTAATCTTGTTCTTGCGCAAAGCCTTGAGAATTCGCTGGTAATTCAACATCAGTACGCGAATGAGGCGCGAACATACGCAGTTCAGCGAAACTGGCTGTTTTGCGCGTTTTATGCGAAGGAGGCAGTAGATGCCATGCTGCCGCTGATGCCGACACCCCCGCCGTGAGGCGGGATTCCGAGGGAGCCCCGACAGGCAATTGATCATATCGTTGATCACTTGTCGGGGTTTTTCTTAAAAAAACGAGCTAGCACTCGTTCTTTTGGGAAAAACAAGGAAAACATAAGTGTTCTATACTATTCATATATGCATATAGGAGAAAAAGCGAAACGGGTGTTAGTTGCCGCACGAACGGAAGGTGCCGACATGCACGAAGTCACCACGACGGTCGGTGCGCCCCGTATCCCCAAAATAGGTGAAAAACCCGACATAGCCACACAAAACATCCCGCTTTTGGACCTTATTGCGCGTATAAACTTCCGAGGCAAAGGCAATACGAAGCCGCCGGAAGAGCCTACCGAATAAATTCGAGCCTCGCTATGACACGTGTATATATTGAAACTCTCGGTTTGGAAGTCGATCCCGATAAGCGGATTGTGTATCTGACTGACGGCGGAGAACGAAAGCTTACGACAAGGGAATATCAGGCGTTCAAAGCCCAAATTCAGGGCGCCACCTCACTTGCGGAAATTGCCTGAAGCATGTCTGACGATGATGTGCATGCCGGTCGCGGGGTCGAGGGAGCCGCCGATACCGTTGATGCGGGGAGTGCGGCAAAACATCTTGTGACGCTCCGTAGCAAACTCGGCGCACACATTGTCCCGATTTTGAAACGGGGAAGAAAAAAGTAGTCTGTCATTTATGCTGTGCTTACTGCGTTCGTGCTACAATCCGAAATAGCTATGGTAGAAACATCTCTCCCGCGGCCGCAGAACGAACGGCTCGCCGATATCGCAAAACTCCCGCAACCGAAAGAAAAAATAACGGCAAAATCTTCCGAGCGGAAACCCCGGGGGAAGGTGGAAATAGATAAACATTCTCTTGAGGCGGTGCGTGCCAAAAAAGCGCAGAAGCCGCTTCCCGCGTTATGGCGGGAACGGGCGGAGTTCATGCCTTCTACCGCCGAGTTCTTCCGCCGGTGCGGGATAGACCCGCAGTACGTCAATCCCACTCCTCTTGGTGAGGGGCTTACTAATGTGGTCTTTTCCTACATAGCCCCCGACGGGTCGCCGAAGGTTATCAAAATGGCGCGGCAGATGCGCAAAGGATTTATGAGTACGGGCTACGAGCAGGATGCCGAAAACATCGCGCTCGTCAAAAAATACTTCGGTGAGTATGCGGTGCCTACCGAGATTCACAAAGATCCCGATACAAATAATTATCTTATCGTGCAAGATGCCATTGAAGGAAAAGCCATCACCAACAAAATCGAGACCCAGGGCATCCGTTCACAGCTTGCCGATATGGCACGGTTAAACCGAGAGATGATGCGCCAAACCGGACACAGCTTAGACTTTATCGGTGTTCCAGGATTCCTCACCTGGCTCCGGCATCAATACCGGGGAATTCTCACCAAAAAAAGCGAGTTTGAAATATCCAATATCTTAATCGACAAGGAAGGAAAACTGAAAATTATCGACGAAGGATTATTGCGGTTTAAAGGCGTGCCGCTCAAGCAATCGTCGATCGCCAACATTGGCTTTATGACCAACAGGCTCATCATGCGCCTCTACTTCGGCGTTGACCTCCTGCCACAACCGAATTCGTGACCGGATGCCTTCGAAGCCCGAGATGCGGGTATTTAAACGACGATCGTCTGGTGGGCTCACCACCGGCATTTTTCCATTTGGCAAAGACATCGGTTGACGGTGCCCGTGCACCGGGTTGTTCCGCCGCATAGGCAAACGTTCCTTCTTCCTGTACCGCGCCTTGATTCCATGTCTGTTCGACAGGGTAGCGCTCCGCTTGGTCCCATCCGAACGGCGCATCGTCATCAGGCTCCATAAAATGAACCGTTCCCGTTCGGGGATTATGAGTAACCAATACTCTGCGGACAAACTGATCAACCAATGCCATTACCCCTCCGGAGAACATCGTCACTCTTCCGACTACTTCTTCACGCGAGGGTACTACTCCCATGCCTGCGTCGTAATATTGTGCATCTGCCGCTTCCATTTCAGGAGGATAACCGAGTTCCGAGGGATCGAAAAAATCCGCATCACCGGACTCTTCATACGAAGGGGTCACATAGCGGGGTTCCTTCCGTAGCATACGGTTTACAGTATACCGCACGGGGCAAGGCACGATACACGGATGTGATAGAATGATTTTCATCATGCTTGACTGGATCTTTAGTCTGCTTTCCCACGATCTCGGTATCGATCTCGGTACCGCCAACACCCTCGTCTATGTCAAAGATAAAGGCATCATGATCCGGGAACCTTCCGTAGTTGCGAGGCATCGCAAAACCAAACGGGTGGTGGCGATAGGTCGCGAAGCAAAGCACATGTTAGGCAGAACCCCCGAAACCATCGAGGCATTGCGTCCGCTGAAAGACGGCGTTATTGCCGATTTTGACGCGACTGCCGCGATGCTGACCCACTATATACGTCTGGTGCACAAGCAACCCAAGCGCGCGGGATTTCCCAGTATTCCCAAACCCAAAGTGGTCGTGGGGATTCCGTCGGGGGTGACCGAGGTGGAGCGCCGGGCTGCCGCGGAAGCGGCGATTATGGCGGGAGCGCGGGAAGCCTACCTTATCGAAGAGCCGATGGCGGCGGCAATCGGTGCAGGGCTTCCCATTCAGGAAAGCCGGGGGAGTTTTATTTGCGACATCGGCGGGGGAACGACGGAAATAGCCGTACTTTCACTCGGCGGCATCGTAGTCAATCGCAGTATCCGCACCGCCGGTGACGAAATGGACGAGGCAATCGTTTCGTTTGTGCGACTCAAACACTCGCTCCTCATCGGAGAACCGACTGCGGAAGAGGTAAAGATTGCCGTAGGGAGTGCCTATCCCATCGACAAAACTGATCGTCAGACGGTGGTACGCGGCAGAGATATCGAAACGGGGCTTCCCCGATCCGTACGGCTTTCCGAAACGGAGGTGCGGGAGGCGATCGCTCCGGTGATCCACGAAATTATCGAGGCGATTGCAGAAACAATAGAAGAAACCCCCCCCGAACTTATCGGCGACATCATGGAGCACGGCATAGTGCTTGCCGGCGGCGGCAGTAAGGTAAAGGGGATAGACAAGCTGGTTGCAACGGAACTTAAAATGCCCGTGTGGATCACCGATGACCCGCAGACGGCGGTGGTACGAGGCTGCGGCAAATTACTTGATGACCCCGTGCTTCTTGCCAAGGTGAAGATTGCCGCCCGCAAGGTATAATAGCAATAATGCAGATCGCATCGTGGATTTCCAAACTCTCAGAACCCATGGTTCTCGTCGTAGGACTCCTGACGGCGGGTGCGTGGCAGCACGGCGTCCGCGGCACGCCGCTTTTTCTTTTCGTAAGCTATGTGTTTTTCTTCTTTTTGGTGTCGTTGGTGTTGCGTATGTATGCCGTCAAAAAGCTTGACACCAATTGGGATTTATCCGATAGGAAAAAAAGAGTGCAATCATTCGTCCCGTTTTTCGGGATATGTGCGGTATTTTTTTCCTGCATCCTTTTTTGGCAAAACCGCGGTCTCACCAATTTCGGCATAGGATTGCTCGGATGGTTGTTGGGTTTTGCCCTCATCACCCTGCGCACAAAAATATCGGGACACATGGCAATTCTTACCTTGACATTGGGATACTTCATCCTATGGTTCGGAGCGTATTGGCTTCCCGTTTTATTTTTTTTGCCGCTTATCGGGTGGTCACGATTAGTACTCAAGCGTCATACGCTTATTGAGGTGATCGGGGGCATATTGTATTCATCTGTTTTCCTGCTCTTCTTCACATTGTTCGTCACGAAGTAAGTATGGTCAAACTCGGTTCGGCATTTTCGGATAGCGTCATCACGGGACAGGGACGTCGCATGCGGTCCAAAGACGACGCTCCCTGGTGGGTCGGCGCGGGAAGGGCACTTATTTTTGCCACGCTGCTTTGCGTGAGTTTTTTTGTGCTGGTATGGCGACTGTTTGATCTTACCGTCATCCACGGCAGGGAGTACCGCCTGCTCTCCGATAACAATCGAACGCGAAGCTTGGTGCGTCACGCGCCCCGCGGCATCCTCCTAGATCGTACAGGTACCCCGCTTGTTGAAAACATCGCCCACTACCGTCTGTTAAAACCGTGCGAGGAGGGAGGGATAGCCGAATGCGTTTCATATTTATCGCAGGAGGAAGGCGACAAACTTATGCACGGAGGAGGGCTTCCTGCGGGGGAATACGTCGAAGTTGATTATCTGCGAAAGTACCTATACGGCGATGCACTGGCGCATGTGGTCGGCTACATCGGGGAACTATCCGCCGAGGAACTGGCAAGTGATTATTACAAGACACGAAACTACGGACTCGGCGACCGGGTGGGCAGAATGGGAGCCGAGGAAGTCTATAACGAACGGCTTCGCGGGCGCGACGGACGGGAGCTTGTTGAAATCGATGCAAGCGGCAAGATACTCCGCACCTTGGGGAGGGTGGAAGAACTTCCCGGCGAAAACATCCATCTTTCGCTCGATGCAGGATTATCTCGGGCGGCGGCGCAGGCGTTTCCCGCGGGTGAAAAGGGCGCGGTTATCGTTGCAAAACCCCAGACGGGGGAAATCCTTGCCATGTATTCGAGTCCGGGATTTTCGCCCGATTCGTTCACGCTCGGCATGAGTACGGCAGAATACAAAGCACTGACGGCAAACCCCGATCTTCCCATGTTTAACCGTGCCATCGGCGGCGTGTATCCTCCGGGATCGACGTTTAAAATACTGACTTCGATTGCGGGTATCGAAGAAGGAGTGATTACCAAAACGACTACCGTCGAGGATAACGGCGTTATCACGATTGGACCGTTCTCATTTCCGAACTGGTACTTTCTCCAGTATGGCAAGACGGACGGCATCGTTGATGTGGTAAAAGCGCTCCAGCGAAGTAATGACATATTTTTCTATAAGGCGGGTGAATGGATAGGGATTACCAAACTTGCCGAATGGGCAAGAAAGGTGGGTATCGGCAAGCCGTTAGGTATTGAGCTATCGGGAGAAACGGGAGGACTGATGCCCGATCCCGCGTGGAAAAAACAACGGTTTAATTCGGAGGAAGACAAACGCTTACGAAATGACGAGTGGTATTTGGGGGATACCTATCACATATCTATCGGACAAGGATACCTTCTTACCACGCCGCTTTCCGTCAACACCTGGACAAACCTGGTGGCAAACGGCGGTTATCTATGTCGGCCGACCATCGGGAAAATCACGAGTGCAAAGGCAGCACGGGACAATTGCAAGAATTTCAATCTTAAGAAGGAAACGCTTGATCTTATCTATAAGGGGATGGAACAAGCCTGTGCTACCGGTGGAACGGGATGGCCGCTGTTTAACTTCACCGTCAGAAAAGCGGCAAATGATACCGGGAGTACTCCCGAGGCGTCAGGGTCAGCACAACCGCCGGGATTGCATGTGCCGATCGGATGCAAAACGGGTACGGCCGAATTCGGACATCCGAAAGATCAGACACATGCCTGGTTCACGGCGTTTGCGCCGCTCCCCGAAGCGTATATCCCCGATGACATCAAAGCGACCGAAAACTATTTGGATGGGCAACCGGAAATCTCCGTTACGGTACTTGTTGAAGGAGCCGGCGAAGGAAGTAGTGTCGCCGCGCCGATTGCCAAAAAAATATTTGAAGAATGGTTTTCGCGGTAAGCATAAAGAGACATGAAACCCCAAAAACACATCGTTATTCTGGGCGCGGGACCCGCGGGATTGGGAGCCGCGTGGCGGCTTACGGAGCTTGGCTATGACGACTTTACCGTCTATGAACGGCAGGAATACGTCGGGGGGCTCGCCGCGTCATTTATCGACGAGCAAGGATTTACCTGGGACATCGGCGGTCATGTATTGCATTCCCACTTTCCCTACTTTGATGCGGTATTTAAGAAGGTGATGCGGGGAGCATATCTTACCCATAGACGGGAAAGCTGGGTATGGATTGCCGACCGCTTCGTTCCGTATCCTCTGCAAAACAATATTCATCGATTACCCGAATCGATGCGGGACGATTGCCTCGACGGACTGCGAAAAAGAGCAACCCTTCCGCCGAACAAACACGACTTTGCCTCATGGATTACCGCAACCTATGGAAGCGGGTTAGCCGAACATTTCATGATGCCGTATAACCGCAAAGTATGGGCATATCCGTTGCAAAGTATGGGCTACGGCTGGGTTGCCGATCGTGTCGCGCCCGTTGATCTTGCTTCGATAGAAAAAAACATGAACGCAGGCAAAGACGATACCGTATGGGGGCCCAATGCCGTTTTTCACTATCCCAAAAAAGGCGGAACCGGCGATATCTGGAAACGCGTCGCGACCAGGTTTGCCTCCCATATACACACCAAAAAAGAAGCCATTCGTATCGATGCAAAAAGGAAGCGGATATATTTTTCCGACGATACGACCGAATCATACGATCTGCTTTTCAGTTCGATGCCTCTTGATCAATTGACCCGCCTTACGACGGGGGATCCGACAATAAAAAAAACAATCGCATTGCATCACAGCGGGGTAACTATCGTGGGATTGGGTATGCAGGGAAGCGTACCGCACACTCTCCAAAAAAAATGCTGGATGTATTTTGCCGATCCAGAAATTCCTTTCTTCCGTGCGACCGTGCTTTCCAATTATTCTCCCCATAATGCACCGAACGGGAGTTGGTCGCTGCTGTGTGAAATCTCGTTTTCGGCAACAATGCCGATGCCCCAGGGAGACGTTGCAGAGGAGGTACTTCGTGCCGCGAAAAAAATCGGACTGATTCCTGCCGATGCCACGGTCATAAGTCGGTTTGTTCATACGACCTCATACGGGTATCCGACGCCTACGATTGAACGAGATGCGATGGTTGACCCGTTACTTTCGCAGCTGGCAAACGTGGCAATATACTCCCGGGGACGTTTCGGTACCTGGAAATATGAAATAAGCAATCAGGACCATACGTTTATGCAGGGAGTGGAATGGGCGGATAGCATCTTGTCGGGAAAAAAAGAAAGCATGTTGAAAAAAGTTGTAAAGTAGTGAATAGTGAGAATACTATGGGTGAGATTGCGCAACATGGTATCGAGCAAAAAGGACTAGCCCAGCGCCTTCTTCGGATGGAAACGCATGACGCCCATGACGGCTTAAAGACGGCGATAGAGCGGTCAAAGCAAGGTTTGGGAACGGCAGTTTTCTGCAGTCACAATACGAAAAACGACATGTTGGCGGCACTGGTCATGTTGAAAAATGTTCCGGAATTTGCCGATAAAAAATTCGTGCTTCCCATAAACAGCATGTTATACAAGGCGTATTGGCCGGGAGAAAAGCTCATGAACGTCACGCTTATTCCGGTGCATTCCCCTGAGGTGCGGCGCAAGCATGCGCTCGCGAAAGAAAATCCGAAATCCCCACATCTCACGCTTGCCGATCGGATCACCGTTCCGAAAGAGGAGCACCTTGACGTCGAAACATCCTTGCAAACATACCTTAAAGCTTCGAAAGAAGCGCTGGAGCAGGGAGGCATCGTATTGGTAGCACCGCAAGCCCAGGGGAACCTCGATAAAATCGATTTGACCCACCAACGCAAGGCGTTCTCCAAATTCAGAAACTATATGGCACAGTACCCCGAGCTTAATTATTCGGTGTTGCCTATGGGTGTTTCATTTCCTGAGCGAGCGAAGAAAGGGCGAACGCAAAAAGGAACAAACTTCGGTGAAAAAATGCAGATCAATATCGGCGCCTGTTATGATAACGAGTCGGTAACACAGGCGGTTTTGCAGGCGGGAGGCAATGCGGATTTATGGATGTACGGGCAAATTGCTTCATTACTCCCTAAGGAAGCGGTCAAGGGATTGTCATAGGGATGTCGGCTTTGTATGGGTGAAACGGGAACAAATTTTCATTTTCAAAAACATCGTGAGGTGATGACCGGGATACAACGGTTGTTAAAGTTAGATGTACACGATCACTGGGAGGGCTTTGCACGGGCAAAAAAAATGGCGGAGGAAGGAAAGCCGATTGTCTGGCTCTTTTCGCACAATATGATAAATGACGGTTTGGCGCTCATCTCTCTCTTGCGGGGGGATGCGACGTTTGCCGCTCGTGATCTTCTCTTGCCCATGTCATCGGAGTTATATGATGCGCGGGGTTACCGTTTCGGACAGAAACTCCTGCGGACAAAATTTATTCCGATAGTGACCCCGGAAGTACGGGAAAAAAGGAAAACACAAGCCACGAGCGGACTTCTTACCTACCTTCGTGAATCAGGAAGCGTCCTCCGTCACGGCGGCATGGTGGCGCTTGCACCGCAGGCAAGAGGAAACCAGGGGGAACTCGATACCGAAGCACCCACCGGCGCCTTCTCACTTTTTATGAACATGATGCGGAAGCGCCCGATGGGCGGGGAATTTTATGTTGTACCCGTAGGAATTTCCGCTCCCGATGCGCGTTCGCAAAAGGGGATGCACATAGGAAAGCGATTACGGGTTGATTTCGGACAATGCCTACGAAGCGATGAGGTGGCAAATGCGGCAAAAGAGTTTGATGATGATGCGGACACCTGGGCACTCCGTGCGCTTGCAACGTTGCTCCCGTTTTCGGCGGTTAAACGCGGGACCTAATTACCGGATATCCTTATAGCTTTGTTTGCGAAGCGGTTTTTCGAGCAGCACCACTTGAATGACGGTGGGAACAAGCTCCGTGAGATACTGCCAAAATCTTCCCCGGACGCGTCTGTCGGAATTTTTTATTTCCATTGCTTTGACATGGTGTACCGCTCCGATTCGTCCCGCGCGCTTGCCGAGATCGGTGTCATAGAGTTCATGGAAGTTTTCATTAAAGCCGCCGATTGTGTCATAGACTGACTTTCGGATTGCGGAGTTGCTGCAACGAAAGGTTGCGTTGCGGTAAAAGAGCATACTCAGAAAATGAGTGATGCCGAGCGCGGTTCGTACGAGCAAATGTTCATGCTCCGCCGCCTTGTGAAACGTATATCCTCCGGAAATTGCGGCGACCGACGGATGTTTGGCAAAGTAATCGGCAATTGTCCGTACCCAGTGGGGAGGAACGACACAGTCCGCTTCGGTGAAACAAAGAATGGATCCTTTTGCCTCGCGTACCCCGCGGATAAACCCGTAAATCTTGCCTTTTTTCGGTTCATTGACGTAACGAACACCCGCTTTTTTTACGATGGCTGCCGTTCTGTCTTTGGAGTTGCTGTCAACGACGATTACTTCGTAGGGAATTTCGGCGTCTTGGCGGGTGAGTGCGGCAAGACACTGCGGGAGCAATGCTTCTTCGTTTTTTGCGGGTACGATGACGGAAACGATGGGTTTTGCTGCCATAGGAAACTGGATAATAGTATCGTAGAATACGGGTGCTCGCAATATGAACACACGACAAAAAAACGCGCGTACATTAGCCAAGTCGGAGCTGCAAGCCTGTATGACGGAATCAGGATTTACGGCGGGAAACCATCACTTTGTGGATCTGTGGGCACGGGATAGTCTGTTTGCCACCTTGGGAGCCAACGTGTGCGGCATGACTAACGAGTCGCGTAAAACGATTGAGACGTTTCTTTCCTACCAACGCCCCGACGGACTTATTCCATATCTTATCCTACGGAGCCGACACACGATCGGCAAGTACTTTAATCGTCATGCATATTACGAAAAACCCGTCGCGCATTTCCGTTCGCATATGTCATTTGGTATTGTTCCCGACGGAGGATTGATGACGGTTATCGCTGCGGCGGATTATGCACGAGTCACCCGCGATTATCGCTTTTTAACCAAGCACTACGACAGACTGGACAAAGCACTTTCCTGGTACGAAACGTGTTTTAACGGCGGGCTTATCCGCGAATGGTTTCAGTGCGAATGGGCGGATGCCCTGCTAAAAGTAGGGAACACCCTATACACAAACGTGTTGTACTACAAAGCGCTGAGGGATATGGCATGGATAGCCGGAAAAAGGAAAAAAATTACCGATCAAAAGCGTTTTTTACATCAAGCAGAAACACTGAGGGAACGCATCAATGATGCACTTTGGACCGGCTCCTATTTTGCCGATTGGAAAGATTGGAAACGACAGGATTACTTTGCCGTGCACCCCAACATGCTTGCCATTCTGTTCGGGCTTACCACAAGCGTACAGGCAAAGAGTATCCTTTCCTATGCCAAGCGGCATACCGCAAACGGATGGACGATGAAAAACAGCCATCCGAAATATCCATGGTGGCGGGTGCCGTTTTTGCATCTTGTTATCGGTATGGGAGATTATCACAACGGTCTTATCTGGCTGCAGCCGGGCATGCTCTACGCGGGAGCGTTATATACCCAAGGCTATCGGGCGCAAGCCAAAAACACTCTCGAAAAGATCGCAAGAAAGATCGTCGAGAGCGAAGGAGCGCATGAGGTATATGAAACTAACGGCGCTCCCGTTGACCGCCTTATCTACCGGTCCGAGCATCCATTTGCCTGGTCGGCGGGACTCTTTTTGTGGATTTCCTCTATACTGAGGAAGTAACCGGTATGAAACGAACTGTCACCGTCATTATTCCCGCCTATAACGAAGAACGCACCTTACCTTCGATCGTTGAGATCGTACGTACGTGGAAGAAAGCCGCTGAAATCGTCGTCGTGGATGACGGTTCTACGGATCAGACATATCATAGCGTCCGGCAGTTCCGCCCCGACGTACGGGTGATCCGTCATAAAAAAAACGAAGGAAAAGCGACCGCCATGGCCAACGGTATCGAAAAAAGCCACGGCGAAATCATCATATTCCTTGACGCCGATACGGTCGGGCTCACGCATAGGGATCTCGATGCAATGCTCGCACCGGTAACGGCGGGAAAAGCGGCCATGGTTTTGGGTGCAGCGCGGTTTTGGTCGGCGGGCAAATTCGAACCGTTCACCACGCTCACGGGACAACGGGTGGTCTTAAGAAAAGACGTATTGCCGATGGCTTCCGCGATTCGCGGTATCGGCTACGGCGTCGAACTGTTTTTAAATAAGAAATATGAACGGTTACCCGTCGTTACCGTGCGATTGCCGCATGTGTTTATCTTGGGAAAGCTTGAAAAACAATCGTTACCCGATGCGTTGGTTTCCTATATCAAGGAAATACGTGAATTATTGCTCCAGCTTGTTACGCAGTATGCGGATGAAATCGGTCCGCATGCAAAGCGAATCGTCAAAGAAGTCATCCGATACAGTCTTCGTATTATCGATATGATTCTTTCGTGATTATTCGAATGGTATGGATGCCGACCTGCCGTATTTTGTCGCATTCAGCATGTTTCCCGGTATCGGACCGGTTCGGTTTCAACTTCTCTATGATTACTTTTCGTCGGCAAAAAATGCCTGGTCAGCAAGCGCCGGGGAGCTTGCGCATATCGGGTTGGGAGAAAAGTTGATCGAACGATTTTGTGCGTTTCGGAAAACGATCATCATCGAATCGTTGTTACCGATGCTTGAAAAAGCAAAGGTAACCGCCCTGCCATTTTACGATAAACGATACCCGATGCTTCTTTCGGAAGTTTCCGATCGTCCGTTTGTTTTGTATGTAAAGGGGTACCGGGGCAAACTTCCCATTAACCTTTCTGATACCGTTGCCGTCGTGGGGACGCGAAAAGTGACGCGCTACGGTGCACAGGTGACCGAAGCAATTGCGGGAGATTTGGCGAAATCGGGCGTCACGGTTATATCCGGCATGGCATACGGGGTAGATGCCGTCGCACACAAAGCGGCGCTTGATAGCGGGGGAGCAACGATTGCCGTCTTGGGCTGCGGTGTCGATGTTATCGCTCCCGTCAGTAATACACGACTGTATCGGGATATTATCGAAAGCGGCAGGGGGGCGGTGGTATCCGAAATGCCGCTTGGGATGCGTCCCGACAAAGGGTTATTTCCCGCGAGAAACCGCATTATTTCCGGGTTATCCCGGGCGGTAGTCGTTACGGAAGGCACCGAACAGAGCGGATCGCTTATCACCGCGCGCTATGCCGCGGAACAGGGAAGAGACGTGTTTGCCGTTCCCGGAAGCATTACCAATCCGTATAGCAAAGGGCCGTCCAAACTTATTCGCGACGGCGCGACCCTCATCACCTCCGCAGGCGATATTCTTGAACATTTCGATTGGAAAAATCGCGGATTACGTATGAAAACCGACGGGTATTCATTGAGTGTTGATGAACAAAAAGTGAGGGAATGTCTCTCTCGCGGTACGCTATCGGTTGATGCTATAGTGAGAGAATCCGGCTTGACCGCAAGTAGGGTCGCTGGTATCCTAACGGTCTTTGAAATGCGTCAAATAGCCAGGGATATAGGCGAAAAGACGTATTCTCTGATAACGTAAAGAGTACGCATATGAAGCTAATTATTGTCGAATCACCGACCAAAGCACGAACCCTCTCGCGATTCCTGGGTAATGCCGCCTACCGCATCGAGGCGTCTATGGGGCATGTTCGGGATTTACCCAAAAGTGCCCTGGGGGTGGATGTGGAGCATGACTTTGCCCCGAGTTACATTATTCCCCGGGACAAGACCAAGCAGGTCAACGCGTTAAAAGATGCCGCCATGAAAGCGGATGAGGTCATTCTCGCCACCGACCCTGATCGCGAAGGAGAAGCCATAGCGTTTCATATCGCCGCTATTTTGACCGAAATGCGGGACAAAAAATCGGCAAAATCCAAAAAAACGAAAACCACTGAAACGGCGCCGTTTCGCAGGATCGTGTTTCATGAAATTACGGAATCCGCGATTAAGGAAGCGCTGATGCATCCGCGGGATATCGATCTCCCGCTGGTTGACGCACAACAGGCGCGCCGGGTATTGGATCGCCTGGTAGGATACAAACTTTCACCGCTGTTGTGGAAGAAGATGTCCAAACGGTGGCTTTCCGCAGGAAGAGTGCAATCGGTTGCCGTCCGGCTTATTGTGGAGCGGGAACGCGAGATACAAAAGTTTGCCTCCAAGGAATACTGGACGATAGAAGGCACGTTCGGTGCCGCAGAGCAATCGCTTGCGGCGGCACTTATTTCACATCACGGGCAGAAATATGAGAAAACGCTCTCTTTTTCCCTTTTTGACGGTACCTACACCACGACTTCTTCAACGATCGTAACCGGTGAACAGGCGGGGCAAATCATCACGGATTTTGCCAAACCCTTCATTGTTCATGCGGTGGATAAAAAAGAAGTGCGACGTAACCCCGCGGCGCCTTACACGACCAGCACGTTACAGCAGGATGCGGGAAGAAAATTGTACTTTTCTTCAAAAAAGACCATGCAGCTTGCCCAAAAATTATATGAGGAAGGATACATTACCTACCACCGTACCGACAGCGTCAATTTGTCGGAAAAGTTTATCGGTGAGTCAAGAGAATATATAGCCCGTGAATACGGTGCGCCGTACGTGCCGCAAACGGCAAGAAAATTCAAAACGAAATCCAAAGTCGCCCAGGAAGCGCACGAGGCAATTCGACCCACCGTCGTGTCCCGGAAGGCGGATGCGATCGCGGAAGGGGAATTTAACCGGGATCATATACGGCTTTATGATCTTATTTGGAAACGTGCGGTAGCGAGTCAGGCGGCCGAAGCGGTGTTTGATTCGACGACGATAGGGATTATAAGCGGCAACGGCTATCTGTTTGAAACATCGGGTTCGGTAATCAAATTTGACGGGTTTTTGAAAGTCGTGGGCAGAGATACCGAAGAAAAAGTTATCCCCGCCGTATCGGTGGGTGACGAACTTACGCTTGTTACGGCAACTCCCACGCAGCACTTTACTTCGCCGCCGCCCCGTTACACCGAAGCAAGTTTGGTTAAAACGCTTGAAGAAAAAGGCATCGGACGACCGTCTACCTACGCGCCGATTCTTTCAACGATCGTTGATCGACAATACGTGACGCGTGAAGAGAAAAAAATGCTTCCTACCGAACTGGGCATAGCGGTAACTGATTTTCTTGTTCAATATTTTTCGGATATTCTTGATCTCCCTTTTACCGCGCACCTGGAAGACGATCTTGATGCGATAGCAAACGGCGAAAAGCAATGGGTTCCCGTCATCGCCGATTTTTACGGACCGTTCAGCAAAATTTTAGCGACAACGTATGAGGTGGCGGATAAAGTAAAGCTATCGGAGGAAGTCATCGATGAAAAATGTCCGAATTGTAGTCACGATCTTGTCGTGCGAACGGGAAAATTCGGCAAGTTTATCGCCTGTACTAATTTCCCGGAATGTACCTACACGAGGCAATACGGCGAAAAGGTTGATATCAAATGCCCGCGATGCGGGGGTGATATCGTTGTTAAAAAGAGTAAGCGCGGAAAGAAATTTTACGGATGCAATAATTATCCTACCTGTACCTTCGCCGCCTGGAAAAAAGAGGATATCAAATAGCCGGTTCGCAAAAAGTGTTACCTCGTTACTTCACGGTTTTTTCTCCGTCATACTATGCCGCCGGGCGCGTCTCGATACGCGATGAGTACGCGAAAGTATGCTATACTTTTGCGTATATGGAAGACCGACGCAAGACGATTGCCGCCCTCACCATCATTATCGGGGTCATCGTCCTTGTCGTGGTCATTATCGGGGCGCTTGTTTCCCGAAAAAAAGTGGTATCCCCGGTGCCTGATGAAGGAGCGATCCGCGTTATTTTTATGAGTCCGACACCGATTCTGATCGCAACAGACGCCCCGACTCCCACGACGGGCAAACCGTCCGTGACGGCCAAACCGACCGTCAAACCGCAAAGCACCGCAACGCCAGCATCGAAGCAAAGTCCAACGCCGACAATCGGCACGACGACTCCCACGATAACGCCTACCAGAACACCAACCGCGACCCCGTCGCCCGCGCCATAACTATGGATTTTCTGCTCACCCTCGATCGCACCTTCCTTCTTCTTATCAATAATGTTGCACATACACCCTTTAACCACACGATTGCCTTGTTCCTTTCCGGCATGGGGGTTGCCGGGTTAGTATGGTTGCTTATCGGTATCGGCGTATTTTTGCGGGTGGAAAAAAAGAATCATCGATTTTTCCTACCGATTTTCTTCGGTCTTTCCGCGTGTTGGTTATTGGCGGAGCTATTGCTCAAGAACATCATTAAACGGTCACGACCGTTTGTCGATGTTTCGGTAACGGTTGTGGGTGGAGAAGCATCGGGGTATTCATTCCCTTCATCGCATGCGACCACCGCATTTGCCATGGCGGTTATACTGTCAAATTTTCAACCCAGACTCAGAGTGCCGTTTTATATGCTCGCATTGTTTGTGTCGCTGTCACGGGTATATATGGGGGTGCATTATCCGATTGATGTTATCGCCGGCGCACTGCTGGGAATAGGTATCGGGAAGGTTTCTTTACATCTTACATCGCAAGCGAAAGCGATGCCGGGAAAAAAGAAAAAGAAACGGTAACATACAAAGCTGCCATGGCAGAAATCACTCAAAACGACGGCAAACATCAAGGATCATAACGTATCGAGTAAATTTGTGTTTTTCCCCGTACATAGATGAGATCATAGTTCCACCGCGAAGCTTCCGGGAACTCAGCCCTGATCGTTTCGGTAAACGGTGTTTCACCGGAGTTAGTTTCACCGACAAACGCATAACGGGGAAACATCGGTTTCCGTTTCCGTATCTGATCCATATCAACGGGATTCGTGTGATAGGTGGTGATGGGGCGCGCGATGATTGCGGGTATCCAAAGTCCCGCATCATCATAACTGTTCCATATTACGTCGGTTTGTGTCGTTCTGTCACGAAGGAAATACAGCGCCGTCAAATCATTCGGAGTCACCATGTTTTTTGCTTTCGAAACCTGCCCATACTCGAGCATCCGAAATCGGGGAACGCTTATTACCATGAAACCGATACACAGCAACAGATACAACCATACATTTTTTTCCTTCATGCGGGTAAAAAATAATGCCAAGAGATAACTTATCGGGACAAGCAGAACTATGACGATGCGATACGGATATAATAACGACGAGAACGGTACCCACCAGTGCCGTGCATTCACGATAAAAAAGGTAAGAAATATGTCGACATAGGTAATCAGGAGCACGAGACGGGGTGAGCGCCTCACCAGAAAGAATGCGGCGATACCGGCAAGAAGCAGGAGTTGCGTATCGGTTATGGCTCCCATTATTTGCACTATTTGCCCTAGACCCGAAGGGGTAAAATCGCCGTTCCACCGGGCTGTTTCATCATAGTGCAATCCCCGGATAAAAAGGGTCGTCGCTTCCGATAGTTTCCATTGCGCGGAAAAAAACTTTGCGGCAAACGGGAGGAGCGATATGACAATGGAGAGTATGACGCACTTCGGTGCGATCAGTGCGGTGACGGGTCGCGATTGTTTACGTCGCAAAAATAACAATAGTCCCGCCGGTAGGCAGATATATATGGCGGCGATGACAAACATATAATTGGTAAGAAACGACGCACACAGTAAAAATACCGCAAACATAACGGTGAAAACACCGCGGATCGGTGAAAGCAGTAAAGCAACCGCAAAAAGCAAAAAAGAGAGTGACAACACGGAAGGGTTGGCACCCCAGGTGACAAACAGGTGCGGGTTGGCACTCGTCCACGCCACGATGCCCGCTACCATGGCGCTAATAACCGGCGAAAACTTCGACCGTAGGGTAAGGTAAAGCGCGGCATCGAAGAGGAAGTGAACCAATCCCGTGAGAATGAGCGCATTGGTATGGATGGGAAGGGTATTTACTTTGCTCATCACTGCGATAACGGCGGAAAATCCGAACGGGTAGAGCCCGAAAGAATCAACGGGAATGACCGGGAGAAGCGTGGTCGGAAAAGCATTGTTTTGTACCAAAGCCGCTGCAATATACGCATGCATCGTCATGTCCTGTCCGCTGGGAACAAGTTGGCTGATAAGCAAGATTGCCTGCGGTGCCGCGACAGCAAGAAAAAATAGCGGCACGATGCCGTTTCCGAAATATGCCGCAAATCCTTTGCTATAGGAGGCATATTTCCCGATAGCAACATACACGATGCCCGAAGCAATGATGGTTATCGCAATAAGTGTCCCGAGCGAAAGGGGAATGAGGGAAAGCCACCAAAATGCGATTATCCAATAGCTCAATGAGACGGCAATACACAGGGGAAGCTTTTCGATGACGGCAAGGGGAGAAAGAATTTCTTTTCTCAAGAGAATCAGGATGCCGGGAAGGAAAAAAACACCCAGTGTTGCAATAAGTGCTCCGATCATGCCCTTATTATCGCCCAATAGGCAGCGGCGGCGATAATTCTATAAATACCAAACCAGGTGAAGGTACCGTGCGCGACGAATTTGATAAAACCTTTTATTACAACGAGCGCCGTTATCCAGGAAACGATAAATCCTATCGCGAGCAGTCCGTATTCGTTCGGCGTAAAGGAATGGGCGCTTTTGAGGAGATCCAGACCGGTGGCCGCTGCCATCGTCGGTACCGCCAGCAGGAACGACAGCTCGACCGCATCTGATCGGCTTAATCCCGAAAACATGCCGCCCACGATCGTCGAAGCCGAGCGGGAAACCCCAGGGATCATCGCAAACGTCTGAAAAAGCCCGATGAGCATAAGTTTCCCCGGGGGAAGGGTCATAACCGTTTCATGAGTTTTTGCCGGATGTTTTTTCCAGTACCATTCAAGTCCGATAAGAAGTGCGCCTATCCCCGCGAGATTAACCACAACCAGCAGATCATTTGCCAGCAGGTATGTTTTTACTACCTTATACAGAAACAGCCCTCCTATGCCGGTCGGAATAAATGCGATCATGAGCGGCTTAATGAGTGACGGCTGTTTGACGATTTTTGCAAAATAGAGTGTCACGACCGACATGATCGCGCCGAGTTGAATGATGATGTCAAAACTTTTAGTAAATTCCGTCTCCGGAATACCCAGCAGTTTGGTGGCAAGAATAAGATGCCCCGTCGAGGAGACGGGAAGAAACTCAGTGATACCCTCGACGATCGAGAGCAACAATGCATGGATAAGTTCCATGGTTCACATCATACCAGATTACCCTGCAGGATGATGCGTGTGTATGGATCGCGTATAATACGCATATGTTGAAACTTAAGGCAAAAGAGCTACGCACGACGGAAGTCGATCCGGTGGTTGCCGCATCCCTTCCTAAAAATCCCGTCACCATCATATGTGACAACGTGTTGGACACCTATAATGTCGGATCGATTTTTCGCCTGGCAGATGCGGTGGCGGCGGAGAAAGTGATCCTTTGCGGGGCGACATTAACTCCGCCAAACTCCCGTATCAAAAAGGCGTCGATCAATACGACGGGATGGGTACCGTGGGAATATGAGGAGACGGCCGCTCGAGCCATCACCAAACTTAAGGAAAAAACTCCGGGGATTCAGGTAGTTGCGGTAGAGCAGGATCCGCGAAGTAAGGTTTTTTATAAAGTCGACTACACGCTACCGCTCGTCATAGTTGTGGGAAATGAAACCACGGGGGTAACCAAAGAAGTGCTTGATATGGCGGATGTCATCGTTGAAATGCCCATGTGGGGGATAAATACCTCGCTCAATGTTATGGTCTCAACGGGTATTATTTTATACGAAATCATGAAACAAGCCCCCGATCCCGCGCTGTGATTCCTGCGTAATTGAGGACTTCTTTCGCCCGGTTCATTTGTTTATGATTAATGTATGAAGGGGCATAAGATTCGGGTTCGCTTCTCTCCGGCGATATTTATCGCATCACTCCTGTTTGTGAGCGTTTCATTTATCAGTATCGGATACTTATCCATGCGTATTTTCGCCCTGGTGCAACGAAACACCGGAAAAAAACCGTCGGCGATCATCCCGTTTCAAAAAGATACCCTTTCACGACCGGAATCGGATCTGCCCGGATTTTACGAGCCGAAAGCGAATACCGTCAATGAAATAACTCCCGAGTGGCTTGGAAAAAAAGTGGAACACCATATCAATAACGACGGGTTACGGGACAAGCATGAATATGAAAAGGACAAGCCTTCTGATGTTTTTCGCATCGCGGTCATGGGGGACTCGTTCACGTATGGGTTGTTTGTCGGCGATGATGATCCCTATCCGGAGCAACTTGAAGTGATGGCGAATACGGGCGATGCGTGTGGTGCAGAAAAGAACATTGAAGTGATTAATTTCGGCGTTCCGGGCTATGACCTTGAGATGTCGGCATACCGATATGATTTTCGGATAAAAGACTATGCTCCCGATCTTATCGTCTGGTACCTTATCGAGAACGACTTTGATGAGTATAATTCGCTGGTGCAGGATCTTTGGGTCAATATAAAAGAAATGCTCATCGCGGAAAATATCCCCTATGAACGGTTTGCCCCGGAAACGGCGGAAATACTTGAAAGTGTCATTACCGGAAGATTAGGCGACTCCTTCATTCCCGACCATCAAATAGGCAAATTACGCGAGTGGGCAAAGGGCGTCGATATTCCCTTTGTTATCGTGACGGATAGCAAGTTGCCCAAAAGGTACAATGATGCGGTAGCAGGGGTGATAGCGGAATACCCTAACGGAAAATACCTGGATACCATTCGTTACGATAACGCTTTTTCCGAAGGGCATCCGAGTCCAGCGAGTCATGCCATTATCGCAAAATCAATAATTAGCTATCTCAGAAAAGAATCATTACTTCCGTGCTCTCTCCGGTAGAACGTGCAACATATTATCTTATATGACAAGAAACTCTCATAGATGTTTCGTCGTGGTTTTGATATTTCTTTCCTTGCTTCTTACGGGATCTTCTTTGTGGATAGGAATAACCATATTGATCAATTTACTAAAAAAAACACAGATAGTAATACCCCTTGCCGTCGGGCAAATTGATGTGCCTTCTGGCAGTTCACTCAAGCATTACTATAGCTTTACGTCCGAAAAAGAGCTTATTTATAGAATACCATGGTCGGATGAGTATAAAAAAAATACAACCAACAAGGACGGTCTTGTAGATCGGTTCGATTATGAAACTGCCAAGCCAGCAAGGTCATTCCGCATTATTTCATTGGGAGACTCATTTACACAGGGCATTATGGTAGAAACCGAGGAGAGTTACCCGGAACGGTTGGAAGAATTCTTGCGCTATGAAGATTTTCCCTGGACGCGGCAAGTTGAAGTGCTTAATTTTGGTGTCGGAGGTTATGACATAGAGTATAGTGTGAATAAGTTAAGAGTACAGGGAATTAAATATAATCCAGATTTGCTTATTTGGTTGGTTAAATTTGATGATTTTTTTCTCATAAATGAAAAAATGATACAAGCGCGCGGCTCTTTTCAGGAGGAGTTAGAATCAGCCGGTATCCAATTAGAAAACGGTAAATTGGCAAATTTCTACGGTGTAATAGATCGGGTAGGAGAGTTATATGCCCGTTCATATAATGCAAAGTCGCTATTGAATTACCAAATCAATAAACTTGCGAAAGTCCGTACTTTTTACCATAAAAAAATACTTTTTTTATATTTTGAAAACGAGCATCCTCTCATTATTGATATACTCAATTCTTTGAGAAAAAATGATGAGAATATCGCAGTCCTTGCCCTTCCTTCTGATATTTCGAGGTTTCCCGACGGTCATCCGAATGCGAATGGATATGAAAAGATTGCCAATGTTCTTGTACCAAATGTAT
>CAYUZE010000007.1:49539-67814 GCA_964449585.1 uncultured Gammaproteobacteria bacterium | reverse complement strand
TAGAACAATGGTTTTTTAGAATTACCGCATATGCGGGAAAACTGCTGGAAAATATTTCGAAGCTACAATGGTCGGAAAAAGTGTTAATCGCCCAAGAGCATTGGATCGGGAAAAAAGAGGGGATTAACATCACCTACCCCGTTGTGGACGAAAAAGGAAACAAAATCGGCGAGGTTATATGTTTTACTACAAGACCCGATACCAATTTTGGAGCCACATTCGTCGTCCTGGCACCGGAACACCCCTTTATCAGTACAATTGAAGGAGTGATAAAAAAGGAACATCTTGCTGCAATGCGCCGATATATAAAAGAGACGCAAAAAATATCTCCGGATGACCGCATAGCCCAGGGGAGGAAAAAGACGGGCGTGCACACCGGATTGTATTGTGTGAATCAACTTACAGGACAAAGAATTCCGCTATATATATCGGATTTTGTCGTTATGGGCGTGGGTACGGGTGCTGTGGTCGGTGTCCCCGGACACGATTTGCGTGATTTTGAATTTGCCCAGGCCATGGGATTGCCGATTGTTCGTGTGGTGGTAGGACCCGACGGGAAAAAAGATCCTATTACAAAACCGGAACAAGTGCAGGAAACAGACGGGGTGATGATAAATTCCGGTTTCCTCGACGGGATAACGATCACCGACGCTATCGAGAAGATGAAAGACCATTTGGAAGAAAAAGGATGGGGAAAGCGCGTCACAACGTATCATTTGCGTGATTGGCTTATCAGTCGTCAGCGGTATTGGGGTCCGCCTATCCCGATGATTCGCTGTGCGGCATGTGAAACGTCGGGAAAAGGGGAACGGAGCGATATGCCGGGCTGGTACACTGTTCCGGAAGATCAGCTGCCGGTGACGCTTCCTGTCATTGAAGACTACAAACCGGGAGACGACGGAATAGCCCCGCTCGCAAAGCATAAAGAATTTTATGAAACAGTCTGTCCCGGGTGCGGAGGGAAGGCTACCAGAGAAACGGATGTTTCTGATACATTTCTAGATAGTTCGTGGTACTTTTTACGCTATCCTTCCGTCGGTGCACCGACGGCAAATACCCATCCGTTTGATTCCCAAATAACGAAACAGTGGCTGCCGGTAAGTATGTACACGGGTGGAGCGGAGCACAGCGTATTGCATCTTATGTACAGCAGATTTGTGACGATGGCGCTCAAAGAGTGGGGATATTTGGATTTTGAGGAACCGTTTCCGAACTTTTTTGCCCACGGGTTGGTGATCAAAGAAGGCGCCAAGATGAGCAAAAGCAAGGGAAATGTGGTCAATCCTGATGAGTATATCAAACTATATGGAACAGATGCTCTTCGTATGTACCTCATGTTTATGGGGCCATTCTCAGATGGGGGAGATTTTCGTGATACGGGGATGGAAGGCATGGCACGATGGGTTGGAAGGGTTTGGCGCCTGGCAACGGCCTCTTTAGAATCTGGCACTGATATAGTCACTAGTGATATTGTCATCAAATCACTCCATAAGACCATAAAGAAGGTCGGTGAAGATACGGCACGTCGGCACTACAACACGGCGCTTGCAGCCATGATGGAACTTACGAACACCGTCAGCGACCATGGTGGCACTCTTTCGATGCCGTTGCTAAAAATGTTTCTGCTTATTCTGGCGCCCTATGCGCCGCATCTTGCTGAAGAGCTTTGGGATCGTGTCCAAGCGAAGACGAACGCTCACGCAAACGGCGTTGATGCATGGTCGGTCCACCAACAGTCCTGGCCGGTGTTTGATCCCAAATATCTCAGTGAGTCACAGCTCGTCATCGTGCTGCAGGTGAACGGAAAGACAAAAGGCTCAATAGAAATTGATACGGAAAGCGCTAGTTCTCAGGAAAAAGTTGAGGCTGCAATCCGTGCTTCGGAAAAAATGCGGAAGTATGTTGAAAACGCTACAATTCGAAAAGTAATATTTGTTCCGGGCAGGCTCATCAACTTCGTTGTCTCCTAAGCGCGCGTATCCGTGGGGTATCGTACTGCAATCGTAAAATTCCCGTGATCTAATGGAGGCATATGTCTCCTGAGGGAGAGTATCCGTCGCTGTCCACGATGTGGCAAATCTATCATATCCCGATTTTGTTGGGAGTGTTGAGCCTCCTTTTTGTAGTTCTTTCTATAACAATCTTTATAAAATCATATCAGGACGTCGCACCCATTGAATTTCGCGACGGGAATTCTTTGGCGACCGGGGCGGGGGAATTGGCGTCGGAGAAAACCATTCTTGTGGATATTGAAGGGGGGATCGTGTCACCGGGGGTATATCGGGTCGCCTATGGAGCCCGAATCAATGACCTCCTTATCCTCGCGGGTGGTTTTTCAAAAAATGCGGATATTGCGGCAGTTAATAAAACCATTAATCGCGCTGCAGTGCTTTCTGACGGGGCAAAACTTTATATTCCTCTGATCGATGAGTTCCCCGATCCGGTCGTGCAACCCTTGCCGACATTCTCCGTCAATACGGCAACTGCTGAAGAATTGGAATCCCTTCCCGGGGTCGGCTCCGTCATTGCGGAGAAAATTATTTCGGGTCGTCCGTACCTTTCACTTGAGGAATTGGTGCAGAAATCGGTGATGTCGGCATCGCTTTTTGATAAATGCAAAGAACAGCTTGTCTTGTAGGCTATGGATCTGCCCAGTGTCGCCGGCTTTGAACATCTCCTGACCCGCTTGCTTCCCGAGCCGCATGCAGGTCTCATGTCCGGACTGTTATTCGGCGCTAAAGCAACACTTTCACGGGATTTTCTCGACGCATTAACGCGAAGCGGAACCCTTCACATCATTGCACTTTCCGGTATGAACATTGCCATTATTGCCAGGCTTATGGAAAGAAGCGTGGCTTCACTATGGGGCAAACGACCGGCGACGCTCATCACTATCATCGGCATTGTGGGGTTTGTTTTGTTTGTCGGTCCGAGTCCATCAATAGTCCGGGCGGCGATCATGGGGAGCATATCGCTTATCGCCGTTTTTTTCGGACGGCAATATTGGGGACTTTTGGCATGGGGTGTCACTTTGGGAGGTATGCTCATTGCTCATCCGCAATGGAGCGGCGATCTTTCTTTTCAGCTGTCCGCACTGGCAACATTGGGGATTATTCTTTTTGGTGGGGGACAGGAAAACGTTGGAGCAAAAAAAAGCTTAGGCGGCAACGTGTTAGCGGCGGTCACGGAAAGTATCCGACTGACTCTTGCGGCACAACTTTTTACCATCCCGCTTATACTTTGGTATTTCCGGCGAATTTCGTTGATCGCCCCGCTTTCAAATCTTTTAATCGGATGGATTATTGCCCCGCTGACGATGCTCGGATGGTTGACTGTTTTGGTCGGTTTTTTATGGTTTCCGGCGAGTTATTGCATCGCATGGCTCGACTGGATTTTCTTGGAATACGTTATTCGGACAGTCTATTTAATGGGTTCCTTGCCTTTTGCCAGCCCTGGTCAATAACTATATCAAAATATACCTGCTCAAGGCTGGTTCAAGCGAGATAATAAGACCGTAAATTGATTGTTATAAGATTTGATGTTTTTATCGGGAGAGGAAGCTATTCGAAGAATGTACCTAATAACTGTTCATTTAATAAAGGTGAAAAGTGGGTAAATATGAAATTGTTGTCTATTGCATATAGTATTCTGGGATTTGCTACAGGATTTATTCTGTTGTTGTCTTTTCTCACCTCACTACCCGATGGAAAACTGCATGCCGTGTTTTGTAACGTCGGGCAGGGGGATGCCATATATCTTCGGTTACCGGATGGACGCGATATGCTCATAGACGGGGGGCCAAATGAAAAAGTAATCGATTGTCTTTCCCGGCATATGCCGTTTTGGGACCGGGCCATCGACCTAGTGTTTCTTACTCACCCCGAACATGATCATCTCGGAGGACTGATGACCGTGGTAGATCGGTACTCGGTGGGAAGCATGATTCTGACATCCGCCACCGTGTTCAACGAGGCACATCGGGAGTTTCTGACGACCCTCGACAAAAAACATATTCCGCTCCGGCAAGTGACGTCAGGAAGCGTTGTGAAGGTCGGGAGCGTTTCGTTTGCCGTCCTATGGCCGTCGGAGTCCTATATGGCACAGAAGTGGCCGCATATTGCCCAAGCAGGTACCCCGACGGTGCTCGGCGCCGCAACAGACCTCAATGAAGGATCGCTGGTACTGCGGGTAAGCTACGGTACCTTTTCACTTTTGCTGCCCGGTGACGCGGATACGTCGGTAGAATCTGATTATATACGCGCCTCACCGTTAGCAAATAAACCGGTGACAGTGCTAAAGATCCCGCATCATGGCAGTAAAACGGGAATAAGCGAATCGTACGTAAAAACGCTCCGCCCCTCGCTTGCTATCCTGTCGGTCGGAAAAAATTCCTACGGTCACCCGGCACCGGAGTTACTTGCGACGTTAGCAAATCAAGGGATTCGATTGCTAAGGACAGATAAGGGAAATGACGTCGTCATCGAAAGTGACGGCTCCCGGTGGCGCGTTGCGGAAGAGTAACGCGCCCTACGCGGTTGACACCGGGGCATATCGTTTCGCAGTGCAAAGAAACGGCGGTTCGATACGTACGGACATCCTATGCACGAGCGGAGTCATGAAAGAGGATTGTCCCGCGGTCGTTATCGCCAGGAGGTATCGGGGAAAAAACGTTCTTCTACCGTGCGGTCATAGGTTGCTTCGTCGTCAATCGTATCGTACCAGGAGAGAATTGTTTTTAGTTGCTCTTGCCGCAGCCGGGTCATGCGGTCGACCCACGAAATTTCCGAGTCCAATATACCCCGAAGAATATCACGATTGACGAATGGGGGCGCAGAAGCATTCTCGGTTGCGGCGTGAGCCGCTTCGGCGGCTTTTGCGAGCGTTTCTATCGCAGTGTCATCATAGCGCATGTTCCGCATAAGCGTCGGGATTCGTCGGTTTTTTTTGGTCTCCAACGCAAGGGCAGCCGCCTGTGCAGTGACGGACGCTGGGTATCTGCGGCTGACGTCAACAAACAGACGCATGGCTTCATGATGCTTCATAATCGTGCTGTGAGGTGCCGTCTGTCGACGATTGTCTTCGGATGCGCGGGAGAAATCGGCGGGCATATCGGACGACGGTGAGGGCGGGGAGAGTGGTTTCTGATTGCTTCTCCCATGCTTGTGCTTCCCGTGCCGCGGTGCGGATGCTCTCCTGCATGTGCGACGCATCCGCTTGCGTAAAGATCGGCGGTGTCTCTATCTGTTTTACGTTGGGCATGATGATATTTTACGATACTTTTTGATGTCTTGACAATCACAAAAACCTGTAGTAAAGTTGTCAGACAATTGAATAGGCGATGATGGTGTCGAGCACCGGAGCCGGTTTCCGAAGAAAGGATTCGCCAAAAGGCGGAGACAAGTAGGAGACAGTAAGTTGAGGGAAAAGATATCTTCCGTCAAGGCATATACGGGGATTTTTTGTTTTTCTTAAAACAAATCTTTTCTAAACCTGGGGTGGCACCACGCGAAAACACGTCCCCTTGGACTTCTCTCGGTCTTTACCGGGAGAGATCCAAGGGGATTTTTTGTGGTGGTTTGATAACAAGACAACGTGGAAAAAAATATGAAAACTCAACCAATAACAACGTTATGGGGAAGCGCATTTACGCAGATGCCGTCGGAGGCAATGCTCGCTTTCACCGCGGGGCGTGATACCGCGGTGCTTCCTATGGCCGACACGGCGCTCTTGCCGTATGACCTGCAGGTCAACACCGCGCATGTGGTGATGCTCGGCAAAACGGGATGTATACCTGCTTCCGACGCAGCGAAAATTCTTTCGGGACTTACCGCGCTGGAAACGCTCGTGCATGCGGGGAAATTTTCGCTTGATCCGGCGAGCGAAGATGTCCATACCAACATCGAATCCTGGTTGACGGACGAATTGGGAATTGCTCTTGCGGGCAAGCTCCATACCGCAAGAAGCAGAAATGATCAGGTGGTATGCGATATGCGTCTTTTTATGCGTGATGCGACGCTTTCGATGGTCGAGCAGGCGCTTGTGCTTACGGGCATACTTCTTAAGAAAGCCGAAGAAACCAAAGAAACGGTCATGCCGGGCTATACGCATCATCAGCATGCCATGGTCACCACAATGGGACATCTGTTGTCCGGTTTTGCGGCGATGGTGCTGCGTGATGTCGAGCGTTTTACGGCATGGTATGAGCGGTATAACCGCAGTCCGTTGGGGAATATGGCGTCCTATGGCACCAGTTATCCGATCGATAGAAAAATGACCGCGAATCTCTTGGGATTTGACGGACCGGATGTTCATTCGCTTGATGCGATCACCAATCGTTGGGAAGCCGAAGCGGATCTTGCGTTTGCCGTAACCGTCCTTATGAATCACCTTTCAACCGTTTCGGAAACGCTTATCCTGCTCTCGATGACGGAGTCGGGCATGATCTCATTAAGTGATGCGTACAGTACGGGAAGTTCGGTGATGCCGCAAAAGAAAAATCCCGATGTCCTGGAAGTCGTCAAAGGGAAAGCCGCGCTGGTAAGCGGGCAACTTATGAGTCTTATCGCCATGGGGAAAGGAACCTTCATGGGCTATAACCGCGATTCCCAATGGGCAAAGTACGTCATGATGGACGTTTTGCGCGAATGTAATGCCGCTCCCGTGCTCATTGCCGGGGTAATCGATACGATGACCGTCAATAACGATGCGATGGCGTTGTGGTGTCACACAGGAGGAATCGGATCGACCGTGCTGATGGAACAACTTGCACAAGCGGGCAAGCTTCCCATGAGGCAGGCAAAGATCATCGTGGAAAAAGCGGTGAAAGCATGCGGTACTGCAGGCAATGTAACGTATAGCGCGTTACGGGAGGCCGCTGCGAGTGAACAGCTTTCTTTGCAGCTTACCGAAGCGGAAGTAGCACAATGGCAGGAACCGCTTACCATGGTGCGGCTTATGAAGTCGTCGGGAAGTCCCGGGAAAAAAAGTATGAAAACGGTGCTAAAAAAACTTTTCCGGTCGTTGCATCAGCATCAAACGTGGCTGAACGGGAAAAAATTGCGGCTTGCCGAAGCGCAAAAGCATTGCCAAAGGGCCAAAACATCTCTGATGAAAGGAGGTGAATAACGATGAAACAGAACACGAAGTATCAAAAAGTAGCTTCCTATGAAGCAAAAAAAGGAGCGGTGAAAAAAGTGCTCCTCCTCTATAGCGGCGGGCTCGATACCAGCGTCATGCTCAAATGGATCATCGACACGTATAACGTGGAGGTGATCACGCTGACGATGGATTTGGGGCAACAGGGGGATGACCTTATTGCCATCCAAAAAAAAGCGCGCAAGTTCGGCGCGAAGAAAGCGATTGTTCTGGACGTAAAAGATGAATTTGCGGAAAAGTATATCAGCCTGGGGATCAAGGCAAATGCCAGTTATCAGGGCGAATATCACCTTTCTACCCCCATCGGTCGTGCCATAACGGCGGCTAAGGCCATTGAGGTGGCGGCCATGGTGGGCGCCGATGCCGTGGCACACGGCTGTACCGGCAAGGGAAACGATCAGGTGCGGTTCGAGGGCTATATGTTAGCGCTCAATCCCGCAATCAAAATCATCGCGCCCGTCCGCGAATGGAATATGGATAGAAACGAGGAAATCGCGTATGCGGAAAAACACGGGATTCCCGTTCCCGCTTCCGTTGATTTTCCCTATAGTGTTGATGACAATATGTGGGGGATGACCTGGGAAGGAGGAGAAATCGAAGATCCGAAGTATATTCCGCAGGTAGAGAAATTTTTGACCACCTACACGCTTGCCAAACATGCGCCGGACACCGAAGAATTCGTTACCGTCACGTTTGCAAAAGGACTTCCGACAAAGCTCAACGGGAAAGCCATGAAACTATCAACGCTCATAACCACGTTAAACGGCATTGCGGGCAAGCATGGGGTCGGGGTAGTCCATTTGGTCGAGGATCGGTTGATCGGGTTAAAAGACCGTGGGGTCTATGAGTTGCCTGCAGGGCACGTCATCATCAGTGCTCATAAGGCACTCGAACAGTACGTCTCCACACGGGAACTTAACGAACTGAAAAACCAACTCGATATCAAATGGGCATATCTTTGTTATGGTGCGAAATGGTTTGATCCTGTTATGACGGCAATCAATGCGTTCAACGATACCGTCAACAAGATGGTAAGCGGGGAAGTAACCGTGAAGTTGTATAAAGGTACGGTGACCGTGGTTGCCATGCAATCGCCGTATGCGATGCACCATGCATCATTTACGACCGCCGGCGGCTACCAGTACAATGTGAATGCCAGCGCGGGGTTTATCGAGGTGTATTCACTGCAAATGAAGCTCGCCAACCAGCGGGGAACACACTGATGGAAATCCGGATAGGGAGGTTCTCGAGGCCTCCCGCTCCGGTACGACCAAGAAAGGAATACGATGAAGCTATCACTCAAAGGAAAAGATTTTATTGCGGAACAGGAATGGAGTAAAGCAGAGCTCCAAGCTGCGATAGATTTGGCGATCAAATTAAAAAAGAAATTCCGGTTACAACAACCGACGCCATATCTGTTGCATCAAACGCTCTATCTGTTATTCTTTTTCAGCTCAACCCGGACGCGCACCAGTTTTGAAGCGGCTATGGATCAGTTGGGCGGCAACTCGCATGATCTTACCCCCGATAAGCTCCAAATTGCCCATGGAGACACGCCGAAAGAGATAGGAAAGATTCTTTCTTCCTACGGGCACGGTATCGCCATACGGCACTGTGATTGGGGTGAAGGGAATGCGTATATCCGTGAGGTTGCCAAACACTCGACGGCGCCGGTGTTTAACATGCAGTGTGATATCTACCATCCGTTTCAGGCAATGGCCGATCTCATGACGATTCTGGAAAAGAAGAAAACGGTCAAAAGGAAAAAAATTGTGATGTCCTGGGCGTATGCCAATAGCTACACCAAGCCGATATCGGTGCCGCAGTCGTTTTTGTTGCTCCTGACGAAATTCGGTGCGGATATTACGCTGGCATATCCTAAGGAGTTTATGCTCATGCCTGAGATTATGGCGCAGGCGACGGAAAACGCCAGGCAAACGGGAGGGTCAGTCGCCGTAACGCACCGCATGGAAGAAGCATTTACCGACGCGGACATCGTCTATCCCAAAAGCTGGGGCCCGCTCGTTACGACGAGTGACCCCAAAAAATGTACGCGCATTGCGGCAAAATACAAGCACTGGATATGTGACGAACGCAAGATGCGGTTAGCCAAAAAGGATGCCATATATATGCATTGTCTGCCTGCCGATCGCGGAGTGGAGGTGGCGGACGCCGTTATTGATGGCGCACAATCGGTGGTGTATGATCAGGCGGAAAATCGCATGCACGTACAAAAAGCGATTCTTGCGCTCACCATGGGGGATAAAAAATTGATATAACCGTATGAAGCAAAAGCAGTTCCTTTCCATTACTGATCTTTCCCGCAGGGATATCTTGGATATTTTAGCGGTCGCGGCAAAACTCAAGCGGCAAATCAAACGGACCGGTAAAAACCGTCCGCTCCTGAAAGGAAAGACGCTGATACAAATTTATGAAAAACCAAGTTTACGAACACATGCGTCATTTGACATCGCCATGTTTCAGCTCGGAGGGCATGCCTTGTATCTTGGTCCGGAGCATATCGGATTGGGGGTGCGCGAGCCCGTGGAACATGCGGCGAAGGTGTTATCCCGTATTGGGAGCGTCATTATGGCGCGGGTCTATCGTCATGAGACTGTGACGGAGCTTGCCGAGCATTCGCTTGTTCCCGTGATAAACGGGCTTTCCGATCTTGAGCACCCGTGTCAGATTCTTGCCGACGTGATGACCATGGTCGAGCATAAAAAACGGCTTACGGGGTTGCGCGTCGCCTTTGTCGGCGACGGGGAAAACAATGTGACGCATTCATTGGCGCTCGCGTGCGGACTGCTGGGGATGCATTTTGTCGTTGCCAGTCCAAAAGGATATAAAATGCATAAAACTATTACAGAAACGGCAAAAAAACTTGCCGCAACGTATGGGGGGTCAGTTACCGAAGTGACCGATCCCGTTGCCGCGGTGAAGGATGCCGACGTCGTGTATACCGATACCTGGGTTTCCATGGGCGATGAAAAACAGAAAAAAGCCCGCCTTGCCGCATTTGCAAAATATCAGGTGCACGACCGGCTTATGAGCAAGGCAAAGCCCGATGCGATTTTTATGCATGATATGCCCGCGTATTTGGGGAATGAAGTCACGGCTTCCGTTTTTGATAGCCCGCAGTCGGTAGTCTATGATCAGGCGGAAAACAGACTGCATGCACAAAAGGGGCTGCTGGTCTTTTTATTGAAGCGGAAACGAAAAACACACAAAGCGTGATAAAATCTTTTATATGAAACGTTCATTGACGCGATTGCTTGTTGCGGTGCTGGGTGAAATGGGGGTAACCGAGGTCGTTCCCGTGGTTGCTCATGCGGAGGATGCCGCACATGGCGACTATACGACAAATGTTGCCCTACGGCTTGCAAAACCGTTCAAGAAATCACCGATGGATATCGCACTACAGGTTAAAAGTATTCTTGATACGGCGATTGCTGTGGCCAGCCATAATGAAGGTGATCATAATGCATCATATAACATCCAAAATACCTCTTGGATTACTGAGAATAAGGATGTGCTACAGGATATTAGTAAGATAGAAGTGGCAACACCGGGCTTTCTCAACCTCTATGTAACCGAAGCAAGCTTAAGCACTAATATAGCGGGAGTGCTAAAAGATGGGGAGCGCTATGGAACAAGCCATTCCCAAATTCCCTTGCAGTTGGAAGAAATAGGTGAGGCAAATCCGCGGCATATTATGGTGGAATTTGCCCATCCGAATACGCACAAAGCCTTCCACATCGGCCATTTGCGCAACATTACGACCGGGGAAAGTCTCGTGCGGCTTTTGGAGGCGACGGGACACCGGGTGACCCGCGTCAACTATCAGGGAGATGTCGGGATGCATATCGCCAAGTGTTTATGGGCGATGACGCAATTAGCTGAGTGTAACCCTGATGCAGTGCGCGGCAAAGAAATTCATACCCGAGTCGAGTTTTTGGGAAAGGCGTATGCTGCGGGAAGTACCCGGTATGAAGCGGATGACACGGTGAAAAAGGAGACCGGCGAAATAAACAAGCAGATCTATGCCAAGGATCCCGCGATCTATCCGCTGTATCAGGAAACCCGGTCGTGGAGTCTGGAATATTTTGAAGGGATATATAAACGGGTCGGCACACACTATGATCGGTTTTACTTTGAGAGTGAGTTTTACGAAAAAGGGAAAGCATTTGTGGCCGACGGGGTGAAAAAGGGGATTTTTGTCGAAAGTGACGGGGCGATCATTTTCCCGGGAGAACAATACGGCCTGCATAATCGGGTATTTATCACCAAAGAAGGAAACGCCACGTATGAGGGCAAGGAAATCGGCTTGGGGAGGGCACAGTTTGACGAATATCAGCCCGACCTTGTCATGCATGTGGTGGGTCCCGAACAGGCGGGATATTTCCAGGTGTTATTTGCGGCACTTGCCCGCATGTTCCCCGATACCGAAGGAAAAGAATATCATAAAAAATACGGCTGGGTGAAGCTAAAGCACGGCAAGATGAGTAGCCGCACCGGGCAGGTGGTACTAGGGGAGTGGTTACTTGATGAGGCAAAGAAATCAATCTATGAGATACTAAAACAAAATAAATCAAAATATACCAAAGAAGAACAGGATGACATTGCCGAAAAAGGGGCGATTGCCGCGGTGAAGTACGCGTTTCTGCGGGTGGGGACGGATCAGGAAATTGCGTTTGATCTCAAGGAATCCGTCGCGTTTGACGGGGATTCGGGGCCGTATCTTCTGTATTCATACGCCCGCTGTAAAAGTGTGTTGAAAAAAGCGGGAAGTAACGGCAGCATTGTCGCAGATACGGTGCTGAATGCTGAGGAACGTGCGCTTGCGCGGTTTTTGAGCTTCTTTCCGGATCTTGTTGCCGATGCTACCGCGAGTTTGTCGCCCAATACGGTGTGCACCTATTTATATCGGTTGGCCTCGCTATTTAACGTGTTCTATCAAAAGCATCCGATAGTTGAAACGCCGCATCGCTTGGCCCTTACCGCAGCGTGCGCCCAAGTGTTACATAACGGATTGTCCCTTCTGGGGATTGCGACCGTAGAGCGGATGTAAGCACATTATTGCTCTGCCGGAGCGGCAACCGTAATGCCAAACTTGTCGGCGAGCCCCGTTGACAGTATCTTGCTCCGTACGTGCGTTTGTATTCCCGCAAATTGCACCTCGGTAAATCCGGCGGCCAACGCTTCTGACCTTGTATGGAGGAGGGCGGACAATCCCGTATCGTTTATCCGTTGGTAACGGCTGATATCGATTGTGAGGGTTGCGCGTTTTTCAGCGGGAGTTTCCTAGATAAGACGGCGGAGGTTGTTGGTTAGGGTGCGGCGTAATGCATCCACATTCATATTGGTGATGCTGCGGTATGGTAGCTCAGGGATGATCATCACGGGCTATTATAGAACGCAACGCCTGCCTGTCAACTCGGTCATACATATTGCCGATGCATTGCAGGGGCATATACGGAGGTATATTGTGAGGCTGCATGTCAAACACTCACCTCCCGTTGCCATGCCAGCGTTTGCAACAGATTGATGCTTCCGTATGTACCCGTAAGGAAGGATGCGGTTTTCCCTTGGGTCAGACGGGTTGCTTCTCGCGATTAATGGCGGAGCACCGGGGGGTTCTCGGAAGGTTACTCCCGACGGGATACCGGGCTTGGGATGAAGGAAGTAACGAAAAAAAGCGCGTTTTGATCGCATCCCCCTTGTTTCACGAGCCGCTCCCTGATTGTGCGGAAGCGGATGATTTATCGCTGGCTATTGCCGGTACAAAAGCGGTAAATAATGCCGCCCGTTCGATTAGAGCGCTCCTGCATACGCACGGATCAAACGGAAGAAACGGCGGCGGTGCAGAAGACGTGGAAGGCGCAGAGGATAGGCCGGAACGGGCGAGTACGTTTTATGGCGTATCGGTAAGGGAAGTCGAAGAAGACGCACGCCGCAAAGTCGGAAAGGAAATGCTTGGGGAATAATTTCAGATCTGTTGGATAGGTGCCCCATACAGAGAAGTAAACAACGCCTTAATATTTGTTAGCTATCGCACATATCTCGATGCTATATTCCCTTATAATGCGCATTTACCACAGACTATGACGACATTAACCGCAACAGCGATCGTAAGGGAAAAATATGGCGCAGGTCATCCTGAAGCGTATGAGTTTCGTGCCCCGTTGCACGTTACCGTCACCCATCGTGAAACAGGACTCACCATGCAAATACAGGGATCTGACGAGGATATAGCGGGAGTGAAGGCATATATGGAGACTTTGGGGCAGAAGGGGGTCTCACGTGTTTCCTTTACTAAAGGAATGCTTGAGCGCGGGTCATTGAAGGTGCTGAATCATGGTGAAACAACCCCGAAGAATATCTCCAGTTATACGCTTGCCCGTGACCACTTTTTTAACGATATAGAATATACCGTTACACAACCTCAACGGCGATTCCCCCGGTTTTGGAAATAACCGGGTTTTCCGTGAACACTCCGATCTTGTCTTCTGATTGCCCATCCGTGTTTTTTGTTGACCGGGTCGGTCATGGTTTTTGGTCGTAACCCGGATTTTGTATTTTGTAATACAAAAAAAAGTCGATGAGTATGCTATTTTTTTATGCCTATGGCATGGACCGACAAAGAAGAGAAATCCTGGTTTGAGCAATGGTGGCGGTATCATCATCCGCAATCGCAGGATCTGGATGCCGTGCATGAGCGTAAAGCACGGTTTCGCGGTTTTTGGGGCAATGCTTCCCGTTTGTTTCCCCGTCACACCCCCCGGCCGGGGTCCCGATGGCTCAGTGCCCGTCAGGCCGAAGCGGTAGAGTCGTGGTTTGATGAGCACGACATCCTGACGCATTGTCCCGTTCCGGGGAGAAAAGGATTAACTCCTGCAGTCGGCACTACCGAGGTAACGGTGGCGGAAGGCAACGGGGAACCTGTGGTGTTTTCTGCCCAGCAAGCCGATAAGATTACTGCCGAAGCGGTACTTTCATTCGGGAAGAAAATGCGCAATATGATCGGTACAACCAATTTTCGCAGGCTTCAACAGGGGAGCGTCCGTCAACGTGAAGAAGATGAAGTGGGATTTTAAGCCGTTTACCAGCCCATGATTTGACCGATAAGCCCCAGTGATGAGGCAATGACGATAACTACCGCGCTTCCTGCAAGTAACCAGTTCTGTGCCTTGTTATTGACGTGCGTGCCCATAATCGCTTCATTGTTGGCAAACTGGTAGAGAAAAAAGAAGATAACCGGAAGGATCGATCCGTTGATGAAGTTGGCAGCAAGGGTAATCGTGAAGAGCGAAACATTCGGCAGAAGTGCTATAACGGTGCCGATGAGCAGCTGAATCAGGAGCGTCGTGTAGAATAGTTTGCTTTTCCGCAAGGTTTCATCCAGTGATCCCGAATAGCCGAAAAATTCTGAGAAGGCGTAGGCGGTAGTGAGCGCGACGATGACGCATCCGAGCATACCGGCAAATAAGAGTCCCGTGCCGAACAGAATACCCGCAAAATCCCCGGCAAACGGGCGGATTGCCATTGCGGCCCCCGCCGCATCGGTAATCTGGATACGATGGGTGAATATCGTTGCCGCAACGGCAACCATGATGAAGAACGACAAGAGGTCGGTGATGATCGCGCCGATATACACTTCCAGGCGGCTGTATTTAAGTTGCTCGACGGTCAGACGCTTATCTTTCATGTATGAGTTGATGAAAAACTGTCCCCACGCGGTGATCGTCGTTCCGATGACCGCAATACCGGTATAGAGAAGTTTCGGGGACAATTCGCCCGACGGGATAGCAAGCGATTGCACGGCAAGGGGCCAATCCGGTTTCGCCATAAATGCCGAGGCAACATAGGTACCGTAAAAAGCGATAAGCACAAAAAAGAACCGTTCGACGATGCTATATGAAGCAAGCGCCACGAACAGAAATAACCCGACGATAATCGCCGGCAGAAATGCGTACGGATTCAGTCCGAAAAGAATAAGTGCCGATTTGAGACCCGCCACATTCATCACGACAACGGCGAGATTGACGAAGAATAATAAGCCATACATAAGCAATGCGACCCGTACGCCGTACCGTTCCCGGATAAGGTCAGCAAGACCTTTCTCCGCGACGATGGCGATACGCGCGCCGATTTCCTGTGTTACCGCAAGAAGAATCGTCATCGGAACGAGGATAATGAAGATCTGGTACCCGAAGGTGGCCGCCGCCATCGTGTATGTCGACACACCCGCGGCATCGTTATCGGCGACCGCGGTAATAATGCCCGGCCCGATAATGGTGAGGGCAAGCAGAATACGGCGTTTCCAGTTGTCGAACCAGTAGTGCATAGGTATTAGGTAAATCGTTCCTGCATACTTTCCACAAGATCGTCGATGGTTACTATTCCCAGCAGGCCTCTCCGGTCATTGATGATCGGCAGGCTGTAAATTTTATACTTGATCATTTTTTTCATGGCAATCTCCGGAGGAGTCGTGAGATATACGGCAACAACGTTGGGAATCATGAATTTGTACATCGGGGTTTCACCGTCAGCCATAAGCAATTCATGCAGATTACATACTCCCACGAGTTCTTTTTTCTTATTGATGACATATATGTAGGTAAGCGGGGTAGCCAGTGTCGTGTCGCGCTTCATGCGGCGCCGAACCGAGGCCGCGGTTTCTTCCGGTTCCGCCGTAAAAAATTCCGTGGTAGCCAACGATCCGATATCCGTCGTCGAAAGACTTAACAGGTAATCGATCCGCTCTTTAGCGTCCGGAGCAAGGAGCGGGGTAATCATTGCTCGCCGGCGTTCGGAAAGCGTTAAGAGAATGTCGACGGCCTCATCGGGATCGACAAGCGACAGAATGCTCGCCGCATGTTTGGGTTGGATACTCCGCAACAGTTCCCGTTGTCTGCTCACATTGAGGTTTTGAATCACCTCTGCTTCGTATTCGTTGGGCAACAGATCAAGAATTCGGCGGAGGTTTTTGACGGACAACCGTTCCAGATGGTCGGCCAAGTCTTCGGGGGCGAGTTTTGTGAGCTTGTCTTCTTCACGCTTGAGCTGTACTTTTCCCCGGGATAGTTCAATCGGTTGGATATTTTCCCACGGGAGAAAATCACTCCGCAGGCTTGTGCCGAAGCGCGACACCTGGCGGTTCAGCCACTGTTCCAGTTTGAGCCAGCGGGCTATTCCCAGTATGCCGACGTCGACACCGGCTATTACAAAATACGGCTTGTCCTGGATCACGACATCGTTGACCCGCACGACTTTATTGCCCTTAATATCGATAATCTGCTGGTCAAGCAAATGAATGCGGACGGAAAGTTCGTTTTCCGCTACTCCTACGGTTTCATATCCCGGAGAGAGCGCAATGGTATCGTTAATGGATCGCATGCTCGATACGGGAACCAGGATGTGACCCACCTTCGTATCGATCCGAAGCTTTGTGATGAGCGGTTGATCGGTGGCAAGAAAGGCAAAATCGGTTAATTTGCCGATGGTTTTGCCGTCGGCACTTACTACTTTCTTGTTTGCCAGTTCCGCAAAATACAACATAGTTAGATTGTGATCCTTACGCTTGAGAGAAGTCAATAATCGTGTTCGGGTTTATGCGGGGGGTTCTTCTTTTTCTCGAAGGAGGCTAAGCACTTTGGCATGGATTTCGGGGGTACGGCTGACAACAAACGGTATACGGAACGAATCTCCCTCATGCCGTTCAATCATTCGTCGTACGCCTGCGGCGATAGCAAGCGGATTGCCGTCTTTATCGGAAACGGAAAATCCTAATTGTTCCGCCGCCTGGATCCAAATTGCCACTTCATACCAGGGATTGCCTTTAAACGGATCAACAACGGCATCAACATTCCCTTCAAGAAGCCCTAAAATGCTATAACCGCTCGTGCAGTCCATTGCCCAGATGCCCTCGTGTTCGGTAAAAAGCGGTAATTGCCGCATTTTGTGCATGCGTCGGGTAAGCGTTGCAATCCGGAGCGGTCGGGGCGTATCGCTTGCTTCATGTTGATGCTGTGCATCGGCTTTAAAAACGCGCATGGTTCCGTTCTCGTTTTCCAGCAGAAGAAACCCGTGGTCAACAAGACTGGCGATGCCGACCGCCTGCACCTGACCGTCTCTATCGTATATGGCGATACCCGTGGTTTGCACGCGATCTTTCTTTTGAATAGAACTTGTCATATCCAGAGGATCAATAACGGCAAAACGTTTTCCTCCCTGTACTTCTCCGTCTTCATCTTTGGCATTTTGCCATTTGGCGCTTTCTTCGGAGCGTATCCACAATCCGGGAATATCAGCATTCTCTGCCGCGAGTTGTTCGGCAACAATCGTACCGATCTCATCGATGCTTCGTTCGGGATTGTATTCCTGACCACCTATAGGGAGCAGAAAATCAGCGCCGATTTTCTGTAAATCGTCGAGTACGGGATGAAGGAGACCGCGGGTTGCCAAGAGGTAGGTGGCAACAAATTTTCCTTCGGGAGTTTTTGCCATCTCGGCGGATTCCGCTTCGAGTTTTGCGATAGCAATAGCTTCCGGCACCTTGCGGATGATGCTTTCAAACGTCATCTGCTCCGGCTCGATTATCGGCTGCAGTCGCTCGGCATGAGAGTGCATAAACGGATTATAGGTCTTAAATGGCCTATAATGCAAGTAGTATGATATGGTTTGAAATATTTGTGGCGCTCGTATCGGTATCACGCCTCCGGAGATTCGATATCCGTGTGGTGAACCTTCCCGCGGAGCGGTCGGGGATTTCCCTGATGCCTGCGGGGTTCGCGGCTGTCACTTGTTGCTGAGGAGAGCAGGAGTGCCTCATCTGATACGGCAATTGTATGTCCGCGATCGGTTACCGTACAAAACCCGATATTCATTTGGGCGAGGTTACGTACCTGTTTCCAATGCACGCCGAACATTTTCGCTACGGCATCCGTGTCCAGCGTACAGCCTTGCTGGCTGGCAAGATACGCAAGTATTTGTTGGTTTTTTGACTGTTCCTTTTTCATCGTTTGATATGCCAATTCCAGCGCTTTACGCCGTTAGACACACCTCTTCCGTCGCCGTTGTCCTTGTCAGGTTTTACCCGGTGGGTATTGCTGATAAGT
>CAYUZE010000007.1:0-49529 GCA_964449585.1 uncultured Gammaproteobacteria bacterium | reverse complement strand
GACTTTTATCCGTCCGTTTTCGATGTGAATCTGTCCCGTTTGTTCCTTGAGCATTTTTTCGAGCGTGAGCCGATGCAGTCCCGTCATTTTACCTGCAGATTGATAAAAAATTTCCAGGTCTAATCCTTCGGGATCTCCCGCATAGTTTTGCAGGATCGACAACACAAGACGTTTCATATGTTTTGGACCGGTTTCTTTGCTCATAGAATGAAAAAGTATTATACTACAGGATATATGTCGAGGCTAGAGAGGGAATTATCCCCCCGTTATCAAGAAACAGTCGCTCCCACCGAACACCATCCGGTGCGGGAACTGTTGTGGCGCACGCTCCATGAAACATCAGTCGAAAAAGGATACGAGCCCGACAGAAAACGGCAACAGGACGTATTTGATCGCATCACCTGGGATACGTTCATAACTGAACTTGCGAGTGAATCGAAAGGGACGGGGGAAGGAGCGGGCAAACGACTCCGCGGGAAGCTTTTTGAAATGCTCATCCAGGCAGACCCGGCATTCGGTCAACGCAGTGCGCTCGAAAAAGAACTTCTGGCGTTGGCGCACAACCCTGACGCATTCGGTTTGGGACGGCTCCTGGGGCATCACCGAAATCCCGATATGGCATTTCTTCTGGTCCAAAAAGGAAACGGCGTGGAAATCACGGGGGTAGGGGAATCAAAGTTGGGGCTGTTAAATGAGCGTTCCTACAAACAGCTTTCCGAAACGGGGTTTGCCCGTGGGGTAAAGGCGCTCGTTTCCGTCGTCAATACGCTTCCTGATCCTGAACGCCACGGGCTAGTTGAGGTGGCAAAGGCAAGGAAAATAGTAGGGGAAAACACGCCGCTTCTTACCGTTTCTCCCGAATTCACACAGCTATTGGTGGTGCCGGCAAACCGCAATATTGCCTGGCATAGCAGTCTCATAAATCGCAAGGAATTTTCCGTGGAAGGAAGACAGCGGTTCTATGAACTCTTAAGCGATATTCGCCATGTGCGTACGGCAAACGCGGCGTTTTCGACGGCAGAAGTGAGTGCAATGGCAAATGCGCTGAGGTTGGCAGACGCGCACTGAGTTATCGCCGCCTTTTTCCGGTGAACAGCAGAAAGGGGTGATCACCGCGAATACCTTTTTTCTCGGGAATTTCCACGATCTGCTGGGTGACGATCGTAAAACCTTCCTTTTTTGCCGCGTTTATCATATTGGAATTTTGAAGTTGCGGAATCGGTGAAAACGGAAAGCTATTGGTGCATACCGTCAGACCGCCGCCGATCCGTAAAATTCTTCTTGCTTCTCCGAATGCCCGGCTTGGATTACCGAAGAAAATGCTGTTGGCAAAAAACACATGATCCACCGATTCGTCATCGAGTCCGATATGCGCCATATCCGCGGCCACGCCGGTACCGATTTTTCCCGCTTTGCGTCCGGTGCGGATGGCCAGAGAGTCTATGTCCAGGGCAATCACGGTTGCGCCGAATGCTGAAAGGGCCTGGGTGTCATCGCCGACGAGCGCTCCTACTTCTACGAGCGACCTGCCTGCCGCCGCACGGGCGACATCGGTAATGATGTCACTCCACGGACGTATCTCAACGGGTTGCGGTCTTCGCCGTTCAAAAAACCAACTCATGGAAGTATTATAACCTATAGTATAAAAATAGCAATCCATGCTGATCTTTACTCATCGTATTCGCGCTATCTTGCAATATACCGATTCGGTCGTTATACTCCCCCGGGAGGAAAAAAATATGTCAGCAAAAGCCGAAGTTACCAAAACCGTTCGTGATGCCGCACGGGCACTTTTTCAGAAAGAGGGGAGATCATTGCCGCAAGGCGGTGAGGCGTTTGAATTGTCGGAAAGCGATTTGACGGATTTGGCGGCGCGCGGTTTCCTCCGGCGTAGCGGATCCGGTGCGGGTGACGGGTGGGAAGTAGATTCGGAGGTCGCGGCAGAGCTCGGTATGTCCGAGTATGATTATTCCTGAAAAAACTTTGCGGCTTCTTCCCTGGCTTTTTTGATTCGTGCCCGTAGCGCTGCTTGACGAAGACAATGTGGCAGGACGTTTTGTTCTTTTCTTTTCAGGAAGCCTTCGACGCCCTCGGATGTTTGCTCATGAAAATTCCCGTTTAACAGCATCCCCATCTGATCATTGATGTCGGCTTGTCCCAAACAAGCCTCGTCGGTTCCTTTACAGCCGAATGCTGATGTGCAGGTTTCCGGAGTCGTAGCCATAATGCGAATTATAGGCTATTTGAGTAGGAAAAACAAGGACGCCCTGCCTGTGATGCTTCATACGATTCGGAGCGAGAACGATCGGCAAAGAGTGATTACATAGCCGTTTTGATAGTACAAATGTGGGAAGGAATCGGATGAAACAAATAAAGCCACCGTTATTGACCTTTGCATGATAAAATAGCTCCATGTCCGATCAGTCGCATATCAGAAATTTTGCCATTATCGCCCATATTGATCACGGGAAAAGTACGCTTGCCGACCGTCTGTTGGAAATGACGGGAACCGTTGCCAGGCGTGAGATGCAGGAACAATTGCTGGACAGTAACCCCATTGAACGAGAGCGGGGGATCACGATTAAGCTTGCTCCCGTCCGCATGGAGTGGCAGGGATATACCTTAAATCTTATCGACACCCCGGGACATGTGGACTTTGGGTATGAAGTAAGCAGATCTCTTGCCGCGTGTGAGGGTGCGCTTCTTGTTGTCGATGCTACCCAGGGCGTACAGGCGCAGACGCTCGCGAATCTTCATCAGGCACGGCTCCACAACCTGACGATCATCCCGCTCTTAAACAAAATTGACATGCCGCATGCCAGGGTAGAGGAAACAAAAGGGGAACTCCGCGCATTGGGCTTTGCCGATGAGGAGATGATTGAAATCTCGGCAAAAACGGGTATGAATGTCGATAAAGTGCTGGCCGCAGTACTTGAACGAATCCCTCCGCCGAGCGGTAATCCCGCAAACCCGCTTCGGGCTCTTATTTTTTCTTCCCACTATGACACGCATAAGGGAGTGGTGGTTTTTGTTCGTATAGTTGATGGTTCGATACGGTTTGATCCGACATTGCGGGTGCGATTTATGGCGACAAAGAGTGATGTGGCACCGATTGAGCTCGGGGTCTTTTCACCGGCGATGCATGCGGTGAGCGATCTGAAATGCGGTGAGGTCGGCTACATCGCCACGGGACTGAAGGACGTCAAGCTTGCCAAAGTGGGAGATACGGTAACAGTGGGGAATATGAGCGGTACCAAAAACGAGCATCTTGTTGCCGCGGATGAGCCGCTTGCGGGGTATAAGGAGCCCAAGCCGATGGTGTTTTTGGGGCTTTTCCCGATGGCGGCCGATGAATACCAGGATTCCCGCGAGGCGATGGAAAAATTACAGCTTTCCGACAGCGCATTCACCTTCCGTCCTATTTCCTCGCTGGCGTTAGGCAACGGATTCCATTGCGGCTTTTTGGGACTGTTGCATGCGGAAGTGGTGCAGGAGCGGATACTTCGGGAGTTTGACCTCACCATGCTCGCGACCAGTCCGTCGGTCGAGTATCGGGTGACGCTCAAAAAAGGAGTGGATTACCATAAACTGGGATTTACCCATAATCATATTGTTTCCCATGTTGATGATCAGGTGACCGTCAGTATTCAATCGGCGACGGAACTTCCCGATCCTACGTATATCGAAAAAGTGGAAGAGCCCATGATGCAGGTGTCTATCTATAGTCCTAAGCGATTTGTGGGAGCCATCATGCAACTGGCCGTCGAAAAGCGCGGCGAATATGTGGATTTGGGATATGTGGGAGATCAGGCGCAATTTACCTACCTTATCCCGCTTTCCGAGATGATCGTGGACTTTTTTGACCGGTTAAAGTCGGTAACGGAAGGGTACGCAAGTTTGGATTATGAGTTTTTCGAATGGAGTACGGCCAAAGTGGTGAAAGTGGATATCCTGGTCAACAAAGAAAAGGTGGATGCGTTTTCATTTCTGGTACTCGAACAATCGGCGGTGTTGCGAAGTCGTGACATCGTTGACCGTTTAGCCGCGGTGATCCCCAAACAGCAGTTTGAAATTCCGATCCAGGCGGCCATAGGAGGCTCGGTCATCGCGCGTGCCGACGTCAAAGGATTTCGCAAAGACGTCATCCAAAAGCTCTACGGGGGTGATAGAACCCGCAAGGATAAACTGCTCAAGAAACAAAAAAAAGGAAAAGCAAAGATGAAAATGATAGGGGCTGTGGAAATACCCCAAAGTGCATTTTTTGCTGTATTGAAAAGAAGCTGAAAAAGATGTCCCGATGCAGTGTGCGAGTCAGCGTTAACTGAGCGAGCACTTACTGCAACGTGGATCCCGCTATAGCGGGAAAAATGATAGGGGCTGTCGAAATACCCCAAAGTGCGTTCTTCGCCGTACTAAAACGCAACTGAAAGCTTCTCGCCATAGGCACGCAAGGTGAGCGCAAGTGTACCGAAACAATCCCTCTCCTACCAAAAGTGTATATCCATCAAGTCTCTGGGGTTGCGTAGGTATTGACAACAAAACATCTAAGGTTCACACTCATTGATGGAGTGTATATGGCGACAAAAAAATCCGCATTTTCTCTTAAGTTTTTCAGCATATTTGCGTTACTTTCATTTTTTGCCGGATTTGTGCTTGTCATTGCCTCTCGGCAGAATACCGAGCGCCGCTCGCAGGCATCCGATGGACCGTATTCTTGTAGTGCCGCCTGTTCACCTGCAGCGGGAGGGATAGGAGGGGCTGCATGTATCGCGTGTATGGAAGCACAAACGACGCCGAGCATTAGTCCCACGCCGTCAGTTAATCCCTGGGGAAATTGTATGCAATGGGATGCGGCGACGGGTGTGTGTCTAAAAACATATTGGCAATACGTTGAAGACCGCGAGAATGATTGGCGATGTAAAGATGTTTGGAAATACCTGAACCTGTGTGACTACGTCGGTATTGAAGTTCCCGGTGTTCCCCGTCCGGAAGAGGATCCCGGCCTAAACCCCGGTCAATAGGATTGTTGATCCCTGAAAGATACTTTTCCAGTGCGTACAGGCGAGAGCCGCCGTGCATTTCCGCAATGAAAAGCGGTCTCGGTCGTGTTAGGTGCGTTTCCAAAAAAGGAGGGGTCGCGGTCGGCGAAGAAATCTTTTGACTCGCACAAACCCGAGTGAGGCATCGGACGGCTGTTCACTTCGTACCCCTTGCATCCAGCCGTCACCTTCAGGATGCAGGATTTCGTATTCGACCTCTCTTCCTTCGGTGATACCTATGATTGTCGCAGCCATTTCAGCATACCTTTCGGGGGAAACACTCGGGTGCAGCGTGATAATTGCTTCGTTGGATCCGCTTGTTGTGGGAAGTCCGCGAACACGGATGCGGGATCCCTGAAGCGTGATGTTTCCGTCTTGTTCAACGATCGGGAGTCCGGGAGTAAGTACTTCTATAGAAAGTTTGGATAGCGACATAGGTTACGGTGAATTATATCCTATAATGTGATATTTGTGAAGCTGATGACATTGCTCGACATGAATGATGCTTGGAAATTTAACCGTGCCTCGGATATGAAGCTGGAAGCGCTATGGGTACAATGAGAGGGTGGAGTGGCTATACCCCGACGGGGTATTCCAAAATACCGCGTAGACGTTTTATCGTACCAGACGGCGCTTAGTGAGGGATTCCACCAGTCTGATGGAACCTATGGAGAGGAAAAAAAGCAACAGGTTAAGAAGCGCCACATATCCCAAAATAACACTCGTTGAACGTAAAAATTGCGTGACCGCGAACAGCGTGGTTTCCGTGAGGTTAATGCGAATACCGATAAGAAAAAGCGCAACACTCACGAGGGTAAGTACCCCGACTACCGGCCAGAATCCCTCCAGGTCTTCGGGCGAAGAAAACATGGTATTGGAGACTGCAAAAAACGCGTATCCCATAAGCACAAAGAGATACATGCCGTAACTCGTCAAAAGTATGCCGTTTTGCGCATCAAGGACTACCTGTTCCCAAACCCCGGGAAGAAAGTAGGAAAGTAATCCCAGAGCGCCCAGTCCCACGAATACGGGAGCAATCCCGATGATTGCCCGACGGATCGGATCGGATTGAGCGATTGATACACTGCCTGTTTTCACGTCTTTTTGCTCAATTCCCTCGGGAACAAGGGTTAATCCGCTGGTCCGCACCCCCAAAATTTCCGCGGTAAAAAGATGGGCAAGTTCATGGATGATTGTTCCCGGGAAAAAAATAAGAGAAAGAAATCCCACGGCAACGGGACGGGATTTGGTAAGAAGAAATGCCGCAATAAACAGGTTTTGGGAGAGCCTTCGGGAAAGGATGTAAAGCCCGATAAGTTCAACGCAAATGATGACGATAAAAACGATCATAGCTATTCCAGTATATGCGATATTTGTGCCGCTATGGTATAGTATGTCGCAATATGCGTACGGTTACCCTCCTCATGGATCCCAAAAAGCCCACCTATAATTTACGGGTAATGGAAGATGACGGTGCCCGCAACCACCTTGGTGAGTGGCCAATGCAACAGGGTGCGCGTCGGCGTCTCTCCGCGGTGGTAGGGGAAGGGAAAACACTTCGCATCGGGTTATTTGATAATGATCGTCTGTCTGCCGTTACTTCCATCAGTGTTACCGAAGGACGGGTCTTGTATAACGGAAAACGGGTATTACCGATTGTCGGCGCTACCTGGGAAGGGTTGTTTCAGGAAGTTCGCATCGCCCCTTCGCTTTTTGCAAAAAAAGAAAAATAAGTCGCGGTGTTAGTGACCGCCGGTGTGCTCAGCCGATTCGGGCGTGGCAATTTGGATAAATGCCTGAAGGCTTACGGCGGCATAGACAATACCCATGGTTACCTGGTCGCCGAGTTTGTTTGGCGGCTTATCCGCCTTTTTTATTTCCCCAAACAGGTCCGCCGCTTTTTTCATGTTCTCCGGGGTTTTAGGAATGCCGGCAAGATCCAGCATAACGTTCGGGCTGGGGGAAAGCTTCGTAAATCCTTCAACGCCGGTCAGCTGTTTCCAGGTCATGGCCGCAAGGTCGTTGTTGGTCTGGAGCAGTTGTGCTACCGCAGGAACACTGTCCCGCGAACCGCTTCTGATGCTATCGGCAATATCAGGCGGAAGCGGGTTTTCCGGATGTAACGTATTGTACTGTTCAAGGATAGGAAGAATGGCGCTTTCCTGAGGGTTTGCCGGGGGGATATTCAGCTCTTTGATTTTGGTCTGCAGTTCGACCAATTTGAGTGCGGTATCGGACGGCATGCCGTCCGTTTCCATGGCGGCGAGGTTTCGCAGTGCCCCTAACTGCATTTCATTCCCCAGCGGTGTATCGGCAGCTTGTGTTGCGATGGCGTTGACAAGAAGCCGCATATCCTTGAGTTCCAGAAGAATGGTATTTGCTTCGGTAAGCAGCGCGGTGGCGGCCTCCCTGGAAGGTAAAGCTTCCGTTTTTGCCGCGGTTGCTTCCAGCACCGGCACGCCTTTGGCGATCTGTTCTAAAGTACCGCGTGCTTCCGATTTTCGCCGGTCATTACTTTTTACCGTACCCGATGTTTTCTCTTGCGGTGATGCGGGTGCGGGTTTGGGTGTTTCGGGTTTTGGTTGGGGGGGTAAGCCCTCCATTTTGACGGGTTCCGACATATAGCAAGTATAGACTGATGGGGTGGCCGTGCGTCAAGTGAGGCGCATGCGCAGGGATTGGTCATGGAGTACAATAGGAACATATGGAACGGGGGAATGTCGGTGCCGTCGGTGCGCCGCGTGAAAGGTCGGTTACCAAGCCGATAACGAACGGGCAGCAGCTTCTTCGCGAAGTTTGGTATGGTGTGGGAAAAGCCGTAGAAAGTCAGACGCCGGCAGCATGGAATGAACGCATCATCCGCACGATAAACACAAAAATCATTCCCAAACTCACCCCCGAGCAGCATCAGACGTTATATCGGTACAAGAAGCCGATTGAAGTTGCCGCCACGGCGGCAGGAATCGGGATGAGTACCGTCGAAATGATCGCCGCAGTCGTGGCGTTCCGATGGGGAGTGACGAAGCTACGGTCACTCCATGATTCCGCCGTGCTAAAAAAGGGACTCAAGAAAATAAACAAATACAAAGCCGCCGAGTATGTGCCGCTGCCGGTAAAATGGGCAACCCACCCCGATTCGCTCCTGGAGCCCGCATTTGAAAAGGCACTCAAGTCAGCATATGCGGATCCGCTCTCGCCGTGGGAGCGCAGCATGAACGCGTTGTTCCGCGAGAAATTTCCGAAAAAGGCGACGGAGGCGCTCCGGTTTAGCGTCACCATGAAGCGGATGGCGGAGCGGATGGCGGAAAAAAGCGAATTACGCCCCGCATGGGAAGCCACCATGCATTTTGCATTGGGAGGCAAGAAGCCCGAAGCGCTTGTCCGCGTGCGGGAGCAGTTTGTCAGCGCATTTTTAGAAACGACACGCGCACTCCCTGATATGCGGGGATTATCGGATGACGCGCACAGGCTTTTAGCCGGGGAAGCGTTCCGCGTATGGGCGGATGAGTTCCAATTCCGCGGGCTCGAGGATCTATTTTTTCGCAGTCAACAAACGGAACGGGTACCGTTTGCCGTAGCACAAAAAGCGGCGGTAAGACTCGGCGGGCATCGCATGCCGATCACCTTTGACGAAATACTTGCCGCATACCAATCGGCGACCGCAGGGGGTCCGGTGCCTTTTGAACAGGCGTTGGGAGACAGGTGGTGGGAAACGGGGCAATCGGCGCTTTGGGACATGCAGGGACACGAGAAAAAAATGGCGGAAATAGGAAGACGTATTGATAAAAAACTCGGCATTAAGCGAAAGGATTCGAAACCGGACACCCATCGGTTTTTGGATCGAAACGGTCACATCATTCGTCCGGGAAGCGTGCCCGCGCCCGTAAGTTTCCAGGAATCCGTCCGTCAGGCGGTGGACGAAAATATCCGGCAATTTGTCGCAAAACGGGAGGGGAAAATACAGCGCATCCATGATGCCGCCTCCCAGACGCCGCAAAAGATTCGGAAGACGGTCGATCGCGTCACCACCGTGCGGAATTTGGGTACTCCCGAAATCCGCCTTCATAATGCGCTTGTTGCGGGATTTTCTCCCAATGAACCCGTAACCAGTGCTTCTCACGGGCTCTTGGAATCATTACTCGTGCAGGTGCAGAAGCACCGCGCCGATCCGAACATTCAAACCGTCTTGGGAAAGCTCGGTAAGCCCGTTACTCAGGTGCCCATAGCGGAAAAAACAAAGCTTGCCGCCTCGTTATTCGCCGAGATGTTTCCGAAGTTACCCAAAGCACAACAAAATACTCTCGGATTTGCGCATGACGGCACCTTATTTTCGACCATGAGTGCAAAGTGGGTGCAGGAGATGCAGCTTGCCGGGCTCAACGTGCTCACCAATCGCGATATTATTGAGGCGCTGACACTCCCCAAAAAACCGATGGCGGAACGGGAAGTGCTTTCGCAAACCCAGCAGGTAAAGGAATTAATCCGTGCCATCACCGAGAATTTTTGGCGTCCGAACATAGTAAGTGCAACAGCAACGGTTGCACAAAAAGGCGCATGGAGACAGTCTCCCGACGGGAAAGAGCGTGCCGGTTCAAGCGCCCTCTACAACTTATTCCATGAGGCTATGGAATATGTGCGACCCGAACAGTGGGCGAAATTCGGCGCACACGATGAGATTTCTCGAAGACTTATTGAGGATGCGAGAAAGCACGGCAAGGGCACGACCAAGTATTTGGCCATGGAGCTTGCAGACTGGTGGGTGCAGCACGATGCCCCGGGACTTTCGGCGTTATATAAGCGGTTGCGCGGAAAGCGGTAAACGGCTACTATTTTTATATGAACTATAAAGAACTTTTTGAACGGTGGGTGGCGCTTTCGACACTTGATGAAAAAGATCGCCAATCGCTTGTCGAGCGGATTCATGAGGAAGTAACCGTCGGGGTGCAGGCGCTTGCAGGCGTTGCCGCACAGGAAATGGATAAGGTGCTTGGTGAGGCAAACTACGGAAGTAAAGACGCATATCTTAAGCTTGCGGCACCCGTGCTGGCGCTTGCGGCGTTTGACGGTTACCTGTTATCGCTTATGGAACGCGGTATTAACCCGCAAACGGCAAGCCTTACCGAAAACGAGCAAACAAAAGGACTAGGGGAGCGATGGTCGGCCGCGTATCAAAAGGATCAAAATACATCGTACATACAAAAAATAGATCCGATTATTAGCTTACTCCTTCATCGCATGCAGGAGCTGCGGGTGAACCAAATGCTCTCGTTCCATCCGGAAATCGTTGATCTTCCCTACAAGACAACGGAGAAGCTCAACCAATATTTCGGATGGGCGGTGTATCAGGGATATGTCATGGGAGTGATGGAATCCGAACATAACAGCGTATGAGCGGCGAACACCCGACGCCCGACGTCATCAAAAAAAGTATCACCAACCCCGAAACAGGCGGAACCCTCACGGTTGTCCATAAAAAAGATATCGTTGCAGACACCATCGGTCATGTATTTGCGCTCCCGAGTACGCTCAAGCTTGGGTTGGGTGCTGAGGTGGGAAGAAATCAGTCTCCCGAATTTATCGACCAAATCCTTGCCGCGTATAAAGATGTCCCATGGAAAGGCGAAGTTGTCGTACGATTGGGGCATGCTGATGTAAAAGAAGATTGGGAACGGGCAAAACGCATGATTTCCGAAGACGGCGGAAAAAGGAAAGCATTGGAGTTGCTGGGCAAGCCGTTGATCGAACTTTCATCACTGCGTGCCCGCTTATTTCGGGCAAGTACGTACAACCCGTTCTCAAAAACCGTTCATCTTTTTCAAAACAATTTAGGAATTCTCGCGCACGAATTGGGGCATCATGAAGACTTGGAAACGCATGGCACGCGTTTGCGGGGATTGTTTGCCAAACTGAAACGTGAGTATCGGGCAAGTCAAATTGCCATGCAGCGATTACCCGATAATCAGGCACGAAAAAATGCCATGAAAACGTTGGAGCCGGCCTTTGGAACATATATAGGTGCCACATTGGGGAAGTGGTATAGCGTGGGGAGACTCCTTTTCCATTTTAATCAAAACGCCAAAAAACCGTTGAATACTGAACCGATTCAGCTACGTAACGTTAAAGGCAACGCATTAAAGGAAGCGCTATTGTATAACGCAGTTACAATGGCACCGGTGATTCTTGCTCATATCAATGCGCGGCTTCCTTGGCGAAAATCGTCATTCGGGTATATATTTTCCGGCGAAACCGGATCTGGCTCTGCCAGAGAAGGAAAGAAAGAGGAGCCGAGCCTCAAACCGCATCAAGTGCTTGTCGCAACCGCAAGCGCAAAAAGGTAAGATGACTATATGCCCGAAGCCGTCGTAGGAGCCACCACATCGGATATTGTCCATCAGCAAAAGACCAAAGAAGGATCGCTCACGATTGAGTATCATACCCACGATACGATCGCCAATACAATCGGACATATCCTTGCCGTTCCCACAATTCATACGTTGTTGTGGACATGGGGAAGCGCATTTAAAAATCCTCCGAAAGAATTGGCCGACCAACTGTTTGATCGGTATAAGGACGTGCCGTGGAAAGGTGACGTGCTGGTGCGGGTAGGGCATGCATCCATCATCGGCGACATACAGCGTGCCCTTGCCCGGAATGAGTCGGTGCGGGGAAGACCCTGGCGTCTTAAAGATATCCCGGGAAGAGTTGCCGAAACGGTCGGTAAGCTGGGAATAGCGTTTTTTACTTTTTTCTCCACCGCGGGGGCAAAGTTTTTGCGCACCGACTTTTATAATCCTTATGCAAACGTCGCCACGGTCTATCATCCGAAGCTTGGTGTCGGTATGCACGAGCTGGGACATGCGGAATTTTATAACCAACGGGACAATGTGAGTAGGGTAGGGCTGCTCATTATGGACTGGCTGGGACTGAATGTAGGGAAGGATATTGTGGTGCCGGTACCGTTCTTCCGGTCGTTCACCGAATATAAGGCGAGCCAAATTGCAATGAAACGCTTCAAAACCGATGCAGAACGGCGCGAGGGACTCAAGGTATTGGAAGGTGCGTGGGCGACATATCTTTTCGGAGACGTGTTAAGCCTGTCGTTTTTGCCGAAACCGATTACTGAAGCGATCGGGTCGGTATTGTCGTACCCTGCCTCCGTCGCGGGACATCTGATGAACCGGCTCTATCCCAAGAAAGACCAGCGGTTCGGCTATATATTTTCCGGCAAAGCCGGATCCGGCTTTGCCGGAGAGGGGAATGTGGGGTTACAACATAATCAGCCCGTAGAAAAGAAGAGTGTATCCAAGAAGCCTGCAGTACCCGATCTCTCGGCCCATCAGGTGTTGGTTGCGACCGCAAAAGCCCCCTCATCAGGCAAGGAGACTACTGTAGAAGGAAAAGGGGGGCGTCAATTCACCGACGAACCGTTAAAAAACGGCAAACGACCGCTTCATAGCAATACCAGCAGGATTACGTTTTAACCATGCCCGAATCACCCAAACATCACGAAAAACACGCGGGAAGTCCGTCCCTTGCCGAACGTGTCCGCCTGCTTGCCCGGCGGATGAAACAAACGGAACGCAAAGCGGCGGCAAATCCCGGTACGGAAGCGACAAAACAACGAGCAGGGAAAGTCGGCCAACCTGCTGAACCGGTTGCCGGGCGCGCTGTTCCCGGTCGTCCCATTGAGCAGGTGCTTGTAGGCGCCTGGAACGCGATAAAGCCCGAAAGTCAGGGGAAAGCGATCGTTCGGGTGTTTGACCGGTGGTTTGTGCCCAAGTACAAGACGGAAGAGGAGAAAAAACGGGCAGCCCTGCTCCGGCCGAAGATCGAAAAGGCGGTGGGATGGGTTGCCGTCGGTGCGGAAGCCGCACTCATCACTACAGGTATCGTGAAAGGGTATCAGTTGTTGCGACGCACGGATCGGTCGTCACTGAAGAAAATTGGCGATAAGGTGCTTCCGGTCGACGTCCCGTCGAAACCCGTCACCCTTACCGATATGAAACGTCTCACGGTGCCGAGCAGAAGAGCAGAACTCATACAGCAAGGTGCCCTGGAGGATTATCGGATGTTTCAGGTCGATACCATTGTTCCCCGCGATCGCGTGCCGTATATGAAAGAAATCCTGCCTACGATCACTGGTCTTGCCGACAGGATTCAAAAGCACCACGCACTTGTTGACGAAAAAATCGTGAGTGCGCTCGCCCGGGCACAGTGCGGATTTTTGGGGGTGCCGAGGGATATGGAGAAAGACGCAGCACTCCTTGCGTATCTTGGGGAGTGGATTCGCTTCGGTGCACGCCCCGATGATCCCGACATTCTTCATCTTAGGCGTCTTCTGCCGAACCCTAACACGTGGGCATTTCCCGCTCCCGCCCCCGACGTTCCGCTGAAAGCGATCGAAGAGCTGTTTGTTGCGTTTGATCGAAAAAACTCATTCAATGCCGCCCGCCCCGAGAAAGTCGGTGCCTTTTCCCGATGGGCAAATATCGGTTTCCCTGCGCTTGATAACTTGCTGGGATTACACGGTGCAGAACGCGTGCATGGCGAGCAGCGGATGCGCGAGCTCTATGACGCCTGGAAGGCATTCGGATGGCTCTTAACGAGGTGAATTGCGGGAGGTATATGATTTGTATTTTCCTTTATCGTATAGTACGATGATCGTTCCCCTTGTCGGGAACCTATGGCACATCACGGAGAGCAAGAACCGGTTGAAAATAAGAGCGAGGTGGCAGAACCGGCGGAGCACGTTGCGCATGCAGAGCATGGCGGAAGTCATGAGCCGCTGCGCACGAAAGAAGAAGCGCACCACAACAAACATCATCGTCAGATGCATCGCACACTGCGGTGGTGGCCGGTGCACAGCAATACCCCAAGAATCACGTTTTAACCGCCGACCGACTCCATAGGAGCCAATCACTTGACCAATGAGTATTTGAGTAGGTATCCCATGGGGAAGGAGATGCTATTTGGCGCATCCGGGCAGCGTATTGCTTTGGCACAACAGGTTGATGTGACATGATGAATAGCTTCTCTCGCAATATAAATTAGCAATTGTAACTATATCATTGCTAATTAGCAGTTAACTATGCAGGACTGATAATATTGGCTTGCCTGTTTGATTTTTCGTTGTTTCTGGTTGATCGGGAGGGAAATGCGATACAATAGTCATATGAGACAACGTTTGGCGCACTGGCTTTTTGCGCACAGGGGATTGGTTCTTCTCACCGGTTTTCTTTGTTGGATTACGTTTGCATCGCTGCAGCCTGATTTTTTCCTCATCGGATGGGATAATTATTCTTCGTATTTTGGGGGATTTGAGGGGCTTTTCCGGACGCTGTTTTCCACCTGGCGCAGCTACCGCGGTATCGGAGTACCGGGGGATAGTGAGAGCACCGATATCGTGCGGCAGGCATTGCTTTTACTGCTATCTCCGTTTGTGGCGGAACCTCTGCGTGATCAGTTCTATATCATGGGGTGCCTGTGGATAGGAGTACTCGCCGTATATCTGCTTACGGTCAGGTTAGTGCGACGGTATATGGGTGCAAGTGATCGGGTTGCAGATGCCGCCGCGGCGTTTTCCGCATTTGTCTACGCGATTAATCTAAACACGATCTCTACTTTTTATTTTCCGATTATCACCTATATTACGCGCTATGCGTCGGTGCCGCTCCTGGTGCTGATGTTTGATCATATACTGCATGAGAAACCGCTGCGAATGCGGAGTATTGTCGGTTTTATGACCGCCGTGCTTTTTTCGGCGGGCAGCTTTATTACCGCCACCGTATTTTTTACCACGAGCATGTTACTGGGTATCTACGCGGTATTTCAAGGTAATTTCAAGCGGGTTATTGTTTTGCTTCTTTTGTTCGTGGGGCTCAATGCGTTTTGGCTAACGCCGTTTGCCAATTACACCCGGGAAAAATCATCGAGCCTCAGGCTGGCTCCGGTGTTTATTGATACCAATGAAGCGCAGCTTAATCAGGCGCCTCAGGCGTATAGCCTGTGGAAACAGCTCACTCTCTACCCGAATTTTTTTAACACCCGCTATACGACGGTAAGCGATGACAAAAGTACACCGCTATATCCGCTGACCGAATATGCGGATAGTGAACAAGGGCAGATGGTTTTAGGGATATTCCCCGTTGTCGCATTACTGGGCATAGGTGCTCTCTTATTGGCAGGGAAAAAATATTACAGGCTATTGTGGATTCCCGCAACTTATTTACTATTTGTCATACTCGCATCGCAGGAACAATCTCCTCTAGGATTTATTCCCGCATTTCTTAATAAAATTCCTTACTTCCAGGTCGTGTTCCGGTTCGGCGATACAAAGTTTCATCCCTATATCTCATTTGCGGGGAGCTTAGCAGTCGGCATGTTCATAGTGCTTATGATGAACTCGGTGCGCCGTGTACGCCGTGCCGATGTTGCGGTACTCGTCGGGGGGGTGGCTCTGTTGGTTATGGTTCCGCTTGTGTCCCTCTACCGGCCGTATATGACGGGGGACTTTCTTCCCAACTTCCTCATGGCTACCTTGCCGGAAGCCTATCGGGAAATGGCAACGGTGATCAATGCGGATCGGTCATCGGGTCGCGTGCTGCATCTGCCGTATGATCCGAATCTCTATTGGCGTTCGCATACCTGGGGCTATATGGGTTCCGCATTTTTCCAATATATGCTCCAAAAGCCGTACCTTGATAAAACCTTTGAGCCGGCGAGTTTGGAGACCACCGACCTGTTTTTGGAGCTTTCAGACATTATCAGGGATGCCAATCAAACCGTGGGGGAAGGGCTTGTCTTGCGTGCCGATAGGCTCCATGCATATCTTCTGAAAAACAATGTGCGCTGGGTACTGTTCGACGAATCGGTCAGTCCGGAGATGCGTATTCGGAATATGCGGTATTGGGGATCCTATAATACCACCGATGCGGCGGTGCTGCTGGCAAAATTGGAAACCGACGGGAAAATCACCAAAGTAAAGCAGGCGGAGATCAATCTGGCATCGATCGGGGATACCTATGCTACACAGCTCGGCCAATCGCCCCAACAGCCGCTTACTAGCCCCCGGCTTGCCCTTTATCGGGTCGGAGGAAGTGAGAGTGGCGTGTCGTTTGCCGCCCGGGCAGAACATCTTGACCCGAAATTGTCTCGGACAACATCAATTGCAAAAGATGTGCCGTTGCTCCAGTCAGCGCAACAATCAGATGCGTTGCTATACCCATTGTTACATAAAGATGCAGTTATAAAGGCAGAAAATGACGGGTTGGTTTTGGATACGCCGCGGGATTCATTACAGATCGGCGGCGGGTCTCTCAAGATTGCTTCGGGTTCGGGCAGTGTCGTCGAGGTACGCATGAAAAAAGACGGGGATGCCGTTTTGCTTCGGTTATACAAGGTCGAAGCTCCTGCCGTGGGGAGTCAGACCTTCACGACGCTCGTGCACGAGGCTCGTATGCCCGGAACGTTCTTTTCCGACCCTGCCGTACGCGATGCTGCGGAATATTTTTCCAATTGGCATGTACTTGAGAATACCCGATACGGGAACGTACGGTTACTTATCGGCGATATGATCCTTCCTGTCCCCGCGATAGAGGCTACGGAGGAACATACGATCGGATCCGTATTGACGATGTCCCCGACGGTGAATGTTTCGGTACTGCGGGGGAGAGCGCCTCTTTCTCTGGATGCCAAGGCGTTTGTGGTAACCGATACGCCGAATTGTTTCGGAGATCGTATCGGCGGATATGCATATGATTTGGATACCACAACGGCGGGTCAATTTACGTTGACCAGCAAAAACGGATCGACGTGTCTCGTGTATCCGTTTACCCCGGCAAATGCCCGACACGCTGAGGTTCGTTTCCGATACCGGGCTGAAGCGATCGATGATCAGGCGGATCAGCCGCACGGTGTGCAGGCAATACCCGGTTATGTTGCAAGCCTGCCGAAGCCGAATCTGTTGTCGCTGTGCATCGGGAAGGCAGACGGCAAATGTCTCAATCTCCATCAGATGCTCTCTATGGAAAAAGACGGCACGGTCATTCTTCCCACCGAAACGGACGCGCTGGGGATCACCCATATGCGCGTCGGGCTTGTACCGATAGGAAGCCAAACGCAAAAAATAACGGTTACCGAAGGTGAATTGATGTATTTTGATGCGGTTCGCACGTACACGGTAGCCGTGCCGCAAGGGGAGTATGCGAACAACATTGTGCCGGAAAATGAAAGCACCCTGATTACGATACCCGCTCTGCTGTCCCCGGGATCGTATTACCATGGCAAACATGACGGGTGGTATGCTTCCAATCGCCCCTGCGAGACGAGCGGAGGGTATCGGACAACGCGCCGGTTGGCGACGGGAACACTGAGTTATCTATCGGATTGTTATAACGAGCTGTCCGTACCGCTTTCCTTTGATAGTGGGGTTGCCCGGCTTTGGGCGGTATCGTACACTTTGTTTTCGGGCAAGTATCCCCAGTTTATGCTCGGTGATCCCTTCGGTCATTATGTGCAACAATATCTTTCGCTTTATGAGGGATATCCTACCGTGCCGGGCATGCTGTCGCTCCAGGCACCGCAGCAATGGTACCGCCCCTATGCGGGGGATACGGTGAGTCGGATACTGCAAAATACACCGCCGACGTGGACGTACGTATTGATTCCCGCGGCTCCCGAGCTTACCGATACCCGCGCCAAGTCCTACACCCTGCATCAGGATAGCAAAAACACCGGCATTTTCGGCGTGTATGATACCCGTATCACTGAGTTTCCCGCAGCTTGGCAAGCTATGTCGATACAAAGTGGTGATCCGCAAAAACGCTATGCGGTGCCCGCCTCATTCGAATATCGGGAGTTGTTGCCGTCGCTTGTTGAAGTGCGGGTGAAGCATGCTGCAGCCGAGACAGGATCGAATCTTTTGGTGCACCGTGCAGGCTATGACCGTCAATGGGCGGCGTATGCCGATATGCGTTCCGTTATCACCGGGGAAAATCCCCGCTCTCCCGTCCGTTGTGACGGTGCCTTCAATTGTTACGAACTGCCCTCCGCCGTTGACCGATGGTATCTGTTTTATACCCCGGAACGTTTGGCGATCATCGGCTGGCTTGTCACCATTTTGAGTGCGGTGATTTTTGCGTACAGCTTGTTGAGACTCTCCCGCAGCTCCAATGAATAGGCGATGACGCGCTTCATGACGCGGTAAAAGTCCCAGATAAACTCTGGAGGCAACATCATGCTCGCCATGTACTGGATTATCCAGTACAGGTGGATATACCACGGTGCCTTTTCGATATACGTATCCGTCCAGTTATGCATGGCAAACGTCGCTTCCGCGAGTTTGCGGAAATGTTTCCATGACGCGGCATTTTTATGCCATCGGACGTTGACGAGTGGCCGCTGGATGTTGGCAAGTTTGCCGTATTGGGCGATCCGATACCACAAATGCGTGTCGTCCGCCGGCCAAAATGCCTGCAGGTATCCGCCCGCTTTTATGGCGATTTTTTTTCGATACATGACGGTGGGATCGGCGAACGGACTGACGATATACCACAGTTTGCGGATCTGGGCGTCGGTTTTTAAGAATTTGACGATCTGTTCGCTCCCGTCATCCGTGAACAATCGTATCCATGATCCGACCGCCGCCACGTCTTTGTGTTTCTCAAGATATTCAACCTCGGTGGCAATCCGGTGAGGTAACATGAGATCGTCCTGGTTCAGGCGGCAGATGTATTCGCCTTTGGCTTTTTCGAGCGCAAAATTGAGTACCCGCGACAACCCCCGGTTCTGGGGGAATTGGTAGAACCGTACGCGCTGATACTTCTTTTCCAGCGCCCTACAGATTCTGCGGCTGTGATCGGAACTGCCGTCATCAACCAACAGCACTTCAAAGTTTTGATAGGTACTCTTAAACACGCTTTGCACCGCCGCCTCCAGATAGGGGGCGCCGTTAAAGACCGGAATCACCACCGACACGGTCGGTTTAGGATACTTTTTCATAGGTACTCCTTTCTTTCTATGATGGTTCATAGATTGAGTTTTGTACTCCCTGCGCCCCCGAAAGTGTCTCTCGGGAGAGCGGGGAGAGGCATACAGGAATGACACACAAGTGTCATTGAGCTATTGCTCATATGGTCTCTCCTGGTTATGTAGTGGTCTCCAAAAGGAGTCCACAAATAACCGAAAGTAGAGGCTCTGCGCAAGCGCAGAGCCTCTTCTTTATATTTACTGGTCACCCCACCAGTCTTTGAAGTCCACCTCGGGATTGAGGGGCTTCGTCAGACAGATGACGGCGAATTGCGTCTGGACCTTCGCGGTTCCGTCGGTCATCACAAAGGATGTTCCGGCAAAACCGTCCGAGGTGTTCGTCCAGTCGAGCGGCATGATGACATTGGTGCCGGAGACATCTCCGCGAGACACAATGACCGTATTCCACTTGGCGGCGAATTTCCCATCCGGTTGGGTGGGGTAAATGGTGCTGGCATAGAGAGCCTGCATCAAGTACAGTTCGTCGCTGGTGCGGTATTCGTTCATCGTTTTGACGTATTCGGCGTTCGCAACGCATGCGGCTTTCTTGTCGGCGGGCGCTGTGGCGGCTTCAACTTCATCAAGGTCTGCGTAGCCCGGAAGCGGCTGGTTCGACGTGAGAGAAGCAAACGGGTGCATTATCTCGACTTTGCCATCCACGAGCGGCAAATAGAGTCCCATACCGTCAGCTTCGTCAACAAGCACGAAGTTTTCGCCGACCATCCCGAGTCGGGTCCAGACGAAGGTCTGACCCTTTTTGGCGTTCAGGATGAAGGCGTGGTAGCCGAAACGGGCGCGGGCGTTCGAGTTCTTGTTGGCGAGGACATCCAGTTCGGAGAACAGGGTTGCCTTGCCCTCGTTCGCGTCCAGAATCGCCTCAATTTTGCTGAGACTCACCGTCCCGTTCACTTTCACGGTTCCCGTCGTAAGTACCGGTTTGCCGCTCCGTGGTTCGGTTTCACCCGACCAGTTATTGAGGCGGAAGTAGGCGTTGGCAGTCGGAATGGTTACCGTGGTTTCGGGTTTTACGAGATAGATTCCCGTGTCGCCTTCCACCAAATACCGGATGAGTTTGCCGCCGAGCGTCGGGTCCGATTCAGGATACAGCCCTGTCACGACGACATAGACCTCGTCTTCACCGGTGGTAAGGCGCGTTTTCCCATCGAAGTCGCGATTGACTCCGAGGTAGAGCGCGTCGATTTTATCGGTTAAGACACCGTGCCATGCGGTATTGGTGTATCCCTGGCTGAACTGGGCAAAATACTCCCATTCTCCGGCGTCAAGTACAGAGCCGAAGGGTTGCGGTTCGGCGGTGTTGTCCAGCATGTCAAGCGCTTCAGCGCGCTCGAGAATGAAGCTGGTCAACACCCCCTGATATCCGTCCACGTTGAACGAAGGCGGCGCATCATCAGCCTGAGCGGCGATGATGACCCACATGGGCGGTTCCCAGTCCGCGGGCGGCTGGTTGGATTGGGCAGATGCGGGTGTTACGCCGATTGCCGAAATGAGCAGACCCAGCACAAAGAACAGGCTGAGCAGTTGGTAAAGACGGTTAGTCTTCATGAGATTTGGTACCTTTTCCTTTCAAATCTATTGGTTGATTGACGATTGGTATAGTTCTTCCCTTATTCAGTTGTCTTTACCCCTGTAAACCACCTCCTTTTTTTTAGTGATTGGCTATCCTGACGATTGATCTAACGGTATCGGAATGATGACGTTAGGGACGACCATAAAGGTTTCCTCATCAAGCTCCTCAATGGGCGTGAGTTGAATCCCAGCACTTGTAGCGTAAGCTTCAGCGCTCGCGCTATCGCAGTCAAATTCGGTCATAGTAACTGTCGTGGGGTTTTTGATCCACACGGTGTTACCAGATTCAACGATGACGTTGTCGGTCAAACCGCTTGACCATGTGACTGAAATCAATGATGTCGCGATGATCATTTGCCCCATATCCTTATCACCGTTTTCCTGTGCAGGTATTTGTGACAGATCCATTTCTTGAGCAGAACCGGGCTGACACTGCGCTGGCGCTGTTTCGGTGGCAGGCGCGGTTTTCAATGGGTCGCATTGAATGTGTGCTTCTTCAGCCTTTATTCCATTATTCAATGCATTGTTCATGCAATCGATATATGGGTCTGCCGCTGTCACTGGCGGTAGCAATCCAGCAGATTCCTGTGCCGGAAGTATCGTGGGTATAACCACCGCACTTTCAGGTGAGGATCCGCTGCACGAAATGGTAATTAGACCTGCTAAAAGCACACCAAGCAATTGGTAGAACAGACTTCTTGTCATTATCTTGTACCTATCCTTTCACAAATCTGTGGTTTATCATTATGAACAGTATTTAGTTGTCTACCCCTGTGCTTTACCTCCATTTCGTTGGTGTTTCTGATAGGCCTTTCGGTCGATCAGACTAGTTTGGTTTTTTGCGCGTCAGCCAGGTGATTAAGCCCGCGAGAAGCAAAGAGCCAATCCCAATCACTGTTGCAACGGCAATTGTTTCGGGATCGACGCCTTCTTCGCCTGCTTTCATGACGACGTTTGCCTTGATAGCTAGTCGGATGATGATTCCGACAAATGCCAATATAGGCAGGGCAATTGTTAGAACTTTTTTAGTCACGTTCTTCTCCTCTGTAGCCAAAGCTACTGATAATTTTTTTCCTGACACGTGTCAGGATTGTTGACGGATATCTTTATTTTTTTCTTTTTTCCTATCTTTCTTTTTCATTGGTTGAATTTTTTTAATTTTCCCCTTAATAGATTGTGTTTTTTTCTTTTCCCCTGATCCGCCTCGCAATTTGCGGGGAAGAGTAGGGGAAAAGAAGGTAAAAACACGATACCCGTCCGTGAGAACGAACATGGACGCATCCACCATTTCCGTAAATATAAAGAGAGATAATCGATCGCACAAAGCGGTATTTTCGAATCCACGAGAAGCGTGAACCGCGAAAGGCGCGTTATGCGATGATTGTAATAAGTAAGCTAAAACGACTCCATGGAGGAGCGACTCATTCCTGTCCCGCGAAGCGGGACAAGCCTAAGTACGCTTTTTCTCTATGAATCGAAAAAGCTACTTATTCCTGTATGCCTTGTTAAAGAGCCTACGGTGTAATTCGTCGTTCGGACGCGATTGTCCGTGGACGATACGCCATAGTCTGAGGTGTTAGCCCCAGAAAAGAATCCCGCCACACCACAACTGTTGGCCTGCCGTCCGCGAGTGCGACACGGCGGGACTCATTTCCGAGGGTAAAACTGTCTATTTACTTGTTAAACCATTTGTTTTCCTCAATCCGGCTCGTGTTTATGAGCTGGGCTGGGGAAAAGGCTCGAGTCGGTACCCAGATAGGGTGTATGGCTCGAGCCAGGTTGAGAGAGTTGCGTGACCATAAGGTCACGATAATGAAAAGAGAGACCGAACCGAAATTCGGTCTCTTGTTGTGTTGCTAGGCGTCTGTTTGTGGAAGAATAGGCTCGTGTTCGCCTATGTAGAACAGTTGTCCGTCGCATACGAATACGGTGTAGTTTGTAATAAATACTTCACCGTTCCCATCCGACAATACGTTGGTTTTCATTACCGACACTTCGTAGCTGTCTTTCGCCAATGGAACTTCTTTGTGATGTCCATCCGCTTTGGCGATAAGTGTGTTGCCCAAAAGTGTAATCGTTCCGACGACCTGATTGTTGAAAATGTTGGTCATATCGATTTGACCATTGGCGGCGACAACAAATTCAGGTCCTGCAGGACATGCCCATGGGTTCACCGTGATAGTGACAGTTGTCTCTGACGATACTATCTGTGGCGGTTCCGGTGGTCCTTGAACGGGTGGTTCAGTTGCCGCTTGCTCAACGGGCGCTGTTCCTCCACATGCCGCAAATACGATGGCTCCAACGAGCAAAAGCCCTATAAGAATAAAGTTTCTTTTTGACATCGACTTACATCTCCTCAAAAATATGGTCTGAGACCGACTCGGTCATACTGATTCGGTCTCAGACATCGGTTGATGTTATTTCAGCCAGGCTTCAGCCGTGATGGTGAATTCGCCCGCGGTGTAGTTCAGCGTGACGATGCCCGAATTCATGACTGCCTCGAGAACGTCATCGGTCGCAGTTTTTTGTGCGTGCCCTGCGGCAATGCTCGTGCCCGTGAGCGTGAATGTCGGGGTGCCATAGGCTCCCGGCACATTGTCGATGAGCACTGCATACATGCCGTTTCCACCGACGCGGTCAAGCGTGATGAGCAGTTGACCGTAGGCGCCTGGAATGACCAGCGTGTCGACAGGCTCGTCTTGATAGGTCAAGCCTTTCGCACAGTACGGCGTTCCGAGCAACGGACCGGTGACGGTGTAGGTCACGTCTTGGTCGTTGTTACTGCAGGACACCGTGCTTGTGCTTACCGGCACTTCGCCTGTTACGGTCATGTTGATGGTAGCCGTGGGCGTCGGGCGCGGTGTGCGGGTCGCTGTTGCAGGCGGCGTGTTGGTCGGCGTGGGCGGAAGCAGATGGTGCTCGTCGAATTCCGCAAGCGGCATGATATTGCCAATTGCGTGGTCGCCGCTCCAGAACAGTTCGACCTCGTTGTAGCCTTCTGCATACACGTTTACCTGTGAGAACATCCACTTCCACATCTTCCGTACCTGAGTAGGTGTCACGCGCGACTGTTGCACTGTTTCTTTCGTTCCGAAGTAGATTCGATACGAAGCTCGGTCCACCGTTGGGCACGGAGCGAACATGGAATTGACAACGAATACGATAGTGCGCACCGTTGAGCCCTTGCAAGTGAATGTTTCGATGGCGCCGTATTGGTAGATTACCAATTGGTTGTCGGTGAGTTCGTCCCAATTTTCGGCTGGCATGAACGTTCCCATCGGCACATCCTGCTCTTTGTAGTCAATGGAGACCGTGAACGGTAAGTTTTGGTAGATGGGCGCCGGTGACTCGTCCAGTGTCGCGTAGTAGTACTGGAATCCCTTCGGCGCGATGCTCAGCAGGTCGTCGGCATTCGCCCCGACAAAATACTGGAATTCGCTGACGGCTTCTTCAACATCTATCGTGACATCCGTCGGGATGCGCCACGTGATGTAGGTGCCTTTCAGGAATTGTACGGTCATGCGGTCGTCAATGAAGCCGAGGGTGAAATACCCATCATGCTTCACGAGAATGACTTCCCTGTAGGCTTCCGTGTTATGGCGTGTCCCTTCCGGGTCGTGCGAGTTCTCATCGAACGTGCGTCCGAGGAATTCGACAGCCCCACCGTCAAAGAACAACGGGTCTATTTTTTTGAGTTCTTCAAGACCCGGGTTCGGAATTTCGGTTGCGGTGGGTGAGTTGGTCGGTGACGGCGCGCTGGTTGACGTGTTGGTTGGCAAGCTGGTGTTGGTTGCAGGCGCGGTCGCGGTGGCGGTCGGTTGACTTCCACATGCGGCGAGCACCATTGATGCAACGACGAGTAGGCTCAAAAGAGCCCAAAGTCTCTTGGACATGGTTTCTCCTGTTTGTGTGTGACCTCAGCGTTAGCCTCGGCCTTTGGATTGTTGAGCGCCGGAGGCGCTTTCAAATTTCTCAACCCCCTAAATAGGCGGATGAGTCCGATCAATTCCCTCGGGGTAAACCCCTTTATCGGGAATGGGTATCAAATTGGTGTATTTGTTTGTTTTACCTCTCTTGTTTGTGTTTGGATTGGTTGTTTCAAAAAGAATTTTTATCCCCTCGATAAATTCTCTTGTTTTTTATTTCCCCTCTGTGTGTATTTGAATCATAGGATTCTTTTTATATCCCCCGCACTATGCCGATGATTATCGGAACAGAGCGGGGGATACGTACCAAAAAGGGGCAATCCGAAAGGAAAAAGGTGACAAAAACGCACCGTATTGACGGACTGCAGGAGAAATCATGCTGCTTTTTGCAACACAATTTTTTCTATTCAACTCTCTCTGTTAAGGTGCCTCTTGGCCAAAAGCAGAGAAAACCGCAATTGGTTTGTCTGCCAACAGACCAAAAGAACCACGGGCGCCTAACCTTTAGGCACGCGTGTGACCGGTTCATCACCGGAAGCGAGGCGAGATAAAGATCCCGTCTCGCTTCTGGGGACGATCATTGTCAGTCATTTATTAAAAGTGCTAACCTGCTTTATTCTCCTTATATTGACGCCTTAATCCTATTTTCACACACAAAAAAACCGGCAACTATATCTGCCGGTTATTGTTACTGTGTTACGTTGTTATTTTGTTGTGTTATTTTTTGGCCGGCAGACCGTTTTTGGATTGTCCTGATAGCTCAGGGCCGAATCGCTCCTTTTGCAAGAATCCCAAACCCAATGATAGCCAAAGCGATAAAGGGGAGCATGTATGCGTAGTCTTCAAATCCCGCGACCGGAAGGGTGGTGGCACCCAACACTTTGGTTTGGACACACAAGCTGGACGTATCTTCATCCGATCGGTTCTCCGGTGCCGTGACCGTAACTTTGTTGACCACATCGCAGGTAAGATCCTGTGGGAATACCGAGATATCTTTCACTTTAACCAGCACACGGTTATGCACGGTGGCACCCGCCTTGAGATCGGAAATTTCGTACGTAAGCTTGTGTGCGCTTGCCTCATATCGTCCGGGTCCTGAAACAAAGACAACATGACCCGGCAAAAAGTCGATAACGGTGACCGTCGCGTAATCAGTGGTACTGGTATTGGTAACGGCGATATCATATTCCACTTCACTGTTGGGTGAGTACGCGGCATCGTTAGCCGTAAGGTTTTCAACAAACAGATTAACATTGGTGGGATAGCGTACTTTCTTGTTGATAACGACCTTGTCGGTCGGACACTCAACGGAGGTACCGTATTGGTTCGTACAGTTTTCGCCGTCATAGGCACGTACGACAGGCACAAGGAGCGCCATGGCGCCGAGAAGCGAAACAAGTGCGATAGTGTGTTTTGATTTCATACTATATAGTTTGCGCTAGTTGTGAAACTAGTCTGAGGACTATATCACAACGACACATCAGTGTCAAGTGTTATAGGCTATTTACCGAAAGGCTTGTCCAGTACGGTATATTTGTTTCGCGTTACGGTGGTGCCATCTTTAAGGGTTTTTTTGCTGGTTAATTCAAGTTCAATTTGCTCGACATCAGCTCGAGGTGCCGCACGTTTTATGAGCTCCCAGGTGAGCTGGATGCTTTTGTCTGCGATTTGGATCATGTACAGGTTGGGAAGCAATTTGGAGTGGGTACTGCTTTCTGACCCTTTCTTGTGGATGGTATATTTGACGGTGATATCTTCCTTTTTACTGCGCCCGACAAGTTCCGTGGTCAGTGCCGTCAGCCCGCCGATGATTCCTCCCGCGGCGTAACCCTGCAAGCTCAAAAAACCCATACCGGTGGCAAATCCGATTGCCGCTCCTTCTGCCGCTCCCACAGCCGTGACTGTGGCTATCTCGCGTATATTTTTGAGGGTTTCTTTTTGCATGGACGTGATTATATCACCTTCCCACAATTGCTTAGCCGGCCATCGGTTCCGGCAGCGGTTGCGGTTCGGCGTACGGGTGAAATTCGGTGTGCGGGTACGTGGGATCCATCTGTGCCAGCCACCCCACGGTGTGAATGTATTCTGCGGCGGTACTGACTGCAGGTTCGGCGGCATAGGCGGTGACGCCGCCAACTACTGCTCCCACGGCAATCCCCAATGGGGAAGCGGCAGCGCCGATAAGCGCGCCTTCAGCCGCGCCTACCGCGGCAAGCTTGATGCGTCGGGAGATACGTTCTTTGCTCATAAAACATGGTTAAATAGCCTCATTATATTCTTCCACCAGGTCGGCAAAGATAAGTAATCGTTCCGTCGTGCTTCCCGGCGGCCAGCAGGTTTGCAATATCAGACGCTTGGCTCCCGCCTGCGGTGCCAGGTACGAAACTTCGGTGGGACTTACCACCTGTTTGCCCGTTATTTCGTAGCGGTATGCCGTCCCTTTGTAGTAGATGAGAATCGTATCCTTTACCTCAAGATTCTTCAAAAGATAAAACACGGCATTCAAATCACCCACAAACCAGTCATAGTTGGTTGAATGCGAAAAGAGATACACGGTACCGTCTTCATCGGGAAAGTACGAGAGCGAAGAGTGGGCGATTCCCTTTTGCAGTGCCGCCAGATATTCGCCCGGTTTGGTAGGGTTAACCGCAGGAATAACCCCGGCGTTAATACCCACCTTCGGTACGATCAGCGAAAAGTTTTTGTTGACGGGATCGATGGAGGCGCCTTCCGGCGTTTTGAGCGGATCAAACGCCGCGGGGACCGCGGGTTTTTGGGTCGTTTCGGCGGCTACCTGCGGTCGGTCGGTCGGGAGCCATGTTTGAACGATGGAAACCGCCCCGTCGAGGCGCTGTGCCATGGCTTTCTGGTAGGCGGGCAAGGCTCGTTGTACCTGGAGTGCGGCATATTTTGCCTCAAGTCGGATACGCGGCGTTAAGGGGCCCGTGAGGCCGCCAAGGGCAAGCGCAAGCATACCGATACCGAGGGTGGTTATCCATGAGTGATTTGCGGTGTTTTTCCGCACGGCAACGGGCGACAACGTACGACGCGGCTTTGCAGCCGTTCGGGCGGGGGTGACCCCCGGGATGCCGGGTCGGTAGTCCCAGTCGTGATAGTAGATGATGCCTGATGCTTGCATAGGATACCGCAGGAACGGTAAGCACGGATTATACACTATAAGCCATAATTGAAGCAAACCCGATGCGGAAGATTACCAAACGTTGAGGATCCGGTGTGCCCGGTAATACCGTCCGTCTTGTCCTTGCGAGTAGATCCGCTCATCCGGGGTGACGACGCGAGTGAACAGGGGCTTGGTTTGGGAGATAAAGGGTGCCGCATCTTCGGTGGTTACCGAATTATCCAGTTCGACAAGCTCGTGCGGCGAAAACGGACCGTTTTTTGCCGCATCCCGTGCCGCGGTCGCGCCGTCGCCGGGGCAGGTGAACGAGAGGCATTCCCAGGGCTGCAATTCCTCATGTTTCATCACGGGTGTCGTTCCGTTGCTTTCGGCGTTCATGACGGTTGGTATAAGCGCCGTATGGCAGCGGCGGCTAATCGGGCATTTCCGGCAGATGGCATATTCTTTGTTCATAGGATATATCGGCAAAAACGAAGAGCGAGTATATACTATAAGACATTTTAAGGCAAATCGGCGGATGCGGATTGCAAAAAACCCTTGGCACTCTTATACTCCGCCCATGAGTATTGAGCGCCGCCAAACGCCGGAAACCGCCGAATTTACCCGTTACGGGAGGGAAGGGTCACGGATTACCGTTGAACGGTTTGGGAAAGAACCGACCAGTATGTTCGTTTCGGGCATCCACGGCGATGAATATGAAATCATTGCGCCGTTAAAAAGAATACTCGAACAGCGTACCGCGACAAAGCCGCAGCTGTTCGGCTCGCATATCCGTGTCATGGAGGCGTTTCCTAAGGCACTCCAGAGCAAAAGCAGAAAATCCGAGGATATTGATCTCAACAGACAATTCGGCGTCAAACATTATCCTGATTATCCGCAGGCAAAACTGCTTGCCGATTGTTTGCTTGAGCACAAAAGTCTCACCACGCTTTTTTCGTTTCATGAGGACTTGGAAGAAGACCGGTTTTACTTTTATTACCAACCGTCCCGTGATGATACGGGACAGCTTGATCCGACGATAGAAAAGCTCCATACGGATCTTGTCGCGCGGGTTGAAGCCATGGGGATCCCATTATACGACGGCATTGATGATATCGATTTAGGGTATTGGGTGGATCGGGGATTCTGTGCCGTCGCCGCCGATTCTTCGCATGACGACACGTTCGAAATGTGGGCGATACGCAATGAACTACACGATCATCCGTCGATGAAACGGGCGTTTTTGTTTGAAATACCGGGAAAATTGCCGCCGGCAAAAAAGGAATTGTTGCTTCAGGCAATCATGGACACGTTTGTGGAGCCGTATTTAGCGGCAACGGCGTAAACACGACGGTTATTTTGTCGGAGGGACGTATTTTACCGACGGCCGGCATTCGGCAAGTCGTTGGGAAATACCAAGATTGGCCGTGCCGAAACCGCGGCCGTAGTTTTTCTTTTTTTCAATTACACTGCCGAAAATACTGATTGGCTGGCCTTCTTTATGTCCCGATGCTCCTTCAGTCGGGAGATTTTGGTTACCCGGGAGGCCGCGGATGCCGATTTGAAAAATTCTGAATGTCATAAGGCTATGAAGTATAGCAAAATTATAGGACTTTGACAAACTTTGTCATCGTCACGCCTTCGATAGTGACATTTCCTTGGGGAACATACCCCTGACTTGTGAAGAGTTTGATGCTTTTTTCATTGGTCGGTTTAATCATTGCGCGGATGCTTGTTAACCCGACGGCTTCTTTGGCATACTGGTGTATCGCCGTGACCGTCATGGTACCTATTCCTCGGCTTTGGTATTCCTTTTCGCCGATGACGATCCCGATTTCTCCGGTCGTATTCGGGGCATGGTCCTGACGCAGGTTCACAAAGCCGATCAGTTTGCCGTCCGCGACGATGGAAAAGTAGTGTCTGCGCGGGTCATTGGCGGCGTTGTAGAGCCATTGGTTGATGTCCTCTGCTTTGGTCGGGAGGTCGTTCCACATCCATTTTCTGATGTCGGGATCATTGATCCATTTGACCCACGCATCGAGCGTTTCCCTGGTGTGCTGCACGGGTTCCAAATGTACGGCGGTTGCGGGTCGTCTGATTTCCTGTTTTGCGGTCATAACGGTAGTCGCGGGAGTATATCAAACTATCCTATAGGAAGCAACTGTTACTAATGATAAATATTGACGATTTGATATTTTTTGCTACAATATGAGCCTATGAGTGCACGGAAAGAACCTGGTTCAAAAGTTGCCTTCTTACTTCCTGTTGAAAAATATACCGATGCGAATGGTCAATCGCGAATGCGGGCGGTGGTGGGCGGCGATGTTGATGCCAGAGATGCGTTGGTGAAGCATCTTGAAGAAACCGCGGATGCACATCTGGAAACACCTCAAGAGACAAAAAAAGCCAAGCTTTTTTCCGGATTCGGCAATGGGAAAATGGATGCTTCCCGCGGATCCCGAACAAAAGTTGTATATAAACGCGGCACGGGTTGGGTAAGCAATAACTAAACCCGTATATTTTCTCCTGTTTTGTCTTGCATTTCCACGGATGTCGACGTATGATAGCCCCCAATGTCAGATAATCTGGAACGGCGCGTCACACTCCGATTATTCCCCAGTAATCCCCGATATGAAGGGGAAGTCGTAGCAATTCCCGTTGAATATGGCGTCAAACTGCCGATTCGGGCTAAAAATTTGCGTTTGCGAGGCGAAGTGATTTTTACCCCGCAGGGACAGGTGATTTTTGATCACGCGATAGCAAAAGTTCGTCCCGCTCCTCATGATAGTGAACGATTTCAATTTGTCGAGAGTGACGGCGTGGATGAAGAACAGAGCGGGGGAGGCCGTCGGGAGTTTCGTGTGCAACCGGGAGGGGTTGCGGGAGTATGGCCGCGCGAGACGAAAACGGATCGATTTCTCCATGCGGGTCGCCGATTTCTCCGACTGGAAGTAGCATCACTCCTTACCGACGGATAACCCGTATTACGACTGATCGATGTTATTCGGATCGGTGGAGTTGCCGTCACTATCGGGCAAGCGAGGGACTCTCCGCGTGCCAAATGAAAATCCCCGTCGGTGTTCACCGATGTCAACCGCCATTTCCCGCAGTGCCGCCGTACGGTTGTCTCTGGCTTCCGCTTCGGCAAGAAGGGATTCTACCGATGCCGTCCATAGATAGCCTTTGTTTTTGTTCCCGGCACGGACAAGGAAGCCGCGTTTCACCAATTCGTTGAGATTCGGTCGGGGTACGGTGGTTTGAAATTCGTAAAACGGTGTTTCCTGACCGAATTCTTTGTAGGCCTCCCGAACAAGCTCCAGATCTATTTTCCATGCCATAGGATATTTATTATAGGATAAAAAAGATGCGAGAGCAATCGACGGAGGGATTATGACGTTTGCCTGGCAAAGGAGACTTGGAGCTTGTCGCCGACGACATCGATACGGCTTGCTTTCCATTTTTGATCAATCCGTCCGTTCAAATGGGTAAGTACAAGATCATTAAAATGATCCAGACTTTCATGAATCGTTTTCTGCCACGGGCGGGCGAGCATGGGAAGATGAAGCTTCAGGCTATCTTTTTGTACCACGAGCCCCTTTGCGGAATCGGTGGTAAGTGTTCCGCTAAATCGTGCTTCTCCCACAATCGTTTTTGCCTTCATATCGGCAAGTTTGACCGTGTCGCCCTCGATCATGATTTTTCCTTCGGTAATTCTGGCACCGGGAAGCTCCACCGAAGTTTTGACGTAATCCATGAGTTCTCCCGGAGTCAGTGCTACTCCCGCGGCATTTTCTGCCGATTTATTTAACACATAGTTGATGCGGTCTTCGACGCCGCTCGGGAGTTGCTCAGGCGCCGGGGTAGGTTGTTCGGCGGTAACGGGTGTTTCAATAACGGGCGTTTCCTCGATCGGGAGTGATGATGCAACCGTTTCTGCAGGATTCTCCGATTGTTGTATATTTGCGGTTTCCTGCATGGCAGGTGTATCTGATTGAACCGCGTTTTCTGCGGCGGCAATCCCCGTTGTTGGGGGTGCTTCTTCAATAACCGGCTGCTCAACCGGTTGTTCTCCCGCAAGCGTCGTTAGCTCATCTCTTGGTGTTTCCGGAGCGGGTTGGGTTGCCTCAACGATTTTCGGCGCGGCTTCTTTGGCAAATGTTTCGATATCGGTGAGTGCCCTCATGTTGGCTTCCAGTGTGTTCATGTCCGTTATTATCACCTTTCCGTCCGTCATTTCATAGGAGATGCCTAACGCATCCATCGTTCGCTTGAAATACGCGTCGAATCGTTCGGGGTTTTCGGTTTTAAGGGTGGGATACATATTGGCATACATGTTCGAAAGGTGTGCCTCCAATTGGTCCTTGGAATACGTTTCGCTTGCCCGTTTTGCCATGTCTTGCCAGGTCATGTCTTTGTAGACTTCATTTGTCTGATACGGTGTTTCGGGATCGGCGCTGCCCAACTGTTGCAGATGCGCGTACACCGTTTCCGTAGGATCGATGGTTGCGGTCATCGTGGGAAGCACCGCGGTCGTATCGCTATTGCCGCGTGCGGTATGCATCATCCAGGATATTTCGCGGTCTTCGGCAATGCGGGTTGCGGGGTTATACCCGCCGACCGCCGCAAGACTTGCCGCTTTTGTCGCGATATTGCCGCTATAGACGCCGGGAACACTTCCCGTGTCGCCGTGACGGACAAGACTATCCATCAGTTCAAAGGCACGATGTTGGGCAAAAAGCATCGGAAATTCCTGATATGCCTGTTGGGGAAGTTCATACCCGCCGCTGACCATGTCCAATGCGGGATTTTGATCAAACGCATCGATGGCTCCCGCAATATACGTGGGAGAAATAGTATTCCCCGTGCCGTTGTCGGCGATAACCGCGACATCGGCGGCATCAGATGGAAGCGTGGCAATACGGGATAACACGGCGTTTGTTACATCCCGCTTCACCCGGCCCGAGGTTGGCGCTTCCTGATAGGAATGCGTGAGGTAAATCACCCGCATTTCAGGATGATCGGCAACAAATCTCGTGACTTCGGATTTCGTATCACCGGGCAACGTTTCGCTTACCGTACCGTCGGGGGAGGCTACATGCGCGTCAAAGACGATAAACTCCGTTTTTTCGGGGGCAAGCGGCGTACCGTCGGCTGCCGTTTGACCTACATAACTGGATAATCGCTGGTAAATATTGCTCCCCGCCTGGGAAACGGGAATGGTAACGACCGCACGAACATCCGGATTCATGGGGGGAACATCCTCGGTGAGCATTTGTTCGACGGTTGTCACTTCTTCTGGGGTAAGCGTCGACAGATACCATGCCACTTCTTCCTGTTGGTGTAATGTCGCCTGCGGGTTTTCCGCAAGGCGCGGAGACTTTCTGGTTTCCATCGACTCACGGGTCACATAGGACGCTTCCATTCCGAAGGGGCTAAGCAGCGAGTCCATGGATTTTCTCTTTGTTTCTACGACCTCTCCCGTTGCCGCTTCGAGGACTTCACGATAGGGAATAAATACCGGATACCAGGGTGCTTCCGTAGATCCCGCTTCCCGCGCAAAAGTGGTCACCGTCTCTACCACGGGAACGGTAAGTTCTTTACCAAAAATCTGTCCGGGTTGATCTTCTCCGTAGACATAATTCAGCGTAAGCTGGTGAATCGGTACGGAGGTTTCCGTTGCCGCAGGGGCGGCAGCGTTTATTGTCTGTTCGGTGGCACCTACCCCGAGTTTTTCATAGAGGGGAGCAAGTTCTTCCTGGGTAGGAAGATCGCTATCCCGTCCGAAATATCCCATGCGAAGTAACAACGCCTCCACTTTATCGTCCTGCGATCCCGCTTCCAGCGTGTGTAACGCTTCCATGGGAGCTTGGCCGCCGGCGACAAGTGACTGATAATGCTCGATTGCCGCATCATTCATTTCGCTGATGTTTTTTATCGCATCGGCGCTGAATAATTCTCGGGGAACATGAATCGTGGCATCGGAGGGAATCTTTGCAATGTTAAATTCCTGAACCTGCGTATCGCCGAACGTTGCCGGACGCAAATGCTCGTTGATATAGTTTTCGTGACTTCCCTCGGGGACCGTGATATTGGCGTTATGTTCGTTATAGGTATAAAGTCTAAACAGATTTTTGACGCTATTTGCCGTGGAGACTTTATTGTCTCCTTCGGCCTGGCTTAAGAAATGATTCCACAAGCCGCCCTCCTGCAGGTCGGAACCTTTGATATCCATCATAGCGGCAGCTTGCGGTGCCGTTTCGGCAACAGACACCGGTGCCGCGGATTCGACGGTAACGGAATGATGAAGCGGGGTGCTTATCGCATACCCCTGTTTGGCCAAATCAGCTTTCAAATCTGCGAGAGCATCGGGTTGTCCCAGCAATTCTCCCTTATCGCTGATTCCCACGGTTGCAACTATCTGATCCTTGGCGTCAAGAATCTGCCAGTTTTGGGCGCTTTCAACATATTTCATGTCATAGCCGTCGGGAAGTGATGCCGTTATCGGTGAGCCGTCGGGAGCGGTGAGGTGGGGGATCGTTACCATGTCGTGGGGACTGGAAATAAGTTCTCCTGCCTTGTGCGGTTCAGAAATCGACATACCGAGTTTTTCAAGGGCGGTCTTAAGTTGTGCGTCATTCAGATGTTCGCCGATAAGGCGATCAGGCTGCCCGTTGAGATTTTCGGCAGAAGAAAAGTCAATTTTGGCATCATAAAACGTTTGTCCGTTTTCCGTGTGCGGGATAAGCGAGATCTCTTTCGGAATCTGATAGGTCGTATGATCCAGGGTAACGGTATGGTCGGCGGTCGGCGTGGAAAGCGGAACTTTCACCATGTGTTCCGTTGTCTCGGTGGTTGCCTTAATATCGCCCAAACTTCCAAGGGCGTGTAATGTTCCGCCGATGGCGGCACCGATGACGCCCGCCTTTACCCCGTATTTGACGGCTTCGACTCGTGCCTCATTTTTAAATTCCTCAAGGATGGCATCAAGTCCCATTGCCTTTTCCTGGTCATTCAGCGGCGCCCCTGCAAACGGCCAGCGACGCTTGATAATCGCCGCCTCCGGGGCATACGATGCGACGAGATTAAGCGTCGCTTTGACGGGATCGTCTTGTGATTCGATTGCGGCGACGCCTTCGCGAAGTACCTGTGTTTGTCCCGTAGTAAGCTTCACCATGAAATCGGGGAACGCGTTGCCGCCGAGTACTCCCTCCGCCTGTTCCGTATGACCGGACAGATAGGTTTCGAGATCCGCGAGCGCTTTGTTTGCGGTGATATCGAGCGCCGACCGCTCACTTTCAATGGCTTCGCGGTTGGAGAATCGGATAAGTCCGATGCGTTTTGGCCCTGTTTCACTGACCGCTTTTCGTGCATGGAGGTCTGCAACGGTAGCAAATGCGCCGCGGAGTTCATCGTCGGTGAGTGTTGCCTTGAGTTGGTCGCCTTCGTAGAGGGTCGACCGGAGGGTTGTGATCATCTCCGAAGCCGAGCGTTGTTGGACGGCAAATTTTTCAAACCATGCGCGCTTCTTTTGCGACTCGGTAAATGTCGCTCCCGATTCTTTCTCCCGCAGGTGCGTCAGATAATCCCGATGCAACTGTCCGTACTCCCGCCATCCGGCAAACGCGCCTCCCGCGGCGCTTCCCGTAAGAAGTGCCAGCGGTCCCACGCGAAACGGCATTGTTTTGACGAAGTTGAGTGCCGATAGCGCTATGGCTACACCCGAGCCGATGGTTGCTTCGTTAAATACCAACGGCACCAGTACATGTTTTTTGTTGAGCCAGTCGGCGATTTCGCGAATCTGCCCGACGCCTTTTTCCACTGCGGTAGGTTCCATGCTCGTAACTTCTCCCATGGCACCTAATCCCAATCGGATTTGCATGCTATTTATCGCCTCGTCCAAATTGGCGAGTCCGCCTTCGTGTGACATTTTGGTGCGGAGTGTTTCTGCCGCATCAAAAAGACTCGAACTATATAATTCTGCCTCAGCAAAAATGTCGGGGCGGGTATTTTTTAACGTCGCGTTGAAGAACTCTTTTGCTCGATTATCAAAATCTTCTTTGGTTGCTATTTCGCCGCTGGCATACTCTTTGAGTAATGATTGTATGCCGGAAACCAGCGGGGCGTGTTCGGCGTTTTCGGGATCTAATATTTCAAGTTTTTCGCCCAATTGTTTTCGGATAAACGTATCCGCCTTTTCCAAATCCGCGCCGAATCGCATACGTACTGCCTTGGCTTCCCGTTCAAACGTTTCCCGCCCTTTGATTTCACCGGCGGCTTTCATGGCACCCATTTCCTCAAGTGCCATGGTTTGCACCGTGGTTCGCACGCCTATCTTGTCTTTGAGCCAGTCAACGGCGCGGGTTCCCGCACGGATAAGGAAGTTGGAATCGGCGAGTTTTTTGTCGTAGGCGGCTTTTGCTCTTGCTTCCGCAAGTCGGATTGCGTCTTCGGCAAACGGCGTTTCTGCCGCAACGAGAAGATCATGATAGTATTGGCGCGCCTTCTCGTGGAAATAAATACCCCCGACGGATTGTTTCCAGATGGTAGTAAAGAGCAGATCGTGGAGCCCGTGTACGGAATCTTTGGTTTTTTCCCACAAGGATCGTGCCGCATCATGGTGCTCCTGCGAGCGGGGAGTGATCATCTTCTGCATGCTGCGGTCGGCAAGGTCAAGTGCGCGGGTTTCGTAGGCCTTAAGACCCACGATGGTGATGGTATTCGGGTTCTCAGAAAGATTCTCTAACACGTCCCGTGCTTCTTTGGTAGGAAGGACGGGAGGCGTCTCGGGAAGGGTGAGTTTCGGTTCCTCGGCAATCGGCTCGTGAGCTCCTTCTGCGGGCATTTCCGCGGGCGGGGTTAGGGACAGTTCATCTTTGCCGATGACGTGATTGGTGCCCGCTTCATCGGTCCATTGGAGACCGGAGATTTTGTCCCACGAAACTTCATCAAAGTCGTTGAGGTTGGTAAGCGGCTTATCGACCATGAGTCCTTCTTCGCCTTTTTTGCGGCTCGCTTCCGAAACAAGCGGCACGATGCTCCCGACACCGTTTTCGGTGCGTTTCTCCGCAGGTAGAACGGTCACCGAGGTGATCTCCTGTTCTGCTATCTTGAGCGGTGTTGCAAGATGAATCGGTGTTTCTCCCACGATAACCGACTGAGGGGGCAGTGATTCAGGGTGCGGTTGTTGCGGAATAGGTTCGGCCATATCAGTTTGACGAATCTTCGGGACCTAAATATAACGATCGAAAATCGGCAAAAATTTGGGCGACCAGAACATCAGGTTCTTTGACGTACGTGTTAATAAACTGCTGCACTTGTTCGGGGCTCGGATTGGTTTTAATGAGATCCGAAAGTTTGCCCACTGCGGTGGGATCAGCGGCACTCACCATCTCGATTGTCCGTAACGTGAGATATTGGTTGAGCCTGTCGGTAAGTTCCCGTTGTATGTCCGCGCGCGTCGCATCATCAAGCGGGGTGGCAGCAAATTTCTTGGCAATGAGCTCATTCACAAAGGACTCCATGGCAGCGGAAGAAACATCCATATATTCACACTAGGTGACCAAGGGGGAGGTGTCAAGGAGTCCACTACTATAAAGGAAGAAGTCTAAGTATATCAAAAAGAATCAGTCGGGAAGAGATTGATATAGTTGTAAAAAATCGGGGGATAGGTGGAGAACGGGATGGTTATTTTTTACCACTCGACCCGGTCCATACGAGCTTAACATTGCCGGTAATTACCCTGTCGGCAAGTTCCTGCGCCTCTTTATACCGGCCGCTTTTGATAAGATTGCTGACTTGGGCAATGGCGGGCTTGGCTACCCCGTCTTCATAATCGCGAAGGTAGGGGACGATAATATGGGAGATTTCCGAAAAATTATCGTCAAGGTGCGGCAACGTTTTGTAAATTTCCTCAAGCGTCATGCCGGGCTTAAGCCGATCAAGCACCAACTGGGCAAGTGCCTGTGCACGATCTTCCGTCATTTCTTCGGCTTCCACTTTGGATTTAATAAGATCCACGATATCCGCCTCTATTTGTTCGCGAATGTCATCAGGAGACATAGGTTTTCTATCATTCCGGCCTGCGAGCCGGAATCCATTGATGCCACTCAGTGGAATGCGGGGCAAGCGAGAAAGTATGATACAGACTCTTGATTTTAGTATCTGTTATTTCGAAACCCGGATCAAGAGGGAGTGGCGGCAGACGGCGTATCCTGCTGGCGGCTTAACCCGTATCGCTCGGCCGTTGATCTGCCCTGGTGGGAAGGATAGGCGGGCTGGAAATTGGTGATGAGCTGTTCAATTGCCTGCGGGACGGCGCCGTATAAGATACGCAACCGTTCTTCATGCGTGAGGTGTCCCCAGGTTTTATACTCATGCACGAGGGTCGGCGGCTCGTCGGGGTTGGTTTGGATATAGGTGCGAAGCGGCGATTCGGTGTCAAAAAGTTCGACCGTATCGTTGACGAACGATATACCGCTTGCGGATCTTAAGACGGAATCCGGGCCGTGACGGCGGACAAATTCCTGGACGTCCTGGATACTGAACGGTTTCATTTTGACGGCGGTGCGCACCAGAACGGTTGTGGGATGAACGGAGGGATCCGTCATATCTATTGCCGTAAGCGCGGTACAAAGCTCGGTATTTTTGCCCGACAGTCCCATGGCGCCGTTGACCCGATCGGACATCCACTGGGCGATATTTTTCGGTTTTTCATTGACGACCGCCGTATCGTCAAAAATATCTTTGTCATAGGTGATGTTGATGGTATCCGAATAAATACGGATAATACGGTCGCCTTCCGTATGGACGTCGCCGGCGTGTCCCGTTTCGACGGTGCCGTTGATATAACTTCGTACCATGAGGGCGGAGATATCCTGCATGGCTTTCCGCTCCGCCATCTCAAGCGGCCATTCGGCAACATTCATATTGACGGGTTTTCTGATGATGTCTTCGGTAAAGTGTGGCAACACCTGATGTACCCTGTCCGCGCCTAAAAGCGAAGCAAATGCGTTGGTGCGTGCCGGTGATGAAGTGACGATATGAAAATGAATTGGCCTCTCTGTGTTTGTCATTTCCCAAAAAATAAAAAAATAACCGTGCGCGTTATTTTTATGACTGCGGTCGTGGGCAGAGTGACCTTACGAAAGAACACTCTCTTTATACATGCATGCCACGGATAACGGTCAACTGGGAACAAACGGGAGTATCTATATCAAAGTGACCCAATTTCATAAACGGAAGGTGGTTCACTGAAAAATCTTATAATTCCTGCATGTCCCACTGGTCAAGAATACCGTTGGCTGTTACTATAAGAGCCTATGAATACCACACCCCACACTCGCGAGCTTTTACCAAACGGCACCCGACTGATTCTCGTTCCCATGGAAGGGGTGGGAAGTATTGCCACGGCGGTCATGGTCGGTGTGGGAAGCCGATACGAGACACCGCAAAACAACGGGATATCACACTTTTTGGAACACATGGTGTTTAAGGGGACGCAAAAATATCCGACGACCGACGACGTCAACAGTATTGAACGCGCGGGGGGACTCCAAAATGCCTATACCGATATCGATGTCACAAATTATCACAATAAAGTGGTGAGTGAGGACTGGCATTTGGCATTGGAGATTAACAAAGAACTCGCGGTCAACCCTCGACTTCCCGAAGAATGGGTGGATAAAGAACGCGACGTCATTTTGGAGGAAATGAAGCGGTACGAAGACGAGCCGGCGAGCAAAGTGGAGGAGGCGTATCATGCGCTCCTGTATCCCGATACCAAACTCGGCATGCGCACCATCGGTGAGGTAAAAAGTTTGATGAGTGTAGGAGCCAAAGAACTCCGTTCCTATCACGATACCTGGTATGCGCCGGAGCGCACGACCGTGATTCTTGCGGGCAATATCACCCCGTATCGTGATGCCATCGTCGCACAGGTGTCCGAATGGTTCGGCGGACTTCCCGCGAAAAAAACGGGTGACTTTGAACGGGTGACGCCGCAACAGAAAGCACCGCAACTGACCGTGGTGACGAAACCCGACGCGGCGCAGGCGCATCTTATCGTCGGCCTCCGCGGTTTTGCCCGTGATAGCGAAGACCGGTTTGCGTGGAGCTTGTTTAATCTCATCATGGGCGTTTCCTTCACTTCACGGCTGTTTAAGGAAATTCGCGAAAAGCGGGGGCTTTGCTATCACGTCAGAAGCGGGAGTAGCTCGTATGCCGATGTGGGCAGTTGGGATATCTACGCCGGTGTTGCGACCGAAAAAGTTGCGGAGACGACGAAGGCAATTATGGAAGAACTTGCCAAAGCAAAAGACGGGGGAGTAACCGATGAAGAACTGGTCGTTGCAAAAAAACGGTTAAAGACCATTCTTGCATTCAAAAGCGAAGATCCGGAGTTTTGGACGGAATGGTATGGGAGAAGTGATGTCTTCGGTATGCCGCTTATGACGCTTGAAGACTATATCAAAAAAGTAGAAAAGGTAACAAAAGAACACATCCATGCGTTGATTACGAAATATTTCGTGACCAACAATCTCAACATGGCCGTCGTGTGGAATAAGCCGCGGGACGAGCAGTTGCTGAACCATCTTTCGATATAGGGTGATTTCGTGTCTGGTGAACATGGAAGAACGTGCGTTGACAAGATTCGTACTATAGGTTACAATAGTTTCCTGTGCAGCCTACCATTTTAGGCATCATCGGCAAACCTCTCGCCGGCAAAGACACACAAGCCGATCTTCTTGTCGCAGCCCATCCCGAAGCGGTCAAAATATCAACCGGACACATTATCCGTGCCGTGCGTGAAGAAGGGGAAACCCATCGCTTTTGGCCGGTACTGGAGCCGTATCTTTCCATGATGGAACAGGGACTAAAGCTTCCCGACGAGCCCATCCTGCAGATGCTTCGTGATGTGGTGCGCGAACAGGTTGCGGAAGGGAAAAAACTCATCGTGATCGCCGGTTCACCCCGCAGTTTCGAACAGTTGGACGGATTTCGCGCCATCGCGGAAGAAACCGGCAGCAAGTTGATGCTCATGCACCTCGATGCCACCAATCAGGAAACGTATCGGCGAAGCGCGCTTCGGAATGAAGGCCGCATTGACGATACCCCCGCGGTGCATGCGGTACGGCTTGCCGAATATGAAACCCATGTGCGTCCCGTCTATGAGGCGCTCCAGAGTTCAGGAGCGATTATCGAAATCGACGGTATGCGCCCCGTTGAGGAAATATTCCGCCGAGTGGAACAGGAAGTCCGTCGGAGAACCTACGAGCCCGAAACATCGCTTCCCGCTATGGCGAAGCGCTGATCCCCGTTACCACTTCGTTATTTGTCTTTTCGTCTGCTATTTCCGAGGGATAAGACGCATCAATCGCGTGACAGGTCTTGAAGTGTGATTGTTTACGGGAGTGGGAAGCGCTTATTGAGACGCTTCAGACTGCGGGATGCACGTTCTCTCAGTCGTTGCAGTTGATCCCGGGCGCCGGGAATGTGTGACGCAGACTGAATATCCATGCGCATCAACGCCGCCGCCCGAGAAACCTCGGGTTCTCTCCAGCAACCGACGCCATATTGCTGATCAAGATAATTGCTTACCCGCTTTTCGTATGCTTGTTCTTGCTCGTGAGGGGAAGGGTCGGGAATATAGACGGTCCGTTCTGCTTCGTGACTAAAGCCTTTACCGCTGAGTATGAGTGTTCTGCTCCCCATTTTTCCCACCTTACGATTACTCACTGATGCATTGCAAGATATGTTTTTTCCGAAACTTTTCTGCTATACTCATAAGTCCTATGAATGAACAAACTGTTGTCCTTATCAAACCGGATGGAATGGAAAAACATGTGGTCGGCGAAATTATTACCCGATTCGAAAAAGCAGGGTTACGCCTTGTCGCGCTGAAGCTGGTTCAGCTTACCCAGCCCATTCTCGACACCTGGTATGCCCATCACAAAGACAAGCCGTTTTTCCCCGAATTAAGTAAGCAAATGATGAGTATGCCCGTTGTCGCGATGGTGCTTTCCGGTGAAGGTGCAATACAGAAGGTGTTTGACATCTGCGGCCCCACCGATCCTGCGGAAGCCGCTCCGGGCACGATTCGCCGGGATTTCGGCGTCGACAAGCCGCATAATGTCGTGCACCGTTCGGACTCTCAGGATGCGGCCGCCAAAGAAATCGGCCTGCTTTTTGCTCCCGAAGATCTCCACTAAATTGATCTAAAGAGTTAATTTACGATCTTTTTTGATATGTTTTTTTCGTGGTGTGCCTCGTGTATAAATGACCGATAGTAATTTTATTTGAAGCTGCTGATCGGGTATACTACCGCTTCTATGTCACGGCACAAAGATCTCCAGCCCGATCCGCTTTCCCATACCTTCTGTCGCCCAAAACCGTATCGGATGGGGCAGGTTCGGCACTATACCGCGCAGATGGAGAATGACAACGATGTCACTGCAGACCTGACTCTTTGGAACAATCAGGGTGAGCGTATATTCTCCGGGAGGGTTGTCCGGAGTATTGCGAGCACCGCGCTTGCAGTATTGTCAGAGGAAGCGCGTGCAAAAGGTTTAGCAAAGCCGGAACGGCAGGTTGTTATGCAAATGACCGCAAACGCCAGAAAAATACTTGAAAACCGTTTAGGCGTAACGCTTGATTAGTCCGATGTTATAGATCAATAATCACGCGTGTCTTGCCATCCTCATCGACGACGGTGATAAAATCCACCGATCCCTTGCCTGCGCGGCCGGATAAGACGGTTCCCCGTTGTTTCTCAATTTTTTGGCGCTCTGCCGGAGGAAGATCTTTTAGGAGTGTTTCCAGGTCTGCCTCAGGATCAAAGGCACCGATATGGGCGCCTCCTGCACGGGCATTTACATTTCTTCCATTGCGTTGAAAAGGCTTACGAAATCGCGCACCGTCAACAATTGACGGCTTTATCGGCATATGCCGATCAAATGATCTTGTGGGTGCCCCTTCGATGTCGAGTGCCATAGTAGCCTCCTTTTTTGCCCGGATCATTTTGAGCCGGAAATGAAAGTGTACTGGTTTGAGGGGGTTTGTGTCAAGGTATTTGAGTGTCCAGAATCATCCACATACGTATGTGCATAATTTTTGCCGAAAGAAGAAAATCGGCGCCGCCAATCGAGTGATTTTCCGCTTGTGCCGTCCTGGGGAATCGGGTATAGTTGTGCGAATATGCGGAGGGAACGGCACGCGTGGGGATCATCCCGCGTTTTTTATTCGATACAAGGCATACGACGAGAGTGTGGGGAAAATTTTCATGTCACGGTGTGGCGACATTCCCGTGAACAAGAACAGAAAACGCTGGTTATTTGTCCGAGCAGATATACCGCATTCTTGGATCTGGTAAATACGCATACCAACACGCGATTTAAACTGAGTAGGCGTGCCTATGACAAAGCGCTTCGTCCACTGGAGCGATTTATTGCGGAGCACGAACTTCGAGCAACGGAACAGTGAGTTCGATTTCTTTACGGCTTTAAAAACGGATATCCGCGAAGCCTTTATGATCCGTTAACATCAATGGAGTAGCCTCGGCGTTCCCATTCGCTTCTCGATTGCCCCGTTCGCTGTTCGATGAGCGCATCGAGATCGTCTCCCGGCGCCAGATCGACGGGTTCGTCAAAATGAAAATCTTGCGTGTCTCGCAACTTGGAAATGGTTATTCCGACAATCCGTGATGGCTGTTTTCTCATTTTATCAAATGCCCTATGAGCAAATTCGGAGAGGAGCTGGGAACCTAATTGAGTCGGCGGTAGTTCATTTCGTAATGCCATAGGAAACGGAAAATACCCGTAGATTACGCGGTAACGGGAGGCGGGTCGATAATTTTGGTTGATCGGAGGATCGGTAACAGGATTTCAAACGGTAAGCCGATGACGTTGGTGTATGAACCGTCCACTTTGGTGACCAAATCCCACGGCGTTTCGTTTAAGGCATAGCACGCGGCAAATCGCGTGAAATCATAGCGATTGACGTAACTTTCAAGCTCGGTGTTGGTCATTTTGCGGAGCGTTACTTTGGTTTCAGCGACCTTCGTCCAGGTTTTTTTCACCTTGCCGTGATCCATGTGCACGATATGCACGACCGTCGTGAATACATGGGATTTGCCCATGAGTTCCTTGAGCATCTTGGTCGCATCGGGTTTATCAATCGCTTTGCCGTAAATTTTCTTGCCGACGACTGCCATACTGTCTGCGGCAATCACGATAACCTCGCGATCGTCAGGCACCATATAGACACGGGGATTCTCGACGACTTCGTTGGCTTTGGCAATCGCGCGTTTCTGGATGGTTTTTAACGGATTGGGATCGGTGATTTTGTCCTCATCCACACGGGTAACGGCCACGCGAAAACGGATACCGAGTTTTTCAAGAAGGCTCTTTCTGCCGACCGACTGGGAGGCAAGAATAACGTCGGGAGCAAGCACAAGGTCGGGCTGATTCTTGGATGAGAAGGATAATTTCATCGTTTCGGTAGTATAGCGTATTTGGGGAAAAATAGCCAGGGGAGGATGCTCGCTTGCCACATCAGGCTTATGCATCAGGCATATACGGCTCGCCATGACCCAGTGCCCACAATCGTACCCCGCGATGGGTTTTTGCCCGTATTTTTGCTAATACTTGCGCGTCCGTTGTCGCGTCAGTAATTTCCGCCTGAGTCTGCTCTCGTGCGTCGGCAAGGATCTGTTCATGTTCCCAAAGGGGAATCATAATAGGCAAACCGTGTTCGCCGCGAACAGCAACATGCGTCGGAAGTTTTCCGCCCATTGTCATATTATAACGCACTGTCGCAAGCGACGGAGCCAATAGGTTGTGCAGTGGTGGTATAATACATCCATGAGCGCAGAAAAACCTGAAGATCCCGGCAAGAGGCTTCGGAAAATTGAGGATGCAAATCCGATTGCCACTTCTAGCGATGAAGATGTGCAGCGAGCTTTTCGACGGCGAGGCGGAGCAGGAAGGCTTGATCAACAGCAAATTGGGGTGGTGCGACGTGTTGCAACCCGTACCACTACCGTGCGTGATGTTGCTGATATCGCCGGTGAAGCAAGTCAGGAAGTTACTCCTACGCGTTAATCATTTCCTTCTTCAAATTTAGTCGGAGTGGAGAGATTCGAACTCTCGATCTCACGGTCCCGAACCGTGCGCATTACCAACTGTGCTACACCCCGTATACGTAATTCGGATCACTTTCTCTTTGGGACGAAACCTACGGTTTCTTCCCAACGATCTTCCCTCAAAATGAAGGATTCGGGAATAGTCCATTTTTTTCCCCACCATGAGAGAGTGTTGGTATTGTAGCACAAAAATCAGTACAATAAGATCGCATTATTTGATCCTTCGCCTCCATAGCTCAATGGATAGAGCAGGCCCGTCCTAAGGGCAAGATGAGGGTTCGATTCCTTCTGGGGGCACCAATCATACACTATGTTTAACCGAAAACCCGTTCCCGATCCGCGATTCACCTTTACCCGCAGGAAGAAAAAGTTTCCCGCCGCGCAAATAGAGGAAGTAGCAAGTTAACTTGCCAGTGAATCATCAGTGCAGGCGGCTCGTATGGAAGAACTGCTTCAGGCAGGCGTCGATTCCGAGCTTATTCGTGCGGCATTGGATCGACTCGGGAAAGAAAAACCCTCTTCCCCCCGCAGAGAACAGCGGTAACGCCTGTTGTCGATCTGCTTATCCTATAGTACAATTACTTCTTCGTTGTCGAATAGCAAATATGAGTCCCGAACAAAAATACAGTATCTGTGCGAATGTGCACCATGACGGTCACGCGGCCGCCTTGGAAATTTATCGGGCACATCGGTCGAAGCCCCGACATTTTAATGCCGGGGGGTGGCTGTTGTATTTTACCGACAAAGAAATTGCCCGACTTGAAGTACTGGTGGGGGATATTACCCGAAGTGAAGGAATTACACTTCCCATGGTTGATGTCGACGCATTATCAACCCGGGAGATTTCGATATACAGTTTCGGTGATGCTAATCTGATCGATCTGATGCGACGTTCACGAAAAGTGACGATTAACATGACCGATCCCGCATTATAAAAAACTATGATTGAACTCGGCATCATCCCTCCCATTGAAGGCGAAAAACAGAAGCGTCACGGCTTGCAACGCGTAGCGCACACAAAGCCAACGGTTTTTGATCACGGGTTTTTCCATCGTCCCAAAGAGGTTACGCTCAAAGAAATGCGATCAATGCCCCGCGGCGGCGGTGCGGTGGAAGAAGTGAACAGATTGCGAAGACTCCACACCGGCGCGCATTACGACTTAGACATCATCGAGTCCGAAGTGGTGAGGGCACAAAAAGACCTAAAAAGACTCAAGAACACAAAACAACGCATCCCCGACAAAGAGGCGCGCATCGCCCGTTGCGAGGCCATTATTAGCGGTGCGGCGGAGCGAAGGAGAGCCGCTAAAGAAAAAATTAAGCAAACCAACAGTGATCTTCCTATTGCCGAACGAAGCATGCATCTCGGGTTGTAAGGTCCGATTACCGAAGATTGACGATGTAGAGATTATTGACCGCAGAAGCTGCGCTGTTTAAATTGGTCAGTATCACCAGTTTTCCTCCCGATGCCCACGGTACCGCAAATGAGTCCCAAAACGGTCCGCCGTATGCCGTTCGTCTGTTTGCCGCATCAAAATCCATGATTTCCACCTTGTCATGGGCAACGACAACGAGGTGTCGTGAGGTGGGAAGCCAGTGAAGTACCTGCGCGATATCCATGGCGGGCGCTTTTGCCGTCTTACTTGCCGGTGTCGGAAGTATCGCGGTCGTTTTAGTGATGAGGTAATTGCGATCTTCCTTTATGTCATATACATAAATATTGCCGGGTGTGAGTTTGCGGAGCTCTTCGGTGGGGTTAGTGCCGATAAGCGGCGGCACGATAACCGGTGCAAGCTCGGCTGCCGCAGTGGCTTCATAGAGAATTTTTGTTTCGTCGGGAGAGAATGCTACGAGTTTGGCCGCCGTGGTGGCGATTGCCGTAAATTCGGGAGGCACCGTCAGCAGCTGATCCTGAAAACGTTGTTCTTTTATATCATTCCAATCACTTTGTAATAGTTTGATATTCGCGACGGGAGTAAGGACGGTATTGAGCTGGGTGGCGTCCAACAGGTACTGCAAAACAGGGGAAACCGTGGCAAGAACTTCGTTGCTATCGGGCGACCATGTAAGCGTTGCTTTCGAAAAATTGACGCCGCCGCTTGCCGGTAATGCGGATTTTGCCAGCTGCTGCGCATCACGGTTTAATCCTAACGGCTTATCGACAAGGTCGAGCACCCAAACACCCGGTTTGGTGTTGGGGAGCGCCGCCGACGTCGTGGCGGTTGAATCAGGGATAATATAGGCAAGTTTTGTGCCGTCGGGCGAAAGGGTGGGGTTGACGACGCCCGTTGCCGTAAGGGCGGTAAGTGACGGATTGGTGGGGAGGAGTAATGCATCGACTTTTGCTACGACTTCGCCCTGCACCTTCATCCGTTTTTGCCAGGGCTGGAACCCGTCTTTGGCGATGGTGATGTCGTACCATCCCGGAGCAAGCGAGAGCGTCGCCTGGGTCGCCGTTTTTACTTTGTCGTCGATAATGATTTGCGCCCCCGACGGATCGGACTGCAGCACGATAAGTCCCGTGGGTCTCACGGACCCGTCAAGTCCCAGGCGGTACCCTCGACCGTACGCAATGATTGCCGCGGCAGCACCTAAAATGATGCATACAGTAACAAACGGTATCAGGAATGATCGGATTTTGGCAAACATAAAAAACAGGAGTATGAAACGGTCTAAGTATAGCGCACATTGTGATAGAATGCTATTGATACGGCGTGAGCCAAAATCGAAAGTTTTTCGGGATGAAACTCCTATGTTCGGACTGACAAAACGATTAGGGATAGATCTGGGAACCGCCAATAGCGTGGTATGGCTGGCAGGAAGCGGGGTAGTGCTCAATGAGCCGACCGTGGTCGCCGTCACAACCGATGACGGAAGAGTGGTGGCCGTGGGGAATGAAGCCAAAGATATGTTGGGAAGAACGCCCGGTAACATCATGGCCAGTCGCCCCATGCGGGACGGGGTGATTGCCGACTATCGCATCACCGAGGCGATGCTTTCCTACTTCATCGATCGTGCGGTAGGCAGAAACCGCATATTCAAACCCGAAGTGATGATCTGCGTGCCGACCGGCGCCAGTCAGGTGGAACGGCGGGCGGTTGTCGATGCCACGCTTGCCGCAGGGGCGAAGGTTGCCTATCTTATCGAAGAACCGCTTGCTGCGGCAATCGGCGCCAAAATTCCCATTGCACAGGCTTCAGGACACATGATCGTCGACATCGGCGGCGGGAGCACCGAAGCTGCCGTCATTTCGCTCGGGGGCGTTGTCGTCCATAAAAGCGCCCGGGTGGCGGGCAACAAGATTGATGAAGCCATTGCAAACGCGGTGAAAAAGAATTTTAACCTCATTATCGGTGAACGTATGGCGGAAGCCATCAAAATCACGATCGGAGACGCACTGCCGAAGGGGAGTGTCATCAAAGCAATGGGGAAAGAACAGCAAGTGAAAAATGCCGGTAAAGACCAGGACGTTATGGAAATACGAGGGCGTGATGCGATTTCGGGTTTGCCGCGGATTGTCAATCTGACCCGTGACGAGGTAACCCAGGCGATTTCACCCGTATTGGTCCATATTGTGAACGCAATCAAGTCGGTACTCGAGGAAACTCCACCCGAGCTTGCCGCGGACATTATCGATAAGGGCATCGTGATGGCAGGAGGCACCAGCCTGCTTCGTAACTTCGATAAGCTGGTTACCCAGATTACGGGCGTGCCTGCGCACATCGCCGATGAGCCGCTTTTATGCGTGGTTCGGGGTACGGGGGTGGCTATTGAGAATATTGAGCTCTATAAACGAAGCGTCAGCAAAAAATAGCAGTGCGACCTCTCGCAAATAATAATCGTCTCATAGTATATTTGTCGAATCAAAAATTCATCAAAAATCGGTAAAAACGCGGTAAATATTTATATTTTTGATATAATCTTATAGTAAATTTTGACACAGCATTATTTCCCGAAGCAAGACGCAAAAATTTAGCTACCAATTTACGTGTTCAATATTCGGGGAATTGTTATTTTTTGAGAATGTTGATTCGTTGATAATATTTATCTATGAGTTTAACCAGGCAAAATATTCTCGGTGTTTCGATAACCTCCTCTCCTAAGGAAAAAATCCTAGAGCATATAAAAAAGTACTTGTCTGAAGGTGTCGTGAGTTCCCAAAAAAGGGAAAGAAAAGTGAAGCAACCGCTCATTATCGTCACGCCAAACCCCGAGCAGATCGTCCTTGCTACTCAGGATTCCTGGTTTTCCGAATTCATCAATCGGGCCGATGTGGCGCTCCCGGATGGCATAGGGGTGCTCCTCGCGGCAGCGATACAGGTAAAAACGGCGTCGGATAAAAATTTGCCTCGCATCACCAGTCGGATTGCGGGGGTTGATTTTATGGGATCGTTGGTCGCCGTTTCAGCAAAACAGCCCGTCAGAATAGGACTTATAGGGGGTTCAAATGATTTGGCAGTCAAAGCTCTTGAGTGCTTGAATGAAGAGCATCCGAAGCTAACCGGATGGGCGATTGGCGGGCCCGAGCTACTCTACCGCGGAAACGGCATATTTGAGGCACCGGACGCATCGTGTTGGTCGCGCATTGCCGATAAGGTAATCGAATCGAAGACATCTGTCGTGTTTGTGGGATTGGGTGCGCCGAAGCAAGAGTATGCCATAGAGAAAATAACGTCGGCACTCACACAAAAACATGT
>CAYUZE010000006.1:47055-77012 GCA_964449585.1 uncultured Gammaproteobacteria bacterium | reverse complement strand
TTACATCGAGAATCTTTGCGAATTTTTTGTTACTTATTGACATGTCGTCACGAATTTAGCCTTATATACCAATCCATAGTTGACCTCTACCACTATTTATATGGCGTTTAAAGCAACCCGCAAACCATCCGCAACAAAAAAAACCAAAGTCACTGACGGCGAAACGGCGAAAAAAGCACCGGCGGTTTTCGCGGAAGACGCCGTTATGACGCCCCCGTCAGATTCTTCGGCAACGCTGAGCATTGATGATTTTGTCGGTGCGCCGAAAGGGCAGGAATCGATTGTCGCTTCCGTTGAACCGAAAGGTGAGCCTGATCCCGTTCCTCAGCCGCGACCGGCCTATACCGGTACAGAGAGAGGAAACTATTCCGCAGGGCAAGGTGATCGCGGACGAAGAGATTTCTCATCCGGTCACGGAGGAAATCGAGGGCGAGGCAGATTTGAGCCTCGTCACCGTGGCGGGTACGGATACGATCGCGGCGGCTACGGCGGCAATCGGGATTTCCATCGCGGCGGCGGACAAGGATTTAACCGTGATAACGGCTACCGAAGAGATGACGGCTATCGGAGGGATTTCGGCGATGCGCAAAACGGTACTGCCGGCGCGGCGTTTACCCCCGATGTGGATGTTCCGACGGAGACCGTGCGCGGGGTGCTCGACACCATGCCTGACGGCCACGGCTTTTTACGGCCGAAATACACCCCGAGCGAGCGTGACGTGTATATTTCTCAATCACAAATTCGCCGCTTCTTACTGCGCAACGGCGATATGGTAGAAGGTCAGGCCAGACCTCCCAAAGATAACGAACGCTATTGGGGGTTACTCAAAGTCGAAAAAGTCAATGAACTTTTGGCCGAACAGATGGAAAAGCGCCCCCGGTTTGAAGATTTGGTGCCGGTGTATCCCAATAAGCTATTGAAACTTGAGACACTTGATCGTCCGCTTTCTACTCGTATTATCGATTTACTTGCTCCGATAGGCTTCGGACAACGCGGTCTGGTAGTGAGTCCTCCGAAAGCAGGAAAAACCACGATTCTTAAAGAACTTGCCGCGGGTATCTCGGCAAACTATCCTGAAGTCCATCTGATGGCGGTGTTGATCGGTGAACGGCCGGAAGAAGTAACGGATATTTCCCGTTCCGTCAAAGGCGAGGTGTATGCTTCTAACTTCGACGAGTCACCGGAACACCAAACGCGAGTTGCTGAAGTGGCGCTTGACCGTGCGAAACGGCTTATCGAAATGGGTCACGATGTGGTGATCCTTTTGGACTCCATCACCCGGCTTGCCCGTGCGTACAATCTCGTGGTCAATCCGAGCGGCCGCACGCTTACCGGCGGATTTGATCCGGCGGCACTCTATCCAGCCAAGAAATTCTTGGGCGCCGCTCGTTGCAACGAACCGTTTTTGACCCCGGAAGAACAGGCAGCCGGAGCGGTTGCGGGAGAAAAACCCGTCGTTAAACGCGTGACTGACGGCGGTAGTCTTACCATTATCGGTACCGCACTCGTCGAAACCGGAAGCCGCATGGATGATTTGATCTATGAAGAATTCAAAGGGACCGGCAACATGGAGCTTCACCTGTCGCGATCGCTTCAGGAGCGCCGTATTTTCCCGGCCATCGATGTCGGCAAGTCAGGAACCCGCCATGATGAATTACTGTTGGGTGAGGAGAATATGAAACGGGTCACGACGCTCCGACACATGTTAAGTCTTTTATCCGATGAAGAACGGACGCAGATGCTTATCGATAGGCTCGGAAAAACGAAAAACAATGCGGAATTTATCGAGAGCCTCTCGCAGGGATAATTAGCCTCCAAACAGGAAGTCTTCCTATTTGTTTCCGCTCTTTTTTTATGGTACCCTTCATCATTGTCGGTGCATGTGGCGACGATTGTTTGTCCTTCTTGTTTTCATGAAAAAAAAGATCCAATTACTGCTTGAAGACATTCGTCTTTGGCGCCAGGGATGGTACCACTACACGGTACGGCGAATCAGACGTTTCGGCGTGTGGTTTGAAACGAACAAAGATGTACTGGTTGATATCCTGATGGCAAGGCGCGGCGGGTATCAACGGCCGTTTCTCCATTTTTCTGTCGGCGTATTAGTGCTTGCCGCAATTATTTCGGCTCCAATTCTCGCCAATGCCTACCCCGGGGGAAGTGCTCGGGCACTTGCGGACTTTACCCCGCCGTCGGCAGTGGTAACCTCACTTGACCTGACCGAATACGGCGTACAGACGCAGATATCGGAAAAGCCAAGAGATCAAATAATATCATACAAGGTACAAAGTGGTGATACTCTATCAACCATTGCACAGAAGTTTGGCGTCTCTATTGATAGTATTAAGTGGTCAAATGATATAAAAAGAGATAATTTGACCATAGGGCAGGAAGTGAAAATCCCTCCGGTCACGGGCATCGTGCATAAAGTGAGGGAAGGGGAGACCGTCTACTCGATTGCGAAAAAATATCGGACGGAATCACAAAAAATCGTGAACTTTCCCTTTAATGATTTTGCCGACCTTAATACCTTTGCCTTAAGTGTAGGACAGACCCTTATCGTTCCGGACGGCGTTATGCCTGAGGCGGCACCTCTTGCCCCGGTTCGTTATTCGTTATCGCCGCTTGCCGCCGGAGGCAGCGGTCAGTTTGCCTGGCCTACCGTGGGTGCGATTACGCAATACCCGATCTGGTATCACATGGCATTTGATATCGCAAACCCCAGTCAGCCGCCGATTACCGCGGCGGGGGACGGGACGGTGCTTTCCGTGCAATATCTCACGTACGGGTACGGAAGACATGCGATTATTGATCACGGTGATGGATTGTCGACGCTGTATGGACACATGATAGAAATCTACGTCAAGGCGGGAGACAAAGTAAGTCGCGGTCAGGTGATAGGGAAAATGGGATCAACGGGAAGGTCCACCGGGACGCATTTGCATTTTGAGGTTCGCAGAAACGGTACCCCCGTCAATCCGACCTCCTTCCTCAAGTAACGGTCACGCATGGTATTTGCCTTATGAGATGGTATAATTGACACACAATCATCGGTTACAACGGGCCCGTAGTACACCGGTAGTATATCTCCATGGCATGGAGGAGAAAGGGGTTCAATTCCCCTCGGGTCCACAAAGATAACTTTTGGCAGATGGTGCTGACCGTTCACCGGAAGGTGGGTGAAACGTCTCTTTCGGGCCTGTAGCTTAGTTGGTAGAGCGCCGCATTCGCATTGCGGAGATCAGCGGTTCGACTCCGCTCAGGTCCACAGCCGGGGCAAGGAAAATTTCGTTATGCCCACAAAAAAAGAAGCCCTACGGCTTCTTTTTTACCACACACTCCCGTTTTATTCAGCTTCAGCCTGCACCCCCGCAACGGCGGGAACGCTTGACGATTGCGTGTTAAGATAGGTACCGACAACGGCGCCCAACCCCAGCATCAACGCAAACATAACCAGTAGCATCCAGCTCCGTACGACGACAAGATAGCCCTCTTTTACCCGGGGGGCACGAACCGCTTTACTCACTCGATGCGCTTTGCGCGAAACAGTTTTTTTCTTCATAGGATGTATGTTTAGTTTGGGGAGAAAAATAGCGTTTGTCAATACCCAAACCAGGCTATTGACACCATATAGGATATCTCATCATAGTAATAATAGACACCTGATGGAAACGACTCTTTTGACTTTGTCAATTTGAGTCAGGTTAGGGACATCGGGTGGCTCATTGTTGCGACGTGGGTTTATTTACCAAACAGAATCTTGACATCAATAATTCTTCTTCTGCCCGCCGGGATGTATCGTTAGCCACTAAGCTGTTCCACTTCTTTATAGATCGTTATAGACACAAAAGTTCGCACCGCTTTTTTGTTTCTGACGGGTTTGTTCAAGTATTGCCGCTTATCCTGCTGATGCTATTTGCCGTAAGCACCTTTTTTATCATTGCGAGAGTTCAAAAAGAACGAACCGGTGAAATCAGACAATTTGCGCAAGATAACCCCTACGTGTCGCCGACAGCACGTGTCACCCCGCGGGTCACGACAACGCCGTCGGTAACGGTTTCTCCGACGCCACGACCCGACCCGTGCCGTTACCTATCCGGTTCGGCGCTTATTTCCTGTAGAAGTGTTAATCCGTTGCCTTCAGCATCGCGTACGCCAACCAAAACGCCGTCACCGACGAAAACCGTGACACCCGCCGGCACGACCCGGATCTACACCAGTATGACGGCAAGCGAGTGTAGCGGAAGAAGAGGGACGTATAATCCGACCACCAGAACCTGCACCATAACCGTAACCCCCATACCCACCGTGAAGGTTAATCCTTCATCAACGCAGTTGGTGTACGTCCTCAATAAACAGACCGGCGGCTGTTCACCACGGCTGGGGAGTTCCGTAAAATCTACTGATGAAACATATCAAAGCAGCGCTTTATGTGTCACCGCCTCGTGGAATCAGGGTATTGCTCAGGGAGCGGCAACCCCGAAAACGAATACAACTATTCCGCCAAAACTTGCCTCCGGACAAACGACAGGAGCCAACGTCTTACCTCCGGGAACGGGCATCGGGGTAGGGGCGGGAGTCGGTTTTGAAATACCGATCACCTTCACCATATCGGTCGTGAATTGGTTCCAGAATACATTTGGCGGTGGCGCTACGCCGACCCCGGTACCGGTTGCCGCGGGAGTTACCCCTCAGGTGACGCCAAAACCCACGATTGCTCCGGGTAAAGATTGCTTCCCGAACTGCAAAGAACTATGTCAATACGGATCAAACGGCATTTTCGGATGGGCGAAATGTGATCCAAAACCCACCGATACGCCGAAACCGGTTGCGAATACCGCTACGACCCCCATCGTCACACCGAAGCCGACCTTGAAACCGGGTGCGGACTGTACGATTTGGGGAGGAGAAAACGGCTGCGGCAACTGTCCCGGCGGGAAATGGAAACCGGGATTAAATGCCGTTTGCGAATCTGCCGCACCCACCTTCACGCCGCAACCTAAAGCGCCCGTTGCGGCAGTGACCACCACGGCGCCGCAGAACACGGTTGCCCCGGTAGCTGCAGTGGTGCAGCCGACGGTCACCCCGATCATTCCGAGTGTTACCATCAAACCCGCCTCAACAGTCACTCCGGCACCGAGTGCCAAACCGAAACCCCCGGTAAGCTGCGGCGGCATTGCCGAGGGAAATGTTGCTACGGGAGAGCAATACGGAGAAACGACCGCCATGAACGATAATCAACGATGGCGATGTGTCGCCGATCCTAAAAACCCCAATGTCGGCATATGGACACAGTGTCCCGGCTGTCCGTTGACGGTTATTTCCTCGACCGCCGGTCTTGCAGAAGAATATAAAAAGGAATCGGCGGAATTTACGGATAAAGTAAACCAGATGGCGGCCGATATATATGCCTGCGGAAGCTCCAGCACCTGCAAAAATGACGTCTATACCAAATATGGCGTGAGTGCGGAATCGCAAGCGTACCAGGATTTGGCGAAGAGTCAGGTGGCGGATCAGGTCAAAGTCTATCAGAGTCAGGATGTCTATTTTGAGAACCGCGAAAAATGGGATCTGTGTAAAGCCCAGCAGGCAAATGACGCTAACTGTGAAGGGTACATTCAAGCGGCAAACAACGCCCTTGCCGCCGCAGGGCTTGATCCCGTAGCAGCTGCTGAACAGTTGGCGTCAACCTATCACGACTACGTGGTCAACAAAGCATCCAACCTTTATCTTGTTGCAGAGAGCGCGTATGCCTCCTGTGTGGAAAATAGAAAGACGAATCCCGGCCTTGATTGTTCGGGACTACAGAAGAATGCCGCGGCCGCATTGTCTTATCCCGGCACCACGTCAGCAGATCAAGCAACAATAACTAAGTTGTACAAAAGTTATAAAACAGCATCAGATTATGTCTATCAATCCAACGAAGAAATTTGCGGTAACTGCACGTCAGCGCAAGCAAATGCCCTGCGCAGACAACATCTCGCCGCATCGGGTCTTGATGATTCCTATCAAACGGGATTATTGGAGGGATGGCAGTCACAGATCGTCAGTTTGGTGAAGGCAAACGGACCGGGCAGCGAAATTGCCATCTGTAAGGAAGTGATAGGAACGGTTGCGTGTGACAGTTTGGAATCCGCCAGAACGGCACTCAAGGGCGCGGTAAGTGTTTCCCAACAGTCGGAATTACAGCTCAGCTTTACCCAAAACGATGTCGCCATCATAAACGTCACCGGATCAGATGCCGACGTGCTGAAATGGGCGGCAGAGCATAAAAACGATCCTCGTCTTGCCGGGGTGGCAATCGGGAACGCGGAGGCGGTTCGTGCCGCGCTCGACCGGTCGCTTCCCGAGAACCTGCGCCGTGACGCGTTTGAGCCGGAAACGATCGCCGAAGCAAATCCCGAAAGCGCCTATGCCGACGCACTTGCCGCATACAAGGCCGAACAAATCAAAGAAGGGGATTATGCCGATCGGATAAAAACCGAGGAGCAATGGGAAAAAGAATTCGATGCCTATCAGCAAGGCATTTGGGAAGAACTAAAGCCTATTTATGCCGCGCAAGGGAAAGATGCGTTGATCGAGGCAAAAATTGCCCAAGGATTACTCGTTCCTTCCGAGATCAAAGAGGAATATTTTACCAAATATCCTCAGTGGGTGTACGACATGCAGCCGGGATGGGAAAACTTCTGGAACAGCGTCAAAAAACCGTTTGTTTCTGAAAACTCCGACATCGTCAAGTTCCAGGCACAGGGACAGACGGAGTTGTTATCGCTCAACCCGGCAAATCAGGCGGCCGTATTCTCGCAGGTAAATTCCTCCGATGCCTATAAAGAATGGCTTAAAACGGCGGAGATTGATAAGTCTGTTGCGCCCGAAAAACAATTCATCGAGCATCAATTGGAGCTCTTTTACGGCAATAAAGCCTATCTTGATATCGCAAAAGGGAATTATGAGCCGGGCACGGAGAGCGAACGGATATTCTTCCAGCAGGTCATCACCGGTGACGTTGACATGACCAAAATTGATAACGATCTGAGCAATCCGTTGGCAAAGCCCATGCTGCTTGCCCTTAACTTGGGGCAAAAAGCGGCGCCCATCATCACCTTCGGACTCATCGATAACCTCACACCGAATCTTACCAACATGCAGAGCGCCGCTACCGCGGAAAATGTGATCACCTACACCGAAAAAGTAAATCCCGAGCTTCTTACTACCCGCGTCAACATGATTAAAACGGATCCGACGGAAAGTGCCGCATACGAAGCATGGAAAACCACGCAAAAAGCGGGGAGTGATACGTCGGAAAAAGCCTATCTTACCGACCTGTACGCGCAGGCGGTGGCAACGACTGTCAATGCAAAACTCGGTGAATATGAGCTCGACGGCGCGGCGGAATTTTTTGCCACCAATCCCGACTGGTTAACCAGCAGTGTATTAAAGGGTACCGACGGCCTTGCCACCTTCTATCAGAATCTTGCGGATTCCAAAGCAAAACAGGATGCCGCGTATGCGGAATTTCTGAAGGATAACAGCCAGGACCGGACGGAAACGTATACCCAAAAACTTGAAACCATCGCAAACGAACAGGCCGAGTTGTTCACCGATGTCCTGACAAAGAGCATCACTGATGAACAAAAGCTTGAGCTTGCCGAAAAATTAGACACCAAAGGGATAGACCAATCCGTGGATGACTACATCAATGACCAGGTGAATGCCTACTTAAAGAGTTCGGAGGTTCGGGAGTTTTTGGCCTCGGGCGGTATCGAATCTTCCATCGATTCGGTCATAAACGGGGACTTTAATGCGGTGGCGGCACAAAATGCCTACAACAATTTGTCCGACGGCGATAAGTTTTTGGTTTCGTTAAATTCCTTTACCGACGGACGAAAGCTGGAGTCAGTCATCGAGCAGGGACAGCTCAAACAGCAATATGAAAACGGCGAAATCAACTGGGGTGAATACGCCGCACGGAGCGCCTGGGCGGAGGTCAAAGGAGATGCCAAGGTAGTGGGCACGGCACTTGCGGTTGCCGCCCCGGTGGCGCGTGTTTTTCAACTTGGCACTGCAGCAATGACTATTCCTTCATCCCTTTCGATCGCCGGAGAAGCGCTTGGGTTTCAGATGACCGGGACCAGTTTGGCCGATACTGCAACGAACTGTACCTTCCGCGAAGATCAGAATAATGCCGCATGTCTAACAAGCGCCGGGATGTTCGCATTTGCCGCGTGGAGCACCGCATCCTCGATAAACGGGGTGAATCAAGCCGCTCGCACGGCGCAGCTCAACCGCTTAAGTCTTATCGCCCCCAAGGAGACGGCGCTGGTGAAGGTGTCGCAAATCACCAACGGTACGGAAGCAATCACCACCCAACTTGTTGACGATGCGACGACGTCGGTTGCCAAAGCATTTGTTCCCAAGCCGCCGAACGTATTTGCGGAACGCGCGCGCAATTTATTGGGTTCGGCGGTCTTCGGTGCACAAGCGGCACAAACGTGTTCACAAACCGGGGTAAATGCCGATTGTATATTGTCGATGAGCATGGCGGGAGTGTCGCTGGCTCGTACGTTCATGCCTACGAATGCGATCGTCAATCCCACCGCACAAGCATCGCAAACGGTGGTGCGAACCGATCAGGTGGTCAACGGGCTGCAGGCATTGACCGCCTGTTCCGCCGCCGCCACCGGTCAGGCGAAATGGGATAATTGTGTGACGACCGCCATGATGGCGGGGATGTCCTTTGGTCCCGATCTTGCCAAACAATCCACCGAGGGTCCCTCGACATTCACCAATCCTTTTGAGGCAAAACAACTGGCTCTCGGCGATTTGCAACTTATCGACGGGCTCAAAAACTATACAAACCTTGATACCGTAACGCTTTCCGACGGACAGACGGTGAAATTCGCCGACCAGGCGACCGCCCGCACGCAGGTGTTACAAACGTTGGGGAGAGCGGTTGTCGAGTCGGGAAGGGCATTATCGCAGACACAATTTGCAGTAAGCGAGATTCTTGCCGACCGTACCATACCGAAAGAAGCCGCAGATCAATCGTTTGCCCAACGGCAGCTTCTTCAGGCCGCCGATACCTGGAATAAAATGGTCAATCCCGACGGATCGATAAAAAGCACGGTCGACATCGACGGGGTCGTCAAGCCGGTTACCTCGGAGATGATAGACGGTGCGCGAAAAAGTATCGAGATTGCCCAACAACAGGTACAGGTTGAACGGGCGTTGACGGAAAATCCGCGAACCGCACTCCAACAATTCGGCGACTCGATCGCAAAAGCACTCAATCGTGAGGCTCCCGAAATTAAAGACTTTGAAGCGGCGCAGCGGCGATTTGCGGAAGCGGCAAAGACGGCGGACACCAACCCCATTGAATATGAACTGGCACGACAAGCGCTCGAAAAGGCAAAGACGGGAATCGAACGCATGGGATACACCCGTGCGCAAGCCGAATATGCCAGCGACCTTGATGCTGCCCGTGAGGCGCTCGTTAAGGCACAGGATGATGCGGGCTTAATAAAAATCCGTGTGGAACTTTTGCAGGAACCTGATCTTATTGTCGAAGCATTAACCAGACAAGCGCAAGTTGTCAATAATGCAGGGGAGCAGCTTGCCGACCTTATTGCGCAAAAAGCGAGCCCCGAGGCGATTAAAGTTGCCCAGGACGGGTTGGCAAGATCACAGGAGGTACTGGCAGCCATAGAAGAAACGGGCAAAATAAACGGCAGCATCACCGATGAAGCACAGCGGATGATCGTCATCACCAATGAAAATGCCAAATTAACGCCGTTTATCGAAAGTCAGCAACAACTTACCCGCAAGATTGCCGTACTCGAGCAGTCGATTACTGCGGGAAACACCCTTCGGGGAAGAGTGGTAGAGTTTGCCAACCGCGTCTTCCGCGGACAAAGTACTGCCGAACTCCTGACGAACAAACTTAAGCCTGCGCCAAAGACCGCACTCGTTCGGAAAATTACCTCGACTGCGCGCCCCATAGAAACGCATGATGCGTCGAAAGTCACCTCACGCGTTGTGGAAGGCGAAAACGGTAAGCGGTATGCCCAACTTGATGCCGGAGAAGCAGATCGAACTATACAAAACTATGTCAAAGGGGCGAACGAACGCCTCCAAAAAGTGCAGGAAGAGTTAGGCTTCCCGCTGTACACCAAAGATACGCCCAATGCACCGCAGGATCAGGTGGGGAATATCCTTTCCGCCGCCACTCGCGGAGATCACAGTATGTGGTTGGTTGCCCCTGGAGGTGCCGGTAAAACAGAAACCTCCGCCATTACCGCCGCGGAACGGTTCCACTATACCAAGCGAAAGCAAGTATTGGTGGTGGAATCGGAAGAGGTTATTTTGACCCCCGACAAACGGGCGACGTTTAAGAAGATCTTTGATGCCGAAGGGGTGAAGTACTTTGAACTGACCGACTCCGTCAGCAGTTTATCTCCGCAGGATTTTGCCAAACTGATGGAAGCGGATGTTGTGATCTCGACTAACAAAATCGCCTACGAATTTATCGCCGATTACGGCAAAGGGGCGGCGCACCCGGAGTTCCAGGCGCAATTTACCGATAACCTGCAGTCAGGCAACGGCTTCGAATTCATCGTTGACGAAGTCAAAACCATCTGGCAACCCGCACTTTCATTCCAAGTGTCGGGTGACAGTCAGGTGTATGCCAGAACTCCGAACGGGCAACGTGATGTTGCAGTACTGCAGAAGGCATTGGGATGGAATATCGATGAAAGCGGCGTCATTACCCGGGATGCAAACGCAAACGGCCCGCTCGTCAAACTGCAACGGGAAGCGCTCACCCTTTTGGACGGGGGAGCACAAAAACTTCGGGAACTCTTTGATATAGATATATACAGAAACGACGGTGAATTAGTACTTCGTCGTGACATCCGTGCGGAAGCGTATCGGGATATATTGCTTGACCAGGCCGCCCAGCACCCTGAGGCGCAGGCAAACATCGACGCGATTCTCGGCGAATTTACCAATGCCGATGCGTTTGCCAGAGCCCTTGCCGACCCGAACGGACGTGCGGCGCTTGATGCGTTTGAACAACGTGCAAACGGTCTTCGGGAAGCAAACTTTGCAAAAGATCCGCTGATGGCTGATGTACAAAACGGATTTTTAGAAAATGCGGGGGTTCTGGAAACACTCAGTAAAGTCTATGGTGATGTTGTCGGGAACAATTATGAACCGATTGCCAGGATCGGTGTTGACGGCGATGGAAAACCGATAGAAACACTGACGGTAGTGCCCAAGGATCGGAACGTGCATGAGGGAAAGAAAATATCGGATGGGATGCAAAATCTTGTCTACAACTCGGTCGGGAAAGAATTGTACGCCAAAATAAGCGGTAACGATAGGATCGCCTCAAACATCAATGACGTGCAGATGTCCACCAACGCACAGTCGATAACGATTCTTGAAGTGAACTCGTACGCAAAAAGCACCCAGGGTATGTCGCTGGAAGCCAACGAAGTAGCCCGCGTGTGGAGCGGGGCTGTCCCTGACGCGCAAACCATCGGTTCGGCAGACGCCGTTGCTGAGATGATGTATGGGGTGACCTTGCCTGACGGCACTGTAGTAGGCCCGAAGCGCTCCATTTCCTCAATTCATGAGGTAAACGGTGTCGAATCGGTAAGCACACGGCTTAAAACGCAAGCCCGGGCTATAGCGGACGGGCAAGCGGGAGTGATGGGGGTCAATGCATCCAATAACGGGGCGGCGAACCTTGAAGTTCGTAAGGCATTCCTCAATAAATACGGCGATGCCGATATCCAAATAGTACGAAACAGAAATGATCTGCATCAGATTGAATATTCCTTCGGTGAAACCGCCGCCGACGGTGCCTTGGGTATTCATGCACGTGCGGCAGTTCGTTTGCATGTCGAACCGATCGAAGTGAACGGGCAGATGCGCTTCCAGTTGGTGGAAGAAATTATAAGCAGGGTGGTCAACGGGGACGGTACGGTACGATCGGAAGAAGTAACGAGCGTACGGAGAATCGGTGCTCCCGCGGAAAAATCGCCGATTACGCTTGCTGACTTGGACGCAGTTAAGCTCGCCGCCCGTGGCATGCAGCTTTCCGTTGCTCAAGCCGAAAGTATCGCAAAGCTTGAAGGGTTCGGGTTTGAAGCACGGCGGGGGTTCTATACCGACTTCTACGACAAAGGAGCGGATATCGGCGTCAACCCGCTGTCGTTTAACAACGAATCACTTCGGGTATTCGGCGACACGGCAAACAGTAGTTCTGAGTGGAATCAGGCAATCTTGCGTGCCCGCGGTAACGAGGGCGGAACGAAACTAGTCTACAGTGATTTTTCACCTGATGCGGAGCTTGTGATCATCGGAACCAAATCACAGGAATACGCGCTTACTGTGGCACAGAGACCGGCAGGAGCAGAGGATATGCCGGTCTTCCAAAAACTCGCCGATGAAAACGGCTTGAAGGCGACTCAAAAGCAAGCCACCCAAACGCGTCTGCAGTTCCTTAATGAATTTATGGCGGAGAAAATCCGCGAGATTACCTCGTTCCTCCCCGAGGGAGAGGCACGCACGCAGGCGGAATCCCTGCTAGCCGGCGGGCAGAAACGTCTGAATGTGCGGGTGGGTGCGGTGGAAGTGGATACCAATGTCGAACTTGCCCGGCAGGCGCGCATCGTCCAGGAAACTATCGAGCAGGTGATCAATATGCCCGATGTCCAAAAACTTGCAAACGTCGGGTTCCTCGGATTGGGAAGAAATCGTGAATTATCCCGCCTGGTTGGTAATCTCACCCGAGCAAACGGCAGATCGATTGCCACGCAGATTCCCGAGGCCCTTGATTTTTCCAAGCCCGTCGACGCATCAGCAAAGCCCTACACCGAAGCCACCAACGTGTATGAGGTGATAAAGGGGATGGAAGCGCATACCTACGTCAATCCCGCGGATGATTTGGCGGGAAATGTGTTACCGAAAGTAATCCGCGGTATTAACGAGGTGAAGACGTCATTTACCGCAACCAACACTCCGCAGGATATCCAACGGCTTACGAAAGTCGCCGCCGATGCGGTGCCTGATGCGATTCGGATCGCTACCCGCGTGAATCAGGGAGACAGTATGACGTCGACCGAGGCGTATACGGTAGAACTTGCGCGAAATACCGCGGTTGCGATGCAGGATGCGGTAACGCAGTTAGAAGCCCGACGAGGCACCTTACCGCGGCTTACCCAGAGCGTGCAACAGCCAAATACGCTTCGTGCAGGGGATGTTATCGTCGGCAAGGACAAAAACGGGGTGGAGGGTGCACAGACCATTCTTTTGGGCATGCGAGTGTCATGGACGGATGCCGCCGGCGACCACAAGGATCTGATAAACGGTGAATCCACCGTGATAACTTTCCCCGCCGGCACGACGAGTATCAGGATTCAAACCAGCGGATCAATAAGTGAAGTTGAGCTCAGCGGCACGGACACACAGCTCGTCTCTGACCAGAACAAAAACGCGCCGTCATTCGAAGCAACGTATCAATTGAACAACGAAATTGCGCAAACTCAGGCGGCAATACAAAAAACACTGGGGAATACGACGGTGGAATCGTTGACCGCGGCACTTGATCGTGAGGCAAAGCGAAAGGTTCAAAACGAATTGACACGACTCGGATTAGGGAACCTTCCCGACAGTGAAACCGATGTGGTTGCCGCTGCACTTCGTGCCTACGAGGCAGCAGTGGCAAGCGTGATAAGTCAGCTCAACGACCGCGCGCTCGAGGGAGATCCGCAAACACGCATTGATCGCGAAACAACAACGGAAAAAGCCGCATTGCTTCGTGCGTTAAACGCGCTTCTTATCAAACATGCGCAAACGGTGAAAGATGCCAAAATCGCCAAAGCATTTACCAATCTCGGCATTGCCCAAAACGCCAACGTGAATCAAACGCTTTCCTTCTCCGAAGGGGGATCAGTGCGGGTCGTCGATGAAACCCATAAAGGATTGCTTGTCGATGCCGCCCGAAAACAAACCGCACCGACGGTGACGAGTATTGCGGACAGGTTATTTGGTACCTATACGGATAATGCGCTTTCTTACCAAAAGAAACAGATAAATCGCGTCATCGCGAGCGAAAAACCGAACATCTTCGTCCGTGCAATTTCCGGAGTATTACCAGCACTTCGCGGGATAGCACGAATACCCGCATCGTTTATGAGTGCAACCCGATTTGGCAATCTTGTGGATCGCGTTCGTAATTTCTTCGGCAGAACTCCCGTGACTACACCGGAATCACCGCAGGTTGCCCAGGGAACAATCGACAGGCTCGTTGCCGGGGTCAAAAACGGTGCGTATAACGACGCGTATGTCGAGCTTACGAATGCCAGAAATCAGGGGAAAACCGATGATGTAGCAAAGCTTGAAACGGCACTCCGCGAAAGTATTGCCGCACGACTTTCGCAGGCATTGGGAACGACCATTGCGGTAAACCACGACATGGTTACCGCCCTTCTGGCATATGAAGGCGGGTTTGTACAGGAAGCAAGTACATGGAATGAAACCGCGGAAGGATTGACGTCTCTTACCCTGTTTGCCGAAGCCATCCAACAGGAAGGCGGTATGGCGGTACTTCAGCAAGGCGCGATAGACGCGGTTAACGCGTTCCGTCAGACAACAACACTCACCCGGGATATCACGCCGGAGGCGATTATCGGTGTCGTTACCCAACCAGTTGTACAGGCAACCTACACGCTTCGTGCCGATGCAAATGCCGCATCATTGGAAGCGGCGGCGCAGGCAAAGGCAAATACACCGGTAGAACGGTTGAAGGCGGCACTTGCCAAGAAGGATTATCTGACTGCGTACACGCTTTTTAATGAGCTCCGCGCCAATGCAGCAAATCATCTTGACGAAATTGCCGAGGCGGACAATGCACTGCGAAACGATGTCGCAACCCGACTCAGCGCTGAACTTCAAGTTACTGTTGACTCTACCACAATTTTGGTTGCACAGCTTGTTGCTTACGAAGCAAGTGTTATTGAGATGACTAATCAACGCATCACTGAAACTTCAGTGAATAACTACGATGAATATTTCGATGCCGCGCATAAAGACGCTGACGTGATTGCCGCCCGTGAAGAAGCACAAAGAGCTTTTGATACATTAGCTACATTTCTTGGGGTTACACAGGATGCATTTGCGGCAGGTGTACAAAGAATGATTAATCCGCTAATGCATTCCGTGTGGGATGCCCTGAAATTGGATGAACGGATTGCCGCACGGGTGAGGGCGGAAGAAGCCGCAACCTATGATTTGGGTACGGTGCGCGGTTGGGTAAATATCCTCCGCCTCGGATTCGGGAAAGGCTATCAATACACCTTCGGTGCCAATCCCTTCAAACTATTTAGTTCACGACTTCCCGCCGAACAGCGCTACGGCGAGCCAGCCGCATGGTTTGCCTTCCGTATCGCGCCGCTTTTCACCCTTAATCCCACGGGTATCGCAACAAGCGCGGTATTCCTCACCTGGGATGCCGTACGTCTTGTTACCTCACCGCTTCGCTCGGTGTGGAATAATATGGTGCACCCCGAAGATGCGATCGTGACGGTTGCTCAAGCGGCGGGTCCGGCTATTCCACCCGATTCGGGAATACCGGCGCGTGGCATACGGCGCATTATCTACAACAGCAATATCTTTACCCACGGGCTTACCGGTGCGGAAGTAATCAGGCGCGTGCCAATTTATCTTGTTACCCGCGTCTTGTTGCTTGCTTCAACAGGACTCGGCGGTTGGACCGGACCGATTGCGGGGTATGTCTTTTACCAGGATATGACGTTTGCCTTGCCCGCCCAAACGCGTATCAATATCGCTAACGGTTCCCGCGAGGGATTCTTCGAAGACCTGTGGAATGCACATCCGTTCTTCGGTATCGGACACAAGCCGTGGAAGCCGATATACATTATCCGCGATCCGTTTATATTCTTTGCCCGGTACTCGATCCCCGTGGCGGGACAAATTCTCATCATGCATGACACGTGGCGCGCCGTGAGTTGGCCGGTGCGGGCAATCATACGGGCAACCCAAACGCCGGCCATTCCTACCGTTGCTCCCGATGCGGAAGCGTTCTGGGGTAACGACGGCACCATAACGATTCTCGGTATATCGGTACCCCGTACCTGGATTAACGCGACTCCGAACAGTCGGCCGCTCCAATTTGTTGCAACAAGAATCCTTTCATTGGGGGCGCTAAGTGCCTACGACTGGCACCGGTTTGTCGATGAGGGGGGATGGCGATGGTTATTTGCGCAACCTGCTGATCACTGGACAAGGCGGCATGACAATGCCTGGTATCGATATGTTGCCAATCCGCGGCTATGGGGCGGAGGAATTGGGGAGACTGCGGCATTTATAGGGACTCGGGTGGTACTTAACGCATCATTCGGCGGAGTCGGGCTTGTGTATGACGGATTCCGCGCTATCCGTTGGGTACGCGAAACGGTGTTTAACGGCTTTGTCCCCGTTGGGGTCAGCGCTGCTGTAGTAAGTCAACCGGTCACAACGGGACGAACACAAACGCTTTCTCAAATTCTTGCTATGGCGACGCGTCAGCCTACGGTCTTAAAGCCGGGCGACCGGTTTGATCTGACCGGGGGTATCAGTGAGCAGGAGTTGCTCAGGCTCCATACCGATCTCGATTTTGAAGTGCAGATCATCACCCTCAAAAACGGACGCAATATTCTTTTTGTCGGAGAGAAGGGGCATATGGTGGAGGCTACCAGCGTCGAAAATCTTAATAGGGAATTCGGCAAAGATCAGATAGTGCAAAAGCTTCACTCGCACAATAAAAACGATAAAACCAAAATTTCTGTTGGAGATTTAATTGCCTATGAAGGTCCGGCCGTCCACGTGGTGGTGAATATGGACGGTATTATGACCTACCGCGTGCCTGTGGAGGCGGAAAACGAGGATATGCGCGATTACTCGATCCGATTAGTGCAACGCGCATTAGAAAAAACCGGAAGTACGGAACAAGCCATAGATTTGATGTATGCCGATTTTACGCGATTTATCAATCTGCTTGTTTCGGAATTACCCGAGGGGAGTTACCGGGCTGACGCACAAAACGTCGTGGAAACGTTAAATAAAGCCGAACAACCCGCAGCAACGCAACAATCGCAACCCCAGACGCCGCCCGCAAGTACCGTGACGGTTGAGCCATCGACTCACGTGTTAAACGGGGTAACCGTAGGCGGGGCGCGCGGGATAAGCAGATATATTGCCAGCCGATTTATGCTGACGGTCGGGCAGTTCATTGTACCGTGGTACGTGCGAATTCCTGCGGTAGTATTATCCGATTCGATACAGTTTGTATGGTTGAGAATCCACCCGGCATCGTACACCAGCGTCGCTAATCGGATAGCCGCAATTCCCGTGCTTCAGGGCGTTGCCGACATACTGGGTATTCCGGTCGGTAAAGGAACAGATGCCCGGCAGAGTTACTTGGTAAGCAGGGGATTGCTCATCGCACCATGGTGGGCAAATACCGTTTTGTTCACGGTAAATGACCTTATCCGCGGCGGTATGTGGCTGTCACAGCAACGGGCAGGGACGCAGAATAATGATGCGCAAATTGAAAAAGCACCAAAGCCGCTTCAGGAGATCATGCGAAGAGCAAATAATCGAGCAAAAACACGTCCGGCTACAAAAATTCCGGAAAATATGTCAACCATTCGACTGGGGAAGGCTGCCGAAGCATTTCAGCGCATACGCATTTTGCTGCAAAAGTACGCGCAGTATCGCTCCAATATAGATGGAGTTTCGGAAAAGGATCTTGAAACAAAAGAAGCAGCAGTATCGGCATTTAAACAAATCGGACTCCACTTTACCGCAGAGGAAATCGGGCAATTTACGCAGCTTGACGCATTTTGGCAACGGTATCAGGAAGCAAATGGTGATGACGCTGCAATAAGTCAGCAGGAGTTGGAGGCTGAGGTTGCCCACATGCTATCGTTATCGATAGATCATAGGGGGATTGCGGAGGAGTACATTAAACTGCTTCCTGATCCTGATGGGGATCGCGCACTCATTACGGAGCTCGTCGAGCTGTTCAAAAATCGATTGTCAGCATCCGCTAAAAACGGCACCCTGACAAAGATAAATGATGCGGAAGTGTTGGATATTTCGGGCATTTCCACCTTACAAACAGAACTGTTGCAGTCTCTGTACATCCGCGTCAATGGAGGTGAGTTTAGGAGCAACAGAACGCTTGATATGGTTGGCGATGATGAATTGTATCTTGCGGCGGCAAGTATTCTCCTATCACTGCGCCAGGTTCAGGCTACGTTCGGTTCCTTGGATATATATCGTGAACTCACCGCTGCCGCAGGAACATATGCCGAAGACGTAATACGGGAGAAAACGGGTCTGGATTTCACCATCGGCAAAAAACGCACTACGCTCCCGTACACGCCTATGGATAATGTGTTCGGATATGCGCACAGTGATGTTACGTTTTCCTCTTTGAGTCTTGGGTTTCGTGATGATGTGGTGCAAGGCACATTCCTGATGCTTGGAAACACCACTGATTACCTCGAATTTTTAGCTGCATACATTCATGAACAAATACATGAATCCCAAGCCGGATCAGTAGATTCCTCACTGAGAAGCACGACATTTGTCGAGGGCCTTACCGAAGCATTAACAAATGCCGTCATCCCGGTTGCCGAATCGGGGTATGAAACTGCCCTCCGAAGAGTAGAAGCTGCGATTAATGTGCTTACCAACGCGGGAGCGGACCAGAAGCTTGTATGGGCAAGTTTTGTGACCAGTGCCACGACGGGGTACACCAAAAAGCCGTCGAGTGATTCGACTGACAAGGTGTATTTCGGTGATTTGTTTGATCAATATTTCGGGTACGGCGCGTTTACTCATTGGATGACCGAGGGACATTACGCGTCGAATAAGCGGAATACTGACGCATGGTTTTATTCGTATGAGCGATTCACTGATAGCGAAAAATTGGATTTTGACGCCGATAGGGCGCTGTATAAGACTATCGAGCCGCTATTGCTGGAACCGGGGGCAAAACTGAATATACAAGCAGATTCCCTCTCCGACGAATGGTTTGTCGAGCGCGGTCAGCAGGAAGCGGGAAATGTATATTTGCAGCGCTTTCGACGGTGGCGAACTATCTCCCAGGAGTACGAGCGATTAAGTTACAAAAAAACGCAGAGTCAGGCTGAGCTACAGCAGATCGACGTGTTAAGGAAGGCATTGGAGGATATTGTTGCCGGTGATTTTTCGGTGTTGGATACGGCAGATTTCGATATAAACAAGCTTCTTGCGACCCGCCCCGGTCTTAATGTCCGTTCTGCAACGCTTGCTTCGGGGCAACAGTTGGAAGTCGGGAGTGTGATCGAAATTACCCTGAGGGATGCAGACGGCAAAATGCGCACGGAATCATTGACCATTCGCGACGTTTCCCGAGATAAGAATCCCGCAAATACCCGATGGTATGTGCGGCTGCCCGACGGTCAAATAACGTGGATTGCCACACGGAACATCAAAATCTCCCAGGCACCGTCGAACGATCAGCAACCAGTTCAGGAGGCGGGAGAACTGGTCAGCCAAACTCCTGTTATATCGCCGGATAAATTACCGACCAGAGAGCTGACGGATGATGAAGTATGGGCAACGGTACAAGAGAACCCTGAAATACGTGCGATGGACTCCAATGAGACGCGCCGTCTTGTGCGGGCTTATATTCGCGGGATACAAATAGGCGGAGTGAATACGTTAGTGATAAGCCAGGAATACAACGAGGATTTGCATATCGCTCCGTTGGACGCCATTATTTTCGCCTTGATCAAAGACCAGCGTTCCAAAGCCCCGATGATTGAGTATTTCGGTCCGGAAATCATAAGAAATGCGGAGCGTGTTCCGCTCATCGGCGGTTGGCTTGCGCGACAATTCATGAAACAGGACTCAACAAGCCTCGATGTGTATGATGAGAAAGCGAAATACTATGACCAACTTGCGGATGTTGCGGCCAAAGAGGGGAAAGATGTGGTCGTCAGCGATATCGCAAACCGAGTGCGGTATTACACTTCACCCTTCACCTGGCTATTGGGGACGCAAATCGTTGCGCGGATGCTCACCGATACTTTTTTCTGGCATTTGCCCGGACTCTATTACACGGTTTCGGATCTCTATAGATTTTTGACAAGTACCGGTCAGTATGACAGAACCAAGGTGAATTGGTATGAAATATTCGATATACATCATGAGGACGGCAGGCGAATGTATGTCGCCCAGGCGCTTCGTCAACTGGCTGCTGAAAATCAATCGCAACGTATAGATCGGATTGAAGATCGTCCCATCCAGCTCGTCATATATCCGCCGGCGCATGCACTGCGCATCACCCGATATTTACTGCCGAAAAACCAAATTGAACAGGTGATGCGGAATATAAAATTGCTTGTATACCGGGCAAACGGATTTTTAGGACTTGATTTCAGCATTCGGCAATTCAGCCATACCGCTCAATCAGGCGAATGGAAATTAGCGGGGAATAAATCGATTGGCGTCTTTTATTCACCACAAGGGACGGTGGAAGATCCGGAGCTTCCGCGATCATTACAGGAGCACTTACGAGGGATTCGTACGCCTATTATCGGACCGTTCTACCGATTTATCGTACGTCGGCTAAGCAGTCCCGTCATACGAATGGTGAACTTTTTCCGTGACTTACGATATCTCGGGAGGAACGGTGCAATCTTATGGGCAATTGACCAAGCCCAGGAGGCACTGTTTCAAACGGAAAACGGAATATTCATTGTCAACGAAATACAAGAGATTGTTCCTATTATCCTTTCGGATGCGGATGAGGCGACAAGAGTAAGTGCATTAACAAAATTGCGAGACCTCGTCCGATCACGGCTTACGGAAGCTGCGCTGGTAGCGCGCGGAAATTTCACCGAAGCGGAAGTACGGGAGATGGTAGCCCGGTATGATGCGAAAAACTTACCTGATGTGCAAAGCACATCTTCGTATATCCGCAGGCTGACAAAACAGCCGGAGATGAACCAACAAGTATCTGATGTGCAACGGCAGGTGCAAAAAGATGAAGCAGGGGTAGTCAACACAACACGCCAATCACCGTTCTCTAATGTGTTTGGAATACTCTATTCAACGGGTATTGCCCTGCTGGGAGAGGATTATTTCCAGAAATTTATGCCGAGTGAAATTGATGCATTCTTTACGACATGGACCGCCCGTCTTGGACAGTTTGGTCAGTATGTGGATTTGACGTTTCCGTTTTGGAGATTATCCGACTTTGGTGCGGGGATGATGGCTATGGTTTTGGTTGGTTTATTGTTTGATGCGGTTCATTTTGCTCTTTTCAAAACCGCGCAACGGATGTCCGCCGCATATTTGGCACTTGCATCGATGGTTTCGGCTTATGTGTATGAGCTATATGATGTTGCTCATACCACTGCTAGCTATGCAACGCTTGGTGAGCTCGGAAATATTATATTTTCTTATATTGTGCATCCGTCAGATTTTTGGCGCGGATTGGCTCAAACGGTTGCTCAGGATCCGCTTGATGCGGTCGCGATGGGGGCGGGAATCGGAGCGGTGGTTTTGGCCAGGCTTATCTTTTCACGATTTGTAACAAAGGGATGGACAATAGCAAACAGCCGGATAGCCGGTTTTATGAGGAGTCGATGGAAAACAATTGCCATTCCACTGGTCATTGCCGCACTGACATTTTTCGGATTCACGAATGTGGCGGGTTCGTTGCGAGATAGAATGCAAAATGTGCCCCCTGCGGCAACTCGTGATGCTGTTGGTTTGGATAGCGTACAGGATATCCAAGTCGATGAACAAATCCCTTCGTCGTTGCCGACACCGCCGATAGTACAAAGCCAACCGCAGTCGGCAATTACCCAAGAAGATGCGGTAACAGTACTCAACCGGTTACAGCTTGACGCGCCGATCCGTGATACCGCACTGCGGGTACTGGAGTATCGCACCGAAGTTACCGATCCGCGTCTGGCACACCGCCGAAACAGCACAAACTATTACCCGAACGCTCCCCAAAACGCCGCGCTCAACGGATCGACGACGTCATGGGAATGGTATTCGCCATATTTGCAGACAGCAACATGGGAGCGAGTGTACCAAGGGATCACCGATATATTGGTGAGTGCGGATTTGGATGAACAAAAAGCGGCGCGTATAGAAGCGCTTATCAAGGAAGCGCAAACGGAATCTTCAGAAAAAGCAGGTGCCGCTGTATCGCGGCTCATCCGATCCGTCCGGTTCCAAATCGATTCATACACTTCACAGCTCACCGAGGAGCGGCTCGCGCAGGTGTTGGGAGATCTTGCATTCGGGAAGGCGCTCCAGGAAGAGCGGGAAGTCATCCTCATTACCCCTCAGGCGTTTGGTTTAAGTGTATTAAATGCGATTGATCGGGCGAAAGTATATATCGCGTCATCAGGATCAAATGCGATAAACAGGGTCAGCACAATGTTTTTTGCCGAACCTCCCATTGAAGTGACGACCAACGAAAACGGTTCAGAAGTATTGGAACATGTCAGAAAAAATCCCAAGAGCATTATTTTGAAGACCCGTTTGCCGTCGGGAGAAACGGTGACTCCGGAAGAAAAACTTAAAGGATATATCGATGCGATCGAAACAAAAGGCGCACGGAAAGTTTCCTTTACCGTTATTTCGAAAACCGGCGTTCGGGATCAGAAAGTCCTTTCACAACTGGCTGAATATATAACAAAATGGAACACAGAGCATCCGAACGATATCATCCGCCTGACGGTCGATGTAGTGCAGGAGTTCGGGCGGGATTCCGATGTTGAGGTGTTTAAATGGCTACTCCTTCCCGGCGTACATTCGCTGGTGCATAGCGGTTCGAAAGCAGCGGGCGGTCCCGCGCATGCGGGCTTTATATGGGTCACCGCCTATGGTCAGAGTCTGGACGGGGAAAACGTTCCGTCACTTTCGCAAAACATCGAATCATTGACGTTTGCGGAGCAACTTCGGGTGGTGGGGAATGTGGAGGCAATCATCACAATGCTTAACCTGCCTCCCGCGTACCGGTTGGACGGGGAAATTGCCCGGGCAATAGCCGAAGAAGCGGATGCGTTCAATCGATCACTCGGTCTCATTCCGCTTTGGGAGGAGGCGATAGTTTCCGATACGACGCAGCCCAAAGGCGATGACGGTAAGTATCCGGAAAAGACCGTTCGTTTGGAACAAAAGAACAACGAATCCATCCGCTCCTATCGCATTCCGTTGGTGTACCGAGACGGGAAATTAGTGCCTGAGGTTGATGCAAAAGCATTGCTTCGCGCATGGGAGGAAGCCGGATACATTATGGGCGGTATTTTGGAAGAAACCCCCGATTTGGGGCCCATTCTTCGTTACGGCATTTCCACCCAACTCATGCGGCAACTTTGGAGCGAAGGGATAACGACGCCGGATGCGGCTCGTGCGCGGGTAAAGGAGCTCTTTGCGCAAAAACAACTGGAACTCGCCAATACATACGCACAGCAACGGATTGCATCGGTTCAAACGATAACCGATAAACCAGGAGATGAAGAAGGGGTTATCCGTAGGGTAATAAATCGATATATTTTGCCGATATTTGATCAGGTGAAAGCAATATTGACCAGGATTACTCGTAATTCCCCAAGCGTCGAGCCAATTACTGATGATCAAAAGGTGTCGTTGCCGACGCCGCCGATTCGTTCCGATGAAGGACAACGTACCGATGCCGAAGCGGTTCTTCCCACTCGAACGGATGAGTTGATTGCGGAGATTCCCGCGTCTCCCGGCACGGGATTTTTTGCGAGTTCCATGGATTACCTCATCTATCAGGGGCAACAGGCTGATGCGGGTACGCGATTTGCCATCACGATGAATCGGCGAAACGGCAGACCGTCCGGGGTATGGACAATGGAAGCGTATCCGACCGACGGACAAACGGTTGTAGTAAACGGGAGGCAGGTGCAGTCTGGAGACGCCATCTACTTGACGGATAAATCCGTATTTACGCTCGGTAACCGCGAATACCGGGTTTCGGTTATCGGTGACTCGCTCCGCATCGTTGCGGATGTTATTGCCGATATTCCTTCGGATGTCCCGACACCCGTCGGCGATACCGTGCGATCGATGCGCGATGAGTTGCTCAGCCTGCTCACCGATGACCTTGCCGCATCACTTCGTGATGCAACGATTCAGGACGTCAGTGCCGTTGATCTGATCGAATATGCCATCCCGATCATCACCGGATCGGATGCGTATCAGCGCATCACGAGTGATATGACGGAAACTGAGAAGGAAGAAGTTGAGCGGTTGCTGCGGAGCATGCTGCCGTCATTCATCATCGAGCGCGTACCCCTTGCTTCGGCAGAATTGTTGGCGATGCGACAGGCAAATCGTCGGGGGGTGACCGAACAATCACGCCTTGGCAGGGACACGCTTGTTGATGAAAAAATCCCGCTGGAAATTGCGGCGGTTGAAACGATAACCGACGTGATAGCGGCACAAATCGGGCTCCCTGACGCAGCACGGATTGCGGTTATGCAGGTGTTAGGGCGGATTCCTGACGTTGTCGAGTTCCTCACCAGACGATTATTTGATTCGCTGCATACCACCTCCCGCGATCCCTTCCATCTTCCCGGCGAGACCATGGCAAAGTTTGGGGAAGGGGAAGCAGAAGAATTGCGTCGGGTCGGCACCGGCGCGCAGCGAGTATGGAGCTCGATCGCACTTCCTCTCTTTACCTCACGCGGATATCCGGTCGTTGCACGACTTGATGTCAGAAATCTCCGCGGGGCAAATGACGTGGCGGGACAAGGCGGATACACGCCGCTCGGGGACTATCTGCTCAGGAAGTTTGCGGATAGCGTTTTTGAAGCACTGGGACCTGAGTATGAGGTTATCCGCGTAGGCGGCGACGAATATATGATACTCGCTCGGCCGGGGGCGGCAACCGACGGCATACAGCAAAGGATTGAGGCGGTGTTGGCAACAACCCATATGTTATACAAAACACCGCAAGGGATAGAAAATCAGCCGATTCGCGTTGAGTTTAAGGAACCCGATGAGCGGCTTCCCATAGAAGAGCGTAATCATGGCGGTGATTGGTTGACGATGATGGCGCAGGGAACCTATACCAACGACGCCACCATTGATGCGGGAAGCGAATTTCATCCGATGCTTTCCTATACCGCGCAGATTCTTACCTCCATTCGCGTGCCGCTTGCCGGAGAACTTGCCGCATCGCAAATAGCGGCGGTGCACGGAGTCATCAAGCGAATCATGGCGGTATTGCTGTTTGATGACGTGCTTCGGGATAGCGCGCGAAGTTTGCAGGAATCGTTCCGCGCTAAAAATCCGCGCGCGACTGTTGCCGTGTATGAAGATGTACAGGATTGGATGGAAGCGGTGCGCGTGGAGATGCCCCTTGGATTTAAGATTGTCCGGTTCGACCAGCCGGGTATCCTCAAAATGCTTAACTCGATGAGCAGTCTTTACGGAGATCAGATGATTGTCCGTCAGTTTGAGAAGCTTGCCCGGTTTGCCTTTGAGCGTCTCGGTGTCACGAACGTGCGTGTGTATCGACGCGCAAACGAATTATACCTTGCCGTTGATCCTTCGGTGACAATCAACACGGAGCAGATGCAGAATGCATTACGCGGATATAGTGCTAACGCCGCAGGACTCTTCAAAGAGCTTGCGGTGGTCAGTCAATCGGAAGTGACGCTCGTGCCGACGGGTGTTGACGGTCGCGGTGCGTCGGAAAACCTCCGACAACTTAACAGGGCGCTCTCTGAGCTTGCCAACGGCATCGTAACGCATACGAATGCAAGCATCTTAGATGAATACATCCGCAAGCCAAACGACATTCGTACTCGGATACGCAACCTGTTTACCCGTTCCGGAGCAGTGTCTCCCGAAACGCTTGCCGACCGTCAATTTATCATCAATTATCTTAATCCGTTCGATAAGCGCGGTATTGACCGTATCCAGCATATCGGGGCGACACCGGCAGAAATAGAGTCACTTAAGCGATTTTATACGCAGACCGAGCCCGGAGCGGGGATCGTGGCACAAGACGATCAGGCGTATGCGACGATTATTGCCATCTTAACGAGGATCAACAGGGACAGCAATTGGTTTATCAAGGCGTGGAATACCCTTATTGACCGCATCAAATTCGCCAATCAAGAGGTAAGCAGGATAGGGATCGTTTCCCCGGCAACCAGAGCGTTCCTTACCATGTTCGGGGGATTTGATCATTCGATCAACCTCACTGATCGTGCACGCAAAGAACAGCAAAAGGCAATCGCAACACTTCTTGTCCAACAATTCACGCAAGAAAAGTCATTACAGGTACAGCTTATCGCGCACCTTTCCAACAATAAAAATGCCTTTATTATGGAATTTATCGCCGACCACCTGATGGACGGTTACTTTCAGGAAAGCAGGAAGTATATTGATGCACGTAAGTTGCCGGGTGTCGGGAGAGAGTTGCAAACGGACCAGGATCAAATCGTTGAGCTTCATAACAATACCGAGTCGCCGCAGTCAGTATGGAGTATCCACGCGATTCCGTTCCTCCAGGGTTTGGGGGCTCAGGTGATGACGGTATTTGATGTGGAACCGCTCCCCGACACCAAACTTGACTCCGCAACACAGACGGCGCTTCGTGATCTTGAGCTTCGGAGGGTCATTACGCTTATCCATAATCTCGGGGGCGGCAATTACCAGATCGTACGTCTTAATGACAACAGGTTTGCGGTAATGAGGATCGGCACGGTGAGTGATTCGGAAAAATGGGAACTTGAGAACAGACTGCAACGGCTGGAAACCTTGGTGGCAAGACCTGATGCGCAGGGGAACGTTTCGTTTAATCGGTCTCGATCACACGTGTTTCCCTTCATTCCGATTACCCTCAAGTCTGAGGAAGAACTTCGCCGGGAGGGGGAAGAGTTTGCCGCAGGCGTCAACCTCTTTACGCCGATGACCAAGAAGCTCCTGTATCTTGCAACCAAAGGGTTTGCCTATCAGCAGGATGAAGAGACGGCGAAGAAACAGGATGATGTACTGACAAACCCCGCCCGTCGGGTGAAACTGCGTGCACAAAACGCAGGCTATGCGCAAGTCCTTGCCACGCTTGAGCAGGACACGATTCTCTATGGTCAGGCTGACTTCGTCTCCTATATTTCTTCGCTTACGGCCGCCATGGCTTCTGACGATGTCTTGGATGGAACCGCCGCCAAACTCGAGGCCAAATACAACAAAAAAGATCCTGACGTCAAAGTGCGAGTGTTTGCCGATCTTCCCTCGACACTGAAAGCGGCACGTGCCCAATATGGCGATGAGTTCAGTGTCATTGAAGTAAATGTAGACGAGACGCTCCGATTGGTCGGAAAGGCGCATGGGTATGAACAGGGAGATATCTTGATCCAAACCTTGTTTGAAAAACTCGGCGATCATATTTTTACCGAACTCCGATTGCAAAACATGATCGTTTACCGCGAATCGGCAACCAAATACTATGTTGTGCTAAACGTTCACTATCCGCTCGACACGAAGCGCATGCAATCCAAACTGAATGCGGAATATTCGCCGTACCGGGTAGGTGAGAAGGAGTATTTTGTTCTTCCGGTGGTTGCCATGAAGCACATCGGGCTAGATTCGAGAGATACGGTAGAGGAGGCGGAGCAACAATTTGCCGCGGCACTTGGTGAACTGCAAAATTACTCGGAAACGAAGACACGGGCTGCCATACGGGAGCATTTTGCAAAGGACACCACGCTTCCTGCATTCCACTGGACCTGGTTGATATCCTATCTTCGTTCCGGCGGCAATGCCGAGGAAGTGCTGGCAAAATTCAGCAATAATGCGCGAGATATCAGTGCGGCAGCTCAGATATCTACCGTGCGTCGCGATGCAAATTACTCGGATATCCGTCGGGTTATCAGCAAACAAACGGGGGAGGATAAGGAGATGCTTCGCGAAATCCGACGGGAAGAAACGTCCAACTGGTCGCTTTGGTATCAGATGAACAATGAATTCAAAGGACTTGTGAATGTGATAGGAGAGCTCTTCCTTGGTGGTTTGGAGATAGTTTTCTCGAAATTCCCGCCAAAACCGTATCTTCGTCCGAACGTGGCCGAGGTTGGAACAGATAACGAAGACGCAAAACAGAATAGTTTTGAAGCACAGCTTTCCACGGTGGCGATGCGTCGAAGTGAAAAACGGGCGGTAGCCCAGGTGTTGCCGGTAGGCATTGATCCCGATATTTCCGAAGATATCGTGGGTATCAAATCGATGGCGGCGCATTTGGCGTACGCCTACGGTAAAGATTACATCCAACCGTATCCCGGCGGACAACGATTGCTTGCTCACTACGATCCCAATATGCCGGGAGCTCGCTATCCGGGTCATCGTGCTATCCCGGTTTCCGTTGCGTTCTATACCCCCGCCGAGGAAACCCGGTGGACTCGTTTCTTGGATTTCCTGGCGAAGCTTGTGTATATAAATCGCTTTACCGGGACGTGGGAAGTGATGGAAATAACACCCGCCGAAATCGGCGATGCGATGGCAGAATATGAAGCCGCCATGCATACCGTCTATAAATCTAAAGCCGCGGCAACCGAGGCAAGAAACAAGGCATATCAATCGGGCATTCTAAAATTAGAAGTTGTCTTAGCGGCAAAGTTGCGGTTATCGCCCGAGGATTCACGCAATGCAATGCGCGAATATGAATCGGCAAAACAGGCAACGTATGTATCTCAAACAATCGCCGCGGAAACGATGCAAAATGCCTACGATGGAGGCATAGTTAAACTCAAAGAATTACTTGCCGCGAAAGCAGAAGACAAAAAACCTCAGGCTACGACGATCACGAACACGCGTCCCAAAAACATAGTATTTGCCGTGGTTCGCGGCACGACGGGAACGCTCGCACAAATCCATGACTGGTTCGGCAAAGTAGGAGCGCCGATTCTCATGGCGTTTAATGACAGCCGTGAACCGGTCGTCATCGACGATCATGTGGTGGTCGACGGCAATCCCGGACTTGATGTGCGGGATAACATCATGCGGCAACTCGGAAGTTTGGTGAGCGAGGTACATCAGGTGCCGCAGATTATCGAAAACAAGAACGATCAGCGAAAGACGATCCGTGCCGAAGATCTGCCGCGCAATATCCAATATGAAACCATCATGATGGCAGTAGCCTACGCCATGCGGAAGCAGGGATTCCCTTCGTTGGGAACGACAGTTGCCACGGGTTCATTGGACGATCGCGTTACCTTGGGAGCGGTATCGCTTCGAGAACCCGTCAAGCCTCAAGCGATTCGCGTCGCCATAGAACAGGCGCATTCGGAATATGGCTTACTGGATCGTTTGGCACATATATATCGGCATGTGGTACCCGCATGGCTGGAATCGTTTATCACGGCGCTTTCTGAGGTTTTGCCGATCACGCGTGATTTCGTCAAGATTGCCGGGAAAGGACCGTATGTCACCTTTATCCGCCGCGATTATATCGGTGATCCCGGGTTGCTTACCACCGTGCTTTCCGACATTCCGTTTGATAAGAATGTTCCTACCGTCGTCATCCTGCAGGATAAAAACACCGGGCAATCACGCATCGTGTTACAGGGGGTCGCCAATGACGCCGTTCGTGAGCAGATGTTGCAGGATATTTTTGAGGAGCTACACCAGTTGGAGCAGGGGATCACGCGTACCACAAAAGATTGGCCGAAGCCGAAATCACAGCTTGTCCGTCAATTTGAATCACTTGCTATGTATTATCGACGCTTCACGGGAAGATCGGTGCAAAGGGCATCATCATCCTTTGAGAACGCGAAGATCGTCACCAAGAGTACCGCGTATACAACAACGACCAAAGAACTCTCCAGGGTGACCGATAC
>CAYUZE010000006.1:0-47045 GCA_964449585.1 uncultured Gammaproteobacteria bacterium | reverse complement strand
CGACCACTCTGCCGGGCGCAACGATCACCATCAGCGGATCAACGGTTACGATGACCACAGAGACGATGACGCTGATCCTTGAAAAGGATATGGCTGAGCCAACCAATTTAACACCAAGCGAAGTGAATCTATTTCGGACGCGGCTCAATACCTACGAGCGAAACAAAGCGCGCTTGGCCAACCTCGCGGATAACTCGGTGGGTCTGTCTGTTCTTGGTAATCTTATGCCCAGAATTTTTCCGGAGAGTCCGGATGAACCGGTCGAGGACATTACCAATACCATCGCATTTACCGTCTTCTTTGTGAATCATGGAAAGCTGAAGGCGTTTAGTTTGGCGCCATTTGGTGACACCGTTGTCAACGGAATTACTGCGGATGCCGAGACGGGTGTAGTGTATGCGGAGCAAAAGTATAAGGTGATGGAGGTAAACGGCGAAAAAATGCTCGTTATACGCAATAATTTGGAAGAAACACTTACGGATGCACAAAAAGTTGCCCTGGAAAATCTTTTTATCAATGCGAGAACGGTAGAAGAAGCAAACGAGGGTATCCAAACACTCTTTCAGCAATGGTTCCCGAATGAGTCCCGAACCGATCAGTTTGTTACGTTGATAACGATTCCTTCACAAGAGACTGTCGAGCGTATACAGACAAGCGCGGCGACCTTTCGATTGGAACCGGATACTGCAGTACTCCGGGACAATCCGATTCCAACCTACGAGGCGCGCCAACGGAATCCGGGACTTGAAAGTATTGCTTATCCGGTAACGTTCCGTATCGATGAATCGGGTGCCATTGTTGCCACCTGGGCAAACAACGCGCCGATCACGATAAACGGTGAGGAGCCGGACGGCACCAGCGCCAAATTGTTTGTCGGTGACGTCATTCGTTTCGGGAACGAAGGCATGGCATATGAAATATTGGTCGACGATACCAACCATGCGGTACTTTCCGTTCAGTCGCATCCCGAATATACCGTCACCCTGCCGCGCACCGTGATCCCCGAATACGGACTCGTCAACCTATCCCGCTCAACGATAGTGGTGGACGGGGAAACCAACTTAGCCGCACTCGATGCGCTATGGCCGACCAGTGTTACCAATCCGCTCTTTATTGAGCTTCCCGAGGAACTTGGTGAGACACAACGGGGTGGAAGACCGGTGGTGAGAAGGAGAAAGGCTGATATCCGTCTCGAAAACGGGCGGGAGTCGTGGTTACGGGCTATTGTCCTTCCGTATCCCAACGAGGTGGAACCGGCACTGAAGGCAAATGTTTGGTATCGGGTGAAAAACCAGGCGGGAGACGTCGTGGGATCGGTGCGGAGAATTACCGCCAATAAATTCATGGTCACCTACACTCGAGAGCCGGAACAAAGCCAAACGCGATCGCTTCCGTTCCTCCGCCCATCGCTGCCTGATCAATTGCGTACCGATCATCAACGCGCCGTGACAACGACAAGGACATCACCCAATTACGCAGCGGTGGCAACGACGCGCCGGGTCGGACAGATGGTGCATGCGACAGGGCAAATCAATCACACCGATGAAAACGCACGACGATTCGGAGCCGCGGGAACACCCGTCAATTGGTCAATAAAACTCCGCGAAAGTGATATTCCGTATTTTGACAGTCTGTCGGAAACGGATCGACTCAATTGGGTGACCCGGAGAATTCAGGAGGCGGATGAAATCGTATATGCACAGCACGGCTATCAAGCCGACGGGAGAGTGTATGCCAAGCCGATGCAGGAGATCCTCCTTCCGTATGCATCAGAAGGAAGACGGCAGGTAGGGGTCGCACCGTCTCTCATGGGAGCAAACGGCACCTATATCAACAAGCAGCAATATTACTACGAAGATGCATTGCAACAATCGCTTCATTTCTATGTGGCGCTTGATGAATATTTCGATTTCGGGCACAAACGGGTAACCTTTATCGGACAATCAACGGGAGCCCGCATCGTGCTTGAACTTGCCGGTCTGTTATCGGAACAACAGCGACTCCCCAAGGATGTCCGCTTCGAACTCGTTGCTCCGTATTTGCTGGGACGGAAACAACTCAAGATTTTCGAAGGGGGATGGGGCTTGGGTCCGCTTTACGGATTCGTGAACAATAGAAACGTCTGGATGCAGATGCGCAGGACTTTGCTGTTCCTTGCGAAACTACCGATCTTTATCGTCACCAGTCCCGATCGGGTGATCGTGAACAACCGGTTAAGCGGACTGACCGGGAACCCTGCTATCGCGGATGCAAGTATCATTCATCGGGAAAACCAGCAGGATGTCGCATACTCCACTCGCTGGACGGATGTGATTTTGGGAGTTCCCGCTCTTGATTGGGAGGCACTGCCGGAAGTAGTTCGCCTTGCCCCGATTCGGTTTCACCTGCCGCAACGCGAAAACATCGTCGATCAAAAACAGACGGAGGACTTTATTGAGGAAAAGAACCTGCGGAGTCAGCAGGGCTTTGCGGTCGTAACCTACGGCGAAGGGCACTATCCGATCGACAAAGACTGGCAGAGGGTAGGAGCGCACTTAAACGGGATAGCCCAAACCGCGCAGGAGCCGGAAGCAGTACAACCGATGCGACGGTTCGGATTTGAGGTTGAACTGCCGCGACTAGTGGAGCGGGGAGAGGATCGTCAGCCACAACCGACGCCAGGTCCGGGAGTACATATCGGCACGAAGCAACAGGGAACCACCCGGTTCGCTGTGCCGAAAAAAACGCTATTTAGCCAATTTGATGTCGATCATGCCAGCGTGCAACCGGAAGGAGAGGGTCTTACGATTACTAATCATTCACCAAAAGGCACATGGATAAACGGGGTTCTTCTGACGGTAGGGGAATCAAAAACAATCGCCTTCGGTGATGAGGTGGTGTTCGGACAAAACCCCAATGATCCCGAGGAAACGGAACTATGGCGGTATCGCGTGGATATGAGTCCGACGGGCAATGTGGCTCTCGTACGATTCTCGCCGGTTGCTCAGGATAACGAAGCGGATATTTTGTTACCGATAGTACTTCCCAACGGGGCCAAAGAAAACTTTGCCAAGAAGGCGGCACTATTTGCTCCCACCGATTCCTTCAGGTTGGCTTCTATTGCCGAACTCCCGTGGCAATCGGATGAACGGATCATCATCGAGTATCGGACGGCAAACGGTACCCGGGCATCGTTGTCGGTTCGAGCCACCACGTCAATTTCCGACATCTTGGATCGATTGCCGTTCGGTGCCGCAAATGACATGCGTATCTTAAAGAAAGTCACGAAAGGGTATGTCCAGATCGGGACTATGGAGCGGATTCCCACCGGATGGGTGAAGGTGTTTGGCATGGAAGGCAACGTGCCGGCGGTGGTAGAAACGGGTGTGCCCGAACCGGCGGCGGTGGCGGCAGAAAAAGCCGCCGAACGTTTGATAACCTTTGTCGGAGGTGCAAATCACACTGCTTATCCCTCAGAACAGGATGTAAAAACGACGCTTGCCGAATCCTTGGGCATAGATGCCTCCTATATCGTCGTGCAGGCCATCACCCCCACCGACTATGCTATCAGCATCGACGCCCCGTCCCTGGTGTTTTCCGGTAACGTCATTCAACGGGATAAAGGAGTACGATTCTTTCACATCGATACGATAGCGATTCCCGCCGCATTCCGGAAAAACGGGGAAACGGCTACACGGTTTAGAGCAATTGAGGGAATTATCCGATCTCTTTTCAGCGTTGATCGTGCGGAAGCGGTAAATCAACCGACCAGTGACGCGGCCAAGAACTTTTGGAAGTCCGTAGGATTTGCTCCGCAGACGAATTCGGCGCTTAACCAAACGTACAAAAAAGATTATCGGACGGTGAGTGCCACCTCACTCTATGCATTTGATCAGGGATTTGTGCTGTTCATGAAGATGACCGATGCGATCGGGGCATTTTTTGGGCGGCTTATGCAATCAATAGGCATTGGAAATTCCACCGGCACTCCGTCGGATGCAACGACGGATATTGTCCTTTACGGAACCACTATAAAGAGTTTGTCAAAGCAGGATCGGGAACAACTTTGGGCGAGCGGCAAAGAAATTCACTCGGATCGCGGGAGAGTATATGAGATTCCCGGTCAAAAAGTATATCAGGATAAGGAAACCTATTTCCATTTTCGAACAAAAGAAGAACTTACGTTGCAGTTGCGCTTAATGGTTCAGCTCACCAAGAAGGGCTTCTTCCCGCCGAGTACGGAGTGGTTTTACTACCAAATGGATAACGGTGAATACAGTATCGCGGCAATTATGCCGTTCCTACAAAACACCGCCGCGCTTGCAAAGCCGGATAGACGCGATTCGGTAGCCGCAATAACAGAACCGATACAACGGGTATTTCCTTCATTTCGGTTGGACTTTAAAAAGACGGATGCCGACTACGACGATCAACTCATATGGGCGGGTATGATCGCAGCGGATGCGCTGAAGCGTGACAACTGGAAAGATGATACACAACGTATTTATCTTATCGATATTGAAGGAGTGAATAATCACGCGGAAAACGTTAAGAGTGTTTTGGAAAAAATTGATGCTATATACGACGAAAATCGAACGCCATTACCTACGCCAGGGCTAAACGTAAACATCCGACAGCCCGTGTGGAATTTTCTTAGGACTTCACCCGAGAGCGATACTCCGCGCGTGACGATTCAGAAAGGAACACCCATCCAATCGAGAGAAAATGACAGGCGCATGAGCTATACCTTCTCTAACGCACGAATCATCGGTGCCCCGATGCGTCGGGAGACGCGAATTTCAATGGTTGCCCCTCTGGCTAGTGAATACGGTACGAACGCGATATATCGATTCCTTGAGAGTCTCGCGGCACAGACCGCACCTGCAGAGCAATTTGAGGTTATGCTTCTGGTCAATCACGGCGCATCTGCTGCAGGATCCGATGTAGAGCGGGATAACGCCCTTACGATGCTGCTCGCTTCGTATCTAACCGGCGCCATAACCGTTGAAGATCTCAATGATCAACTCATCGGTCAGGGTGCAGGTGAACTCTCCACCTATCAGAGAAACGTATTACGGAAAGTACGGGAAAAACAATTGATTATTCACGTCATCGACTATCGGGGGATTGAAGATGAGCCTGACTCGGCAACTGGTGGCAAGCGGGTAAATCTTGGAGTAATTCGGGATGCCGGTGTCCGTGAGGCTACCCGACGATTTGCGGATAACGGACGAGGAGGGAAGGGTATCATCGCACAAATGGATACCGACGTGCTTATTGATGCGCACTATATCGAACGCATTATTGCCAAATATGATCAAGATCCCGATCTTGGCGCATTGTTTATCGGCATGACGGAACATTTCTCCCAAAGCGTTGAACAAATTGCGGCAAACTATAAAGATTTTGTGATAACAAGAAGCAGCCGACCTATCTATGACATCATGCAGAATATTGTGAAAAATCGAGGAGGCGGGAACGTATCGATCGGGTCTCCGCAGATTATCACCACGGTCGCGGAAATTACCGCTGCGGGCGGTATGCCGCATAAGCCAAGGAATGAAGATTTTTCCCTTGCACGCAACCTCATCGAGCGAGGCAATTATGAGATTGACCCTGAGATTTTGGTGAGTGCGGAATTTCGGTTCCGACCGGATCTTGGAGGAGACGGCGCGATTACCAACGAGCGAACCAGTCCGCGAACCGGGGTTGAGGGGATTATCGCCCTGCATCTGATGGCACTTTATGGGCAGGGGCAAGCGCCAACGAGGGAGCAAGTCATCGCATTGCTTCAGGGCTATTTTGACCCGGGAAGTAACATCCCAGGAGTTCTCGCCGATGACGTTATAAGAAGATTTGCGCGTGATGGCGAAAAAGGATTTGTAGAAAACGTGCTTTCTTCGCTGTTGATAAACGGAGTGCAATACGGCTCGATAGCGCAGGACAAAATTGCGGAGCGGTTCGTGAGAGAAATTATTCCGCTTCTTGGAGAACGGGGATCCTGGTTTGCGGAAATGACTGATGCGAGAGTTTCACAGAATCTTTCGTTCCATCAGCGAAACCGTGATGAGTGGCGAACTGTGATCGCCCGATACTATGATCAGCAAGGCGTACGGCAGCCGTTTGATGTCTTTGTCGCTGGGTTTGCGCAGGTTGCTGAGAGTGTGCGCATGAACCCGTGGCTACGGGATCGGGTGCAGCAGATGCTGGAAACACAACCTTCCGTCGAACAAGCATTGGCTGAGATTGAAAAACAGCCGTGGGCAAGTGCCATATTTCTTGACCGCGACACCGCTATGATGATCGGTAGGCTTCAGGCAATAGAACGGCTTGCCGGCGCGGCGCTGCGTGATGGTAACGACTTTCCGGGACTCGGCAAGTGGATGCCCGCACGTACGACGGTCGTACAACGGGGGACTTGGTGGCAACGGGTTTTGGATGCGGTGCAACAGTGGTGGTCTGATCGGCAGGTAATGTACATCGTGGAGCCCAATCAGGCAAGGGTGTGGAGCGCAGCTTCAATCGCCGTAAACCGTGCACGTATATGGGTGCACCTGCGGCAAGCGGGTGCGGGTGATATGTCTGACTCGTATTTTACAAAACTCGATGCGGCAAATAACGTCGGACAGGCATATGAAAATGGGGTAAAAGTTGCAGCCGCCCTTCGATCAGAACTACCTAATGACGCAAAAGCGCTTCGGACAATTATTACCAGCATTATCGAAAGCGATCATGATGCGAACATCGTGCTTGATAGGCTGCCGGAGGCGATTACGGCGTATAAAAATGCCGTAGACACGGTCATCGAATCCGAAAACCCCGTATATTATCTTGATGTTTTTATTCCGGCGATTATCACTTCAGGGTTCACGGGAAGTGACGTGACACAAATGGAACGATTGGTTCGTTTGGCTACGCAAATATCGGGAGAAAATAAGTCTATTTACTTTAGCAAGGATATAATCGCAACGTTGCTCGTTCGTGCCCAAATTCCGGGATATCTGGATGCGATGGAGCGTCTCTCGGAAAAATGGGCGAACTATCAGCGGGATATTCTCAAGAGCTCTGATCCCCGTGACATTGCACAGCTTGAGTTGGATCAGTTTCCTTCAAAAGAAAGCGTTGAGGCGGCTATTGTGATTTTAGATGCGGCTGAGGGCATCCGGCTCGTCGACGGTGCGCCGCTGTTTACCGTGCTAGAGGTGTCCAGGATGTTCACCAAGCTTTTTGAGGAATCCATTCGTCAAAAAACGCAGGAGATCGTGACACGATTACTTTCGTACCGTGAGCAATACGGAAAATCTTCAAATTTTGCCGCGATAATTCTTATGACCGCTCATGCGAATAGTAGCCTTCCGCTTCTTGAGGATATTGCCAATAGTATTCCTGATATCCTCTCCCTGTGGCCGGAGGGGGCACCCGTCAAAGCAATATTTTCATCTATTTATCCGTCGGATAGCGACATACAGAATATGAAATTTACCCAGAGGCTCGCGATCGCTCGTGCCATGGAGCGTAAGGGAGTCTCGGCAGAGGAGACTGATGCGTTGATTTCCCAACTGCGGCTGCATGCCCAGGCATGGGAGGTGACCCCGGCGTTGCCAGGATGGATTGATCAGTCACCCGCGACTACGAGTCAGCTGGTAGATATTCTTGCATTCGCGTTTAAGCGCGGTATGTTAGATGATTTGGAGCCTGCACTTCGTACGATGCCGGAGCTCCTCACCCTTGCATCAAAAATACGGTTCGAAGAACAAGATGCTGAGTTCGGTATAAAAACCATTTATCCCTGGCTGTACGAATCCTCGAGTAACGAGAAGTACCGTGACATTATTCGGGGCATGCTGGAGGCATTTGCAGAATATCCGATGGCAAAACGGTCGAATGTGTTTGAGTTCTTCACTATGTTTGGTGCGTATAGCCAGGCACGTCCGAGGGATGCCGAGTTCATTGCCGGATATATCCGTCTGGGCAAGTTACTCGGGGAAATGAGACCAGTGTCACTCAGCACATGGCTTATTGAGTTGGAAAAATTGCCTCAGGGGATGCAAAACGCCACGCGTGCAGTTGACCTCCTCTTACAAGCGAATATCCCCCCAAAACAGATCAGAGACGCGCTCTTTGAACGCAGGTACGGGCAGGAAAATGCGTACACGTCTTACGTTTGGGATGCCGAATTGACCAAGCGTATCGCACATATTTTGACCAACGTAAAGCCGTCTACGTTCTTATGGAACTTGGTGTTTACCCGTCCGGTTACTCCGGAAATGCTTGCCATTCTTGAGGTGTATGCCGAAGGAGATACTGATATCACCATGATCGAAGAAGTAATCAAATTTGCATTTGATAAGGGGTACAACAAAATTCCGGTGGGCAATGGGATTGCACTTGTGCCAAATCCGATCCTTGAGCACGCCCCGAAGCTTGCAAAGGCGCTGCAGGATAAAAAAATCTGGGCGAAGGGTATGTTTGAAGTGCTTGGCCAAGAGCAGAATGTGGAGCTTCTAAAAAAGCCGGGCAACATGGAGTCCCTTAGTCGGGTACTCCAAAACTATGCTACCCAGCATATTTTTGAAGGTGATCTTACGCGGACGATTGCCATTATAGATAAGCAACAACGGATATTCGCACTTCCGATACAGTTTCATGAAGGGGACTTGGGACAAATCATGTCGCTTCTTGAAAATTCCACTGATCTTGCCGCCAGCGCTGCGCGTATAGAAGCATTTTTGATGGCTATGGCGGATGAGAACGGTGCATATCCACCGATTCCCGCATATGTGTGGAAATCCCTGGGAGTTCATAATGCGCTTTCTTCCGCAAATGCGGCTGACATGGCGTTGTTACGGGAGCTCTTATATGGTGAACTTGTCGGATCTCCTGGCGAATTTCGGTTTATCGCCTCCCACTTGAATGATGTTCGTGCAGAACGTCAGGTGAACGGGACACTTCAGGCAGCGGTGTTGCGTGCGATGGTTGTGTATGGCACCGAAGATAGTTTCCGGGATCTTGCAGGGGTTGTTGCTGATCGGACTGACTTTCCCGAAGAGGCACTCAGTAGGACGACACCCAGAATGCGTATGCTTTGGGACGGATATCGTCGTCATCCGGAGCTCCGTTCGTTTATCACCCTGGTCGGAACCTCGGTATTTGTTGAGCCAGGTGATTTCGATATGTGGAAAGATTTTGTCATCAATCTCAAATCACCGCAGGGTGAGATGAAAGGGAAGCTTGGTGCCGCATTGTCAGCCGCAATCGGTCTCGGCGATTCGTATGCAGAATCCATAGCCCAGGGAATTGTCGGAAATATTGCAAAAGTTCAGCTAGATAACCTCAAGGAAAAGCTCAAGGATCCTTCATATCAGCAGGTAAGCGAAGATAATTGGATGGCACTATTTACTGCAGTTGCCATGATCCATGACGCGGAGGAAGCGCCGGAATATGAATATGAAGATGAAGACTTTAAACGGGTTGAGGCGCTCTCGAGAGATAAGGAACTTCGGGACATGGTGATGCGCCGGCTCGCCGGTGCTTGGCAGGAATACCTCAATAATCCGGAGAGTCTGCCTATCGAGCTGGCGTATTTCCCGACGCTTATTGATGCGGCGGGAGGGGTTGCGTTTTATAGTCAAATCGAGGCGGTAAGCGGGTTTATCGGTGCGTTTACCGTTCTCATGGAAGATCATGCTTTTGCTGCTGATACCCGTGTAACATTGTTAGCGGGCATGCGTGCGATCGAACGACGCATGATGCAGGAAAAATGGGACGAAGATGCAAAGTCTGAGTTCTACACGATCTCTGCCGATGTGATGTCGGCTGCCCCGCGTCTGTATGGGGACTTTCTCACATTATTCGGGAGTATGTCAGCAAAAGAGCTCAAACGATTTGCCAAGGAAGTCTACCCGCTCTATAAGGCAAAACTCGCGCTTAGCGAAACCTACACCCCTGAAGGGGTACAGGAAATTGATCGACGAGCTGTTGTAGAAATGAGACAAGCTGTGCGCCAACTGCGTGCGCAGCTCGCATCAGGGGAAGATAAGATTGCCGAACATCGCAAGACGATTCTTCATGATATTCAGCGTATGTTCACAAGTAAATTCGGTATTCTTCGTGCGCCCGAGTCGTTTTCCGATGAACAAACTCGCTCTATCGTCAATATGTCGTTATACCTGGCATTCCTGCGGACGGATACACACTCATCGGTAAACCCGGAGCAAGCAAAAGCGCTCATCGGATATTATCTTGCACTCATGATAAACGGTGATTGGCAATCGTTTCGCACCGGAAAAGCACATGATCCGGCAGCTTATCTCACCCCGGAGATGGTAAGTCTTGTGCGACCGATTTTGGCCTCAAGAAATGATCAATTTCCCGTCTCTGCGGCGGACTTTGGAATTTCCGAGCGTGAATATGAATTAGTACTCTCTGTTCTGCAGGAAGAAGAATCTCTCCAGCGAATCGGGAACATTATGACGGTGGATTATAAGTTGACGGACATCATTGCATCGTTATCACGTCTTCAGGATCCCGACGCATATGTCACCGCTGAGGATAAATTGCTCATCCAGTTGTTGAATCGGTACCCGATTGCTCTTATTAACAAAACCGTGACGGCCCTTATTCAGCAGTCCCTTCGCGGGAGCACGAATATTGTCTTTTCGCCTGAAGAGCTTGAACTGAGATCTCACATTGAAGCATCAATTCGGGAAATTCTTACGGCACTCAACCTTCCTGATGATTCTGAGTCTCTTGCAAAGGTATTTCAATCTGATATGAAACCGCTTGCCACTATTGCGGGAATGGATCAGCTGATGCGGGATTTGGATGCCACAGGAAGAATAACGGCGCTTCGCAACGCACTCACTCCGTCATCAGAAATCGTTGCGATTTTCGCTGAATTAGGGGAAGAATTCCAAACGGATTCCGGTGCATATGCACTCACGGAAGACTTGGAACGATTGCAAGACATAGCAGACAAGCATGCGGATGCGCTCGGTTCAGATCGATATCGATTGGCCAATGAGTATTTGGCTAACGCCCGGGCAGAAATTGTGAAGACGCAGGATGTCTATCGCAAGCTTTCGGAGCGGTACCAAGGCTTTGCGTTGAAAAAGCAGATTCAGGATGCGGGGAGCGATGTCATGAGCAAGCGATTCGAAAAGCTGATGCCGATACTTGAATACATGGATGAGGTGTTCGATAGCGGTACCAATAACAGAATTTTCACTACGACATTTACCACCAACATCAATGATGTTGCGGAAAACATGCGCGAATGTCTGGCGATGAATAGCTCATGCGGATCCGGGATCAATAACGATACAGATCTTACCCTTGGAGATCCGACGGTATTTTTCGTCGTAAGCAAAGTGAAGAAACAGGTTCGTGGAAGCATCACCGATCAGTTGGTATATCTGCTTCCCGTGACCTATCAGGACGGATCGAAGGGAGTGGCGTTTGTATTGGATAAACCATACGGTTCGGTCACCCGGGACGTGCTTGAAAATCACATTCTGGTGCTTCAGAAAAAAGTAGAGCAGATTCAAAAGAAGGTGCCAAACGCTCGGGTTTCCATTATTGTTCCGGACAGCACCTTGAGCACGTCAAAAACCGATGCGGCCGCAATTTCGGTAACGCTCATGGCTGATAACGATCAAAGGATTGTCGCCAGGGAGGAGAAGAATGTAACCGTGGATATACGTCCGTCGGTCTTTGGAGATCGGTATATCGAATTTGTAGATATTGCATACGGGCGAATCAAAGGATCGCACAAAGTTTCAGGTCTTTTAGTGCAGCACGTTTCTCAGCAACTGACGCAGGTGGAAGAGATCGCTCAAGAATGGATAGACGAGCAGACGGACGGATGTGACGGGGGAATCACGTTCTTCCTTGTATCCCGTGTGTACGCGGCAGACGGCGGCAGGGGATGCAGCATCATTGGAAGAATCCTCAAACAAACCGGTATGACGGGCGAAATGCCGAATAGGGTAGTTATTCGACAACTTATCAACTCATCATATGTTAAAGGATTGACGGCCTATTGGAGTCTCAGGATGGCTGATTTGTTCTTTACCGGTTGGAATATGCTCAATTCACCGAACGCAATTTCTCGCGAAGGGTCACAAGATATTGTTGCAGAAATTCAGCAGTACGGACCAACCGGGTGGATGGTGCGTGATGGTATTAGAAGAACTTTAGAGGTTGTATTGGTAGATCTTATTCGTAGAATACTGCCAGAGAACTCAAAAGCATCTGAGGTTTATGAGTGGTTCGCAGGAGTAATAAGCCGGGGGTTATCATTCTATATTCTACCCGGTCCCATTTCTAATCTTCGGGGGATAGGAAACACATTGGGATACCCATGGTTAGTGCGAATTCCAGAGATTTTTATGCCATTTTTTGGTGACCAGCATGGTCTCATTTCGACGTCACGGTTGTTAACTAATATAGCTATAAGCGCTGTGCTGCCGCCATATCCGTCTTTTGTCTACTCATCGCGGATTTATAAATTGGCATATGAAAATGCTTCACAAATTGGACTATGGATAGGGAGGAATTGGCAAAGTGCGCTGGACCGCATATTCCAAAGTAAAAAAATTGAATTACCCGTAGAGACACAACGACATGTTCGTATCGATGAAACAACAGAGGAAGTATCAAGGAGACAAGAATCTTTGGAGGATGAAAGCAGATTACCACTCCCCACGCCTGCAAATTCATCGGTCAAGGTACTTAAAAGGGAGGTAGCCGTACAGCAAAGCACCTTGGATACGCTTGCGACTCGCGTCAGGCAACAGCCGAATGAGGAATTCCTTGCGTACATCCTGCGAAAAGGGATTGATGAAGTTATCGTGTATGTGGGAATCGGGAGTCAGGTTCGAGTCGTCGCTTCCGAGCAAGAGAAAATCAATGCGCTTCGACCCTATGTTACTCAAGGCTACACGATAGTAGCTGATTATCATAATCACCCGATAGCAAGTAATGCCAGCTATCAAGCGGCGGATTTCCCCATAGAATATGTGATGTCACCTTCGCCGGGGGATATGCTTCTGAATCCTCCTGAAATAGTAAATACCGCGCTCGGGCAACAAGCAACGCCTCGCATCATTGCGTCCTATCTTCCCGATCAGGATGTGGTCAAGGTAAGTGCCATTTATGTAAAACGCGAACCGGCGAAAGCGGATACCGATAGAATTGTTTTTAGTGATCCGCTTTTTGTCGGTAAAAAACCGACAAACCCCCTGATAAAGGTGGTGGGGGTGGAGTTTGGGGATGCCGCAATGCAAATTGCCCGCGGACTTATTGAACCGGTTGATATTGTCGTCAACAATGGCGAGGAACGAACGGTATTAGCAAATCCCTTTACTCTAGAATCACAGCTCCTTGCGCTAGAGGCACATAAAAAGGTGTGGGAGAAGGAATTAGAGCAGGGGAGTACGATATTTCGTCAATCGCCGATACAGGAATATATTCAGGAAATCAGCGATCGTATAGAAACAATAACGAAAGAGTTGTCAACGCAAAAAGTTTCTGATCAGCCGGCAGAAGAAAAGCCCACATCTTTCATCAATAAGGATTGTTTCTCCGCAAATCCCTTTGTTTCCCGTGTCTATGCTGCTGACGGTGAATCAGGAAACACTTGTAGCCCGTTCTTTAGAGCGCCGTGGAGAGTAGTTTGGGATTGGATAAGCGGTGTTCCTGCAAATGGAACAAAAAAATCAAACACGCCATCAGATGTACGATCGTCCATTTCGCGCATACGAGCTATGATTTCCCAACTGGACGCTCTACAACAAGAAAATAACTGGAGTAATGTTGAAGGGCTGATAACCTACCTGCAAGATAAAAATATTTCCATATATGAGATGTTCGATGATAATCGAACAACTGTCGGATTTTCTATCGTAGAAAACACACAAGGAGGCGAGGGGGTTGTTTGGTTGCTTGTTGTGCATCCCGATAAGCAAAGAAACGGTATCGGAACACGTTTGATGAAGATTGTGCAACAGGATTATTCGGTGTTATCACTTAATCCGATACCACTCGGTATGGAAGGAGACGAGGATACCCCGGCGTGGAGATCAGCCCAGCAATCACTTATTGATTTGTATCGGAGTCTCGGATTTCGTTTTGATGCAACACGATTAAGTTGGGTGTGGAGTGCCATATCTGATGATACGCAAGATCAGCTTCCTGAATCTGTTACCGAGCCGGTAAACAATGATACACAAAATCAGCCTCAAGAACAGGTAAAAATTCGCGCTGATGAACAGACGGTAGTCGAAGATAGCTTACGTGCTGTTATTACCGATCAGATGATCACCGATGCAAGAGATCAAGCACTTGAAACAGATAGAACCCTTGAAGGCGAGCGATTAGTCGATGCTATGATTCCTTTGTTAGAGCAAATGCAGGAATATCAGGTGCTTGTGGAAAGAATACCGGATGGTTTGAATGCCGATAGTTATCTTCGTGCGCTCCGGGCTCTTCTTGCAGAAACAATCAACGCTTCCCCCGAAACAATCCAACAAACGAATAGGCAACGACAACCCAATGAACTATCCGATGCCGCACCGGTCACCATTCCGATTATCGGACGGGTAGTCAATGCGTTCACTGCCGCCGTTGACCGACAGCCGCGCATGTTCCGTGACCTCACCGCCTTTGTCGCCTCCATAATCGGTTACTTCCGCGGCGAACAGATTCAGAACCTTTCCTTCATCGAGGGTGCGTATCCTGGGTTCGTCGAACGATTAGGTTCAATACCGTTTTTCGGTACGCTCCTAACTCAGGATCCGAATTTTTGGCGATGGGGATTTCAGTCATTTGTGGTGGGCATCAGTATCCCGGCTCTGCTGTCACTGCTCGGTCAATCATTGCTTTCCGGTAGGCTCTCTGTTTTGTTGCGATCGGGAGTAACGGAAGGACGGGAAAGTGCGCTGAAACAGTTGCAAGCGTTAAGCACGTGGCGCAAATATGTTGCCGTTGCGGCACTGCCGTTCTTGGTGCTCGCTGAACAGTTATGGTCACCGGGCAGGTTTTCCTGGCAGGATGTGGGCATTTCGACGCTTGGCGCATTAACCTATTGGCTTGCGGAGACAGGTTTCCAATGGGTGAGGACAGGAGGGCTTGCCCGTTTGCTTCGTACGCTCTCGCCAATACTCCGGTGGACAAGGAGTCCTGAGGTGCTGAAAGACGGGACGCTCACCGCACGGGATATCCTTACATCCGAAGAAAAGCCGTTTTTGGAAGATCTGTTCACTATGGGAAAACGGCTTTCCCGTTATTTTTTCAGCGGACCGTTACTTATATCGGCGGCGGCGGCGGGGTTAGGGAGGTTACTGTATGTTATCGGAGAAAATCTGCAACTTTATACAAAGCAGGAATTTGAACAGTTTTTGGCCGCATACGCGACATTCTTGGGAGGAATTCCTAACAGAATTATTGATGGGACATTTTATTTCTGGCAGTTGAGTGATTTCGGCGGAGCCCTCATGAGCCTGGGGGTATTTAGCGTAGGGTTCGAGGTTCTGTTTAAAACCGTTCGATTCATGGGGGGATCGATTCCCGTTTTAGCCCGCCGCATTGCCTCGGGAACATCAATCGGATTAACCGTTGCAACGCTCGCATTGTTTGAATGGGCAAAAGCTTCCGGCCTCGGGTTTGCATTTTCGCCGGAATGGATTATTTCTTCGGGTCAGCAGTTTATTGCAGAACTGCTTGCCAATCCGCTCCCTGTTATGCTCACGGTATTTGCTGATGCAGCGGATTGGACACAGTATGTTGCGGCGATAGTAACGTATATATCTGCTCCCAGGGTGTTTGCCGCACTTACCAATCGTGAAGGGTATTTTGGAAAGGGTATTTCCGCCGTCAGAAAATGGATCAGCGCGCGAAAAGCGGCGGTAGCAAAAATTATTATCTTCGGCGCATTTTTCACCATTGGTGTTGCAAGCCCGCAAATACCGGTTGCCGATACGGTTGAACAAGTGGTTGGGGTGATTCAAGAAGCTGATGATCGGGGATGTTTTTCTGCAAATCCCTTTGTTTCCCGTGTCTATGCGGCAGATGTTGCCGATAGTGCGGACGAGTTGTTTGAGGGAAATACCTGTCCGCTTTTCTTACGACCTCCGATGTATGTGCTGAAACAGCTTTGGAAGTATCGGGGGACGGTGGGGAAGATATTGACGTTTGACGCATTTATCCGCTTGGGACTTGGTGCATATCCGTATATTACGAAAGGCTTGGTGTTACCTGCCTACACGGAGCTTCCGCCGCCTCTGGAGCCTGGATTTTGTACCTATGGCGGCTGTACAAACGGATGTGCGACGGGATTCCGGTGCAGTGAAACAAGCGGGTGTTGCGAACCGCAGGAGGGGTATGCGGATTCGATCTGTTCTGCGGAAGGAAACGCGGAAATACGACGGGTGTTGTCCGGTTCTCTGTATGATTCTACCGAAACCGTTGGATGTGATGAGCGGGGGTGTGCTGACGGGAAGTGTATAGGATACGATTCGGAACAGAAGGATGCCCCGCTTTGCAGTACGCTTCCTCCCGATGAAGACTGGCAGGTTTTAGGGTTTGAGGATGATATATATTTACCGGCGCAGTCATGCAGAAACGCCGAAGGGGAAATCGAATGGCGATTAGGCATACTTACAAGCGCAAAGGGGGATTATGCATGTAGCGAAGACAGGAAAGCTATCGTCAGTGCGACTACCGGGGAGGCAATCTGGCAATGCGGTGAATTTACCGAGTGTGACGCGTTGGACGGTAACTCTAACTGTATTCCCAAATGGTTTTTGGCGGATTATATGTGGTCTTCCGAATGCAACCCGCTGCAAACCCGAAATGATGGGTTTGTATGCACCCGTGAGGGGCTTCGGTGTACTCCGGGTCAGACGTTACCCAAAACAAACGACATTCGTTGCGACCGCGTTTGCGAGGATGGAACATCGGAGAATACCCCCGTCAAATGGCCGATAGATTGCGCACCCTACAACAGCGACTATGCGGATTACCGGTGTGTACAATCCGAATCAGGGCAAGCGGCGGTGCAATATAAAAATCCGGTAGTGGGAGACGACATACGAATGACCGAATGCGGCACAAATAAATGCATTTATGGCGCGTGTGCCGGCTCGGTTGGTGAGACGTGCACCGATTATCAGGAGGGGAGTACCCTTATGAAGGAGGACGGATCCTGTTTATTGACCTGTCGTGACGGAAAGTATGAAGAAACTAGCGTGTGCGGAAAGGATATCAAAATACTTTCGTATAACAATATCGGGAGACAAAAAATACTTGAGGCATTGTCGTTACTTCCTGATCATATTTTAGAGGATGCCCATTATAATACGCTGCGGCATCTATGGTATCCGAGGGTAAATTCAACCGGGCATACGGCAGTGGGAACCGCATACTCAATAATTGATCTTGCCAATACCAATACTATGGATTATGGATTCGCTGGTCAGACGGCAGAAGTGGTGATTCATGAATACATGCATGAATGGGCAACCACGCAAGCCGCTTGGTATCCCCACAATTGGCCGCTTGCGGACATTCTTAACGTTGCGCCGCTTGTCACCAATTTTTCCCAACAAGGAATCGCGCCGGCACCCGCAGACTATATGAAAACGATAGGGTGTAAAAAAGAAGACGGGAAATTCTCCTACGGGTATCAGCCTGTTACCGGATATTCGGGCTTGCCTGTTGATGAAGTTGAATGCGGTGAGGATTTTGCCGATTCAGCCGCCTGGTATGTGACCCGTGCGTGCGACTTGTTGACCGGGGGAGAGTCGGGAGATTATGAGGCGGGGCAAGTCCGTTACGATTATTTCAAAGACACGATCTTTGAGGGAAGAGAATATTTACCTCCCGGCGGCTGCGGAAAAGGAGGATAACATCGAAGGAATCAATAAAACACTTCCGCTTCGTGAATAAATGTTGAAAGATAATCACCGTCTAAAATCATTTGTGATCTATACTTTCTGAGCGCTTTTTCTTTCGTGCGATATTCATCCTGAGAAAGGTGACTTGTTGAAGCAGAAGAGCCTATCGTGGGAGTATCTTTTGTATGGATACGGTAAGAGAGAACACCTCCGGTGTAGCCTTCTTCATTAAGGATATCCATAATGACCCGATATACGACCTGATGATCGAGTGCGTCGTCATGTCCCGACGGTACATAGAGTTCTGTGGGTGCGGGGGAATGCAGAAGTGTCCGTATATCCTTTTGTAATGCTCCACGGGAAAAGTTCCTCCCTGTATCCGTTCGTGATTTTCCGGTATAGGGACTGACATGCGGGGTTTCTTCTCTCTGTTCATATACCTCTTCCAGCCACCCATCGGGGTACCCGAGAAAGGTCACCTGATTTTGTTTGAGGCCGAGTACGGCAAGCGCCTGCAGTTCTTCGCGTCGCCTGATGCGCCCGAATTTGCGCATGTCCGCGGTCGTCAGTGCCGCTTCCTTTTTCCCAAACAGCGCCGCCGCCGCGGCTTTGTAGCCATCACCGTCGGTTACGTTCACCACCCGTACCGTTTTACCCCGCGCCCGTGCCTGTTGGATCACTCCCGCACAGCAAAGTACCGCATCGTCGGGGTGAGGGGCGATAATCAATATATCGGTTTTTTGTGGGAACGCAGGCGGGTTCATCACAACAACAGCGCCGAAGAGGAGCAGGAATACAAAAAGCCAAGACCGATGGTATGGCATAGGAGATTACCTCTTTTTCTTGTTCCAAACGAGCACGACAAAACCCGCGATAACGCCGGTCAATCCCAGCAAAAGCAGGAATTGTTTTCCCGTCGACGGCACATAGGCGAAGCGAAGTTCGTAGATCCCCGGATTTGTCACGGAAACGGCGGCAAAGAAAGGAAATACGGTGAACACGGGAACCGGCTTGCCGTCCATGGTCGCCGTCCAGGACGGATGGAAGGTCTGTCGGAGCACCACGATGCACTGAGCGCAGTTTTGAGGCACTTCGACGGTTGCACGAAATACCATATCGCTCTCCGCTGTCCGGTCGGTTACCCGGGGAATGGCGCTTGCGGTTCCTGAGGAAACATAGTGGGGGACTTCCGCAAACAGATTGTGTGTACTCCCGTCAGGAATCTTGTACGTAACCTCATCAAGCATACGGAAATTGGGAAGCCCCGTTTGTTTCGGATACGACTTGTTGAAGGTGAGTTCAGGATAGAGTTTTTGCGAAGGATAGGCGCCGTGCATCCACAGGCGTACGACACTGCGGTAATCTTGTTTGTCCGCGCTCACGATTGCGGGACGGAGGCCACCGCTTATATATCCTTCCGTTTCCACCTCATACAATTTCCATGTTTCTCCGGTCTCTACAAGCCTCCAAAACGGCTGAATATATTCTTTTTGAAGATCTGCCGGTGTCGCCACATAGCGGACGTTAAAAAGGGTGTAGTGGTCAGGGTTTGCCTCGGAAAAATATTGCTCGATGTCAGAATTGGGAGACCACGTTTCGGGGAGCCACAACACCACGGGGATGCCGTAGGTGGAAAGGTGCATATACATCGGCGTCTCGGCAATACGGAAGCCTTTGCCCCAACTGCCGCCTCGCCCCGCAAACACCCGTCCCGGTTGTTCGTTTATCCGGGCTTTTACGGCATGTATGAGTTTGTCGGCATCATTGTATTGTGCCGATGCGTTTTTGTTTGCCCGGCCAATCAGAAAATCGTTGTGTTTTGCATACGAAAGCAGGGGAGGGGCAAGAAAGACGGCGAGCAGTATGCCGAAAACGCTCATCATCCCGATCGCAAGATATTTTTGCTTTGCAACAAGCGTCAGCATCCGTTCCGTCGCAACCCCCGTAAGCAATACGCCTGCAATGTGTACTCCTACGATAAACCGCGAAAGGTGAAATTCACTCATGCCCGGGATAAGCGAAAAAAGCCCTCCCCAGGTAGTTCTGCCGAAATACATGAGGAGCCAAAACAGAAAAAGCACGGCAAACGGGAAAAATGATGATGGTAACGCAACGAAAAATCCGACACCCACGATGAGGGTGATAAGGGGGAATCTGCCGAAATCAAAGAGCGTGCCGTTGAAAAGATTTGAAAGCACTTCCCGATAACCGAAGGAATTAAACTTCCATATCCCGTCCCATACGGAAATATTGTGATAGTCGTTATGCAACAGTATGGGGAATATCCAGTAGCTTAACATGAGAAGCACGCCGCCCAAGATAACCGCCGCACGGAAAAGTCGTTTTTTGAGCTCGCGCACCGCCGAACCGTTCCACTCCTTATTTACCAAAGATTGTACGGACGGGCTAATCGCTAAAATGGCGATGCTGAAAAACGCAATGATGCCGATACCCAAATGTCCTGCGGTGGTTGCCGCAAGCAGGAGCACCGGTGCGATAAACGAGGATATTCCCGGTCTGTTTTTATCAGAAGTAATCACCCGGTAACCTGCCGTGAGGGCGGGGGCAAGCCAAACGGCGGCAAACAGTTGGCTGGAGAGTCCGTAGCCGCGCCAAAGATAGGACGACGCATCCAGACCGTATAACCCATCGGTCGAAAGTCCCGCCGCAATGAGCGCGCCCACTCCCGCAGTGAACCAGGACATCCCGAGGATGCGGAACGCAAGCGCGATCGAGAGCGGAAAGAGACAAAGCAGAAGATAAATACCGAAATGGTAGAACGAAAAAAGTGAAAGCGTCCCGCCGACCGCATCATACAGGCGATAGAAAAGAACGATAACCATTTGCGGGATATGGGAATAGTAATAGGGGAGGTTATACCCTTCCGCCCAGTTGGGAACCCAGTGATCGGTAAGGAGCGAAACGGTGCAAAACGGGGTAAAAATACCGGAACAATTTTGTTGCGCAAAATCGAGTATTTGGTTCGTCCGTTCGACTAAAGCAAATTGGAAGGTGTTGTCATTGGGGTCAACGGTTGCGGTGACTTCCGTCCGATACACCCACATGCTCCCGATAACACTAAAAAGGAGAAGGGCGATGCCGATAAGGGTTCCATTTTTCATATATTGTTACGGTATAAGTTGCGGGTTTAACCAATCCGTATGATCATCATAGTTTCCGTCACCTGCATCGGTCGTTTCAAGGGTTAGGTTAGTGACTCCGGTCACATCCACACTCGCATGTCGGGGTAAGTCAAACCGCTTCATGACCTCTGATCGGAACAGCAATTTGCCGTCGCCGTAGATTGCAAAAACGGCCGATGCTTTGGTGCCCGCTTCGGTATCGATTCCCATATCGGTGGTGAAGGTGCGGTACTTTTTGTTGATATGAAACGTATGTTTGGAATTGGCATGCGTACCGATGCCTTTCTCGTAAAACAGGTACTGCACGGATAATCTCGTCCACTTGTACGGGCCGCCGAATGAGCTTTGTACCGCTTTATTGGTTTGCCGTGTGCCGTATGCCTGTTCACTGACAAACGGGACGTAGGAAGTGAGGGGAACGGGTTTCTTGGTAAGAAGCGGTAGGTTCAGCGTCGCAAGTGCGCCTCCCAGGAATATGAACGCAACTCCTGCGGCAATGCGGGTATGGCGATCTTTCAGGAGAGACAGGACAAACCACGCGTATAAGCCCAGCAGGACAAACGCCGTCGTTATCGTGAAAACGGGTTGGGTGACAAGTGAAAGCCCCGGAATACCGTTTTTGGGATAATTGACCACCAATGCGGTGTGGAGATTGTAAAAGTAGAACAGGGTAAAAAGCCCGTAACCGAAGGCCAAAAGCCTCGCACGCACCGCGGAAAATTTTCCTTTGATATCCGTCACGTAAAACGGTGCTACCAACAGGAGGAATATGGCGATCGGGTACGCATACCGGTCATGGGACTGTGTCTGGAACAGAAAAAACGCGCCGTTTATAAGAATAAGGCTTTCGAGAAACCGCCGAAGGAGCGGCGCTCCGTTTGATTTTGCGGCAAGGAGAGTGTTTTCCAACAGCTGTCGGAGTGATGCCATGCCGTAGAGCGAGGAAAACAACAACAGCCCGACCGTCTTGGCGTTAACCATCCCCAGCACTGTGTATTTGTCGCTTGTCGCAAGTCCGCGGGCTTCAGACACAATCCACCAGAGGTTATATGCCATAAGACTCATCCAGGGGAAGTAGTCGTAATTTTCGGTAAGACTCGCGAGCACCCGGTCGGCGTTTTTTGTCAGGAAAAACTCGGCATTTAATCCGATAAATCCCGCAAGGGCACCCAGGAGCGATTGGGTGAGTGCACGCATACCGCCCGATTGCCAAAGGAACAGGAAAAAGACGGGTCCGTAAATCATGTTTTGAAGTTTCGTCATCATCGAAAGCATAAACACCATGCCCGCAAAGAGCGGGCGATTGGAAAGCGCTAAGACAACGGCGCTGAGAAAAATGACAAGACCGACGCTATCGACCTGACCCCACCACGCGCCGTCGATAAGGACCACCGGGCTCAGTAATGCTATGGCGGCAAGCAATTCATAGCCGGAGAGCCCTGCAAATGTTTTCGGAAGCTCCGGCATGCCGAAGCGTTTCGGCGATTTTCCAAGGAAGAGGATAATTGCCGCAATGCCGAAATCTGCGATGATGGGGAAGAGCTTGGCTATTGCCAGAAACAGAAGATTGGTGTTACTCCAAAACGTCTGAAACTGATGCGGATCGGCAAACAGGGAATACATACCCACCATGATTCCCAGGGTGTAGGCAAACGGCGTGGGGTAGTTGTTGTTGGTGACTTTCATGCCCTCCACGATACCGAAGTCCCGTGTTGCCAGCCCCCACGATTTCCAAAATGATATATCCGCCTCGAATCCGGGATTTGCGATGAGGAGGAGCCGCAAAAAAATCGCGACCACGATGACAACCAAAAAAGGCGGCGACAGGCGTGCATTTTTCTGCATAGTCCTATCATAAAGGATGGAAGGAGTTTAAAGAAGATAAACGAATCGACCGGCGGAGGTTACGAAGAAGAAACGGGGTTTTTCTTCCACTCATGTTCCTGGCGAAGTTGTTCCAGTCGGGTGTTTAAGAGCGTCTGCACCTCAGAAAGCGTATGGAAGGTGCGTTGAAACTGCGTTTCGGTGGGGGTGTTAAACAATTTTTTCCCGTTGGCGCCCGTTTTGTTCAATACTTTCTCGATAATCTCATTTTCCAAGCCGATGTTCTTTTGGGACTTTCCCTGTCCCAGGCGAAAGTTATATTTATAGACGGCAATGGTGAGCAGTTGGTCCAGGCTAAATCCCAATGAACCGGAGATACGTCGCAAGTACTCGGTATATTCGTCGTGGAACGGCTCATCCAAGGTCAATAAATGGGAGATGTTATAGACCACATCCGACACCTCCGAAAGCGCCGAAACCGGAGAAGGGGGAGCCGTGTTATTTTCCTTACTTTGGATCGTCAGATCGAACCAGTGCGATATTGAGCTTAGTGCTTCCGGAATTTCGGCAAACATCGGCCGCGGATGATCAAGATGGCGGGTGTGAATAAGGTTGCCGTCAAAATCGCGCGCCTCGGTGACATCCGACTTGGGTCCTCCCGTAAGGAACATGATTTTTGCTTCCGGGCGAACCTGCGGCATGTTGTACGCTTCTCTCAATAATCGGTGTTCTTCCTTAAGGATTTGATCGGAGAGCCAATAGAGCTTGTCGCTTTCCGTCATCGCATCGATACGTACGTGGTAGTGGAGCTCACTGAAGTTGGGAGCGTGATGATTGAAGACACCGGCACCGGGATTAAGTTCGGCAGAGCTCATTTCAATAGTAAAGTATAGCACATGGTATGACTTATAGCAATGTAACAAGGGCTATTTTATGACGTGGTACGCAACAAGACCGTCGGAACGGGAAATTTCTCGTAACCAGAATACCTCTTTTAGCTTCGGATTATGGGGAGTCACAATCCATGAAATCCCGTGGCGTGTGACAAAGGCATGCATCGCCGCACTGTCCGTTCCGGGGGCAAAAAATTCGGTAACCTCCGCGTCTTTTATGGTCGCATTTATCGTGATAAGCGGATGTCCGTTATAACTTCGTCTCCCGCTTAGGGCAGGGAAGACGGTGTTATAGGGTGACGGAAGGAGAAAGGTGTCGTCGGCCGTGCTTTTTGCGGCAAGCCCCGCAAGAAGTGCATAATCGCCTTTCGGCAGGTATTCATACAGGTTATTCGGGGAAAATGTTGTCGCAAGCGAAAGCGTCTTTGCATGATTCGGAAGAATAAGGACGGTCATGCCGACAATAACCGCATACGCCGCCAAACGAAGCCAGGTAACCCGGGATGCAATCAGGTGTTCCAATCCGTATGCCGCAACGAGTGCGGTCGAAAGCACGGCAAGGGTGCTCATAAACCGTACATGGGATATACCGATGCTGCTTCCGATCGGCGACAGAAAGAGCGCGTACGAAACGACGGCAAAGAGCGTGGTAAAAAGTAGCGGTAGGGCACGTTGTCTCGTCACAAGGGGGAGTGAAAGCAGCGCGATAAGGAAAACGGGTCCCGTGGAAAGGAAAAAATGTTCGGGTGTAAAGCGCGTCATTTGGGTCGCTTCCCATGCGGCAAGTTGGGTAAAGGGGGCATGGCGGAAAATATAAGTCAGCAGCAGCACCGCCGCGGTGCCTACTCCGGTGATACCAAACACTGCTAGCCGTACTTTTGAAGCTAGCTGTTGTCCGAACCGCCGCCATGCGACGAGGACGGTACTTCCCATAACTCCCGCAATAAGTAGCCATAGCACGGGCTGCAGGCTTCCCACGATGCCGCTTGCCACCATCCCTATCGCCGTCTTTCGCCACATGCCTTTGGTTGAACGGAGCAGATCAAAGAGGACGGTGACGAGCACAAAAGAAGCAAAGGCTGCGGCAAGCTGATGGGGGACGCCCCCCAGACGGACGCGGGGAACGGCGTAATTATTCCAGTAGTCGGCATAGGAAGACACTCCCTCTCTCAGTACGGGGAAGGCATGGAACAGGGTAAAAAGGAACAGTCCCAGCAGCGCGGCGCGCGGCGAATTGAGCACCCGTTTGCCGAGCAAATACGCGCTTATCAACACGCCGACGGTGAGCAACACAAGGCTTATATGATACGCGGGTGTAGGGGATATGCCGAGCGCGGAAAACACCGTCCCCAAAAGGACATTAATCCACCCCACAAAATTCGGAGGAACGGATTCCGTTGTGTAGAGATTGGCAACAAAGAGTCCCCGATGATGCTGAGCAAACTGCGAAACATAATAAAAGTAATCGGCGGGATGGTGTACGGTTCCCAGAAACACGAACCCTTCGGGAGCGGAAAAAAATCCGACAAGCGACGGCACGATATTTTCCAGAGCCGCAAGCAAAATAATTGCGGTGACGAGCAAGGGGTACATGATGACTCTCATCGTATCATTATTTGACCCACGCAAAAGGGAGCATGTCAATCAATCCGGCGTTACTCGAGTAATGTCGGGTGGGTCGGAAACGCCGCAGACAAGTTGCCCGCGTGACCCGGATCGGCATTCAGGTAGCCAAAACGCGATAGTTCTTCCGCGCAATCCATGCGCCCGATACTGACGCCGTGGGTTACGTGGCGGAGCGTGCTTGTGATCCATCCGATAATCGCCTGTTTTTCCCACGGTTCCGGGACAACGGCACACACCCGTCCCGACAAATCGATAGTGATTGCCATTGCACCGTGGTTGCCTACATAATTCGGTGTCTCCACCCGTTTTCCGAACGTGATGCCGATACCATCAGGCTCGAGCGGAAGGTGTCGGGTTATGGTGACACTTACCGCATCGCCGGATTTTTCTGACTGCAGGATAGAGGCATATCGTTGTTTGGCGCCGGTTATCAGATTAAAGGACTGGATATGGGTTTCCGTGCCGTACCGCGTGCGGGCGATACGGATAGCCGGGTAGTGATCAGTATCGCGGGGATGGAGGATGGCGATTCGTTCTTTGGGAAACGATTGAAATCGGGGAGATTCGGCAGCGAATGCATGCGCCTTCGCAAGGGACATAGCGCGCATGCGTGATAGATCGTTGCCGGCAGCGGCGCTCCAGGATATAAAATCCCGCGCCGTTTTTCCGAGGGTTGCCGAATTGAGACACCGCTCAGTAAGCATAGTGAGTGATTATATACTATAGGATATAGTAAGTCAAGGTAATACGCAGGTACGTACTAGCGGGTGTCTTTCCAGGAAACCGAGTCTACCATGCGGTCAAAGACCGAAGGCTCAAACAGTCTGCCGCTCATCCAGATGACGAGCTCGGGATTATTGGGTACCGCAAAAAATATATGATCGTAGGGGACGGCGTTTTGGTCGTTACGGTATTTGGCGCGGTATCCGGTGAGTCCTGATTTGTTCGTAAACGGGGTAACTGATGCAACGCCGTTCCATGAATAATCTTTCCACCAGTCTTTTGCGTATTGTTCCGCATTTCCCCGGTACCCCGATTTATTAAGCCGTGTCAGGTTGTCGACCCGGAAAAAAATATTCGTGTTTGCATCCGTTCCGTCATGGAAGACCGTTACCGCATCAAAAGGATCGTTCGGAAATTCGCCGAGGGAAAGCACGGCAGGGTAGGAAAAGGAGTAGGGATATGTTTTGCCTTTTCTTTCCGCCCAGGCCGCATCCTCCGGGACGGGAATAGGAGCACCGGGGGTGTTTTTCTTGACAACTTCCGTCGGTGTGGGTCCCAAATAGGTGACTCCTCCCGGGAGTACGATGGTGCCCTGTCTGTTTTTTGTCGTGACAAACGCGAGAATAACGGCAAGAAAAAGAACCCCGCTCACCGCGAGCGCCGGAATGATAATTCGCGGATGTTGTTGCGGATCCATGGACTGAGTATAGAGAAAACGCGCGGTGTTTTCCATATTTTGTATTTTCAGAGGCAAATTGATAGAATAGCCCATAATATGGCTCCGGAACGTGAATCACGATGCGCCATGTATACCCGCCCCGAGGCAATACAACGTCAAGCGCTTCTGAAGGAATGGGCGACAAAAAACGGCATTCGCGCTGTGTTATTTGACCTCGACGATACGCTTGTGGGCACCAGCCCCGTTATCCGCGAGCTTGAGGAGCGGTATGTGCAATATGTCGCAAGCCAGCAACCGGAACTTTCCCCGGAAGACGTGTTGACGACGCTGCGTCATGAAGACGCTTCCGTGTTCGCCAGCCACTCGGTCAGTAAGGCACGTTGGAGTGCGCTTGCGCACCGGTTGGTTGATACGTACGGCAAACACACCGAGGAAACCTTTCATCAGGGACTGGCGATTTTTATGTCACTCTATTCCATTATTCCGCCGTTACTTCCCGGAGCCACCGATACGGTAAAAGAACTCCGGTGTATTGCCGAAAAGATGGGCGTTGTGACGCATGCAGACGAGTATTGGACGGCGATGAAGCTGCATCGCACGGGGCTTTCAACATTCTTTGACCGCGTGCATATTGTGCCCGATGACGGGCATAAAGATAGCAATCATTGGAAGCAGGCGATAGAGGCGTTGGGCGTCAAACCGGAAGAGGTGCTGGTAATAGGAGACAGTATCAGAGGGGATATTCAGGCGGCACACGAAGCGGGGGTCAAACATCTGGTGCTGGTGCCGAGTCAGTGGGCGCCCTACGGGAGCGGCACGTTACCTGACGGGGTACTCGCCGTTTCGGGGGTGGGGAAAACGGTCGATGCGCTGATCGGATCGCTGGCAACGCGTTAGTTACTCCTTCGGAGGTTCCCAAAATTCCGCCCCCGCCGCATCCCAGGGAAGGCGATGCTCATCGGGATCATCGGGATTAAACTGGTTATTCACGAAGTAATACACATTTGCTTTTTTCCCGGAGAAATTTGCCGCCCCGTGGGCGACTCCGCGGGGAATATAAACGCCTATCGAGTTGCCGCCGCCTAACGGAATTTTTTGTAACACGCCTTTTGTGGGGGAGCCGTCGCGAACGTCCCACAGCCCTAACAAAAGATGCTCGTCGGGAGGGACATACCACATTTCATCCTGCTTATAGTGCAAATGCCAGGCTTTCACCGCTTTGGTGTACTGTTTACTGCGGTTTATCTGTCGCAGGCGGAAGCCGGGGATCAGTTCCGATTCGCCGGATTCGTTCAATCGAAACAGCTCGGAAAAATCACCGTTTTCTCCCACGAAATTACGAATTTTAAGCACGGTAACCCCCTCAATCATCGGTTTCGGGGAATAGTCCTGTAAATACACTTTTTCACGAAGGTTCGGATCAATCGCCTCATCGGTAAGTGAATGACTCATGGCTATGATTATCCCAACAAGCCGGGTGTAAAGTCAACTTCGTTTTCAGGTAGAATAGAAAAATATGTCATCCTTCACGTCAAAACATACTCACCCGCACTATGAACGGCTTGCATGGGGAATACTGGTTTTGCTCTTTGTCGTATTTTCCTTCATACCGTCGCTGTACGAACTTTCTCGAAGGGCAGATCTCCACCCGAACCGCGCCTTTGAGTTGGTCCATAATTTCCCCACGGATTACAACTTCTATCTCTCACGTATTCGCGAAGGGCTTGAGGGGAGATGGACGGTGGTTGAAAGATATACGTCTGAAACGCACCAGGGCTCATTTATCCATGTATTTTATCTTCTTTTGGGAAAGGTCGGTGCGTTTGCCCGCGTGCCGTTATGGAGAGCAGGCGATGTGTATCACATGGCGCGGTTGGTGCTTACGGTTACCCTCCTTATTGTCGTCGTCACGGTGTGCCGGCGGGTGTTCGGCAAAAAATCGCTATGGTGGCAGATCGCGGCGTTTTTGACGGCCGTTACCGCTTCCTCCTGGCCGAAACTGACGGCGGTCGTCGAAGGAAGTATTGTGCCCGCAACGATAGAAAATATTGCGTCATGGCGTTTCGGCGGCTATATGGCATGGTGGTCGGTCATGGATAGTCTGCAACGGATTAGTTTTATCCCGCACCTGTTGGCGGGGCAGGCGATGATGGGGATACTCATTATGGTGGTGACCCGGAAGGCATTGATGCAAAAAACGGCGCCGCTCCTTTTTACCGGGCTCCTTGCCTTCCTCCTGGGGATGCTTTTCCCCCCGGGACTGCTGTTTTTGTATGCCGTGATGGGGTGGCACGTTGTACTTGCCGGGAGTGAGAGAAAGTCGCTTATCGTTCCCTACGGGGCGCTCGTGTTGATGAGTGCGCCGTCGCTGCTGTATCTCACTCTCATGACGAGTATGTATCCGTGGAAACGACTTGTTGAAGTGGACATCATCCGCCCGTTACCGTTCGATTACGCCGAATACGCAAAATCCCTGGGTCCCGTGCTGCCGCTCGGCATTATGGGGCTTATCGTGGTGTTGCTTACCTGGAACACCGTGTTCCTGCCGCTTATCGCGTGGGTGCTTGCGTGGGGGACACTGCTTCTTGTGTTTAACTATATACCGCAACAGAGCCCGCTTCGGTTTTCCGAAATGATTCCCCACGTCCCGCTGGGGATCCTTACGGTCTACCTGTTCTCGGAAATCAGGCGGTTTATAGGGAAAACGATCACTGCCGTTTTCCTCGTCCTGCTTATCGGCGGGGGACTGTTTCATATGTATTCCTCACTGTTATGGCAAACGGATTTTGTTGATCATAAAATACGCGCGACGTTGCCTTTGGTTCCTACCGGCAGTTACGTCATGTATCCGTTAAAGGATTTTGTGAGCGCCATCCGTTATCTTGAGGAAGCGACCCGCGGTAAGGGAGTGATACTGTCGGAAACGACGGCAGGTAACTATATCCCCGTCATCAGCGGCAATACGGTGTATGTCGGTCACGATAACACGGTCGCGTTTGAAGGAAAAAAGGAGAAAGTGAAGGAGTTTTTCGGCGGCCGCATGACCGATACCGTTGCCTCCGAGTGGTTGTGGGCGACCGGCGCATCGTACGTATTTTACGGCCCCCAGGAGCGGGAGGATAACGGTGGCAGAGATATTTCCTATCCGTTTCTCACCCAGGTGTATAAAAATCCCATGGTCACGATCTACCGTGTTGCGAATAACACTCCATGAAAATGTTTATCAATCGCCCGATGGTAAAAGAGATGCTCGGTTACCTGCTTCTGGTCGTGGTGCTTTTCGGGAGAGCCATTGTGCCGCCTTCCGACTGGATGCTTTTCGGTGACGACATCCATCGTGCGTATTATTTCTTTCGTGAGTTTCTCAACGGCTGGCTCCGGCAGGGCGTTATTCCTTGGTGGAATCCGTATTTATTCGGTGGGATGCCGTTTCTTGCAGACCCTATCGTGAATGTGTGGTATCCGGTGAACTGGCTCTTTTTTCTTTTGCCGCTTTCACTTGCGTATTCATGGCACGTGGCGTTCCATCTCGTTTGGGCTGGCACCGGCATGTGTCTGTTGCTCAATCGGACCCTGCAGCACCGCATGGCTGCATGGATTGCGGGAGCCACCTTTATGCTGAGCGGTTTTTTCATGGCCAGAACCTGGAACGGGCATGTGGATGTGATTGCCGCGGCATCGTTCATGCCGTGGGTTACGTATGCCTTTCTCCGCCTTATGGAGGAGCACGATACGCGTCGCGTGGTGCGGGCAATAGGCGTTGCCGCGTTACTTTTTTTCTTTCAGCTGCTTTCCGGCTACCAAACCATGGCATTTATGACCGTGATCGTGGTGGGGGTGAGTGCTGCGGTATATGCATGGCGTGATAAGACGGTGCGCCCCGTCGTCCGTTCGGCGATAGCCGGGGTATTCGGTACGGGATTTGCCGCGTTCCATCTTGTCCCCGTACAGGAGTTTTTCCGTATGAGTATTCGTACGTACGCGCTGCCGTACTCCTGGGTTTCGTATGGTGCCTGGGAAATGAGGAGTCTGATTCAGTTTTTGAATCCGTTCTTTTTCGGGGATCAGCGACGATATGAAGGACCGCCGCCGAATTTCGGTGAGCAAAGCGCGTTTGTCGGCAGAATCGGACTTATTTTTATCGGTATTGCAATCTATGCCTTGTTTTTCAGGCGAGGCAAACAGCATATTCGACGTCCTATGCCCCCGTTGGGGATTATCCTTGCGGTAACGGCGTTCTTCGGTATCTGGATATCGTTGGGTCCGAATGCCGGTATTGATCTGCAGCATATCGCATGGAAACTGCTCCCGATGTATCACTATTTGCGCATTCCGACGCGCCATCTGATTCTTGTCGTATTCGGTTTGTCGGGGTTGGTCGGGGTCGGAATTACTTTCCTTGCAAAGCAGTACCGGATTTCGCAACGGATCGTTGGTATCGCAGTAGCGATTATGGTTTTGGAAATGCTGTTTTTCGGCAGGCACTTTATCGAGCTACAAAAAACGCCGGAAACCCGTCACGAAAAACCGCTTATTGCGCTGCTAACGGGTGATGCTGCACCGTACCGGGTACTGCAGAACTTCGGGGTATGGCTTGAGGCGAGGGACGCCCTCGACTTTGACGCGGTCATGCCCTACGGCATTTATTCCGCAACAGGGTATAGCCCGGGAGTTCTCCGGCCGTATTATGAATACATTGCCCGGGCGACGGGGCAAAGCGGGGAAGAGGCGATGCTTTCCCATGACGTGCAAATACCGTATCTGTCGCCGCAACAGGCGGAAACCCTCGATTTCCTGAATATCAAATATCTTTTGGTACCCCCGGATCATGACCCCTTCGTCAACAACGACCGCTATGAACTTATCTGGGATGATGACCTGCGAAAGTATCGCCTGTATGAAAATACGACCGTGTATCCGCGGTTTTTCCTGAGCGACCGTTCGTGCGGCAGCGCGGAAGTAACCCGCTATACACCGAATGTCATCACCATTGCGGTCGAAAGTACGTGTGACACGACGCTTATGAGTTCCGAGGTATGGTATCCGGGGTGGAACGCGACAATAGACGGTAAAAAAACTTATATAGACAAGACAAACGATGTGTTTCGAGCACTTTTTATTACAAAAGGAAAACACACGATAACGTATCGGTATTTCCCCTCTGCGTTCGTCTTGGGGGTTGCGATAAGCGGACTTTTTATTGCCCTCTTTTTTTACGGAAGAAAAAAACGTTTCTTTGAACGGTGTTGAGGGTTATTGTTTCCAATACTGAATAATGCAGGGGTCTTCGCCCTGCCACCAGGGAGTTTGCCGAGGGGTCGTATTTGCCGTTCGGTTATCAAATACCCAGGTAAGCGGGGTATTTTTTACCGAAATGGTGTGGGCCGGGGTGTGATGGAGGAGATACTCGTACGCATAGAAAAACCGGTAAAGAAACGACTGACGATTCAGCAGGATTACAAAATCAGATTCGTCGTAGCCGTATTTATTGAGATTTGCAATAAGATCGGGACGCAGATACTGTCCCGCTACCGGCGCATTCATCACGATGTGTACCTTCGCATTGGTCGGGGCATGCTCGTTGACCCAGAGCACCGCCGCTTTCTGCGAGGTGCCCCAGTAATCGAGATCATAGTTTCCCATGGCACCGGATACCCCGCCGACAAGCCCGTTAAAGAAGGTGATCTGATAGGGGTGATGGATGACGATGATGCCGATAAGACAGAGAAACGTTCCTCCGAGGAGTGCGATGCGAATATTCCGGCTTGTTATCTTGGCAAGGAGCCATTCCATGCCGATTGCCGCAACGGCGGCGAGCGGGAAAAGTACTTCTTCAAAATGGCGGATGCCGTCGATGACTCCTACCGAGGGAATACCATACCGCGTAAGCGGCAGAAAGAGCCAGAGCAATAACAGCAATGAAAATGTTGCGGTGTTTTTTTGTGCACGGAGCAGCGAGACGATCGTGAGGACCAATCCCGCGATAAAGGGGAGGAGTATGACAAGCGGCGTCGTTATCGCAAGATACCAGAACGGGTAATACCACGGAACGGTAGAACCCGAGCAATACCATTGTCCGTTCAGCAACACTTCAATATTGTTGGTGCCGATACCGAAGGTAGAAAACGCATGCCACAGCTGTGCTACGGGATTCGGCCAGAACACCCACCAGAGAAGAAAGGCTAAAAGCGGGGCGGCGAGGAAATACCAGGCAAAAAACCGCGGCAAGGCCTTTTTTGTTATGACCGGCAGCACAAGATAGAGTGCCGTAAAAACGAGCGGTATAAAGATGCTATTCACCTTGATGTTAAAGGCAATCGCAAAGGCGACGGCGGCAACGATGACATCGCCGACGCGTTTTTTGGTAAACAGCATAAGAAGCGCCCACATATTTACGGCAAAAATCACGCTTGACGGGATATCCTTCATGTTGTTGTGAAGATCTCCGAAATACCTCGGCATCAAGGCAAGAAACACCATGCCGATGACGGCACTCCTTGTTCCTCGCGCTGTCCGAAGCAAGAGAAAAAGAATAAGACTTCCTCCGACTCCCCAGAGCACAATCGGGAGATGGTAGGCGACATCGGGGGCAAGTATCTGAAGCGTTTTTGCAAATAAAAGATACGAAGCGACCGGGGGAATACTCATCAGTGCCCCGTACGGCAGTGACACCGCGCGGCGGGGATCAGGCTCCATAAACGGCAGTGCCCGCGGTTCGAGCGTTTCGGGGCGTATGCCGAGCAATGCACCGCCCCCGAAAAAATGATAATGGAAATCCCAGGTAAAGCCGTAGGATCCCATGACGGCAAGATGCACGACAAGCAAGGCCACCGTTACGACGATTCCGATATGCCGAGCAATACCGGTGAGGAACGGTTTAGCGGATAATTTCATACAGAATCGCGGCATCATTTTGGTATTTCATGCGAAAGAACGGATAGGGAGGTTGTTCCTTTGCCGTTATCCGCGAATATACCACTTCGCCGATCGCATGATCGGTCAAAAATTTTCTTGCTTCATCGGTCGTCATGGTTCCGCCATAAAACTTAGTCCGTAGTTCCTGTTTTACGGAAAGATACAACGTATGGATGGGATGTCCCGTGAAGGAAGGTTTACCGCTCACGGCGGGAACAAGAACATCATACGGGAGGGCAGGATCCATAAGCACGACGTGCTGATCAGGTGTTTGCGAGATGGCGCTTAGTACCGCCATCGCCGCTTGAGGAACATAGTTTAAGGTACCGGAAAGGACGGGAGTTATACGTGCCTGTACCTGGCTGATAAGCGCGGGGATCGTGAGCATACAGTAGAGAAAAATGAGCATATTAAGGACGACCGTCCTATGTGCGGCCTTTTCCGCTACGGGGATGTATTTGCGCAGCAAATCGGTCAGGCGATTTGCCAGCACGAGCATACCTTCCGCGGCAATAAAATAATACACAACCATTGATGCGGGATGAATCCAACGGGTCGGACTGGTATGAAGCAGTGTGGGAATAGGGGAAACAAACACCGCAAGAGAAAACACGCCGTAGAGGATGAGCACAAGTTTTAACGGGGTGAGCGTGCGGACAAATGCCGCAACTCCCCAAGGCAGGGAAAAAATGACCGGACCCATGGCAAGAACGATGGGGATGAGTGAAGCGGGAGGCTGTTGCGCCGCTTCCCATGCTTTTGCGGCCGCATAAAGGGGTGAGGCGTCAAACGTTGTGTTGACGAGGTACGCGCCGATCCCTGCCGTCGCGACACCCGCCCCGATTGTCAGGACGCGTATTTTTGCCGGTTTTTGGATCACGGTGGTGATGACCATAGCGGCGCACAAGAGCACCAACTGTATTGGTGAAAGCGTTGCGGCGAGAAAACAAAGCAACGGGAGCGCCATGAAGGAGATGAGGGATTGTCTTGTGGGTGTTTTTGTTTCGGCAACCCGGCTAAATACCAATACAACGCTAAAAATGAGTATCGTCTGCAATGTCTGATGGGGAACGCCTCCCAGTCTATTGAGCGCGGGGGTGGGGGAGAACCACATATCTTGCCATAAAGAAAGCGCGCCGGTACGGAAAAATGATGAAACGGAGAAAAAGTTTGACGCAGTCACCGCAAACAGAAATGCGATAAGCCTGGCAAGCGGATTTCCCGGAAAGAGTTTTATGGTGAAACGGCGGAGGAGCAGTAACAGGAGGAGAACAAAGAGAAACAAGCTTACGCTGTACGATGCAAACGCCGAGAGTCCCGCAAGGCCACCGATATTGCCGATGGTAACATTCGGCCAATATACCCAGGTTGCGGGAACCGGTTCATTGGTAAACAGACTGCGTGACCACAACCAATTTCCCCGCATGCCTTCGGCGATTTGAGAAACGTAGAGAAAATAATCCGCATAGTAATGTGTAATCCAGGTAAAGTAGGTTCCCGGAGGCTGAGAAATCCGGGAAACGATGACGTGCCAAAAATTCGCGACAATACTGCCGATCGCAATAATGAGCACCAATGCGTTTTCTGTTCGTTTTGCGGTCATATCTCTCATTGTAGGGGAAACTCGGGTAATGGTACATTGATGAACAGAATATGACGATAGGAAAATATCCGTTAGGGAAGCGATCGTTACCGATCGCACTTCTCGGTTTTATTGCCGTACTGTTGTTTCTTTGGGAAAAAATGCGATTGGGGCAAGCGCGATATTTTGATGCGGACGAGCTTGCCTATCTTCATTGGGCACATAATGTATTCGACGGCAGATTACCCTATAAAGACTTTCTTTCGTATGTGCCGCCGCTGTACTACTCTCTTTTATCGCTGCTTTTCCGGGTTGTCGACGGGATTACCATATTAAGTAGCGCGCGATTACTGGCGTTTGTTATTTTTGTCTTCCTCTGTGTCGGTCTGGTGCTGCTTTTTGCAAAGGCGCGAAACAATACCTATGCGATGTATGCCGCGGTGTTTTTGGCATTTCTCCCAATGCCGGCTGATAAGTTTATCGAAGTCCGTCCCGACAACTTCGCAACACTCGTCGCCCTTTTTGCCACACTCATGCACGGCATCGCCCTTGCCGAGCACCGAAACCTGCGATTTTGGGGAACGGCGGGTGTATTGTACGGACTATCATTTTTTATCCTTCCCAAAACCGTGCCGCAGATTGCGGTGGCGGGGATGGTGACCGCGCTGTGGTGGTTGTTCGCTCCGCACCCCATGAAACAAAAAACGCAGCGTGTGCTCACCTTTATTGGAGGAGGCCTGTTGCCGTTTGGGTTCTTTGTGCTTTGGATACTGTTTCAGTTGGGACCGCGATGGTATGACACCGTGGCTTATTCGTTATTGCAGTTGCCGCTTGAGGTCAATCGGCTGGGGATTCAGTTTCCGTTACAACCGGATCTTTTTTTCTATCCCAATTCGGTACTCTACGGTCGGGACGGATGGGGAATAAGCCTTATTGTTACCCATGTCCTTTGGCTTGCCGGTATTTTTACCGCCGCAGTACGGCTCGTGACCCCGTTCATTCCGGGAGGAAGAAAGGAAGTGTTCCGGGAACTCCTGCTGGCGGGTTCATTTTTCGCCTATACGATAGCGTTTATGTACGGGTATCCCATGCGACATTCACAATATCTTATTCCCGTTGCCGTGTTTATCGCCTTTTATAGTGCGGATTTTATGGGACTGCTGCTTTCATGGTGTGATAAAACGTTTACCGGCAGGGTTGTCGGCATACTGGCGTTGACGGCGTTGCTGTACGGTGCGGTGCGTTTGACGGCGCATACCACGGAGGCCAAAATGCGGTACTCCAATGCAGAGGATTATGCAGTACTTTCCTACGCGCTCAACTCCATTCCGAACGGTGCGTATGTTTTTGACCTCGTCGGGTCAACCATTTATTTCCGCGATCCGTTTTACGTGTCGGCGGTTCCGTTCGGCCAATGGGTACCGTATGTATCCCGACCGTTCGGATCCGTGGTTGATGCACTGGAAAAAACGGACACCCGATACATTTACGAAGGCCGGCTTGCACGGTTGGAAAGCCTCTCACCGGAGACCACCTCCTATGTCCGCCGCACATTTTCCCCGGTGCCGGGGATACCGGGATTCCATTACCGCTAAGCTGCTTGTAAGCGCCGTCAAAACATCGTACTATAACCACAAAATGAGCCGACCAGTGGAATTATCGCTTATTCTTCCGTGTTATAACGAAGCGGGACTCTTTACCGACAGCGTTGCACGAATTGTCCGCGTCCTCGAACTTTCGAAAATTTCCTACGAAATCATCTTTGTCGATGACGCAAGCCGTGATGCCACCCCGCAACTTATCGAACGGCTTGTCAAAAAACAGGGAAAGCAGTCGCGTATTCGTGCGATGTTTCACCCGACAAACCTCGGCAGGGGCAAAACAGTGACGGACGGTATCCGGGCGGCGAAAGGCCCCGTCGTGGGATATATCGATATCGATTGTGAGGTTGATCCCGTCTATATCCCGATGATGGCGGACATGCTACGCAAAAACGAAGCTGATGTCGTCATCGGCAAGCGGTTTTATCGCACCAGTCCCCAGGCGATAGTGAGAGAAGTGTTAAGCCGCGGCTATCAATGGTTAGCGGATTACGCGATCGGTACCGGACGCATGGACACTGAAACGGGCTATAAATTCTTTTCGCGAAAAAAAATTCTTCCCGTGCTGACGAAAGCGACGCACCCCGGTTGGTTCTGGGACACCGAGATAATGGTGTATGCCAAACACGCAAAGCTTCGGATTGTTGAGGTTCCCGTATTGTTCCTCAGAAGGTTTGATAAGCAGTCGTCAGTGCATATCGTTCGCGATACGCTAGACTATATGAAGGAGTTGCTGCTGTTTCGGCGGCGATTACATAAAAAAGTATGAAAGCACTTGCGGCAATCGGGATAAAAAAAGCGATACGATATGTGTGGTACACCTGGTATGCGTGGCTTATCCACGTGTCGCTTCCGCCGTTTCGGGCGGTGTTGTTGCGGCTTGCCGGGTGCAGAGTCGGAACAGACGCCGTTATCGGCGATGTCCGATTTATAAATCTCTACCATCACGGATTTTCGCGCATCAGCATCGGCAACCGCTGTTTTTTGGGTGATGAAATCTTTCTTGATGCACGAGGCGGCATCACGCTTGCAGATGACGTCACCGTGTCGCACCGGGTAAACATTATTTCCCATATCAACGTCGGCTATGCGGATCACCCGTTACAGAAGCATTTTCCTACCAAGGAATCACCGGTTTTCCTCCAAACGGGTTGTTATATAGGGACGGGGGCAATTCTCCTCCCGGGAATTACGATCGGGGCAAACAGTGCCGTCGGTGCGGGATCGGTAGTAACAAGATCAGTCCCGTCTTCCGTGGTTGCCTTGGGCGTACCCGCACGGGTGGCGCGAAAGATCAAGTAGGCGGCGGGCTCACTACATCCGTGTAGCCGTTGACGCAGTTTGCCGGTATCGTCGAAAGATCAATTCCTGCGCGTGCCGCGACCTCGCGTGTCGGTCGCTCACCGTTTTTGTTTTCCAAGCCGGCGATTCGGCATACGTTGCCCATGATTTTTCTTGCATGGCATTCCTTACACGTTCCCATGTTCCGTTGCGGTGCCGTGTATCGCTGCGCCGGATCGGTTTCTCGGACTGCCATATCGTGATTCATCGTATAAACACACCTCTTTCTTGTCAAATGTACCCGCAGTCGTTATGATCTCCTGTAGATTTATGCACATACCGCTTCACCGACCATATTGGGGAAAAAAAGCAGAAAAAGCAGTTATTCGGGCGATGCGTAGCGGCGTCGGCACTGCAGACGGACCGGAGACGCAGCGCATGCGGCAGAAGTTAACCGGCATTACGGGTGCGAAATATGCCATACCCGTCACGTCCTGTACGCACGCAATGGAAGCTGCCGTCGCCTGTCTGGGAGCAAAAAAAGGTGACGAAGTGATCGTACCAAGCTTTACCCTTGCTTCTACGGCTACGGCGGTGATGATACGCGGAGCGACGCCGGTATTTGCCGATATCGACCCCGTTCACTTCAGTCTGGATCCTGAGGACGTGGCGAAAGTCATCACAAAACGCACGGTCGGAATTATCACGGTGCATTATGCGGGGGTGGCAGGGCCGCATTTCGATTCGTTGTTGCGGCTCGCAAAGAAGCATAAGGTATGGCTTATTGAAGATGCCGCGCACTGCATCGGGGCTGAGTACAAAGGAAAAGCCCTGGGAACCTACGGCTCGGCGGGAGCATTGTCGTTCCACGGGACGAAAAATGTTGCCGCGGGTGAAGGCGGAGCAATTCTTACCAATAACCAACCGCTTGCTGATGCAATGGAAATATTCCGATCGATCGGTACCGATCGGATGGCATTTCTTGCAGGGAAAGTGTCGGCATACAGCTGGGTAGGCGAGGGAAGCAGTTTTATGCTTTCTGATATATTGGCGGCACTTGTGAATATACAACTAGATCAAATAGATGTAATAAATAAAAATAGAAGTCACATTGCATCAGAATATACTAAGCATTTCGCTTCGTTTGTCGATCGCGTGCAGTTGCCCGTGGTTCCTGCCGGGATGACCGTACCGAACAATCACATCTATGCGCTAAAGTTTATGAACGCATCAGTACGGGAGCGTTTTATACAGGGAATGCGAAAACGCAACGTTGAAGCTTCTTCCCATTACGTGCCATTGCATACTTCTCCCATGGGAGTGCGCCTCGGGGGAAACAAGCGACAGTTGCCCGTCACGGAGGATACGGCAACGACGCTGGTGCGCATGCCGATATACGCCGGCATGAAGTCGCGTGAAATAGAACAAGTGATAACATCTGCCCAAAAGGTGTTAAAAACACTCTGACGGAAGGGTATTCATGAAGCCATATCTATCGGTAATCATTCCGTACCACAATGCACTGCCTAAATTAACGAAGCTCATCGCGACGATCCAAAAAAGTCGTAAAGCGCCGCCGTTTGAGATAATTGTGGTTGACGACGGGTCAACAGAACCGCTCAGCATACGACAACTGCCGGTTCAGGAGCATTTTAAGAAAAAATTACGAATTGTCCGTATTCCGCATAATAAAGGTCCGGCGGTGGCTAGAAACAGGGGAGTGGCAGCCGCAAAAGGAATATTTGTCGTATTTTTGGACGGCGATGTCGAAGTATTTCCGGATACGCTGTACGAAATCTACCGGGTGTTTACTGACGATCCGGATGTGGTTGCACTCACCGGTGTATGGGTTAAAGAGCAGCGGTCCACAACGTTTTTTCCTAATTTCAAAGCACTCCGGGATTGGAGTTATTGGATTAACGAACGGGATAAAAGCGGCTACTATTTCCTGTTTTCCACCCGAATCGCCGCCATTAAGCGTGCGGTGTTTATGCGGCTTGGAGGATTTAACGAAGAGTATCCCGCCCCGCTCGTTGAAGACATAGAGTTAACCTACCGGATAGCACGGCGGTATGCGATTATTTTTGCCCCGCAGGTACGGGTACGCCATGAATTTGAAGAATTTTGGCCTATTGCCAAAAAGTACTTTCTTCGCGCCTACTATTGGACAAAACTGTACGCACGCCGAAAAAAATTCGATCCCGTCGCCACCACACTTCAGGAGGCCGTAACGACGATAAGCGGCGTTGGTGTCGTCATATTGGCAGCGGTAAGCAGTGTGGCGCTTATCGCCACCTGGGGTTCGCTTACAACGGTTGCGGAGGTGTTCCTCTCGCTGTTTATCGCCGTCTTTCTTCTCCATACCGTATTGGTGGCGAAGTTTTTGGCGTTCGTGTATCACGAAAGAGGATTGCGGTTTATGTTGAAAAGTTATGTGACGGGAATACTTCTGTACTGTTTTATCTTCGGAGGTGCAGCCGCAGGGCGCATAACGCATGGAAAAACCTGAGTACGAGGCAATGTATCGGGTGGAGGATACGCATTGGTGGTTTGTTTCCCGTCGACACTTTGTCCGGCAGCTGTTTTCCCGTCTTGGAATACACGGTTTGGGTGACACGAAAAAACCGCGGTATATTGCCGATATCGGGGCAGGCACCGGAGGGATGATCCGTTTTCTTGAGACATACGGGACTCCCGTCGGAATAGAACCGAGTCCCGAAGGCAGAAAATACGCCAAAAAACGCGGCATTACGCTAAGAAGCGGGGATGCTGCCCGCACCGGCCTTCGGGAAAACAGCATGGATATCGTTTGTTTTTTTGACGTGCTCTACCACCGGGGAATTAACGAACAAAAAGCACTTTCGGAAGCATTTCGAATTGTAAAACCGGGGGGATTGCTCTGTGTCACCGACTGTGCCTTGCCGTTGCTTCGCGGTCCGCATGATCGGGCGGTCGCAGGGAGAGAGCGATACACGCGCGAAGGTCTGCTGCGCAGCATTTCGCAGGCGGGTTTTGTTCCGGTATATGCAACCTACACATTTTTTTTGTTACTGCCGCTGTTTGCACTAAAAAGACTGATTGATCGGTTTATGCCTCCCGTTGTTCCCGCAGGCTCCGATGTGCGACCGGTACATCCGGCGGTAAACAGGTTGCTTACCCTTATTACCCGCAGTGAAGTGCCCGGCATAGGAAAAATAACCTATCCGTGGGGATCATCGCTGTTGGTGGTAGCGCGAAAGGGGACGACGGCACGGACAAAACACTCGCACCGCAGACACCATGACGGATCGTAGCGAAAGAACGGAATGATCATGAGAACCGGTATAAAAACAATGGCACGACGCATACTCCGGCGGCTCTCGCAGCCGACGGGGTATGATTCGCGAAGGTTTCCCGAAGCGCCGATGTCCGATATTGCTATCCGTGCACGTATTGCCCGGGCGGAGTGGGATCTTGCCGAACGGCCGTTTGCCTATAACATGGGTTCACTGTACACGTTGCCGCACCCGTCCTCCGTTCGCGCCTATCGGGCGCTTATCAACAAAAATCCCGGTCACCTGGGTTCGTATGACGCGCCGCATGAAACGCTGAGTGACACCATGGCCATGGAACATGAGGTTGTCCGGAAAATGGCGGATTTATACCGTGCCCCGCGCGATGTTACCGGGTACGTCACCTCAGGCGGGACGGAAGGGAATCTTTTTGCTTTTTGGCTTGGGCAATCATCCGTCGTGTCATACGGCAAACATTGTCTGTTGCTCACTCCGCTCACGCATTACTCGGTGAAAAAAGCAGGGGCAATCGGGGCAACGGATACCTTTACGGTTGCATTGCGCGCGGATACGTGGGGCATGGATGCAAAAGATTTTTGTCGTCGAGTTACCGGGTTGTATAAGCGCGGGTACCGGGGATTTGTGGTGTGTCTTACCGTAGGGTACAGTGCCACGGGCACCGTGGATGAGTGTGACGGTATCACCAACGAAGCAAAAAAACTCCGAGAGGCACTGCCGGGAGCGACATTTTATTTTTGGATTGACGCGGCACTCAACGGATTAGTGGTGCCGTTTCGTGACCGTGTATTTACTCCGTTTGCCAATACCGACATTGGCGCGGTGGTCGTTGATTTCCACAAGTTCGGGATGGCGCCGTATCCCGCGGGTTTAGTGCTGTACCGCAAAAAATTCAAACGGTTTATCACATCGCCCGTTGATTATTTGCCGCAGCTGGATACGACCGTTTCCGGTTCGCGTTCCGGTATTCCCGCGGCGGCAGTCTGGTCGGGGATGCACGCGCTCGGCATGCAGGGAATGCGCGATATCGTTTCCCGGCAGACGGCAAATAAGCTCCTGTGTATGAGTCGCCTGGCAACGGCTGGGGATGCGATACGGATCATCACCGATGCCGACAGTGTCACGATGGGCATGCTGTTCCCGAAGCTTCCGAACGGAAAATTGCCCCGGTGGGTGGAACGGAAGTATTGGCTCTATGCCGGACGAACAGCTTCGTATCGCGTGCCGAATACGCCGCCGTCATTGTATAAAGTTTTTTTCCTTCCGCATCTTACCCGCCGCGTCGTATCGGAATTTACGGATGATATTCTCGCGGCGGTTACGCAAAAAGGAAGGCGGTAACAACATACTTCTGCCGCTTCCGTGCCCGAGAGATGCCGTACCGCAACAAGTGCGAAGAACCGTCAAAAACGCGTGACGGTTGGGGATCCGTTGCAGCGTATTGGGCAATTCATGTACGATACCGGGGTATGAAACACGCCCTTTGCGAACGGGTGAAATCACTCTATGAAGCGCTCCTGTTGACCCTTCGGGGACTGTTCCATGATGTAGGGGAGAAGCCCACGTTGCTTCGATCCGCTTTCGGCCGACGGCTTGTGCGTCGGTATAGCGGAGATACGGGGCAAAATACGGATGCGGTGAGCGGTTTTACCGGCTATGGACTCATTCATTATGCGTTCGTTCGCAACACCCGTCCCGCACGAATTTTATGTATCGGCTCACGAAAGGGATTTGTTCCCGGTATCCTTGCCCTTGCGGCACGCGACAATACTTGCGGTCATGTGGATTTTGTCGATCCCGGGTTTGATCGGGATTCGCATCCCGGGAAGAGTTGGGGAGGGGTGGGGTTTTGGAAGGACGGCGTTGCCCGGAAGCATTTTGCAAAATTAGGCGTGGGTGCACGGATTACGCACTATCCCATGACAAGCCGGGAATTTGCGGAGAAATTTCCCCGCAGAAAGTACGGCTATATTTATATTGACGGAGATCATTCATATGAGGGCGCACTATCGGATTACCGGCTGTTTTGGCCGCGGCTTGAGCGCTTCGGGTTTATGGTATTTCATGATGTGTCCGCCCGGGGAAAGCTGGAAGAGGGGTTATTCGGTGTACATGCCGTATGGAAGAGGATTCCGGTAAAACAAAAAATCAGCTTTCCGTTCCCACGCGAGTCCGGGTTGGGAATAGTGCAAAAGCAGTAGGGGGAAATTCGGGCAGCGGAGGGAGGTGTTTCATGGATAGATCGAGACAGGTGGCCCCCTACGGCAACAGAGAAAGATCACGGCAAAAAACCGTACGGGGCACGGCGATTGTCTACGCAGCATGATGAACAACGTGTCTACCGTTTCCATTATTCTTCCGTCGTATAACGAACGGGGAAATCTCCTGCGACTTATTCCGGCAATTCGGAGCGCGATGAAACGCATGCACCGCGGAAACACGGAAATAATTGTCGTCGATGACGACAGTTCCGACGGTACGGCACTGGCACTCAAAAAAGCGGGACTCCCTCCGGTGAAGGTGATCGTGCGGAAAAATGAACGGGGTTTGGCGACGGCGATACTTCGGGGAATTACCGAGGCTAAGGGAACGGTTATTGTGGGTATGGATGCCGACGGCAATCATGATCCCCGTTTCCTGCCGATGCTCCTGTCACGGTTGGCAACGGCGGACATGACGGTGGGTTCACGTTTTTTGCCGGGAGGGGGCATGAGTGCCGTGTTCCGATATTGGGCAAGCTACGGTTTTAACCGTTGGCTATCCTGTATCGGTTTTCCCGTATCCGATGCCACCAGCGGCTTTTATGCAATTCGTGCCGATATGCTCAGAAAGTTACCGCTGACGGCGATTTACCGGGGATACGGAGAATATCATATGCGCCTCGTGTGGTATGCAAAAAAGTACGGCCTCAGGATTACGGAAGTGCCGGTTTTCTACGGTAATCGGCGCTATGGACAAAGCAAGTCGCGGTTCCTTATAATGCTTGGTACGTACATGCGGACTGCCCTCCAGTTAACGAATCACTCGCTCCATGAAAAAAATGCTGTTACCACACCGCGTTCCCCCGAAGGGAATGACGCGCGTCCGTAAGTACCTTCCGAAGTTTGAGCCGGTCATCATGCGACAGGCTACCATTCCCGTTTGCGAACCTGATTTGACGGATAAGGAAAACCGGTATGTTGCCGAAGCGATGCGCACTTCCTGGATATCGGGAAGCGGGCCGTTTGTGGAGCGGTTTGAAAAGGAATATGCGAAACGGGTTTCCCATACCAAATATGCCATTACCGTCAATAGCGGTACGTCCGCGTTGCATTTGGCACTAGTTGCCTGCGGCATAGGCCCCGGGGATGAGGTGATCCTTCCGACGTTTACGATGATAGCCTGTGTTAACGCGGTCAGGTACTGCGGTGCCACCCCCGTGTTGGTAGATGCCGATCCGATAACATGGAACATGGCAATCGCGGCTATCGAAAAAAAGATTACGAAAAAAACCCGCGCCATTATGCCGGTTCATATCTACGGTTTGCCCGTCGATATGGATCCCGTGAATAAACTGGCGAAGAAACACGGTCTGTGGGTCATTGAGGACGCTTCAGAAGCACACGGGGCGAAGTACAAGGGGAGAGCAGTCGGTTCACTCGGTGATATCGCCGCATTTTCCCTTTTTGCCAACAAAATCATCGCGACGGGGGAGGGTGGGATTATTACGACAAATAATAAAAAGCTTGCCGAGGTGATCCGCCTGCTCAGAGGTCATGCGTTCACGCCTTCGCACCATTTCTGGCATCAATATGTGGGATACAGCTATGAAATGACGAATTTGGCCGCCGCGGTAGGACTCGGACAAACGGAGCGTATCGCGGAATTAGTGAAGAAGCGGCGAAACAACGGCGCCCTTTACAGCAAATTGCTTCGCGATATTCCCGGCATAACGGTGCCGGTAGAGCCCCGCGGATACACGAACGTCTATTGGATGTATTGCATTCTCGTCGATAAAAAACGGTACGGGATGGATCGGGATGCCCTGCGTGCCGTGTTGGCAAAGAAGGGGATAGAAACCAGGACGTTTTTTGTGCCGATACATTTTCAACCGCCCTATTATGCCGCGTACCAAAACGAATCTTTTCCCGTTTCGGAAATACTTTGTCGGGACGGGTTATACCTTCCCTCCGCAAGCACCCTCACCGAAACCCAGATTAAAACGGTGGTATCCGTCATTCGGGAAGGTGCGAAGGAGTCGCCGAAGCGGAAGAAGCCGTAAGCACCGCGACGGTAATATGTTGGAATCGTTGCAGCAAGAGTTCTTTATACGGTGACTGCATGATCACCGCTTCGATACAATGATCCCGAACGCTTTCGTCGGAATCGAATCCCTGACAGATAATATACATATACGGTTTAAGCGTGGGTTTCGAATAATCATGGGGCATATGTATGGAGGTCGCGTTAAGCGGATAGGAGCGTTTGGCGTCGCGGAGCAGCCAAAAAAGAATACGATAAATCCCGTAGTCGCCGTTTCCCGGATCGTTCGGCACTTTGGAGAAAAAATCCGCATCGGCGTCGGCGACTTGCCGTTTTTGCATATCCCGATCAATAAAAGAAGCGACACGTTTTGTCAGGACAATCTCGTTGGTGCGTTTCCCCGTCCAATAATGCCAACTGCCGCGCAGATTCGCGATGATATATATTCCCAATACCAACAATCCGATCGCACGGATCACTCCCTTTTTTGACAGGGCGTTGTCGATCAGATCGGAAAACGCGAGAAACGCGAACGGAAGAAATGCCCATGCGCGATGGTAATGTACCTCAAACGGATAAAACAGAAAACCGCACCATCCGAGCAGCAAAACCCATAGGGGAAAAACTGAAGAGATCGGAGAGACGGGTTGTTTGGACCGGTTCCACCCCATGATGAACACGAATCCCGCGATGCAGAGTGTCGCCGTGACCATAAGGAAATACGGCAGACGATCGGTGGCAAAAAACAGCGTAATAAATTTCGTCAGATTTTGGATGACACTGATAACCGGTGAGAGCAGGTACGTGCCGTCACGGGAAGCAGTGAAATGCAGGAGCGTGGGGAATCCGCGCGTATATTCGAAATACAATTGCGATGAAAATACGAACAAAAACGGCACGGCGAGTGTCCCTGCCGTCGCCGCAAGTGACTGTATGATCGGTAAGTGTCTATTTTGTCTATACCACCGGAAGATGTGCCAGGTAATAAACGGCAAAAGGAGAACGGGAGACGGATATACCGAAACCGCAATGACATAAAAAAACACTCCTGCCCATAACGATCGAGTAGTGTGATGCCGTGTTGCCCGCCATACGAACAGCATTGAAACCGCCAGAAAAAACTGTACGGAATACGGTTGCCAAAATCCTCTGCTGTGATCGACCATGACGTTTGATACGCCGAACACGATTCCCGTAAGGATAGCCATGCGGCGGCCGTTCATCTCGTAGGCAAGCCGAACGAGCACCGCCATGGCACTAAGATTCATACCCGCATAAAGATACACCAGACCCACAACGCTATGGGTGATGCTATAAAATACCCAGTTGATGATGTAATACGTGGGCGGCGTATACACATCGGGAAGACTCAA
>CAYUZE010000005.1:0-114207 GCA_964449585.1 uncultured Gammaproteobacteria bacterium | reverse complement strand
ACCGTTCGGCGGGAACCGCGGAAAGCACATCGGTAAGGTTTGTGCGAAGGGTTGCCTCATCAAGAGACGTTAACGTATCCAGTTTTTTCTTCAGCGCCGACGATTCTTCCGTCATTACCCGAAGGTCAGCGGTAAGCTGCTGCACCTTGCCGATCGAGGGGATAACCGCAAATATGGCGGCACACACACAAAACAACAGCAACGCTCCCGAGACAATACTGTTTTGATACTTTCGAAAGAGTTTATCAATTTGCATAGTTAGAATATCGGAAAAAACGATATTGTCAGTTGCACGATCCCGTCATCTTTCAGCGCAAACGAAAGCATCTGCGGGGTACGAAGCGCTTTTTCGGATGAAAGCACCATAAGATTACCGATCACCGAAACGGCATCATCGATCGAAACAAGTTCCAGCGCCGTATTTACCCTCCCCGTTTCATCGATCGATATCGAGCTAAACGTACCGGTGTTTGATATCTGTTCCAAAATAGCAAACATTTTTCCCCACGGTTTGGCTGCATCAAGCGCTTTGCCCGCGATACTTATACGATCCTTCAGTGAAAGAAGCAGACCTTCCTTGGCGCTGTGCGTATTAATTTCCCGTACAATGCGCACTTTTGTCTGTTCCGCCTGCTGTGTGCGGTTTCGCAGAAAAAGAAACAAACCTCCGATAATAAGCCCCGTCACAAAAAGACCGGCAAGTGACCACACGGCTGCCACCCGGAGCAATTCTTCGACACGGGATAATTCTCCCATCGAACGTACGTCTCGCTTGATGAGGTTTATTTGCGCATTACTCATACCGCTCTCCTCACGCGTCTCGTAGCGCCAACCCAACCGCTACGGCAAATGTGGGACCTTCCTTGTCGAGAACGGCAAATCGGGGATCTCGCTTAATTCCTACCCAAGGATTGGCAAGTTGGGCTTCGATACCGACGCTCTGGGCGATATACACAACCATACCCGGAAGTTTTGCCGTGCCTCCCGATAAAAGCGTTACCTCAACCCGTTCATCTTTATGTCTTTCCGTGTAAAATGCCAGCGCACGCTTCATCTCTCCGATGATCGTATCCATAATCGGTTTTACCGCGGTGACGATCTTTCCCTGCAGTTTATCCTTCTCAAGACCGTAGGTACGCTTAAACTCCTCCGCCTGATTTGCATTGAAATCCAAGCCTGATACAAGCGCCCGGGACAGTGCTTCGCCGCCTGCTGAAATTGATCGCGTGAATGCCAACACGCCGTTTCGCAGAATGGCCAGATCAGTGGTTTGCGCACCCAGAGAAACCAGAAGCGAGGCGTTTTTCACATTTGCCACCGACCGGGAGAGCGCCCGTGCCGTTGCAATAATTTCCGTTTCAGCCGCTACCGGTATTAATTCCGCCATTTCTATGATAGAAAGATATTTGTCCAGAAGCGTTTTGGGGCACGCGACAAGCAAAACATCCATTTTATCGGTGCCTGTTTCTTTCGCATCACGAAGAATCGAGTAATCCAGATTTACCTGATCAAGCGGCAGCGGGATGTACTGCTCTGCTTCCCAACTTATTGCGGATGCCAGCTCCCGCTGCGAAAGCGCAGGCACTTCGATGACACGCGTGAATACCTGTGATTCCGGAAGGGCTATGACGACCGAATTTGACTTCGCCCCGGTTTCCTTCATCAGTTGTCGTATCGCCATGGCAACCGCTTGGTGATCCGCTTCGATCGAGGATTGGAGCGCCTTGGGGGGAGTGGGAATACTTCCCGCAGCCAAAAGTTGCGGTCCTCCCGAATAGCCTATCTCAATAAGCTTAATACTATGCGAACCGATATCTAATCCTAACAATGTTTTCATACGGGCAGTCAACGCCTATCGCACGACTAATGTCCAAAGGCGGATTCACTATAGATAACCGAATCAAAAATCGAAAGCGGTGCACGGTACTGCTGATACACGACGACTTTACGGCTGACACCCGTTCCGGTGGAACCGACCGACTCTATCTGATTCCCTTGTTTGGGAATTTGATTGATGCCGCCGTCGACGGCAATCGTCGCGTCTGCGTAATACGGTTTGATGCGAAGTGCCAACAGAGTATCAAGCGCGGGGTTTATCCCTAATGCGGCAAAATCGATGTCCTTTCCGTAATACCCGATCCCGCAACCGTTCGTCGTAATCCCCGTATCATCAAAGTTATTGCCTCTTGTCGCCGCATCGGGATCTACGGCAACCCGTGCCACCTGATAACTGCCGTCGGTACTTTCCCGATAAAGCACGGTCACTCCTAACGCCGCGGCATCCGTTAATTGCTCCGGCCGATTCCAGCACAATTCGATCGTATTTGCGGTATAAAACGCTGTTTCGTCAACAAGACCCGCATCATCGTGTTCAACAAGCCACAGTGTTTCGGTGGTATTTTCGAGCGTCTTATGTGCCATCAGAAAAACGCCCGCAGCCCCGCCGACCGTATTGACCGTCACATCATAGGTGACTCCTGAAGCGAGCGTCACGGGTGATCCCCCCGTTCCGGTGCCCGTTCGGAGTGCCTGTTCAATGCCGGCTTCCGCCGCGTCAAACGCACGGGTAGATTCTTCGAGCTGATTGCTCATGGAAAGATCTATCGTTGCGCGCCCGATGAGAGACAGTGCGATGGTCGTTGCGACCGTCAGAACCAGAAGCGTGATAAGAAGAATTTGTCCTCTCTGCAATAACGATGCATCGCCACGGAATAGCCTCATACATCTATTGTTATATATTTTTGCGGCGTTGACAATAGACCGGTCACTCACCGCTGTTTCGCATCGTCGCCGTCGTCTGGAATGCCTCACTGGATTGTTCAAATGATTGAGCGGAAAGTCCGGTTTGCGAAAGTTCAAATGCGATCGTCACACTTGCCGGCACGCCGGCACCGCCAAAGCAGGTAAGGGAAAGCGTACTTTCAGCGCATGAAGTCCCTCCCATGGTCACATTATTTGCCGTAAGATACTCCGTTCCCTGCGCGCTCGTTGACGCAAGACGCGTTGTCTCACCGTCCAGCACACACTCATAGGTTGTCTGTCCGTCATCGGGGTTTATAATCGTTACCGATTGTGCAACGGTTCCCGACGCCGCACATGTTGAGGAAACGCTTTTTGCTTTCTGAATCATCCGCACCATAGATTCGAGTGCCAAATCCCCGTTTTGCTTCATATCCTTGGCAATTTCCGTTTTGCTGTTTGTCCGAAGGGTAACCAAAAACACCTGGCTTAATACCACCGAAATTACCGCGACGATGGCAATCGACACCACAAGCTCAAGCAGGGTAAAGCCGGAGGATGCATGCCAAAAAACGGTATGGTTTTTTTGTTTCATAGGACTACTGACGCCAATCACTTAAATACGTGCGCAGTGTTACGGTGGAGGATTGGGTTCTTTCTCCCCAGGAAACGGTACTGGTCACCTCCATAACACTGCCGTTGAGCGTTAAGGTGATCGTGCGCCAGAAGTTGCTTGTCGGTGTAATGGCACAACCGGAGCCGTCACTTGCCGTCCATGTGCCCGATTCACTGAGACACCAGTCGGCGGTTCCGGCACCGCTATATACCGCAAATTCCGTCCAGGGCTGGGTATCGCGAAGCTTTCTCGTCAGTTCAATACCTTCTTGGGCGTATTTCACCGCCTGACTCCGATATCTACCCGCCTGGCTAAAACGGAGCGAGGCGGTTACGGCAGTAACCAGGGCGGTCAAGACAAGGGCTATAACACCGACGGCGACGACGATCTCAAGGAGCGTCTGTCCCTGTTCACCTCGTCGTGCGCGTGTCATTGAAACCCTCCGTCACTGACGCTTCCGTTTGCAGCCACCGTCAACACATACGATTCAGAACCGTTCATAAGCGTAATTGTCTGTGTGGCCGCAGGGCTTAAGGAATTCGAACGGGATACAAAGGTAAAGGCCGACGGAATAGGGGAGAAGGTTGCACCGCTAAGGGTTACCGTTTCCGCATCTCCGACATCCCCCTCAGGGGTACACGTGTGGGAAACCGCATAGGTTGTCGCGGTAAAACGGACGGTCATTCCCACAAATTCGGTGCATCCGCTGTCCGGCTTTTCAACGGAGATGGATTTCGTCTGGGCGAAACGGAGGTTCGATTTTAAGGTAAGCGCCGCCTGCTTAAGCCGTTCCCGACGGTTGAAGGAATTAAAGCTCGCCAGCCCGACGCCCAGGAGTGTTACTAATATGGTAACGACAATCAGCAATTCAACGAGGGTAAATCCTTGCTTCCTCATGGATTTTTCAAGCCGTAATTATGCCCCGTCGGTAACGAGGTGGTGCAGGTGTCCGTAGGGTTTTCCGACTCCAACGCAGCGCTCAAACAATACGCATAGTAGACTCCCGCAACCGCATTTCTTGCGATGTACATATAACTCTGCGATGCTTTGGGATCCGTCGGTATAACGGGAATATAGGTTGATACAAGGGCCGGAGTAAGTCCTATTAACGTATCGGTGGTGCTTGATGCCGCAACCCAACTGCCGCTCCCGGCAGACGGGTAATACCCGTTGTCCGCACGATACATTTCGAGCGCCGCCCGGATCTGTTCGAGATCGCTTTTGCGCTTGGCATCCCTCGATTGCTTATTGATCGTCGCGTAAGAAGCGATGCCGATGGCAATAAGAATGGCGATAATGGAGACCGAAACAAGGAGTTCCACCAACGAGAAACCTCCGATCTGCCGTCGCTTACTCCCCGCGTCAAAATAGTTCATACGAGTAATGATTGCCACATCGACCATAACGTTTCTCCCCACAACCATGTAGCAAATGCGCCCGAAATGAGAAAGGGTCCGAACGCAATCCGTGTTTTCATTCTTGCCTTACGACTCAATATCAGTATGACACCCGCTATAGCCCCGGTCAAGAAAGCGATATAGAGGCTAATGATGATTGACGGATATCCCAAAAGAAATCCGAGAATGAAGGCTAACTTCACATCGCCGAAACCGATGCCGCGTCCTTTGGTGACAAGCCATAACAGAAGAAAAAAAGCACCTGCGCCCATCCCTGATAAAAAGTGGGTTATCCGCTGTTCGGGCGACACAAAATACCCCATGACGGCGGTGACCATAAAAAGCAGGATCATAATTTGATCCGGCAATATCTGATGTTTAAGGTCTATGACAAAAAACGCCAGTAACAGGCAAAAGACGATTATCGGTAACGCGAGCGGTATCGAGGGTTGGGAGCCAAGAAAAAGTGCGACAAACCCCATGCCACTTACCAGCTCAACCAAAGGATACTGAAGAGAAAGGCGCTTCTTACACCGGAGGCATCTCCCCCCAAGTAACAGATAGGAAACCACGGGAATAAGCTCAAACCAGCGGAGCTGTTTTTTGCAATGGTCGCATCGGGAACGTTCCCATACGATATTTTCTTCACGGGGAAGTCTGTCGATGACCACATTTAAGAACGAGCCGATGACGAGACCAAAAACAAACACGATTCCTTCGAGCATATGTTAAGTATCCGCAAATAGTACCAAACATTCAATGGGCGTTGCGACAAACGGCGAAAGTAAGTACACTACACGCACGATGAAAAGGTCTCGGGCGGATCTTATTGCGGTTACGGTGCTGGTGCTTGTCGTTCTCGTTTTTTTTGCCCGAATTTTTTTCCCGGTACCGCAGATGCTGGTCACTCCCGATTACGGCAGAAGCGACGCGTGGCATTTCAGTTTCCCGACGAAATTTGCACTTTCCGAATCGCTGTCGAAATTGAGCCTTCCGTTGTGGCGGGATGACATAGGCGGGGGATTTCCGCTCTACGCCGAGGGGCAAACGGGAGCGTTATTCCTTCCGAATATTCTTTACTTTTTATTTTTTTCTCCGGTAATCGCGTATAATCTTGCTTTGGTTACGGCGGTTCTCTTTATCGGCATCGGCACCTATGCCCTGATTCGTATATTGGGTCGATCGATCACGGCGAGCTGGATGGCGGCGATAACACTGACATTTTCCGCGTTAACGGTGACCCAACTCACGCACATTACGCTCCTGCAGGGGATGAGCATGCTTCCCCTGATTGCGTATTTAAGCGTGTATGCCGTAAAAAACCAGCGCCCGGTTCCGTTTGGTGGAGTCGCGTTTGCGGTAGCACAACAGATATTTGCCGGATTTCCCCAGGCGACCTTTCTTACGTTGCTTTTTACCGGCAGCCTCATGCTCATCACCTTGCTTCCCAAGAGAAATTTTACGTCCCTTGGTGCCTGGGCAATGGCCGTACTCCTGGGAATCGGCATGGGAGCCATACAACTGTATCCCTCCTACGAGTTTCTTACCGCGAGCACCGACCCTTCGGGATTTTCCCCCCGTGTTGCAACCGCATACTCCATGCCGATTAAGCACCTGATGAGCTTTATCGATCCGTTTTTCTTCGGAAGTCCCGAGAACGGAAGCTATCCTCCCTTTTATCAGTTTGACGGCAGTATTTTTTGGGAAAACACCGCCTACATCGGTACACTGCCGCTCCTCCTGCTTCTCGGGGGTGCGTTCCTATTGAAAAAGCATCGCACACTGCTTTTTTGGTATGCGCTACTTATCGGGGCATTATTTTTGGCGGCGGGAAAGTATGCGCCGACCTATGTGATTTATAGCGTGTGGCCGATGACGCTTTTTCGCGTCGCATCGAGGTTTCTTTGGTTGGTTATCCTAGCGATTGTCGTGATTGCCGCAATATCGCTTGATGTGATACGGCAGCGACCGGGATTTAAAAACAGCATCCGTATCCTTATATATTTTCTCTTAGTCGCGCACACGATGCAGCTTGTCGGTACCTGGTGGTCCTATCACCGATATGCTCCCGCTTCCGAAGTTCTCAAACAACCGGTAACCGCGCGGCAACTGATCCCCGGAAGAACGCTTACCCTCGGCGAAGGGAAAGTACACAACGAAGAAATGATACGAAACGGATGGCAAAATCCGGAAGTGTACGCGTTTTTACGTCAGGGCATGTCACCCGACAGCAATATGCTCTGGCGCGTGCCGCAGGCGGAAGTGTACGCGGGGCGCTTCCTGAAACGCCCGTCAATAACCCAAGGCATGATTAGTGATGAAATTCTTGTAAGCCCCCCTATTGCCACGGTATCCGCGACAAATGTTATGAGTACGTTCCATATCGGCAATATTCTTTCATTCCTCCCGCTTGACGCCCCGATGTTGCAGGAAAAACAAACGTATCGCCACGGTGATAGAACACTTACCCATTACGTCAACAACGACATGCTCCCTCGCGCTTATCTCGTGCGACACGCACTCCGCGCGACGACGCTTGTTGAGGCGGTATCACTGATGACCGGTGAAACTTTTATCCCCGGTACCACTGTGCTTCTCGAAGCGCATTCGTTTGAAAAATTCCCTTCACTTGCCGCATTTGCAGACAATAAAACGGCGGCGTATCAACGTGCCGGCTCCGTGGAGTGGCAGGAAATACGCGATACCGCAATCCGCCTCCGAGTCACTTCCGAAGAAAACGCCCTATTGGTCCTCGCCGATACGTACTACCCGGGATGGAAAGCATTTATTGACGGCACCGAAACGCCCATCGTTCCCGCCAATCTCTCCCAGCGGGCAATCATTGTTCCCGCCGGCACTCACACGGTACTCTTTCGCTACCAACCGGACAGTATTGTTATCGGGGGAATCGTTTCCGGGGTGTTTTTTCTTCTTACAGTGTCTCTAATGGCTGTTCGGCTTCCCGTTTCTGTTTCTCATATTCGGAAAAAATCTCCCGCGCACGCGCTTCATCGCCCTTACACTCGCCGTAGGCGATAGATTCCATTTTAAGATGCACGGGACTTACCACAAATGACCGCATCTTTGCCTCGGAAAACGCGGCGATGGCCTTGTCGCATTCCTTAAAATATAAATGGGTGAGACCGACCATTTCCAGCGCTTCGGTAAGACTCGTATCGCCTCCCAGAGAAACGGCGGCTTCAAATTCCTTTCGTGCTTCTTCCCAAAGCTCCGCCCGAAGAAGTGTTTTTCCCAATGCAATCCTGCCGGTCGCATAGACATCCAGTACGTCGGAAAGCATGAGATGGGGATACCGGGAGAGAATACCCGATAGCGGATCATGCATCGCGGCGGTGAGCTTCGCCGCATCATTGTACATTGATCTCGCATCAGGGAGTCTTTCATAGGGCAACGCTTCATAAATAAGTCCCCTCGGTACCCAATACCACCCCTCCCCGATCGGCAAGTTAGTGTTGCTATACACGCGCCGGTTTTCCTTCACATTTTCCTTAATAAACGATGCGGTTACGTCAACGGGATCCGCAGCGGGAAATACCAGCGTCGGAAAGTGTTTTTTGAGCACGAGCTGATAATCAGAAGCGGGAAGTCTTGAGGCATGAATGACCGCGGTATCCGGTCGAATGCCCAAGCCGTAACGAACATATTGCGTCGTAAAGAGTGCGGTATCCTGGCTCAGCAAAAGCACCGCACCGGGAGCCGTTTGGGAAAGGATATCGATCCCTAACTGATCGGCTGTTTTATCGGCGGAGATTCCCCAAAATCGCCATAGCGACATTCCCATAAACGAGAGCGGGTAACACAGAAGGATAAGGGATAACACCCCCACGATACCGCGAGCAAGAGGCACAGAAAAGCGTTTTTTTGCCATTCGCGCAACGCTTGTTATCAGCCAGGAAAATCCGCTCCCTGCCGCAAGGGCAAGGAGAAGATAACTGGGCAGTAAAAAACGTTCATACGTACCCAGCGTAAAACGGCTTGCAAGCGGAAAACTCGCATAAAAGAAAAACAGCGGTCCTATGGAAAGAAACGCGATCATCCAGGTAGCCCACCACGTCCTGCGGGTCTTATACCATGAGGCAAGTCCGAGTAGCGAGAGGATAATCCCGATAGCCGTCCAGTCGATGCGAAGAAAATTGCTATAAGCGATCACGGCAATCCATCGTTCTTTCAGCGTATGACCGATGGAGCCGCCGGAAACAAAGGTACCGTAATCCGCCCGCGTAATGAGTCGCACAAACCCCTCCCAGGTGACTGCGCGATCCCAGTTAATAATGGGATCGGATGATGCGGCGACGGGAATATAAAGGGTGGGGACAATAACGGCAACCAATAAAAGACCGCCCGTGATACCAAGCCATCGAAGCGATATTTTTTTTGCCAGCACCTTGCGTTCCGTATAAAGAAAATAAAAAATAGCGGGCACAAAAAAAAGGATCAGGTGGTGATGCGCCATGGCAAGGCCGAAGAGCATGGCTGCCATGCGAAGGTGAACGGGGTTTTTTGTTTCCTGCCAACAAAACAGGAGATAGAGGATACCGATAATAAACAGGTCGAACAGCGCGAATACCTCTGCGGTGATGCTATAAAGAAAGAATAAATAGTTGCCGACAATAAGCAGTACGCCGAAGATACCGGCAACAATATTTTTCTTCGTAAGCCGCAGTAAAAATGCATAGAGTATCGCGACCGCAACCGCGTGCGGGATCGATGAAAGCAACGTGACACGCCAGGAAGGCGTCGAAACGGGAAGCAGAGAAGCTAGCCACCCCAAGAACGTATAAAGCGGGTAGCCGGGCGGATGGGGAACACCGCGCACCACAGCCGCCGTTACCATATCCCCGCTATCTCCGCCGAATATCCCCGTCGCTTGAAAGATGAGAAAAAGAATAACCGAGGATGCACCGATAATCCAGGATCCGATCATGCAGTCGTTCGCTTAGGCAGGCGTGTGTTTACTGAATACAGAAGTAGCATTCAGATCCGGCCGTACCGGTCGTTTGTGATTTGCAAGTGACAGATGAAGTGACGCCACTTGAATCATAGATCGTGTTCAAATCTTCCTGAAATGCCTTTGATTCAGGCTTAAAGCAGGCGGACAAATGCTCGCCGCTGGTCGAGTTGACGTAAATCTTGGCAAGGTTACCCGTACCGGCTAACTCTTGGAATCGGGCTTTGAGTTCTCCCACCGTGATAAGTTCGGCGATCCAACTTGTAAACGCAGGATACGAACTCCCGGCCGTCGCGTCGGTACCCCACGGGAACTGTCCTTTGGTAGAGTAATACCGGAGATTTGCGTTATAAAACTCCGATACCGTATTGCGAAGCGAGGTATCACGACCTTTCTTCAATTGCTCAAACGGATCAATAGTAGCCAAAAGTCCAACTGCCAATGCACCCAGAAGTGCGATAACGATAAGAAGTTCAATAAGCGTGAAGCCTTTATTTTGGGCAAAATAATTTCTCATATATATATGGTGTATCACGCTTCAAATTGGCTTGTCAATAGGGGCATGGAAAACTATCCGCCTCACACGGCTAATGCAATTCCCGTTATTTGAATTGAGAGGTAAGGTTGTAAATCGGAGTGATAACCGCGATAACGATAAATCCGACACCGACTCCCAATACCACCATGATGATAGGTTCAATCGCAGTCGTAAGCCCTTTCACGAGATTTTCCGATTCGGACGCAAAATACTTGGACAACTTAAGCAGCGTGTCGTCAAGTTTTCCGGTTTCTTCTCCCACTTTCATCATTTGCGATACGATCGGCGGGAATACCGGATATTGGGCAAAGGTATCTCCCAGAGGGAACCCGCGCTCAACTTTTTTGGAGATTTCGACAATCGCGTTCCGAAAGAGCACGTTGTCCAGCGCGTCTTTCAATATGGTGAGCGCATCAAGCAGCCGAATACCGGAGCTTATCAACATGGATAGCGTCCGGGTAAATTCAACGAGAATAATTTTCTTCTGCAATTCTCCGAAGAGGGGAATACTGAGCAAAATCGTGTCTACCACCAACTGACCCACTTTCGTTGCCTTCCATTTCATAAATCCGTAGAATCCACCGAACCCCGCCGCAAGCATAAGCCACCAATAGTGAACGAAAAATTGCGATATGGAAATCAACAGCTGCGTTGCAAACGGCAAGTCGACGCCGAAATCATTATAAAGTTCGGTCAGCTTCGGGATAACAACGGTCATCATAATCATCACCACGATGCCCATACCGACCATGATAATGACGGGATAAATCATTGCACCCGATACCTTACTGCGGAAATCCCGCTGGGATTCCATGCTGTCGGCAAGCCGCGCCAATACCTGATCGAGTTGACCGGAGGATTCTCCCGCCCGAACAAGGGCGATATAGATGGCGGAGAAGTGTTGGGGATATTTGGCAAGCGCGTCACCCAGATTGCCGCCGCTGATGATCTGGTGTTCGATTTCGTTTAATACCGTGACGAATGCAGGGTTGGGTGTCTGGGCACGAAGAATTGAAAGCGCCTCAGGGAGGGATAAGCCGGCAACCACCATGGTGGCAAGCTGGCGGGTGAAATTGACGATTTCACCAAACCCCACTCTTCTCAGCTTTACGGAGCCGATTCCCTGTTCCTGCCTGCGTGATTCGGTAAGATTTATGACAAACAATTGTTTGTCATGAAGAAGACGGGTTGCCGCCTCTTTTGTGGGCGCTTCCACAAAACCGGTCGCTGATTTGCCGCGGAGATCGCGCGCCTTGTAGGAAAAGTATGCCATAGCGTTTTATTATTTTTGCAACAATCTTCCCAGTTCCTCCGGGCGAAGCGCATAGGAGTTGGCAACCTCAAGACTAATGCTGCCTGCCTTTACCAATGTTGCAAGGGATGTTTCAAGAGTCATCATACCGTATTCGGCACTCGTCTGAATAATGTTATCGATCTGATGGGTCTTTCCTTCGCGGATCAGCGTACGCACCGCGGGAGTTGCCGTAAGGATTTCCGATACGGGGAGGCGTCCGCCCGCCACAGCGGGTACAAGCCGGAGCGACAAAACTCCCTCAAGTACGTTGGATAGCTGCAACCGGATTTGCGTTTGCTGGTTTTCCGGGAACACGTCAACAATACGGTCAATCGTTTGTGCGGCGGAATTGGTGTGGAGGGTCGCAAATACCAAATGACCCGTTTCCGCAATCGTAATCGCCGATTGGATCGTCTCAAAATCACGCATTTCGCCGATTAAGACAACATCGGGATCTTCACGGAGCACGCTCCTGAGCGCCACATTCCATGAGTGCGTATCGCTGTGCATTTCCCGTTGGGATACGATCGATTGGGCGAAAGGGTACACGTACTCGATCGGATCTTCGATCGTAATGATATGCGTCCCTTTGTTCATATTGATCATATTGATCATGGAGGCCAGCGTGGTGGATTTGCCGTGACCCGTCGGACCCGTTACCAGCACCAAACCCTGCCTGAGTTTCACAAACTGGTGGCAGATATTGGGAAGCCCTAATTCGTCGATCGTTTTAATTTTTTGGGGAATTAACCGGAATGCTCCCGCAATGGTATTTTTCTGTACGTAGACATTCACCCGAAACCGGCCGACCGGCGTGGCTAATGAATAGTCAATTTCCTTGTTTGTTTCAAATATTTCTTTTTGGTCGTCGGTGAAGGTGGAATACAAAAGCCTTCTGGCATCCTCATCGGTCAGGATACTCGTGCCTTCAACGGGAAGGAGCACCCCGTTGACCCGAAGCATGGGAGGAAATCCCACGATATAATGGATGTCGGATGCTTCTTTTCTTGCCGCTTCGGCAAACATTTGCTGCATGTCCATAGTCGTTAGTCTTGGGCGACGCGAAGCACTTCTTCGATCGTCGTCACTCCTTCAAGCGCCTTCAAATAACCGTCCTGCTTCATAGTAATCATTCCCTCGGCAATCGCCTGTTTTTCAATCTCACTCATGGGTGCCCGGGTAAGCGTTAATTTGCTTATGGCATCGGTGATCGGAAATACTTCAAACACCCCGAGTCGCCCCAGATAGCCCGAACCGCCGCAACTTTCACATTGCTTGCCGTCCACGGTTCCTTTCCCGCGATACAGCACCATCGGTTTATCCTGGGGCCAAAGCGTCCCCACAACACGACGCAAATCCACCAACACCGGTTCTTCGGGCACATATTCTTCCTTACAGGTCGGACAGAGTCTTCGCGCAATACGTTGTCCTACCACCGCGTTAAGCGCTGAAGCAACAAGGAAGGGTTCCGCCCCCAAATCAATCAACCGCGGAATTGCCCCCGCCGCGTTGTTGGTGTGTAACGTGGAAAAGACCAAATGACCCGTAAGGGCAGCCTGAATCGCCAGTTCCGCCGTTTCCTGATCGCGAATTTCTCCGACAAGAATAATGTTGGGGTCCTGACGAAGGAAACTGCGAAGACCGGTAGCAAACGTCAAGCCAGCCGCCGGATTAATCTGCACCTGATTGACGCCACCGATCTCATACTCGACCGGATCTTCAAGGGTCATGATATTTACTTTTGCATTGTTTAATATCGCAAGCACCGAATACAGGGTGGTCGTTTTACCGCTTCCCGTAGGACCGGTTACCAGAATGACGCCGTGCGGTCTTCGGATTGCCGTCTCAAGGTGCTTCAGCGCCAACCCGCGGAGCCCCAACTCATTAAGCGTGGGAATTCCTCCCGATTTTTTGAGCAACCGCATGACGACCTTTTCGCCGTGTACGGTAGGCAGGGTAGAGACACGAAGGTCCACTTCGCTTTCTCCCATTTTAAAATTGAACCGACCGTCCTGCGGCACCCGCTTTTCATCGATTTTCAAATCCGCAAGAATTTTGATACGGGAAATAACGGCTTCCTGAAGCCTTCGGGGAAGCACCAGTCGCTCCTGCAATATACCGTCAACCCGATACCGCACCCGTGTTTCCGCAATCTGCGGTTCGATATGGACGTCGGATGCTCTGATACGAATTGCCTGCTCAAGAATCGCCGATACGATTTGCGCAATCGGAGCCTCGCGAATCACTTCCCCGAGTCGCCCGGCCTCATATGTTTTAATCGCGGGGGATGATTCCTCAAGTGCCGCGGTAACATCCGCCCCCAGGTTTTGGGTGTAGAGTTCATCAATTGCCGAGAGAATATCGTCCTTCAGTCCCATGTAGGGACGGATCGAATGTCCCGATTTCTTTTCCAAAAACTCGACTACCTGAAAGTCCAGGGGGTCGACCATCGCAACCGAAAGCGCGGCACGTTCGTCGGGATCGATTTGAAAGGGCACCAACGTATATCGTCTGGCTACCGGCTCGGGAATAAAATTGATGACGTCGGGAGAAATGGCACGACCGGAAACGGTCACAAACGGAATGCCCAGTGACTCTGCTTTGGCACGCGAATAGTCATCATGAGATATGCCGTATTTTCCCACCAGCAGGTCTTCGACGGGGATGCCGGAATTAAGCGATTCGGTGCGGATTTTATCGCCCTTATCGGCGGATAATTTATTTTCGGCAATAAGAATGGAAACGATATCTTGGGCAGGCATAGCGATTACCGTACGACCACAACGTACCAACAGACGTCGGTATATCCATTATTCATGGTAACAAACGGCTTTGCAAGGGGAAAGCCAAAGTACTATAGTACAAACACGAAAATCTATGCATGCCTATCTTATTACCGGCGGTGACCTGCCGGAACGAACCAAAGAAATTGCACGACGTACCGCAATGCTCGACATACACGCGTTTGATGCCACCTCACCCGAACTCACGGGACCGACGATCGGGATTGAACAAATCCGTGCCTTTATCAAGACAATTGCACTCCGCCCGACACACGGCACAATGAGCGCGGGTATTATTCCGCAAGCGGAACTGCTCACCGTAGAAGCACAGCAGGCACTGTTAAAAACACTTGAGGAACCGCCCGCGCATGCAATTCTTATTCTTTCGGCTCCCAATGATGCGACTTTGCTTCCGACGGTGGTATCCCGATGCACCAAGATCACCGTTAAGGGGAAATCAACGGCACCCGTAGGCGACGGCTCGGGTAAAATGACCGAGTTTCTCACCGAACTTGCGACTACCCCGGTCGGAGAACGCATTGCGTTTGCGGAGACGATCGGCAAATCAAAGGAAGAAATGGTCGCCTGGATCGATGCCGCGACGGTGGTTCTTGCACAATCCCTTCGCACCCATGTTTCGACAATAACCGTGGACAAAAAAGTACTTTTCACCACCCGATTGATCCATCGTCTCATGCGGGCAAAGCAACGGATACAGGGGAATATTCACCCGCTTCTTGCCCTCGAACACGCCCTTATCACCGATGAAGAAAACAATCCAACAACTCGCTGGACAACCAAAATATGATCGGGTACAATGATTTTTGAGCGTCGTGTATGTCGCTCTCTTTTTTCTTGAGAAGGCAGTAACCCATGGCAAAAACTTCAGACAAATATACCGCGGATCAGATTGTCGTCCTTGAGGGACTCGAGCCGGTACGAAAACGTCCGGCAATGTATATCGGTACCACATCGCTTGCGGGCGTTCAGCATTGTCTGAATGAAATTATTGACAATTCCATCGACGAAGCACTCGCGGGATTTGCCAAACATGTCTATATCACGCTTCATGCGGATGAATCGGCAACGGTAAGTGATGATGGTCGGGGTATCCCGGTCGACAAAGTGCCTAAATACAATGTATCCGCGCTCGAACTCGTCATGACCAAGCTCCATGCCGGAGGAAAGTTTGAAGGACAGGCCTATAAAATTTCCGGAGGACTTCATGGCGTGGGTGCTTCCGTCGTCAACGCTTTGTCCACCGATGTCAAAGTTGAAGTGCGCAGAGACGGCAAAATACACACGCAGGAATACAAGCGAGGTAAACCGGTCGGACCGTTAAAGGTAACCGGTAAGGCTACCGATACGGGCACGACGACCACGTTTAAACTTGATCCCGAAATTTTCCACGAGGGGATAAGTCTTAATTTCGACATGGTCAAAAAGCAGGTGCGTGATCGCGCCTATCTTATCGCCGGGCTCGCTTTTCATCTTAAGGATGAGCGCACCGGTGAAGAAGCGAGTTACTATTTCGAAGGCGGTATCAAATCGCTTGTTGCCGCGTTAAACCGCAACAAAACAACCCTCCATGATCCGATTTATTTCTCAAAAACCGAAGGCGATCTGTCCATAGAAGTGGCACTCCAATATAACGATGGATTTTCGGAAACGGTCGAATCATTCGTCAACGTCATTCCCACCCCTGAAGGAGGCACCCACCTTACCGGTTTCCGGATGTCGCTGACTCGGGTAGTGAATGATTACGCCAAAAAAATCGGTGCGGCAAAGACGGAAAAGGACACCATGATCGGCGATGACATGCGCGAAGGATTAACGGCGATCGTCTATCTTAAAATGCCGTCCCAATATCTGCAATTTGAAGGGCAGACCAAAGGAAAATTAGGCAATGCGGAAGTGCAGCCGTTCGTCGCTGCCGCTACCAAAGAAGCACTCGATACCTTTTTTGAGGAGAATCCTTCCGATGCGCGCCGGGTTCTTGAAAAGGTCTATCTTGCCGCAAAGGCACGACTTGCCGCCAAGGCAGCAAAAGACGCCATCATTAGAAAAGGTGCCCTTGAAGGCGCAAGTCTTCCGGGGAAACTTGCCGACTGTCAGGAGAAAGACCCCACCGTATCCGAACTCTTCATCGTTGAGGGAGACTCCGCAGGCGGCAGCGCCAAGCAGGGAAGAGATCGCAAATTCCAAGCGATTTTGCCGCTCCGGGGAAAGATTCTCAATACCGAACGCGCACGACTCGATAAAATCGTCGAGTCTGAGGAAATCAAGGCGCTTATCATCGCGCTCGGCATGGGAATTTCGGAGAGCCTCAATCCCGATAAACTCCGGTATCATCGCGTCGTCATTATGACCGATGCTGATGTGGACGGCGAGCATATCATGACCCTGCTTTTGACGTTCTTCTACCGCCACCTTCCGTACGTCATCGAACACGGACACCTGTACGTCGCGCAACCGCCGCTTTATAAAATCACCTTCGGCGGTAAAAACAGCCATTACGCATATTCCGACGAAGAACGGGATGCCGTCGTCAAAAAGGAAGGCGCTTCCTATAAAACGGCACCCACCATTCAGCGCTACAAAGGTCTCGGAGAAATGAATCCCGAGCAGCTGTGGGAAACGACCATGAATCCCGTTAACCGCGTCATGCGGCAGGTCAATGTTGCGGATGCGGCGGCGGCCGATCAGGTGTTTTCGATGCTTATGGGAGATGAAGTACCTCCCCGAAAGCGCTTTATCCAGACACACGCCAAGACAGCGACACTCGACATATAATTATTTATCAAAGGAGGCATTATGAACCTATCAGCAATCAAACCAGGAAAAAACCCGCCCGAAGATATAAACGTCATCATCGAAATCCCCGAAGGATGCATGGTGAAGTATGAAATGGACAAGGAAGCCGAAGTCATTATGGTGGATCGTTTCGTCCGCACCACCATGGGGTATCCGGCAAACTACGGATTTGTCCCGAACACAAAGTCGGGCGACGGTGATCCCGTGGATGTCATGGTGCTCTGCAGTCAACCGTTACACCCCGGCGTCATGGTAAATGTCACCCCCATCGGCCTGCTTGAGATGGAGGATGAATCGGGAGTTGACGCAAAGGTTGTTGCGGTTCCTTCGGAAAAATCCGATCCGTTCTACGGCACGATGAAAGATGTTTCCGATATTCCCGAACCCGTAAAAGCGAAGATTAAACATTTCTTTGAACACTACAAAGAACTCGAACCCGGTAAATGGGTGAAACTCAAGGAATGGAAAGGGAAGGAAGTGGCACAAAAGGAAATTACCGACGGTATTGCACACAAATAACCTATGGCTCACATCGGAAAAATTCAACCCAGCGAAATAGTCACCGAAATGCAGAAGTCCTATATGGACTATGCGATGAGTGTTATCGTCGCCCGCGCGCTTCCCGATGTGCGCGACGGATTAAAGCCCGTGCACCGGAGAATTCTCTACGCCATGCATCAGGCAGGACTCCACCACAGCAGCAAATACAAAAAAAGTGCAACGGTGGTAGGAGACGTGTTGGGTAAATATCATCCGCACGGCGATTCATCCGTCTATGAGGCGCTTGTTCGCTTGGCACAGGATTTCTCGATGCGGTATACGCTCGTGGACGGTCAGGGCAACTTCGGATCCATTGACGGCGATCCCGCCGCCGCCATGCGGTACACCGAATGCCGGTTGGATTCAATCGCCGATGAGATGCTTTTGGATATCGAAAAGGAAACCGTCAATTTCATCCCGAACTTTGACGGCTCGATCCCGGAACCGGTGTATCTTCCCGCGAAACTCCCGAATCTGCTGCTTATGGGAAGTGAAGGTATCGCCGTCGGTATGGCAACCAAAATCCCGCCGCACAATCTCACGGAGCTTGTGGATGCCATCATCTTCATGATCGGCAAAGCCACTATTGATAAGAAGGCGACCGCGGTAGTCACCGAAGAAGGAGAATCGAAAAAATTCGGTATGACCTTTGACGTCACGCTCGAGGATCTGATGAATTTTGTCCAGGGACCCGATTTTCCGACGGCGGGAGCGATTTATGACATCAATGAAATCAGAAACGCCTATTCGACCGGCAAAGGCAAGATCGTCATGCGCGGTAAGGCCGAGATCGAGGAAATCGGTAACGGGAAAAGCATGATCGCCATCACCGAGTTGCCGTACCAGGTCAACAAGGCAAACCTGGTGGCAAAAATCGCCGATCTCGTAAAGGACAAACGTCTGGAAGGCATATCCGATCTTCGTGACGAATCCGACCGACGCGGCATTCGCGTGGTCGTGGAACTCAAGCGCGATGCCCAACCCAACAAAGTCTTAAACAATCTGTATAAATATACCGAACTGCAATCGACCTTCCCGATGAACGTGGTAGCCCTGGTGGACGGTACCCCACGAACGTTGACCCTTCGCGAAATACTCGAAGAGTATCTGAAACACCGCCATGACGTCATTTATCGAAGAAGTGAATATGAACTCAAGGAAGCAAAGGCCAGAGAACATATTCTCGAAGGACTCAAAATTGCGGTCGATCACATTGATGAAGTAATCGCGATCATCAAAAAAGCCAAAGATGCCGACGATGCCAAGGCAAAACTGATGGCTCGTTTTAAGCTTTCCGAAATTCAGGCAACGGCAATCCTCGACATGCAGCTACGGAAACTCGCCGCTTTGGAGCGCCAGAAGATCGAAGACGAGCTCGCCATGATTCGCGAAACGATCGCATACCTTGAAGATTTACTTGCCCACCCGGAAAAAGTACTTAAGGTCATCAAGGAAGAACTCACAAAGCTCAAAGAAAAATACGGCGATAACCGAAAGACCCGCGTGTATAAGAGTAAAGTCGGTGAACTCTCCGACGAACAGCTTATCGCCAATGAGGAAACCATCATTACCATGACCGAGACCGGCTACATCAAACGCGTGCCACGAACCACCTTCAAGCTCCAGGAACGGGGAGGTAAGGGAGTGATCGGCATGACGACCAAAGAAGAAGATGCCATTGACCGGCTGGTTGCCGCACAAACGCATGACAATATGCTCTTTTTCACCGAGAAAGGGAAAGTATATCAAGTGCGCGTGTGGGATATCCCGGAAGCAAGCCGCCAATCCAAAGGACAGGCGGTTGTTAACCTTATCAACATCGAAAGTAGCGAGAAGGTAACCTCGATGCTTACCTATAGCCTGAAACGAACGGAACAAAAAGAAAAGGGCATTAACTACATCTTAATGGCCACCAAGAAGGGCGTCGTTAAAAAAACCAAACTTTCGGAATATGAAAATATCCGCAGAAACGGGCTTTTAGCGATCAAACTCGAAGCGGGCGATGAGCTTATCTGGGCAAAACTGACGAGCGGCGACGATGACGTATTGCTCGTTACCCACGAAGGAAAATCAATCCGTTTCAGTGAAAGTGAAGTCCGCCACACAGGTCGTGACACCATGGGGGTTCGGGGCATTCTTGCCAAACCGGGCGACTACGTGGTCGCCATGGAAGTCATTAACGATGAAACCAAAAAAGCAGACTTTTTGACGGTCATGGAAAAGGGATTGGGCAAAAAGACCGCCGTATCAGGATTCCCCAAACAGAAACGGGGAGGACAGGGAGTAAAAGTCGCGGAAATTAAAGACAAAACGGGGAAAATCGCCGTAAGCCAACTGGTGCCGGCGGATTGCGAAGAGGTCATTCTGACTTCCACTAAAGGACAGGTGGTAAAGCTGCCGATGAAATCCATTCCGCAACTTTCCCGGGCAACCAGCGGCGTTATCTTGATGCGGTTTGCGGATAAATCAGACACGATTGCCGCGGCAACATGCCTTACGAAATAACCTCAGTATCCCAGCCGTTGTGACGTGGATTGGGAAGGGTAATACTCATAGACCAAACGGGTCGCCCCGATGCGTTTCGCATCGGCATTCATTCCAAACGGGTAGGCATTCAACGGATCTTCCGATGCGATGGGTACCATCGGCGGGTGAAGTATGGTGAAACGTTCGACAAACCGTGCGCGGCTTTTTTGGACAGGGTACCTGCCACCGTAAAACACCACATCGGAAAAGGGGATGACGGCAGCCACCTCTGGACGCTTCGCGACGCGGGCTGCCCGATCTTCCTGATGCATATACGGGCGGAACATTCCTTTATTCCACAAAAGCGTCTCATCCGACTCCACCGCAACAATGAGGGGGGCTATACTCGCCAATGCCTGAAAAAGGGAAAGATGTCCTTCGGAAAGGGCTTTCCCGTCAAAGCAACCCGTCAGAAGAATCCAATCGCGATCGCCAAGCCTGCGGGTCGGACGGGAGAAGGGGACGACCTTACTCCGCCATCCGATCAATTCCACACGATCGTGTTCTTTTGGCGGAGCAAGAAATATCTGATACAACGGGCTCGCCTCAATGCGTTGTGACATTGCGTGCCAGTATAGCGCGCTTTACTTCAGTTCAAAAGTGACGGTTACGGTTTTACTTACCGTCCCGCTACCCGGTTCAACGGCACCTCCACCGCCGCCACCGCCGCCTTCCATACGATACAGCGGCATCACCTGCGAGGCGGCACCCGCCTCGGACACACTCACCACACTTCCTAATTTCTTTCCCGTGCTCTGGGCGACTTTCATGGCTTTCGCTTCTGCATTTTTATAGGCGGCATCCAAAAGTGCCGTTGCCTGCTCGCTGGTATCGTCAAACGTAAAGTTCGGGCCATAGACGTTATTGGCGCCGGTCTTTGTCAGCACACTGGCTAGGGTGCCGGCACGATCCACATCCTTCAACTTTATTTCAACCGTGTTACTTACATTCCATTGTCCCGCTCGATACCGTTGCCGACCGTCGGTATCATAATACTGCTCTTGATTCTGATATATATTGAGGCTCTGGGTCTTTATATCTGCAACCGGTACGCCGAATTCCTTAACCGCCGTGATAATCGCTTCAACTTTTTTATTGACGTCACTTACCGCCGTATTTTTGTCATCGCTAAACGCATTAACACCGGCAGAAAAGACGGCAATCTGGCTTTTTTCCTGCGATTTTGCTTCTCCCACCACCGTCACGGTCTTTGTCGGCGCAAGCTCAAGTTTTCCCCAAGACGGCAGAAACATGCCTCCCGCTCCCAAAAGAACGACAAAAAGCACCGCACTTACGATAATGGCAACACTGGTTGATTTATTTTCCATAAAAAAAACTCCTCTTCCTTCCATTACAGAGGATTACCTCTACAATGTCAACGGCTACCTGATAAAACGGAGAAGATGCTATACTTAGCCGCATGAAACGCGCAATAACAAAAAACCATATCAGCGGTATGGCCAGCCTTATCGGCGCGACATTTTTGTATGCGACCGTTGGGTTCATATCAAAATTCATCGGCTACTCGCTGCCGTTGTTTTATCAGAGCTGGACAAAATATCTTTTGGCGGCGCTTCTAATCGTATGGAGCTACAAAACATGGTTGCCGATTAAAAAAACCGCATGGCTTTGGATTGTGCTCCGGATGCTCGCGGGAAGTACATCGTTTATTTTGTTTTTTGTGACGGTAAACGTGTTACCCGTCAGCCTCTCGTATTTTATTTTTTACGGCGGAATGACGGTTGCGGGATTTGCCCTGGGCGCGATCATGTTCGGAGAAAAAACGACGCCGCTTCGATGGGTATCATTGGGATTGGCGCTTTTGGGATTGCTTCTGGTGTACGGCGTCGGCGTATCGCTCCACGGACCGTTCTTTGTACTGTTAGCATTCCTTTCGGGAGTATCCTCGTCGTTTTGGGGAATCTCCTCAAAAAAAATTACGGACTATCCTGCAATCCAACTTACTTTTCTTGATAACGCATTGGCGGTACCGCTCTTTATGGCGATTTCATACGCAATGAAAGAACCTTGGCCGATTACCGAAGTGTCATCTGCCCAAGGAGCCAGTTTGCTTATCGGCGTTATTTTTATCCTCACCGCCCTCCTTGTTATCCACGGTTTTCGCAAATTGGACGCGCAATTGGGAAGCCTTGTTATGTTGAGTGAAATTGTGTTTGTCTTGCTGTTTGATGCCGTCATGTTTAAAACCACCCCCTCGCTTCCCGCAATGCTTGGCGGTATACTGATTATCACTGCCATGGTGCTCCCTGAACTCAACTGGTCGGCACTGGCTGAACGCCTGTATGCGTATCGACGGAAAACTCATCGCTGACCGAATCCTCACCGAACTTACCCAAGAGGGTAACGTCCTCACAAAGCAGGGGAGCATGCCCACTCTTGCCGTCATTCTCGTAGGAGATGACCCGGCAAGTCTTGCCTACATTAAACAAAAGCAAAAAGCGGCTGAACGAATAGGTGCCCGTGTCATTTTTGAACAACACCCTCCGTCCCTTACCTCAGGCGGACTCTACAATCTGATCAACCGGTTCAATAAAGATAACGCGGTTCACGGTCTTATCGTCCAACGGCCTATCCCCACCGAGGTGGGAGGTGTTGCCGATGTGTTAAAAAAGATCCGTGCAGAAAAAGATATTGACGGGTTTCTCCCCGGTAGTCCGTATGAAGTACCCGTCGCCCTTGCGGTAGGGGAGATACTTGCGGTTGTTGCCAAGGAAACTTTAGAAATCGCTGTTACTGAAGAGGCGATTTGGCAGTGGCTTCGTACGAAAAAAATCACCATTATCGGCAGAGGAGAAACGGCAGGGGAGCCCATCCGCCGCTATTTCGAAAAGCATGATTGTGCGACGTCTATAATCCATTCACAAACCCCTGATCCGAACGAAGTGCTCGCTTCTTCCGAAATCATCATTTCCTGCGTCGGAAAACAGGCGGTCGTTTCCGCCCCGGCGGTGCGAAAAGGAGCGATCCTTATCAGCGTCGGGATTTGGCGGGATACCGAGGGGAAGCTTCGGGGGGATTATGATGAAGCGGATATTGCATCCGTTGCATCCCACTATACGCCGACCCCCGGAGGGGTCGGACCGGTCAACGTCGCATGTCTTATGCAAAATCTCGTAAAAGCATGTACTATACAGCAAGGAGGTACCGTATGAAAGATATATCCGGCGCAATCGTTCTTTTCTTCATTATGCTGTTTGCCTATACAAAACTCGCGGGACCCCTCCCGTTTTCCATAAACAGCGTCACGACCACCAAGACCGATACCTTTACCGTACACGGCGAGGGAAAAGTGACGATGATTCCCGATGTTGCCGTTGTTTCGTTGGGCGTGTCCGCACAGGGAGCAACCGTTACCAAAGTGCAAGACGAACTCAATACAAAAATGAACGCGATTAGTAGTGCGGTGAAAAAGCTTGGGGTGGATGCGAAAGATATCAAGACAAGTTACTATCACATCTCTCCGATGTATGACTATTCCGCAAGCTCGCAACGGATAACCGGCTATCAGGCAAGCTCGAATCTTACCGTCAAAGTACGGAAGATCGACACGGCAAACAGCGTTATCGATGCCGCCACCCGCGAAGGTGCAAATGAAGTCGGCGGCGTGAGTTTTGACGTTGATGACAAAACAAAAGCTGAAAACCAGGCTCGCGAAGCGGCGGTTGCCGATGCCAAAGCAAAAGCGGAAGCCGCGGCAAAGGCAGCAGGATTTACGCTCGGCCGCGTCATCAATTACAGTGAGGGAAACGGTGCCGCCCCAAGACCGATGATGTACGATACCGCGGAAAAAGCCATGCCGATTTCCGGCGGCGGGGCGCCTACCGAAGTGGAACCCGGTACATCCGAGCTTTCGGTGAACGTGAGCGTAAGCTACGAGATCCAGTAACCTCAGGCAACCCGCACGCCTGCGGGATTAGCTTCAAACTGTCAATTGACCAACTATAGGTCTTGATGGCGATTTTTCGGCGGGGTAAAATGGTTATTCGAAACGTCCTGCGGCGCAGGATTTCGCTCCGCAAGGACACTCTCGTTTTTTTATATCGTCGGCATATTCATTACTATGGGTAGAAAAAACATCAAACCAATCCAACAACCCGACGACATAACCTGCGGCCCGACGTCGCTTAAGCATGTTGCGGAATATTTGGGTCTTCGCGTTTCCATGAAACGTTTGATCACCCTCTGCAAAACGGGAAGGAACGGCACCTCTACAAAACACATGATAGAAGCCGCAAACAAACTCGGCCTCTGTGTCATGGTCATGGAGTACGCGACGCTCCAACATTTGCAGAGTGCGCTCAAATATCGTCCGAAAGAACAACGGGCGGTAATCGTATCCTACCTCTACGATTTGGATGATAAATATCGTCCGCAGGAAGAGAGCGGACACTGGGCAATGGTCGCCTCGTATCTTTCCAGCAAGTCACGGATTGTCCTTTTTGATAGTGCGACCGGGAAACGAAAGTCCTATGACTGGAGTGATTTTCGCGCGCGATGGTGGGACTTTGACTATAAGCGGAAAAAACTGAAAAAAAACGGTAAAAAATTTCGCCTCATCAGAAAATGGCAGCCGCAACTAATGATGGTGGTCGCCCGTGATCCGGAATCCCTCCCGTACTTCCGCACCGAGACCGCACGGGTATTTATCCCGTAGCCGTGATGCCCTTTTTGCGCCGGAGCGCCGAACGGACGATTGCTTCTACGACATCGGCAAATGTCATGCCGACCGCCTTGTAGGAAACGGTCATACCGTATTCTTCATCATCGCTTAACCCCGGGTTGGAGTTTATCTCCAGGAACATCGGTTCGTCACCGTTGCATCGTACATCAAAGCGGGCATAATCACGGTAGCCGAACGTACGAAATGCCCTCACACTCATGTCGTGCATTTTCTTTGCCATATCAGGGGTCAGCTTTGCCAGCAGCACCCGTGAATTATCATAGTCGTGATGCGTCGCATCCCACCTGCTGTTGTAGGTCAAAAACGGCACATCGGTTGTTTTCGTGTATTGCACTTCCGAAATCGGCAGTACGGCGAGCCCGCCTTCGCGCTCAAGTAACGTCACCTGAAATTCACGTCCCGTCAGGAACTCCTCTATATATACCGGTTGGCGGTATTCGGCAAGCCGTTTCTTCACCATCGTTTTTACTTCAGCGACATTTCGTACGACCGCTTCTTTCGTCAGTCCCACGCTGGAATGTTCGCTGCTGACTTTGACGATTAAGGGGTAATGAAAATCCTCGCGTACCGTTTCCTCACCCGTTTTAAAAAGCTGCCACCGAGCCGTGGGAAGGTGTTCTTCATCAAGCCGCGCTTTCATCACCGATTTATCGCAGGAAAGCAAATACGTATCAAGGGCTGCTCCGGTATAAAAAAGATTCCTCGCGTGCATGTACTCATATGCCTTGATCGCGTACGGCGTGTCAATGCCAGTCCACTCGATAAGATTGAATACTAAATCATCGGGAAGATTTTCGATCACTGTACGGCTGGTATGTTCGGTAATCGGCGCAAGCATGGGAACCATGCCTTTTCGCTTGAGCGCTTCGGCTATTTCGTGTGCCGATTCCTCAGTGTCCTCTTCGGCTACCACATGCGTCGCGTCACGGGAAAATCTGGCAGAAGGCTTATTGTACAAGACCGTTACCCGAAGCCCTGAGAGATTTGTTTTTTGGGTCATTTGCTATGAAATTTGTCGTGAATTTCCTTCAGCTGCGGATTGGTGATATGCGTATAGATTTGGGTAGTGGAGACGTTTTTATGCCCCAATAACTCCTGGATCGCCCGGAGATCGGCGCCGTTGCCCAACAAATCGGTGGCAAACGTATGCCGCAGTCCGTGCGGGGTAATTTTGACCAGCAGCTTTGCTTTCTTGACGTATTTTTCGACGCATCGTTGTACGGAACGGGAGGTTAGCCGCACCGATTCTCCCGTTGTATCGTGTTCGTCGGGCGTCTTGCCGCTATACCGGATAAAGACCGGCCGAAGATCGTCTTCGCGGGTAGCAAGATATTTGCGTAACCATTCTGCCGCCCGTTCCGACAAAAAGACGATGCGCGTGCGTCTACCTTTTCCGATGACGCTAAATTCACGTCGATCAAGATTGATCTGATCACGGTTGAGACTCACCAATTCGGAGACGCGGAGCCCCGTCGAAAAAAGCACTTCAAGCATCGCTTTGTCCCGCACTCCTTCTTTGGTATTCATATCGGGCATATTGAGGAGACGCTCCATGTCGTTGTGTTCCAAAAATTTGATAGAACGACTTTCCGCCTTCGGAAGGTCGATTTTATCCGGCGAGACGGTAGCAATATCGCGTTTTGCCAGATACTTGAGGAAACTGCGTAATGCAATGAGGTGATAATTTTGCGTGACGCGTTTGAGACTCATGCCTTTTTCATCGACAAATCGCGCCAAATACAAACGGTATTGCCGAATATTTTCCGGATTGATCTCCGAAATTTTCACGATTTTCACGGACAGGGGAGGGGAGGAGGGGTCGCGGGGACCGGTCAAAAAGTGAAAAAAACGCCCCAAATAATGCGAATAGTTGCGAATGGTAAGTCGCGAAACATTTCGCTCAATTTCTAGGTATTCCAGAAAGTCTTTAATAAGCGCATCAATATCCATACGTCGTTACAATCTATAATTGTACGACATCAGAGTCATGTCAATATGGTAGAATATTTTCATGACCTCATACCAGAAAAGACAGCTTGTTTTGATGCGCCAAATGGAGTCATCCCTTTCCCGCGGAAGCACTTCCTCAACCATCGTTCCGATGCAAACGGATTATGCGAACGATCCGCAGTTATGTCTGACGGCAGTATCGTTCGTCGGCAAAGATGTTGCAACTGTTATCTACGAAAAGATTATCAAAACGCTCCAAACCATTGAGCCGAATTTTTACTATTACAACCGCGACAGTCTGCATTTGACAATTCAAAACGTTCGCGTGATCAACAATCCGCCGCATTTTACTTCGGCTGATATCACCAAGGCAGATACGGCAATTGGCGCCGTCGTACCGGCTTATGAACCGTTTTCTTTTCCCTTGTTCGGCATACTCAGCATGCCGACGAGTATTTCCGTTATCGCACTCATCGAGCCTCGGTATGATGCGTTCGTACGCACCTTGCGGCACCAACTTGTCGTAACCGGCGTGCCCGATGACAAAACCTATTTTACCGATGAAATGGTATTTGCCAATATCACCATCTGCCGATATACCCATACGCCGCAACAGAAATTTCTTGAACAACTTACCGCATATACCGACATGCCGTTTGGGAACATTACTGCAAATGAAGTATCGCTTATTACCACAAACGCGGGTGCACACCCGTCGAAAACCAGGGTTTTTGGCACCTATCGGTTTCATCAAAAATAGCCTCAAATTTGAGCCCCTGTAATGACCTAGAAGGCCCCTGATTTACGAAAGACGTATGAGCGATCATCTCATGTATCCGACAGAAAACAGGTTAGCGCGTTTTGACGGGATAACCGGGCAAAATACGGACGATGGCGCCGACGACCGTAAAAAATATCGGACAAAAAATAGCCGTCGGACAAACCGGGGAATATATACGAAATATTTGCCGCAATGTGCATCCGTTTGTACAAACCAAATGACAAAAACAATGGAACGACAATACGGTCGGATAAACCACTTCTCCGGGCAGGGTCTTTTTCGTAACGTCGCAAAAGTATTATTGTGCGACTACATAGCAAGTTCTTCCCCCGGGCAGGGAAACCGCCAAAATTGCCCCAGAGCCAGGGGCAGTTTTTATCAGCACTCCCACACCGAGGGAGATAGGTCCTAAGCCACCTCTCTTCCGCATACGCGTCGTGGCTATTCCATGCGCTGCGGATCGATTGAACATTTCTTCCCGATTGTATGGCGAATAAACAGGCAAAAAATGGGCGTTCGGGTTTTTTATTGTGAAAATTATTTAGCGCATTAATACGCTCCAAATGCAATATTTTGAGGCTAAACTCCCTGCCCTATGCGCATCCGGTACCCATGACATGTCGCTATTTAGCGCATTAATACGCTCCAAACGATATTTACTGAGGCTAAATACTCGATTAAAATAACTTCCCAGCAATGATAGAACAGAGCGTATTGACGCTCCATATATGCGACTTTAGCCTTACAATTCTCATTCTTTCGTGAGCAGGCAAATAAAAACACATAGCTTAGCGCTCCACGGGTGACTCCTGCTAGCACTTCACGTTTTCGGTTTTATTTAGCCCATCAATACGCGCTAAACTCACTTTTTTGAGGCTACTTTCGCTCCTCCGGTAACGCGGTAGATAGTCGCATTTAGAGCGTCACAACAATCCAAATCGATGTTTTATCGCACACTTTGTGTACTCAAGGGAGAGGAAGGGAGCACACGATATGCCTGGCATTCCCCGGAACAGAATGGCACAGCTCTACCCTATAGTTTTCCATTCTGTTGAGGCTAAATCGAGGCTATCAGGGCATCGTGAAAACAGTGCGTATACCCCGTGAAATTAATTATCCACATTGTACCCTATAGTTTTCCCTACCCATATCAAACTATATCAACTATATCAGACTATATCACTCTCCCACTCTCCCACCTTTGTGCCAATGAGGTAACGACGGTACCGAAGAAATAATCCAAACGTTGCGCATTTATACCGCGGTCCGCCAATTTAACGTGACAAGCAAAATAAGACCGACTATGGCGACCACCCCGAAGAACTCCCACACGGTGCGCTTATAGAGCCGATCCGCCAAATACTGTTGCCCCATCCCCGCCAGCCCGTAAAAACAGGCCGTCAAGAAAAGCGCCAGTAATGTCGTCCGTACGGGAAGCAATGAACATATCCAGGCAAGTTCAAACAGAACAAGGGTGATAATACGGGTAAGTTCCCGTACCCTCTTCCCCACCGCAGGCTCCAGATTTATCGCCCAAAGAATTTGCAGCGTCAACGGATACGTAACCAGTCCGATAAGCGGCGCATTTACCCATCCATAAAACCGATACGCAAGTACCGTTTGCACCAAAAGAAAATACGTCGCCAGTGTAAGAAGGAAGCCGACCGAGTGTGCCGCCCGCAGTAGGGCGATTGTCCTTGCCGCAGCGACATTATAAATGTTTTCCGTGAGAAGCAACGCATACATACCCACCGCATACAATACGGCAATGGGTAGCCGGGTCAACCAGCGAGTGGGAAGGAGAAAGTAAAACACCGCCACCGCTGCGGTGAAAAACGAAGGGAGGATCAGGAGTGTTCCCCACTCTGCTCCTCGCAGATCATCACGGAGCGCAAACGCGCAAAGCAGATAGCTGATGACAAACAGTGCCCCGACCATGGGATAACGGAAATCCAACGGCATAAGCTGTGTCAACATCAGAAGAATCGTCAAAATACCCGTAATGCCGACAAACTGTTGCCGCTTGCTGAACGGTTGGGTACGCTCCCACCGCTTATAGCGTTTCATGATCGTTTCGCTGATGGAGGTGATAAACCGTTTCATGATTACTCCATGGTTGTATAGATATGCTGGACGTCTTCGAGCGATTCAAGCGCTTCCGTAAGCGCTTCATTTTTCTCCCGTATGGCGTCACTCACCGCAACCTGCATCGTCGACCGCATAATAAACTCCGCCGACTCAATGATACTCCCTTCCGACTCCAATTGTTTCTTAACCTTATCAAGCATGGTACTTGCCGTATATACCTCGAAGACGTCTTCCTGTTCGACAAGATCATCGGCACCTGCGGCAATCACCCGATCGAGCAACGAATCAAACGTATTACCCGCTTTTGCGATGAGCAGAACCCCGCTTTTTTGAAACTGGTACAGTACCGCACCGGGAGTTGCAAGCGTTCCGCCGAACCGGTCAAATTGATGCTTCACCTCCGAACCCGTTCGCTGATGATTATCGGTAGTCGCCTCCACCACATACGCCACCCCTCCGGGACCGTATCCTTCATAGACCAAATTTTCCAATGCTGCTCCCCCGCCGCCGACTCCCTTTTCTATTGCACGTTCAATGGTGTCTTTCGGCATGTTTACCGAGCGGGCAAGTTCGATCGCCAATCGTAAATGAAAATTTTTATCCGGGTCGGCAATGCCCCCGCCTTCACGGACGGCGACGGTGATCGCACGGGAGGCTTTCGTAAACGCCCTGCTTTTGACGGCATCCGTCGTTGCCTTCTGATGTTTGACCTTACTCCATTTGGAATGTCCGCTCATACCTGTGCGTCCGGGGCATGTTCTGTATTGACATATCTTACGGCACTCTGATACTCTTGTCCACCATGAGCGACTCGACAATTTCCGACGCTTCAGCCATTGCGGCCGCGCTTGCCCAGGATTGGAAAGAGGCGATCCGCATCAATCTTGGTCTTCTCAAAACGAACAAAAATAACATCAGTTATCTTAACCGTCTCGGCTTTGCGTATCTTCAGTGCGGTGAGATTGCGGAAGCCAAAAAAACATTTCTTAAAGTAACAAAACTTGATACGTATAACCAGATCGCCGCAAAAAACCTCAAGAAACTCGGTGTCGTCCGCCAGAAAGACCTCGTAAAAACCAAAAAATCATTCGTTACGCCCATGTCGTTTCTTGAAGAACCGGGGAAAACGAAAATTGTGGAATGCGTCAATACCGCACCGCTTCAAGTACTTATGACCGTATCCCCTGGCGAAGAAATTGAGCTTAAGGCTAAAAATCACGTGGTGGAAGCGCGAAACGATCAAGGCACGTATCTTGCGGCATTACCCGATGATTTGTCGTTTCGGCTCATCAAATTTTTAGGGGTCGGCAATACCTATCAGGCGCTGGTGAAATCCGTCGGAAAAAACACGCTGACGCTGTTCATCAGGGAAACAGGTCGCGGCAAGCGATTTGCCAATCAGCCGTCATTTTCAACAACGGCGCTGTATGTCCCCTTCTCCCGGAGCGAACACGGTGACGAAGCGAATGATACGGACGGCGAGACCAAAGATTCCGATGGTGATGAGTAACACCTCGTAGCGGCGTCATTTGAACCGTTCCGCAACGCCTTTCCCAAGAAGTATCACGATATCCGCACCGATATCTTTCCCTTCCTCTTGTGCAATCTTGCCGGTACACCCGTACGCTTGGGTAATAAACAACACCGTTTTGGAACGAAGATATTCTTCCGGACTTGCAACGACGCAGTGCGGAATGTCTCCCTCCTGATTGCCGACAAACACCATCTGCATTCCCACTTTTGCCAGTTGTCGTGAAACACGGGTACCGATCGCAGGGATCGTTGTCGTATTATAAATAGCCACCGAAAGGGCTTCGGTTCGGATGCCGCCGTCAACAAACGCGGTATCGACGATATAATCCACCCGACTTTCATCCAACTCCGGATACGTTCCCCCGTCGGGAGACGGGAGGTTATTCGTCATTGCGGTGGTATCGATAATTTTTATTCCGTCCGCCGGCAGCGAATGCATTAAGAACACAAATCGTACCCAGGAAAGAAACGGTACCGATCCTTTGATTTCACCCGCCATATATTGCCGGATGCTTCCAATAGAAAAGAGTCGGGTCAAAAGTGCCGCGGTGAGCGGTTCGTCAGCGCTATTCCCCATCCGCACATAGCCCGCAATCGGCAATCCGATCGCATTACCGATGCTACCGGTGATAAGGGTACCGTTCCGGTGATCGATTTCATCCAATGAGACGATGGCGCGTACGGCATATTTGCCGTAGCCGAGTGCTCCCGGAATGACGGTGTCCGACGAAAGATCAAGCGCGGTTATTTTTTTTGCCCGGGTGTCAAAAGAAATGATATGCACGGGGTTGCTGGCAATCACAATCGCTTCACGAAAGGGTGCCGGAGAAAGTGCCGATCGAACAAAAAACAAAAACACCGCAACGATACAACCCAGTGCAATCAGCGGCAGGACATGCGTAAGGATGCGCCGGGTACGGCGCTTGGCGCTTGCGTGCTCCTTCGTTACCATTCTTTTTTGCCTTTTTTGATAATCTCCACCTGCGGGAGTTGCCACGCACTGCCGGAAAGCTGCTTTTGCGCTTTCTTTTCAAGATCTTTTTTCTTTGCTTTCTTCTTATCCCCTTTGTAAAAACCGCCGAATGAACCCATAACTATATCCTCCTTAAGATATTTATCTATTGTAGCCCCAGCTTTTTTTCATTTCAAGCAATGTCCCTTCGGCAATTGCGGTTCGTAGATCGGCAACAAGCGTGTGGATAAAATGCAAATTATGGATCGTCGCCAAACGATATGCCAGAAGCTCACGTACCCGAAACAGGTGATGCAGGTATGCCCGCGAAAAATTGGCACACGTGTAACAGGTGCAGTCTTCCTCTATCGGACGAATATCTTTTTCCCATAGTTTTTTCGTTATATCGATTTCATGCCCCTTCGCTTTTCGCACGCTGAGCCTCCCCATGCGGGCAAGCCGCGTCGGCTGCACACAGTCAAAGGTATCCATGCCGTAAGAAACCAGCGTAAATATGTCATCAATTTCCCCCACTCCCAACAGATGCCGGGGTTTTTCCTCCGGCAGGTGCGGCCACACGTAGGAAAGCACGTTTTTCATTTCCTGTTTGGTCTCCCCGACCGAAACGCCGCCTATAGCAATGCCGTCGGTGGGAAGGGTTTTGATAAATTGTGCCGATGCTTCCCGGAGATCCTTATAGATACTGCCCTGGATGACGCCGTACAGTGCCTGGTAGGGCTTCCCTTTCTTTGCGTACCGCTTTGCCAAAAGTTTGTGTGCGGCAACACTGCGCACTGCCCAACGGTGCGTGCGTTCCATCGATTTTTTAGCCGTTTCATAGGTTGCCGGATAGGCGGTGCAGTCGTCAAACGCAATATGGATGTCGCTGCCGAGTTCCCATTGCCACCGCATGGAGGATTCCGCCGTGAAGTGATGTTTGGATCCGTCCCAATGCGAGCGAAACTCCACCCCATCCTCACTTATCTTCACAAGCGACGGCAGCCGCTCTTCGTTATCCGTCGGTTGGTATTTGGGGCGCGCAAGCGAAAATACCTGAAATCCCCCGCTGTCGGTAATAAGGGGGCCCGCCCATCCCATAAACTTGTGCAGACCACCGAATTTATTGATAACGGAAAGTCCCGGACGAAGATATGCATGATAGGTATTCACAAAGAACAGTTGGACGCCCAACATGTCAAGCTCGTCGGGACTTAGGGACTTGACGGTTGCCTGCGTACCGACCGGAACGAATGCGGGGGTTCGGATCACTCCGTGCGGTGTCGTGATAATCCCGCAACGGGCATGCGTCGCCGAGTCTTTTTTTGTGATGCGAAAGTCAAAACCCATGAAACAGATTGTACCAGAAGAAGCGAACTACCGTCAGGCCTATTACATGCCGTGCTCAATTTTCAGACGCGCAATCTTACCTGCGGATTCTTCATCCGAAATACCGAAGTCTCCGAATAATTTCGCCACGATGGTAAGCGCTCCTTCAAACTCGGGCTGGATAAGCGTCTGCACTCCCAGTGATTTCAAATGACGCTGATCCGCTTCATGGTGGGTTCTGCAGATAATTTTAACTTTTCGATTCAGCGATAAGGCATTTGCGATCACCATCTCCTGGGTATGCCTATCAGGAATGGCGATAACGATTGCCTTTGCCAGATCAACCTGTGCGTAATCCAACACTTCTTTGTCCGCAGGATCGCCGTAGACCGTTTGGATTCCTGAGTTTTTGAGGTCTGATAGCACATGCTGATTATAATCAACGACGAGGAATGGGATGCCGCTCATCGCAAGCGCTCGACCGATATACTTTCCCACTCTGCCGTACCCGAGAAGTACCACGTGATCGCTGATCGGGTAGCCTTCTTTCGACAGCATCGCGTCGTCGGCATTTTCCCGAAAGAATTTGGGGAATCGCTTCATCAGACGTGCGAACGAGTAATACAGCTCATGCCCGCGACTTATCATGGGGCTGGAAAGCAGAATCGTAACAAAGGTTACGGCCACAAGGAGAGAGGACTGCGCTTCCGAAAGCGCTCCCATGGCAACGCCCGTTCCCGCAATGACGAATCCGAATTCACTTACCTGCGTTAAATATATTCCTACGAGGAACGCCGATTTCCGATGGTACCCCAAGAAACGAAGCAACGCATAGATGCTCCCGCCTTTGACGAGCACGATGGCAATCGTCATCGCCGCAAGAACCGGCAATGAGGAAACGAGCGCACTTACCGGGAGCGACATCCCCAACGAAACAAAAAATACTACCGCGAAGAGATCACGAAGCGGACGAATTTCGGAAAATACGGCGTGATTTTGACTGGTTTCCGCAACCAGTAACCCCGCCAAAAACGCGCCGAGAGACACGGATAAGCCGGCAACATACGTTAACAACCCCACGAAAAATACGATGCCGATCGTCGTAAGTAAAAACAGTTCCCGGTTGCGAAAACCGGCAACCGCACCGAGCAATTTGGGTACCCCGCGACTCCCGAGGTATAACACGAGGGCAATCACGATACCCGCTTTGAGCATGGCAAGGGCGATCGTACCGATGATCGAAAAAATACTCCCTTCGCCCGTTGTCACGGTCGATATGGCGGTAAGAAGGATCAGGAGCGGCACTACCGCAAGATCCTGGATAACGAGCCAGCCCGTTGATAACTCTCCCGGAACGGAATCAAGCTCTCCCCGCTCAGACAGCAGTTTCACCACGATAGCGGTTGAGGAAAGCGCCGCCGCACTCGCAAGAAACAGCGCGGGCACAAACGAAACGTTAAGGGCAAACAAGAGTAACAGCACGACAAATAACGTAATGATGATCTGTCCGATTGCCGGCCAGGAAACAAGATGGAGGATGCGTTTAAGTTTATGAAAGGAAAACTCCACTCCCAACGTAAAGAGCAACAGAGTGACACCGGCTTCCGAAATAGTACTAATAAGCTTGTGATCAAAGGAGGCGCTCAGCGTATTCCCGACCAATATGCCACCCGCGATATAGCCCACAATGGAAGGGAGTTTCAGGCGCATCGCAATCACCCCTCCGCCTAACGCGGCGGCAAGGAGCAATAAAAAAGTGGTGACCAGCGACAATGAGTGTTCCATGTCCTAGATGATACTCTTCATATCATCCGGTACCTCGGCTTCAATTGCAAGGGAAGCCCCGGTTACAGGGTGGGTAAGCGTTATGGCAAAAGCATGCAGCATGACGCGCGGCGCCCACACCCGATCGTTTCGCGCGGTCTTTCGTCCCGCATATTGCCAGTCACCGACAATCGGATGGTTAATGTACTTCAGGTGCACCCGAATTTGATGCGTTCTTCCGGTTTCGGGATACAGCTCCACCAGAGAAACGACGGTGTTATGCGAAGTTCCGGATCGGAGCACGCGATAACGGGTCACCGCGTCTTTTCCCCCGGGAAGGATCCCGAAGCGTTCTCTATTCCACGGCAATCTGCCGACGGGAGCCCGTATTTCCCCTGCTTCGGGAAGCAGTTTCCCGTGCGCCACGGCACGATATATTTTCTTGATGGTTCGTTCTTTAAACTGCGATTGCAGCGCGCTAAACGACTCCGGGTTTTTGGCGATAACGAGACAGCCCGATGTTTCCTTATCGATCCGATGCACGATGCCCGCGCGGGAAAGAAAGTCGTCGCCGGGAACTACGGGGGTGCTCTGTTCCGGAAGCCCTAAATGGGCATGCGCCCAATCCTGCACGGTTTCTCCCTCGACGGATTGCGCGTTATTGACCACAATACCCGGGGGTTTGTTTATTACCAGCAACGCGTCGTCTTCGTAGAGAATAGGAATGTTCACTTCTTCTTTTTGGATTCACAAGTAAGGCACATGGTAGCGGTCGGATGAATCGCCAATCGATCCGTATCGATCATATTGCCGCATTCAACGCAGAAACCGTAGGTGCCGTCCGCTATCTTGGCAAGCGCGTTTTCCACCTCATCTTGCCGTTTTTTGAGTTCGGTCACCAGCGCGGAAACCCTATCATGATCGCTTTCTTCGCTTGCTTCGGTATCGGATGCGGCGTTATCCGTTGTTCTTCCCGGATCGGAAAACGGGTCTTGACCGGACAGTTCCGCGATGCGGGTAGCAAGTCTCGCCTGCTCTTCCTCAAGGTGAGTTTTTATTTCAGTGAGCGTGTCTTGTGGAAATTGATTCATGGATTTTCTTTCCTTTCTCTTCAAAAAATTTCACAAATTTATAGAATATCGGCCGGAAACGTTCCCTTCCCCCGCCCCGGACGTAGAGCACCCCGACGCATTCAGCAAAAATGCCAATCAACATCCATTGATTGGCGGTGAGACTTCCCCAGTATACATGACTTTCTTTGGCAAATTCAAGCACGAATCCCGTTATCGCGTACCAAAAAAAGAACCAAAGACCCACTAATCCGTACGGCCATTTTTCTTTATTCGATCGCATCGTCAAACGCAGACACAACACGCTTATAAGCAGGAGGGACAGCATTTCATACAGCGGTACGGGATGCCGAAAAGAATGCACTCCGTTGAATATCCCCCCTAACCAGGGAGCGGCAAAAACCTTTCCCGATTCAATGCCGGTTAACAATGATCCCGCTTTTCCGATAATAATGGGGAGCGGCAATGAAACGGCAAGCGCATCAAGCACCAAACCCAAACGAACCTTGTACTGCCTGCTGAGCATCACGAGCGTCGCAACCCCTCCGATAAACCCGGAAAGCCACGAAAACCCCGGAGCCACCCAAATGGCGGCAACAAGCAGCAATGACTTTCCCGCAAACAGTTCGGTATGCGCCATCACATAGCCGATGCGCGCAAAGATAATCGCGACAATTGTGGCAAAGAAGGTAAGATCAAAAACCCGATCTTCATCGACGGCAAAACGACGGAGACTTCGCCAGAATAGAAATGAAAACACCAGCCATCCCACCACGGCAAAACTGTTGATGACGATGAAGCTGCCGTGCGGGAGGGAAAAAATCGTCGGGATCATAGCATTATTGTACTCCGATTACCGTTTTGCTGCGTGTTGCACGCACTATCCCGTAGCATAACACGATGCACCCCAGGATAAATATCACCGTACCGACACCGATAAGGTCGGCCAATAATCCGCTCACGACAATGGGCAGAATACCCGCCCCTCCGATGGAAGCCGAAAGAATGCCGTAGACTCTTCCGCGCATGTCGCCTTCCGCTTCTTTCTGCAGCATGGTATTTGAAGGAACGTCCAATAAGCTATTGGCGACGCCCAAAAGGTAAAAAAGGCCGAGCGCCAACCCGTTCACGAGTGTTCTCGGTACCAGGGAAAACCACAGCGTATTGGTTGCGGCAAAAACGGCTGACGTAACGACAAGAATAACTCCCGCCGCGGTAACACCCACGTTGACAAGCCGCGACTGCGGATACCGATAGCCTCTATTCCCCACCCACAACGCACCGGTTAATATTCCCAAAATCGTGGGACCGACGATGAGCAGTGATGCATCGCGAATATCGATGCGAAGCACCTTATCCGCAAACCCGGGACCGAGCGTTCCCAGGAGGGCAATCATTACCTGAGTGCCGGTGAGTAACACGACCGATTCGCGAAGCACCGGGGATTTTGCCACATAGGTAATTCCCATCTGCATGTTGATGAGAAACCGCTTTACGATATAGAAAAAATCATAGCGCAACACGTTTCGCAGCGATTTAATCCCTTCCCCTTGCGGCGGGATTCCTATTACCGCAATGGTACCGATAAGATAGAGGATGAAAATCAGACTATACGCACCGTCTTTCCCGAAAAAACGAAGCACGGGTCCCGCGGCAATAAGACCGATTGCCATACTTCCGTAAAACGTAAATGAAAACAAACTATTCGCGGATACAAGATGCGATTTGGGAACAAACTGCGGAATAAGCGGAACCTCGGCGGGGGTGGTCAGCTGATTGATAATCGCGTAGGTGAATATCAGAAGATAAATTGCCGATATTCGGTCGCCGGAAAGTAAGACGGCAAGGGTTAACAGTGCGCGGGTAAAATGGGCAATAATAAGAACGGCTCTTCTATCAAGCCTATCCACGATAGTGCCGGCCATAACGCCGAAGAGCAACGAAGGAAAGCCGTATGCCAGAAACAGACCGGACACCGCCACATTACTCCCCGTTAAGCGGTAAATAATAAGCGCCAGAAGAAAAATAAGCATGTTGCTTGCAAGCTGCGTGGCGATTTGTCCCACCCACAAGTGGCGAAACAGCCTGGTACGCAAGACATCGAGCACCGGATCCATCTTTTTTGTAATATGGGATACTTTCATATCAATCGAGGACCTTTTGCAACAAACTCAATCTTATCATACAATGAGAACATGACTGCAACCGCACATGCACTTGTTTCGGGTGCGCTCGCCGCGCGTTTTTCCGATCCCGTTACGGCAAGTTTGCTCGCGCTCACCTCCCATTACGTGATGGATAGCATCCCCCATTGGGATTTCGGTACCAATTGGCGGAACCGCCCGAAAAAGCTCACGGGAATATTAGCGATCGTCGAGACAACGGTCGGGTTTATCCTGTCGTACGTCTTTTTCGGTCGGCACCTCCCCTTCGGCCTATGGCTGGCTACCGTCATATTCGGCCTGCTTCCCGATTGGCTGGAAACTCCCTGGTATATTTTCTTTGCTCATGCGAAAAAACATGAGCCGGGACACAATGCCGGCGTTGCGGAGAAAATCGCCTATGCATTTTATAAATTGCCGAACATTTTTCACTCAAAAGCGCAGTTTCCGCTCGGCGTCATCACGCAGGTTGCAACCGTGCTCTTTTTCCTCATTATCCTCTCGTAAAGCGTCGATTGTTAGTTCCGTTTCACCCGGATAAGCCCCGAGCAGGGAATGATTTTCACCCCCTGCTTTTCAAACGCATCAAGCAAGAGATTCATCCCTAAACTATCCGAGCTCATGTGACCGGCAATAACCAGATTGATATGATGTTTCATCGCCTCTTTTCGGTGTTCTTCTCCCGCATGCATCCCGATAACGGTGCCCACCCCGGCCATGGCGAGTTTTTCATAGACGATGTGAGAAGGCTCCGTGCCGCCGGTAAATTCGATGGGGGCTATCTTTCCCGCTCTATTCTTGGCATCTCCTGCAAAAATCACCGGACCCGCTTTCCCTTTCATAGCCTCACGGTACTCCGGTTCATTTTTCAGAAGATCCATGATATCGCCGACCGTTTCCGGATTGTTTTTGGTAAATAAATCCTCCATATACTGATGCACCAGATTGTCCGTGACCGTATGCATCCCCATGAAGGACAATCCCAATAACCGTGCCGCATCAATCGCCTCGGTATGATTGATCGGTGAAAACCGTCGCTGCACTTCACCGATCCGATCCCGCATGACTCCTTCGGCGATGTTGATGGGAACCCCGTACTTCGCCCAAATATCCGCCTGGACTTCCATCACCTCGTGCAGCGAGGCAAGGGCAGCTCCCTCCGGGTGATGCGTGAGCAACAGATCGATACTTTCGCCCTTTTGGTTTAAGCGATCGGCAAGCAATACTTCGGCGGCATTGATATCGATGCCCGCCATGATCGAATCCACCTCTTGTTCGGGTTCACCCAGATAGATACGGGAGTCGGTGTAGGGGTTTGTTAAATCTTCCGTATCATATTCCGCTTTTTTTGCTGCGGGAAGTTCATCGTATTCTTTTTTGCGTCGCTCCAAAAGTTTCTTTACGCGTTGCGTCCCGCGGGGGTCAGCGTCAATACCCATTTGTACCGCCAATGCATAGAGATCCTTCAGTTTCATAGCTACGCTCCCTTCTTCAATTGACGGAGATTTTATCTAACGGGTGCCGAGGAGAGGAGTCGAACCTCCACGAGCTATTATGCTCACAGGTTTTTGAGACCTGAGCGTCTGCCATTCCGCCACCTCGGCAAGAAGTCTATTATACCAAGGGTACCTAGGAAGATTCTATCACTGAAACTCCCGCAACCAGACCCCACTTTTTTGCCTCGTCATACGATACGGTGAGGAGTCTTGCTCGGGTAAGATCCATAGAGCGTTTGGTTTCCGACACAAACTTTGCATGTTGTACGGCGGCATCCACATCTCCCAACAAAACGAGTGTCCGGAACGGACGCTTCCCTCGACCGGTAGGAACCGATAAAATTTCCCAGGTTTCCAATGATGAAGCGTTCGGCTGTCTGCGAAGATCTTTAATACGAAGTCCTTCACTTTCGACTTCTTTCATAGATTAGTGTGCCGCGGGAGGAGGAGCGGCCTCCGTGTGTTTGCGATCAACCGAATAGAACCGGATTCTGTCTCCCCTGAAGATCAGATCGATCTCTCCCAACGCACCGTTTCGGTGTTTGGCGATACGAAGCTTTGTCTGAATCTGGTCTCCCCACATCGCCTGATCGGCATCTTCGCGGTACAAGAACATAACCACGTCGGCGTCCTGTTCGATGGAACCGGATTCACGAAGGTCGGATAATTCCGGCACTCTCGTTCCCCTGGTTTCCACCGCCCGGGATAACTGGGAACACGCAAGAACGGGAATCCTGAGCTCGCGGGCAAGATTTTTAAGGCTTTGCGAGATGATGGAAACTTCCTGCACGCGGTTATCAAACTTTCTCCCGGGATCGCAGAGCTGTAAATAGTCCACCATGATCAGCTTTACCCCGTGTTCCACTTGGAGACGCCGTGCTTTGGTGCGCATCTCGATAATATTCATTCCCGGGGTGTCGTCGATAAATAGCGGCGCTTCCGCAAGCTCCCCCATCGCATCGGAAAGTTTGGTGAAATCGTCGTCCGTGAGTTTGCCTGTTTTTAGCTTCCACGCTTCGATATCCGCCTGTGATACCAGCAAACGATCCACCAATTCCTCCTTACTCATTTCGAGCGAGAAAATACCGGTGGGAATTTTTTCCTTGACCGTCACATGTTGCGCCATATTAAGGATCATGGCGGTCTTCCCCGTTCCCGGACGGGCAGCCAAGATGATAAGGTTGGCGTCCTGCATACCGGCAAGTTTATTGTCCAACTCCACAAAACCCGTGGGAACACCGCGCAACCCCCCCGCCCGTTTATGCAGTTCATCCAAACGATCAAACGATGCGGCCAGCGCATCTTTAATCGGCATGAAATCCCGTCGGATCGCTGATTGGGAAATGGCAAAAATTTCCGACTCCGCTTCATCGACAATCTTATTTGCCGCACCCTCTTCCCGAAACGCCATCTCCGTTATCTTCGCCGCCGCATCAACAAGGCGGCGTTTTGTGGCATTTTCTGAAATAATGCGCGCGTATTGCTCCGCGTGTGCACTCGTGGGCACCACATTGACCAGGTCGGAAACGTAGGAGGCAGGGACGGTTTTTATATTGCCGTTTTTCTTCAGCTGTGCGCTCACGGTTACCACATCGATGGGATCATGCAGCTCATATAACTCCATCATGGCTTCATAGACCATGGCGTTGGCATCCCGGTAAAAATGTCCGGGACGCAAAAACTCCGCCACGTCCACCATCGCGTCTTTATCGATAAGAATAGCGCCTAATACCGATTGTTCGGCGACTTCGTCATGCGGAGGAACTTTGGGGTTTGCCATGTTATTCCAGTACGACAATCTGCATCTCTTGCGGGAGTTTGTCGCGACTGACGGTCAACTTCGGCACGGGGGTCACTTCTTTGTTCATTTGCTTTAAGAATGCCGCAACGGGGGCAAGTGCCGGGTTGGATCGACTGTCATGCATCGGAATAACGATGCGCGGTTCGATATCGGCAATAACCTGCGAGGCTTTCTCCGCATCAATGGTATAAATACCCCCTACCGGAACCATAAGGATATCGATACCGTCGAGCAACTCGAGCTGTGCGGAAGTTAATACATGACCGACGTCTCCCAGATGGGCAATCTTCACCCCGTCGATTTCTATCCGATACGCGGTGTTTCTGCCCCGTTCGCTCCCTTCGCTCGCATCATGAAAGGTGGAAATACCGATCACCGCCACGCCCTTTATCTCATACTCTCCCGGTCCGCGGATGACAAAAGGACTACCGCCGACAAGGCTTACCGCATTGTGATCGGCATGATCATGGGAAACGGTAAGGATGTCTGCCTCAATATGTTTGGGAAACTTAACAGCCATATCTTTACCGTCAAACGGATCGGTGACGACAGTTGCATTTTTACCTCGAAGACGGAACGATGAATGACCGAGAGGAAGTATTTCCATAGTAGTTGCATTTTATATCAGATTTCAGTATCCTAAGCAACATATCCCTTTGCTATAAGCTTAGGGATTTTCCTGCCTCGTGTAGTTATTTCATGTTGAAAACCATCGGTTATTTCGCTGTTTCCGTGATGAAACATCGGTATGAATAAAGACGCACTACTCGCAACAGTCATAGGATTCGGCGTAGGTCTCATTATCGCTGCCGCGGTATTCTTGGGTCCGTCGCTTATCAAAAATTTTCCGTCCATCAGACTCCCTAACCTGTCAGGAATATCCTCATTGTTCACCCAAAAGGACAAACCGAAACCCACCCCCACTCCTAAACCGGGTGAGGGCCTCACAATTCAAAGTCCGCTGCCAGAGGCGATTGAGCCGAAAAATGAAACGCTTGTTTCCGGTTCCGTGCAACCTGAATCTATTGTGGTCATTGAAACCGACGGCACCGAAACGGTAGCGGTTGCCAATGCGCAGGGCTCCTATGCCGGAAAAATTGCGCTTACCGAAGGTAAGAATGATATTATCGTGACAAGCTATACCGGAGAAAAGGTACAAATGCAGACGGTTACCGTGTATTACACACCGGAGGATTTTTAACACCTATGTCACTCTATAAGACAATAAGTGGTATCGTATTGGTTATTTTATTTCTTGTGTCCCCCTTCGCACCGGTCACGGCACAGGAAGGTTCTCCTGCCGCCACAACAAGACCGACTGCCGCGACGCCGGCATCAGGCAGTGCCCAAATGGAAGAATTGAAGGCGCGACTCGCAACAAAAGTGGCGGAACTTCGTACGGTGGTGAAACGGGCGATGAGCGGTACCGTAAAATCCGTATCGGTAACATCGGCAAGCATCGAGACAAAGACCAAGGATATAAAAATCGAACTTACCGACGACGTGACGGTGACCCAAATGATTGCCGGGAAACGAACCTCACTTGCCGTCGATAAAATCGAACCCAAAGACGTGGTAACCGTATTCGGCACGTATGACGAAACGCTGGACTTACTGAAAGCACGGTATATATTTATTGAAAGCGGCAGTACCGTCACCCGCGTGTCGGGCATCGTCGTCGATGTTGATGATGAGGATTTTGTCCTGACGATAAACACGGGTGAAGGACGCATACTTACCGTCGATATCGAACGGACAACCAAAACCACCATGTGGACCAAAGCGGGCGGTATCGCCAAGGGAGGGTTTTCCAAAATAGCCGTGGGTGATACCGTCCATATCACCGCGACCCCCGTCGCAAAAAAAGAGAACACGTATAGTGCCGTTCGCATCCTCGACCTCGGCAACGTCACCGGCGCCGCATCTACCCCTACCGCGGTAGCAACTCCCGTTGCATCAAGCTCGGCGACGCCCAAAGTGACACCGAAGGTTACACAAACGCCTACCCCGTAATACCCCTCGGGTGACGTATAATATCCCCATGAACGCGCAACTGCTTCACGGTCTTGACGCATTACTTGTCACCAACCCTACAAATATCAGATATCTTACGGGATTTGCAGGTGTGGCGCCGACGGAGAGGGAATCATACGTTTTGGTTACCAACGATGCGGTGCATCTTTTCACCTACGGACTGTACCGGGAAACCGCGGAAAATCTTGTCCACACTAATCCCGCGGCGGCAACCGGCACTCCCGTTCGACTCGTCCTCTTGGGGAAGGATCTGACGATCACCCGCGCATTGGAGCATCTTGTTTCCGCAACTGCAGTGAAACGGCTGGGATTTGAAGAAAAAAATTGTACCGTCTATGAACTGGCGCGGTTTCGCGAAAAAATCCCCCGCATCGAGTTTGTTCCCACCGGCGACCGCATAGAGAACCTTAGGGTAGTAAAAAAACACGAAGAGATCGTCCGAATCCGTGCCGCCGCAGAACTCACCGACCGGTGTCTGTCGGAAATGGTACCCTCACTACGACCGGGAGCGACCGAGGCAGAGATCGTGACGCATATAGAATCATTTTTTCGTCATCACGGCGCGGAAAATGCGTTTGCTCCTATCGTGGCGTTCGGAAAAAACACCGCGCTTCCCCACTACGGCGTAAGTCATATATCCCATGCCGCTCTTGCCCAAAACGACATCGTACTCTTAGATTTCGGCGCAAAAGTGGAAGGCTACGCCGCCGACATGACCCGCATGCTTTTTGTGGGGAACCCCAAACCCGAGTGGCTTGCAGCCTATACTGCCGTATCCGATGCCAATAAAAAAGCACTCTCACTTCTCTCGGACGGTGAACGAAACGGCGCGACCCTGGATGCCGCGGCTCGGGAAGTGATTGCGGAAGCTAACTTTCCCGTGTATCCGCATAGCCTGGGACACGGCGTCGGCCTTGACGTCCATGAAGCCCCCCGGCTCACCGTCGCCCGGGAAGCAATCCTTCGTACCGGTATGATTGTTACCGTTGAACCGGGAGTATATATTGCAGGATCGTTTGGCATTCGTATTGAGGATCTAGTCGAAATTACTGCCGACGGGATAACCGTACTGTCACGAAGTCACAAAAAACCGCTGATCGTCTAGTTGACACCCGCTTTCACTTTCCATATACTACAGGACGTATGATGATAACTCGCACCGCCGGTTGGTACCATACCCATCCTTGCTTGGGCGGGTATCTCGTGCGATAAAGACAACCTCTATGCACCGTGAAACCCGCAATAAGGCGGGTTTTTTTATGGGAAAAAGTATGAAAGGAGCACTATGAAACTACCGAAAGCATATGCGACAAGCGTCCGGAAACGGACAATCGATATGACCTTAAGCGTGAATCCGCTCGGGTGTTCTCCCCGTGTGTTAGAAGCGCTTACCGCCGTACCAATGACGGAGGTGAGCAGGTATCCCGATACCGATTCTTTCATCACGCTGTTGGCAGCTACGTACGGGATAACAAAAGAAAACTGCATCCTGGGCAACGGATCGGAAATGCTCATTAAGCTCGTCAGCCAGGCATTTCTTACGCCGGGTGATACCGTATTTGTTGAAGCGGGATCGTTTTTCCTGTTTTCTAAAGAGCCGCAACTTTGCGGTGCAACCGTACGGTTTTTTGATGCTTCATCGGTTACCAAACGACGAAGCCGACCCGCCCTGCTTTTTATGGCAAATCCCACGACTCCGGGAGGGATAGAACGGTCCACCGTCCAACTCAATGCCGTCATTGATGCCATAAATCCCCGTGTCGTCGTGATCGATGAAGCAAACGCCGAGTTTTGTGACACCACGATGATCGATACGCTCCGTGCAAGGAAGAATCTTGTCGTGTTACGGACGTTTTCCAAGGTCTACGGGCTTGCCGGACTTCGCATAGGAGCCGCGTTCGGTAACGATCGGGTTATCCGGAGGATGAAGGAGATTATTCAACCTTTTCCGGTAAGCATGCAGGCAATCAAAGCCGCCCAAGCGGCGCTTTCCGACAAGGCATTTATCGAAAAAACAAAGCGGTTTATCGCATCCGAACGACGAAAAATGACACAGGCACTCATACAACGCGGTTTTCGCGTTTCCGCCTCGGTGACGAATAACCTGTTTGTTTCCCGATCCGATAATGCCGCGGTAATTCGGGCGTTAGCAACGCGCGGCGTAAGTGTAATCGACGGCAAATTTTTCCCGGGAAACACCACAAAAGGGTTTAGAATTTCGATTAAAGACAAGCGCACGAACGGTGAGTTTCTTAAGCGACTCGATGCCGCACTCGCTTGTGTAAGCAAAAATAACTTGTTACCATCAAAGGAGGTTATATGAACACAATTTTACCCCTTAAAGGATTTCGTGATTTTCTTCCCGCTGAGGCGGCGAAACGCAAATGGTTGCGGGATAAGCTTTCCGGAATTTTTACTTCCTGGGGATTTGCCCCGCTCGAAACGCCAACATTGGAACCGCTTGAGATATTTGCGGGCGCCATCGGCGAAGACGAAAAACTGTTTTTTAAGTTCAAGGATCAGGGTGATCGCGACGTGGCGCTCCGCTATGATCAAACCGTCCCCACCTGCAGGGTAATCGCACAGTATCAAAACACGCTCGCGTTTCCCTTCAAGCGATATCAGATACAGCCCGCCTTCCGGGCGGAAAAACCGCAAAAAGGCAGGTATCGCGAATTTACCCAGGCGGATGCGGATATCTTCGGTATCAAAACACCCGATGCGGATGCGGAAGTAATCGCGCTTTCTTTGGATATCTATCGGCAGCTTGGTTTTAAAAACGCGCTCGTTCGCATCAATTCACGCGCGCTGTTTAAGGATATGCCGTATGAGGCCATCGTTGCCATCGATAAAATCAAAAAAATCGGCGATGACGGCGTGCTGTCCGATATGGAAAAGAAAGGTATCGCACTTGATACGGCAAAAGAATACCTTTCCTATGTCAAAAATCTGAAACCGAATGAGGAACTTTCGTTCATCCTCACCTATCTCAAAGATTACGGGTTTTCCGACGATTGGTTTGCTTTTGATCCGACGATTGCCCGTTCATTTTCGTACTCCATGGGGCCTATATGGGAAGTGGAAGTTCCCGATGCGGGGTATAACATGTCGGTGTTGGGCGGCGAACGGTACGACGGGTTGCTCGCAAAATTTGCGGGGCGCGATATCGGCGGCACAGGGTTTGCCGTAGGATTTGATCGCACCCTGGAAGCGGCTGAAATCATGGGAATAGTTCCCGGTCTTACCACCGCGGGACAGGTACTGGTCACCGTATTTTCCGAAAAAGAGCGACCGTATTCTCTGCAGATTGCAAAAACACTCCGCGATAAGCAAGTGGCCGCCGATTTATATCCTGCCGCGGACAAATTGGAAAAACAGCTTAAATACGCCGATAGAAACGCTATCCCGTTTGTCGTCATTGCCGGAAGCGAAGAACAGGCAAAAAATACCGTCACGCTCAAGAATATGAAAACCAAAGAACAAAAAGCAGTGTCGCTTACCGAACTCCCTTCGTTGTTTGGTACCGACTGATCTTGTTATATATATACTGCCCATGAATAAACGGACTACCGCCGCGTTCTATCTTCTTTTGGTTTCACTGATGTGGGGAGCGGCAAGCCCGGTCGTCAAGCATACCCTGACATGGTTTGACCCCTGGCTGTTTCTTACCTATCGGTTTTTCCTGAGTACGCTTATCGCGTTTCCCTCTCTTTCGCTTTCGGGTGTTCCGTTTCCCAAAAAGCCCGCACTTATGGGACTTACCCTCCTTACGGGGTTTGTATCCGCTCCCCTGTCGCTCTTTTTATTTTTTGAGGCACTCGATAAAACGACGGCCCTTTCCGGCAGTCTTATTACCGCTGCGGGGCCTTTGTTTCTTGTCTTGGGCGGCGTGCTCTTTTTCCGCGACAAGATACGCTTCAATGAGAAACTCGGTATAGCCGTTGCGATAACGGGAACACTTCTCACGGTAATCGGGCCCCTTATTCTTAACGGTCACAGCGACACCCTGGGAAAGCTGGAAGGCAACGGCTTGATGCTGCTTGCGGTGATCGTGGATATCATCGGTGCGTTATTGAGCAAGGAAGCGATGAAAAAAGGTATTGCCGCCACCCTTGTGGCGCAAACCCAGTTTATCGTAGGGTTTGCGCTTTTTTTGCCCATCCTGTTCCTTCGACAGGCACCCGATACCGTCGTTGCCACACTTTTGAACGCACCGCTTGAAGCGCATCTCGGAGTGCTGTATATGGCGCTATTTTCGGGGACCATCGCCTATACCATACGCAACATCGCGGTCAAAACCATCGAGGTATCGGAATCGGCACTGTACGTCTATCTCCAGCCGCTGTGGGCGGCCATCCTTGCCGTCGTATGGCTTAAGGAAGCGATTACCCCTTCCTATGTGTTAGGAGGCGTCATCATCGCCATCGGAGTCGTGGTGGCAGAATCGAAAGGAATAAGATTTCGCAAAAGATAACGAGGTATACTACAATACCTTTGCTATGGGAGAAGGATTTATTGACGGACTGCGAAAACGCTTTACCTCACCCCGGTCGGAACGCCCAGATATCGCCGCAAGTATTTTAGGCGTGTATAACCTCCGTAAGCTTGCGGAAGCGGATCGGCTTTTTCCCGAACTTACGCGAGATTTCATGGAGATGGAGATAACCCTACGGAGGAAGCAGGCTATCGAAAGATCGGGAGGCATTGATATAACGTCGGAGTACCGACTGGTGCCGATTGTGGCCCTGCAACAGGTTAAGGGCAAACATGTCATGGATTACTACATGGAATGGCGGGATAAGGACGATAATCCCAACGTCAATAACCCCATTTACGGCCGCAGAAAGCCCATCTCGAGACTGGAATCCCTGCGGCTCCAAGCCAAACTGGCAAAGTATGACGAATTTGACCCTAATAACCCCTAAATACCCCACTCTGTACGGAATACAAATTCTTTGCTATAATAGTCTTCTATGAAATCCGACATTCATCCGAAATGGTATCCGTCAGCCGTCGTTTCCTGTGCCTGCGGCAATACCTTTACCGTGGGAGCAACCAAGGACAAAATACAGGTCGAAATTTGCGGTAAATGCCACCCGTTCTTTACCGGCGAGATGCGCTTTGTCGATACCATGGGTCGCGTGGAACGCTTCCAAAACAAGCAGCAAAAGGCTGCCGCCAGTACGTATGTATCAAAGAAGAAAAAGAAGCAACAGCAATCCTCTGCTGTCGCACCGAAGTCCCTCAAGGAAATGTTGATGGGCTTGAAATAGGAACACGCACCGCGCTTGTTCCCACGTTTCTCGTGTGCAATTTTTCGACGTAGACATGTAACGATTTTCGACGTCTTTCACTATGAACACCGATATAGCCATCATGGAGTTTCGTGCGGGCCCGGGAGGCGAAGAAGCCAAACTGTGGGCGGCTGATTTGCTCCGCATGTACGTCCGTTATGCGGCAATCGTCGGCTGGAAAACCGAACAGCTCGATGATTTTGCCGTGCGTATCCGCGGTGCCGCGGCTTTTACCAAACTGCAATATGAGGCGGGTACCCATCGTGTCCAGCGGATACCATCCACCGAACGGCACGGCAGAATTCACACCTCCACCGCGACGGTTGCGGTATTACCTGAAATTCCCGAAAACGAAGTATATATCAAACCCGAGGATGTGGAATGGGAATTTTATCGCGCAGGCGGCAAAGGCGGACAGAATGTGAACAAAGTAAGTTCGGCGGTACGCCTGCGACATAAGCCCACCGGGATCGTCGTACAGTGCCAAAATGAACGTGACCAGTACCAAAACAGGCAGGTAGCCATGTCCATGTTGCGCGCACGATTGTGGGAACGGGAGCTTTTGGCCAGAGAACAGTCCATGAGTGAACAACGTTCCATCATCGGACGCGGGATGCGGAGTGAAAAAATCCGTACCTATAATTTCCCCCAAAATCGGGTTACCGATCACCGCATAAACAAAAGCTGGCACAATCTTGAAGATATCATCGAAGGAAAAATGACAAAGATAACCGAGGCAATGCTGGCTACCCCGGCATAAAACACCCTTATCGCTTCTTCTTATTCCTGCGTTCCCAGGGTAAGCGTAAGATCCGTTTCCTCTTCGTTACGCCATACGGTGATGGTGAGTTTGTCCCCTACTTTTTTCTTGCCGATGATGCGGGCAAGATCATTACTCTCCGTGACCTTTTCCCCCGCTATTTTGGTAATGATATCCCCTTCTTCGATGTTTGCGTCATCAGCAGGGCTTCCCGATACGATCGCCATGATGTATGCCCCCTCGGGAATCTCGTTTAATACGGCGATTTGGCGCGTCACCATACGGTACTCAACTCCCATAAACGGACGGTTAAATTGTCCCGTGGTATTGAAGTTCGCCACTGCATCCTTAACGACATTAATGGGAAGCGCAAATCCGATGCCCTGCCCCTCGGCGGAAACGGCGGTGTTGACGCCTATTACCTGACCTGCAGAGTTAAGGAGCGGTCCTCCCGAGTTACCGGGATTGATTGCCGCATCGGTTTGAATGACGTTATCAAGTTTTTCCGCGCTGCCGCCAAACGGCTCACCCGCCGTAATGCCGCGCCCCACGCCAGAAATAACGCCCACCGTTACCGTGTTCCGAAACTCACCCAATGCGGTACCGATGGCAATCGCCATTTGTCCCACCTTCAGTTTATCCGAGTCGCCCATTTCTAGGGGGGTTAGCCCCGTAGCGTTTATTTTGACGATAGCCAAATCGTTATCGGGATCACGATAGATTTTGACCACATCATAGGATTTGTCGTCTTTGGTGATTACGCGGTATTTCGCATTACTCATACTCACCACGTGTTTGTTGGTCACAATAAGCCCGTCAGAAGAGATCACAAAGCCGCTGCCGATATCCTGTTCGATCGTGCGCCTGCGGGGCGCAGTTTCCGATGGGTCAAAGGGATTAAAATCGAAAATATCCCCTACCGCTCTTGTCTGTGATATACCTACCGTAACGACAGAGGGTGAAACTCGCTCCACCACATCGGTAATAACATTTTCTTCCTCTACCACTTTTATGCGATCGGAAAAGGTTTGTGATGGAGCGCTGGTTCCCAACGGTAATTTAAACACCTTGTTTACCTGTTGCCAATTCAGTCCCAAAAAACCGGCCGATACGATGCCGCCCGTAATCAACAGGAAAAGAGCACTCAGAAGAAGTATTTTTTGCTGTTTCATACCACTTAGTATACACAACAAACCATACATCGCAAAACCGAAAAATTACTGAAGAAGGAGTTCAATCGCACGGGCAAGTTGCGCATCCGCGGTCGCGGACACTGCAGGATCAAGCGCAACCGTAAGATCAGGCGTAAGCCCTTTTTGACTGATTGAACTGCCGCCGGGCAACAACCACTTGCCGGTCGTGATATGCACGCTTGAGCCGCCCGAAAGATCAAACGGCGTTTGCACGGTGCCTTTGCCGAATGTCGTTTGTCCGACCAGCTTTGCCCGCTTACTGTCCCGAAGTGCTCCGGCAACAATTTCCGATGCCGATGCGGAACCGTTATTGACCAGTACGACAATCGACATGCCGGTCAATCTTCCCCTTCGATCCGTCGGGTAATCCTGTCGGGTTCCATCACTGTTAACCTGTGATACCACGGTGCCGCCTTTCATAAATTCGCTGGCGATGTACACCGCGCCGTCCAGATAGCCTCCCGGATTGTTTCGCAGGTCCAAAATCAGACCGCCGAGTTTGTTGGCTTTGTCTGCGGCAAGAATCGCATCCACGGCTTTGTTCCAATCGGCATTGGTGTTGTCCCCGAATCGGGTCAGCTTGATGTAAGCAACACGGTCATCCGAGGAGCGGGATTTAAGTTGTGCCGCTTCAGTGGCAGCGGAAATTTCGGTGATTTCACGTACCGGTTTGATCCAGGAAGTAACGGAAGGCACGGTGATTGTGTTGCGTACGATGCTGACATCCCGCGGACCCGACGCATCAATAGGGCTAAGGAGCGTGAGTGTTACTTTGGTTCCCTTCGGTCCCCGAATTTTGTTCACCGCCTGTTCTACCGTCCATCCTGCGGTTTCTTCATCATTCACCTTGAGGATAATATCGTTAGGTTTGACTCCCGCGGCCTCCGCAGGGGTACCCTTGAGCGGCGAAACAATAATGACGCGACCGTCCTTCAGTCCCAGCTCCGCACCGATGCCTTCAAACGCACCTCCCAAATCTTCTTTAAACTGCTTGTTTTCCTGCGGGGGGAAGAAGGAAGTGTATGGGTCGCCGACGGCGGCCACCATGCCCGTTATCGCCCCATTAACGAGCTTTTCCACATCAATGGTCTGCGGTTCTATATAGTACCGGGTAAGTTTGCCCCAGACATCCCAAAACACGCCGAAATTGACGCTGGTGCCGTTGGGAGCACCGGTATTGATAACGGGACGTTTATCGGAAAATCCCACGGAGACTTTGCGCTCACCCAGCTGATATCCCACGCCTCCGGAGAGAATGACGAGCGCGAGAATTAAAACGAAGGATCGTATTTTTGAGAATGGCAGGGATTTCATTGAAAATCTATCAGGCTCGTACCACAAACGGTAAGATCGCGACTAACCGTGCACGCTTGATCGCCTGCTCGACGCGTCGCTGATGCTTTGCACAAAGCCCTGTCCGTGCGCGTCCTTGAAGCTTGCCGCGTTCGGTAAGGTATTTGCCAAGTGCCGCCGCATCCTTGTAATCAGGACTCGTACCCGCCGCACAAAACGGACAGTTGGTCGGAACCGGTCGCAGTTTTCGTACAAATTTTCCAGATCGTTTCATCATATGTTTTTTGTTACTTTGTCAATTTTATCTGTTAAAACGGTATATCGTCAGGATTCACTTCTTCTGCCGCCGACGGCGCTGAAGGAGCTTCCTCTTTTGCTTCTTTTTTCTCGACTTTCTTCTTCGGTGCTACGGGTGCTGCTGTCGGCTTATCCTGCGATTCTCCCGTTTCTTCTCCCGGTCGCTTTGAATCAAGTACGATCATGTCTTCGATGACGATTTCCGTACTTGTCCGCTGTGACCCGTCTTGTGCCTGCCAGGCGGAAGTCCGAAGTCTTCCCTCTACATAGACTTTGCGGCCTTTGGAGAGCAGCTGACTGCAAAGTTCGGCAAGCTTATTCCAAGCAACGACGCGGTGAAATTCGGTTTCTTCTTTCTTTTCCCCCGCATCAGTTACCCATGTCCTGTTGGTCGCAAGACCGATGGTACACACGGCGGCACCCGTCGGTGTATATCGAAGCTCAGGATCCCTCGTAAGGTTTCCGATGAGCGTTACCTTGTTCAAACTTCTGCTGGACATAGATACCCCTTTCTCTTCCGTTACTCTTTTACCGTCAACAAAAATCGCAAGACTTCATCCATGAGTTTGGATTTCTTGTCGATTTCCGCTGATTTCACTGATCCCGTTACTGTCGCGAGAAGATAGGTTGCTTCCGTTTGTTTTTTGATCGGATACGCAAGCGTTTTCTTGCCCAGCGAGGTCACTTCCGTCACCGTGCCGCCTGCACCGACAAGTTTTTCCACCAAATCTTTTTGCGCTTTATCGCCCGTCAAATCGACGGCGCTATTTACCACAACCATGAGTTCGTACGTAGTCATAAGCAATAATGATAGCAAATTGGAACGTAATCTTCAATGAGGGTTTTATTCTGCAATGGCATACCCGAAATTCGTCCAGATAAAATTTGGCGGTCGAATAACTCTGTCTCCGACGATGAACCCTTTGCCGGATGCTAAGCTCTCGAGCGTTGCTTCCCTTGTGGAAAGGCCACCCATTGCACTCACCCGCACCTTCAATTCCTCCCCGGCCTTATATAGCCTTTCACGACCGGTATAGTAACAGTCAGGGAACCGTTCAATGCGAAATGTCATATGAGTCTACATTAACTGCCGATTTTAAACTCCACGATGTCACCGTCCTGCATCTCGTACTCTTTACCCTCACTGCGGGCTTTTCCGGCTTCCCGTGCCTTTTTCCAACCGCCGCAGGCAACAAAGTCGGCATACGACACGGTATCCGCTTTAATAAACTTCTTTTCGAAATCCGTGTGAATCACCCCGGCGGCTGCCGGTGCCTTCATGCCCTTTTCGATCGTCCAGGCACGACTTTCCAGTTCTCCCGTCGTGAGAAAAGATATAAGTCCCAGTGTTTCGTATGCGGTGCGGATTAGCAGATCAAGTCCCGACGCGGCAACTCCGAGCGATGCAAGATAATCTTTTTGTTCCTCGGGCGTCATGGCGGCAAGTTCAGATTCGGTTTGCGCGGATATAAACACCATCGGATGAAGATTCGTTTGCGGCGGAACGGCAAGCTGTGATTCGGAGACGTTGCCCACGTAGACGATCGGCTTCATTGTTAAGAGTTGGAGCGGGCGGATAAGCTCCCGTTCGTCGGGATCGGTAAGGATTTCTCCCGCGCGCTTGCCCGCATCCATGGCGGTTTTAAGTCGTTTAACGAGTTCATACCGCGCCCGATCTTCCTTCGTTGCATTCATTTTGGGCTCCTGCTGTTTGGCAAGTGTTTGCAGGTCGGCGAGCACGAGCTCCGTTTCGACGATGGTACGGTCACGCTCGGCATCTATTCCCCCTTCGGTATGGACAATGTTCGAGTCGGGAAAAAACCGGAGGACGTTACAGATAATATTCACCTCACGAATGTGGGCTAAAAATTTGTTTCCCAATCCTTCGCCTTCACTTGCGCCCTTCACCAGTCCAGCGATGTCAACAAACTCCACGGTGGCGGGACGGAGCGGCGGCAGTTTTTCCAGGTGATCTTCTTCTTTAGTGATTTCGGCAATTTTTGCCAACCGTTCATCAGGTACGGGCACGACCCCGATGTTTGGCTCAATGGTAGCAAACGGGTAGTTTGCGGCAAACGCCACCTGTTTTTTCAATAGCGCGTTAAATAAGGTGGATTTCCCTGCATTGGGAAGCCCGACGATGCCTACTTTCAAGTTCATAATCCAACTTTTGGGTAGATGGCATAGGTAAATGTACGAACACCTCTACTCCAGTTTGTTCTCTGACAATAACGCGCTCTATTATATCGCGAACTGTGGCAATTTTGTTATCCCAATCTAACTTTTCAATTACTTCCAACGATTCTTTTACGAGCTCATCAACTTCCACTGGAGATATGTCGCTCGTATGGGTAGCCATGATGCCACACATCTTTTCCTGAACATCGGTCTTTTGGCTTCGTATATTTTTAATAAGGTTAGTGAATAAACTTAAATCTAGTGAACCTGCCCCATATGCCTTTGCATATCTCTCTTCTTCCTGAGAAAGGCTGTTAAGCGTGCTTTGCAATCTCTCAACCTCCTCTGAGATATCGAGATGCTTTTGCTTTGATTCAAGCCATTCCTCCGCATATTGCCGGAGAAGCACGCTATCGCTAATTTGTTTCTTAAGAGCATTCCAAAGCAACGTATCCAATAGCTTCGCATTCACACCACCAGCCTTACAAGACGTATCTAGAGGAAATTTGTGGATTCTACTCGTACACCGGTAGTAGAAGTGACCATATTTATTGCACCCGTCACCGTTCATACGGCTTCCGCATTGGCAAAATATCCTTCCCGTAAATAAATACTTTCCCTTACTTTTCTTATTTGCATATTTCTTGTTAAGCTCGAATATTTTCTGTACTTTTTCATATAACGCCAAATCCTGAATGATTATCGGAACGTCGAATGGTATCCATTCTTCTACCGGTCGCACTTTTCTACTCGTTCTCTTAACCTTTTTGTATCGGTCGCTGTTCCTAGGACGTTTTGCGATAGTAGCTTCTGACTTGTTGTAATGGGCTTTGCCGGTCACATATGTATTACATTGGAGTATTCGTACAATTGGTCCCTTTGTCCAAATGGGACGTTTTTGTTTGCGAGGAGTAATACCCATATCGTAAAGCCTTTTTATAACACCCCGAATTGACTCTCCTTCCTCCCCTACCCATTGCCATATCATCCTTACGACTTTTGCCTCTTGCTCGTTTATTACCCATGATGCGGGTATATCGCCGCTTTTCTTAATATACGAGTAGCCATAAATCGCATTTCCGTTGATAATGTTGCCATTTCTTGCTTTATAAAGTTTGCCTCTGCGCATGCGGTCGGCGATTTTGACTCTTTCATACTCATGGAAGCTACCCAAGATATTTCTTATAAACCCTTGCTCATCGTTTTCTGGGTTAATGTCATGCAAAGAAACAACCTTTACCCCCGAATCTTCAATCTCCTTAATTAATACAAGCTGGTTGGTAAAATCTCTCGATAGCCTCCCGAGGTCATATACGTACACCATATCGAACCGCTTAGATGAAACGGCATCACGTAACTGGTCTAACGCAGGTCTTGCCAAAAGCATCCCTGACCAGCCTTCATCAATATAGATATTCTCCTCGGTCAAGGTGTTTCCATCTACCTCTATTCGCCTTTTGACCTCATCAATCTGAGAGTCTATTGTTTGTTGCTTCTCCTGATTTTCAGTAGAAACACGAGCGTATATTGCTGCTTTTCGTGGAACTTTATCACTACTAGTTGGTTGGAATGGTTCACCCATATTTTCCCTTATTCCATTATACTTTGTTAAGTACTTATCTTATTCCTACGCTCTATAACTCGCTCATACGCTAACTCAAATATACGGCTATACATCCGTTTGATAGGCGTGGCTCCACCCGCATCCACCATATAGCGAAATACAATCGTCGGACTGCGTCGTTTTTTTATACGTATCGAATTCATACAGGGTCAATTTGGTTCTTCCGCTTATGACGGTTAAATAGCTATTGATGTTCATAATGAAAATGGAAATGATAAATGTTCGATACCAAGCTTTAATCTGACGCTTTCTCAATTCGATAAGGTTTCCCTTCTGAATTCAATGCATAGCACTTGCTTAGAGCTTCCTCTACAAGGCTCTTCATTGACACGTGGAGGTCTGCTCGGAGATAAGCCAGAGCATTTACCCACTCAGCGTCAATTCGCACCTGTTTTGTGCTTACAGTGTCACTTTGTAACTTTTTCATCGTTTTTTTCTCCCTCCATAACTCAGAAATACATCTCCCTCGCTTGGCTTCACTCTCCCTGCCAGATTTTCCTAGCCGGTGCGGCTGAGGTGTCTTAACTGTTTATCTGTATAGGTTTCGTTTGCTTTGCTTCGGTCGCCGTTATCGCTTCGTTTCTTTAACGTCTTCTAAGCCCTAACGGTAGTCCCTTAAGACAAGCCCATTGAATAATTTCTATTGTCACCCTGTCAACTGGTATTTAGTGCATCAGGACGCTCTATAGTTGAAATGTGTCACTTTTCAAATACCTTATAATTTTTACAAACCAAGGCACGCGGTTACTCATTTCATCGGGCTATCAATGTGTATAGTTTTCCTGTCCAGCCCCCCATCTATTAAGAATCGTTTATACTTCAATCTAGGCATATGAAAACCTGTCGGGTACTTATCCTTGAAGATGACTTAGCTACGCTCTCGAAACTTATGGAGGCTCTCCGTACTCTTGAGGATGAATGTAATGTGGAGATAGCTACTACCGTCCTCTCCGAATACTCCCAAGTAGAAGACTATGTAAATAGAACCGAATCAATTACTTGGGACATCGTGCTCCTAGACCGCGATTGCAAAGCGGGAGGCTCCTTTCACACAATTAACCTAGAGAAAATTGGGACAGATAAGGTGATTGGAATATCCTCTATGCCTGCTTACAATCAGCAACTTCGAGATAGGGGTATTACGAAGGTGGTAAATAAAGACTATGAGAAGTTAGATGACTTTGTGCGTTCCGTAGGCATGCTTATGAGAGCAATGCTTTAAGGTAAATTCGCCGGTTGCCCCTCGGTATATCTAATATCACTTTGATATATTTTGATATAAAACCTTCCCGCACTCATTAAAAAGGAAGTAAATCTCGAGCCTTTAATTTGAGGGCTTTGACGATTTTATAAAAGGTGTACATTGGGACATTCGTTTCCCCTCGCTCAATGCGACCAATTTGATTTCGATGGACTCCGATAGCTTCGGCAAATTGTTCTTGAGATATCTTCTTCCCCTTCCGCGCTCGTTGGATTCGTTGTCCAAGTTTCTGGTTTATTTTGTACCCTGCCATGTTGCATACAGGGTATGTTGGGTGTATCCTCTAATCTACACCATATGATGGTGCATTTAGCCTCATAATAAGCTTATTCTTTATATGGACTATCTTTTGGGAATTCTATTTCTACTTTCTTTTGGAGGTTTTACCTTAAATAAGTGGGGGAAATTTAATGTAACGGAGAGACCAACTCTATTCAATCGTCCTTCTGTTATCTCAATTTTAAATATAAATGCCTTTGTTTGCTTACTACTGGGACTAGTGCTTTTATTTGTTAATTGGAAGCTTTTAATCTTAGCCTTTGTATTAGGCTTGATAATTGGACCCGCCTTTATTGCCCCAATAATTACACACCTTTTGAGTTATTTCATTCATTAGAATTTAATAAGGGTATATAATAGCGTCCAGATAACATGGATATCCTCAATAAACCCATCAAATCATTTGACTTCGCTAAAATTGAGACTTTTTGCCAAGAAGGAATAAGAGAAGGTCTCCAAATTGACTATAAGAAGGAATTGCCTCGGGATGGTTTATCCAAACTTATCGCCGCGTTTTCAAATACTAGAGGGGGCGTAATCATTATTGGCGTAGAGGAAAATAGAACAACTGGCGTCCCCTCTGCTTGGACTGGCATTCCTGTTAATGCTCAAGACGTTGAAAGAATACATCAGTGGGCTTCCAATATAACTCCCTTTCCGTTGTATGAAGTGCATCCAACAAACGAAGTAAATGGAAGAAATTTTATCTTAATAAGAGTATTTGAAGGGGATAGAACTCCCTACTATGTACAAAATGACCCCAAAATATATGTCCGAACAGGAAATATAACGCCTTCTGTTGATTTAGCATCACCAGAGGCAACTGAATTACTCGTAAGAAAAAAAGAAAATGCTGAAATATTAAGAAACCTCAAAATACAACAATCCAATGAAATCTATGAAGCTGCTTTACACAGAGGAGAAATAGAACGCAAGAAGAAAATTGCAGTTGAGAAAGCAAATTATAAACGCGCAAGACAAGAAGCGCTAACGCAACATCAACCTCCACCAGAATTTCAATCGAAAATTTTCCAACAAGAACTCGGGTCCAACGCTTCTATTTTTAGTGTGATTTTACAACCTTACTATCCTACGCCAATTGTCACGCCCCGAGATATAAAAGAAAGACTAACTGATATACGAGATGGTGATAGGACTTTTCGCATTAACTTTCCGTCAGTTAATATGGAACCAATCCCAGAAGGGGTTATGACGTTCTCTTGGCGTGAGGATTACGGAGGAATTCATAATGAACAGATTTACTCATCGGGTTTTGTTCGCCTGTCAAAAGATGTTCTAAATTTGGATTTAGAAACTGGATATAAATTTATCTACATTTCGCATCTAATTTCCCTTACTTTTGCTGTAATGAAAGCTACAACAAACTTTTATAAATTATTTGAGTATCAAGGTGGAATAAAAGGTAGTCTCTCATTAAAGAGCACTGAAGACATCTATATCAAACCAGTATTAACAGGGAGAGAAACTTTTCCTGATGACGACAAGATGGGATTATTGCAACATTACTATTATCCGTTGGAGCTTGACACCTCGATACTTAATGATAAGAAGCGATTTCAAGATTACTTTATCAATTTGATAAACGAAATATTTTGGATTTTTGGATTTGAACATCCTCACCCCGATACCGTAAAAGCCTATTTAGAAAGCCATAATTGGCTTGTTGTCTAAAAATTTTCAACTTCAATTAATCTAAGTTTAAAAGCATAGTAATCGAAGTTCTTCATGTGCCCAAAAGATACTGTAATAATTTGGGACAACTCCTGCTTCGCTTTTTCAAATGCTTCCTTAATTTCTGAAGCCATAATACGGATTCTTATTATCTCAACTTCTTCAGTAAGAGTTTTAATTTCTACCTCGTCAACTTCTACTCCTGCTGAGGTATTAAATTGTGGCGGCATGACCATAAAGATATATTTTTTCATTTCTTTCTCCTTTTATGAATCTTGGCGATTTGTTCGGCAGATTCTTTAGCCGATGTTTCAAGTTCCGATTTAATTCTTTTCTTTGCGGTTTCAAATTCTGACAATGTAATCTTATCCCCTGTTGTATATATGAGTGCTTCATTAATAATTGCGGTGAGTGGTTTTTCCTTCCTAATTTGAATTTGAACACGGGTTAACAGGGATAAAAGCTCATCGAACAATTCTTCAGAAAAGTCTTCCAAATCATCAAGGACTTCGCAAATCCTTCGAGCATTTTCTACATATTGTTCAACTCGTATCTGTTTTTGTATATATGCATTCTTTAGGTCATTGTAACCAGCCTGTAAATTTTCCATATCATCATTGATTTTTCTAACCTGATAAAAGAATGAAAATACTCTGTTTATAAGATTGATATCGTGTAAATTCTCATAATGAGATTTATCAATAAATATCGGTCTTAAATTCCCCCAATGAATATTTCCTTTAAGGATAACTGTTTTATAACCTTTCATTACGTAGATATTATCCTTAATAACTCCAATCATTTCGTTAAGTTGCGTCTCTAAATTTACCAATGAGTTATAGTGTTTTAGTTCACGACCAAACACTTTTGATGCAATAGATGAAAGCCCTAAGAAAATAAAGGCAAATAAAGCGGTCCAAAAACCATTAAGGACCGTAATAGCAAAATCTTTTGAAGTAGATTCAAGTGGTAACTTAGATGCGTACCATCCTGCAACAGAGAGACTAAGAATTATAAATAGCAGAATTATTACTGCTTTATTTTTCGCGATGTATGCCATAAAAAAAGGCCCTTTCGGGCAGCAGCAGTAGATTAGTTCATTAAATCGTAGCAGTCAAGTCTGGGACCTGAGCTTTTATAATTCTTCCTAAATTACTACGACTAGAGATTATTCTTCCTCTGTTGGGAGCTGGGATTGTAAGTAAAAATCTTAATTTAAGAGTTGGAGCATTGTAACAAGGGTTCCTACTTTCAGATTCATGCCAAGATTGTATCATGTGTTCAACCTATCCACACCCATAGGACGTACCCGCATACCCAATTAATGCTATAATTTTTGTGAAATGAATGAATCCCACCGCATGCCGCGACGAATTAGCCCGGACGAAGAACTGAGTTTTATCCAGGCTAACCGTAATCGCCTACAGACACACTTCCTGACTCCCGAGAAAATAGCATGGGCTGATACCTGGGGTCATTCAAGAGCAGAATTTGAAGAAATTGTTACCACGGTGCTCTCCATGGATCAACGGCAAATCCGCGAGCTACGTCAGGAAAATAGAGGAAAAAATCCCCTCAAGGGGGCAAGGGAAACACAGATTCAGTTGCTTCACAGCATTGATTTATTTATTACCGGCGTCCTCAAATTTCCGGAAGAATAAGATTCCCAAGCCCCTCACACGCCGGTATTATTTTTCTTCCGGTTATGGTGAAAATGGGTGGGTTATTTTCTGGGTAAGTACTATCTTGAAAATAAATCAGCAAGTGGAACACGATCCCGCGCATTCGACCCGAGGATTCAGGAAGGATGGTACGAAGTGGCTACTGAAGCATTCGTAACTCCAATTCGACGATGAGATTGGCGTGTGTATCGCTTCGCCACTTTCTGCCGGCGTTCCCAAGCAACACTTTTGCCCGCTCGGACAACTCATAATCTTCCCGCCAACTCGTTTGCGGTTCCGTAATTAATACCACCATTTCATCCTCGGCTATTGTCGCCTGTAGCGCACTCTTATCCAACTCTACCAGGCTTCTTTTACCTCCGGGAAAGAAACGGGCGGAAATTACTTTCGTCGCGTTCGCCAGATCGGCCAGTTCCCGACCGCGAATCCTTCCTTCCGCGCACGCATAGACATGTTTCTCTTTCACCATACCCAAAGTATATCATACCGTATCATAATGCTCGTCACATTTGCGCGGAATGTACATGCCATACAACTTGAAAATGGCTGATTTTTTTGTGTGATTTATCCCGTTATGACAATCAAAGGCTACATAGAGCGGCTACCCGATGAACGCGATGAATTTACCATCCCCGACCCCAAGGAATCGGGGGGAATTATGTCCGCCCGACTCCAAATACAACCGGGGATCTGGCGGAAGATACTTTGGGCTCCTTCCCACATGATCAGTGAGGGGGCGAAGGGCGCCGGACGGGTGTATTTGAAATTTGAACAGGTAGGAACACCTATCGATATCGCAAATTTGCCCGCTAATGATGCTACCGGTACGCTGACCGACGCGGAAACGGGTACCGTGATCCACCTCACCCGCACCAGGTAACGCGTATTGTCTTGGCGTAATTTTCTTCCTACAATGGGTGTATATGCTGCCCTACAAACAGGTGGTTTCGGATATCAAAGCCTTAAACATTCAGGGTGCCACCAACGTTGCGCTCGCCATGCTTGATACCCTTACCCTCACGGTACGCAATGCCCCCGAAACACCCGTAACGACGCTAAAAGAGATGGCCGATGCACTGGCATACGCGCGCCCTACCGAGCCGCTGGCACAAAATGCGGTACGGAGTATGTTTGCCGACTCGCCCAAACATGCCGCGGCACTATTGGGAAAAATCGCCACTTATACGACCTATATAAAGGATGCAAAGCACAAAATCGCTGAGCACGGCGCCAAACTCATGCGGGACGGCGCCGCCTACCTGACCCATTGCCACGCATCAACGGTCACCAACGCGTTTCTGGCGGCACATGGGGAAGGCAAAAAACTTTCGGTTATCGCCACCGAAACGCGCCCTCTGTTTCAAGGAAGACTCACGGTGCGGGAACTCATAAACGGGGGTATCGATCCCGTGACACTGATCGTCGATAGCGCCGCTGCCTCGGTGCTTGCCGATCCGAAGCGGAATATTTCGGCGGTATTTATCGGGGCGGATTTACTGACCGACACGGGGTTTGTCAACAAAATCGGCAGTCTTGCCATCGTACTTGCGGCACGGGCGCGAAATATTCCCGTGTATTGCTTCTCCACGTTGTTAAAATATGATCCTCGCCCGTTTGACCAGTCGCTTATCGAAACCCGCAATCCGTCGGAAATATGGAACGATGCGCCCGAAAAGCTTTCGATCTTTGCCCCCGCCTTTGACTTTACGCCGTATGATAAAGACATCACGATCATTACCGAAGCGGGATTGCTTCGCGGGGAACAAATTGTCGAAACCGCCCGTATGAATTATCCGTTTATCTCTCTATAATATTTCTATGGCAAATCGGTACATCCATTATCTGGCACTCAACGAAAAAGTCGACAAGACCAAGCATATTTTGGCTACCTTTACCCTCAAAGTGGAAGGTGAACCGTTTGATAAGACCGCAGGAGGTGTGGCGGCGGAATCCTCCGTCGGCACGTGGACGGACATCGGGCTCGAGGAAAAAGCAATCTGGGATAAGTTACATGCCAAAGTCATCGACATGGATGAAACTACGGGGAGAATTGTCGTTGCGTATCCACTGGATTTGTTTGAGGCGGGAAGTATCCCCCAACTCCTCTCTTCTATCACGGGCAACGTGTTCGGACTCAAGGAAATCGTGGGACTCCGACTTGAGGACTTGGAATTTCCCGAGGTATTCGTCAAATCATTCCCCGGTCCCGCACTCGGCATTGACGGCATCCGCAACCTCACGGGGGTGAAAGACAGTCCGCTCACCGGTTCTATCATCAAACCCAAACTGGGGCTTACCAGTGTCCGCCACGCCGAAGCGTGTATGGAGGTATGGGACGGGGGCGTCAACCTCGTCAAAGATGACGAAAACCTTGCCAACATGACATTTGATAATTTCTATACCCGGGTGGATGAAGTCACCCGCAGGATGAAGGAAAAGCATTACCTTGAAATCGGCAATGCCAAAATCCATGCATTCAATATCACGGCCAGTTACGAAGAAATGATGAAACGCGCAAACTACGTGCGCGATAGCGGCGCGAACTGCCTGATGATCGATGTACTGACCGCGGGCTTTGCCGCGACCCAAGGGATACGAAACCGCAACTACGGACTGATGATCCACGGGCACCGCGCGATGCATGCGGCATTTACCCGATCTAAAATTTTCGGTATCTCGATGCTCGTCATCGCCAAACTCGCGCGGCTTGCGGGTATCGACTCGTTCCACACCGGAACCGTGGTCGGCAAAATGGAAGGAGGCCGCGAAGAAGTGGTGACGATCAATAATTTTCTCCGCAGTGAATGGTACGGGCTAAAAACGACCCTCCCTACCGCCTCGGGCGGACTGCACCCCGGACATATCCCCGACCTTGTGTCGATCCTTGGCAAAGATTTACTGATGAACTTCGGCGGCGGCATCCACGGACATCCCGACGGCACTCCCGCAGGGGCGCGGGCGATCATTCAGTCACTCAATGCGGCACTTAACGGCATTCCCCTATCTGAAGCCAAAGACAGCCCCGAACTGCAACGGGCGCTGGAGAAGTGGGTTACAAAGTAACAACCATTCATCCTTCCCTGACGCCCTATTTACCCTACACCTTGCTTCCGCTATAATAGCTATAGGATATGAATGATCTTCTCCTCCGGTTTGGGTTGAGTTTCCTCGTGGGCGCCATCGTGGGGCTTGAGCGCGAGTATCAGCACGATGAAAAAGGCTCGCGCGTAAAGCGAGAAACCTCCATGGGTATCCGCACCTATTCACTACTCTCCTTTTTGGGAGGCATTTGCGGGTATCTTACTACCGCGGGTAATCCTCTGGGGATAGTCGCCGCAGTACTCACGGGTATCATGCTTGTTTCTTACTATATTATATCGAGCATCCGCACCCGCGATCACGGTCCCACCTCGGAAATCGGCGCTATCGCCGTGTTTTTCATGGGGGCACTCCTGTTCTTCCCCCAATTCCCGATCGCTCTCGTGTTTGCCGCCACGTTTGTCATCACCTTCCTTCTCTCCCGCAAACAGGAAATCAAATCCGTAGTGCGATCGCTCCACATGTTTGAAACCAATGCGTTTGTCTTATATGGCATCATCGCACTCGTGATCCTGCCGTTCCTTCCCAACACCTGGATACGCGTGGGTGACCTAGCCTTGGTGAACCAACTTGCGTCTGCTTACAACGCACCGCTTGAACGCTTTGCATCCATCGAACTCATCAACCCGTACCGATTGTGGCTCGTCGTCACGCTTATCACGGGTATTGATCTTCTTGGCTACGGACTCCAAAAATTGTTTGGGGGGAAAAAAGGCTGGATCATGGCGGCGGTGAGCGGCGGGTTCATATCATCGACAGCATCTACCCTTGCCCTTGCCCAGCGGAGCAAGAAAATGACGGATGCTACGGCGCTTGTTACCGCGGCAGTACTTTCAAACACCGCAAGTTTCGTGCAGATTATGCTGTTAGTGCTCCCCATCAATGCGGCGCTCTTTACGAGCGGCTCATTGTTCTTTATGGCGCTTCTCCTAACCGGAATCATCGTGAGTACGGTGCTTCACTTCCGCTCGACGCATACAACCGCGGAATCCAAAGCCGCAACGAGTATATTTTCGCTCCAATCCGCCCTTAAATTTGCCGTCATCTTTAGCCTTATCCGCACGGGATCACAACTGGCGCGCCAGCTGTTCGGCGAAAGCGGGGTCATCCTCACGAGCGCCATCGGGGCGGTTGCGGGTATGGATGCGGTGGTGATAACGATTGCCGACATGGCGGGCAAATCATTGAGCTACAGTAACGCGATAAGCGCAATAGCGGTAGCCAATACCGTCAACTTGGGGATGAAAATCTTTTATGCCAAAACCAACGGCTCTTCTGCATTTTTCCGCGGGTTTGCGGTAGCCATGACGGTCATTATCGTGGTGAGTGTGGTAAGTATTCTCGGGGTCGAATAACCATCCGTCATCGGGCAAAGAGCCGTTGCACTACCTTTTTTAACTCCCCGTTTTCTTCACAACCCGCAAGACACCGGTTAATGCCATTTATGAGATTCTCCCTATGCGGCGGTGTCCGCTCCAATACGCGCCACACATGTTCATCAACGCCCATCATATCCGAATGATCCACCGCCGAAAGCGGCTCCAGGGCATGCCCTTTATCGGCTCGCAAACTATATTGCCCTCCCTGGTCGCAAAAAACCGCCCGTTCCGTGACAAATTGTGCCGTCACCATGCGGACAAGCGTACTTCCCGATGCCCGCGGGAGTGTGTCGTAGATTTCCTGCGCTTCCGGCATCAGTCGACTTTTCCACTCCTGTTCAATATCGCGTCTCATAGCGCCATAGTATAGAGGAATACGCGCTTTTGTGCCATTTGGCGTACAATCAACGTATGCAGATTACTGCTATCACCCACCCCAACAGCAAGCGACCGAGAGTAGAAGAAGACCTCACCAGCATGCTCCACATCTACGTCAATGCACCGCCGCTCGAAGGAAGGGCAAATATGGCGGCAATTGAAGCGCTTGCCGACTATTACAAAGTAAAAAAGTCCGCTGTCACCCTCATATCGGGTCACAAATCAAAAAACAAACGATTCGAAATTCTCGGGATATAGCCCGACATAACCGCTCGCGCATATTTACCGCACAAGCTTCATCGAGGGAAATCTTTCGCAAAGCGGCAGTGTCATTTATCGAAGAAATATCCACCACAGCATGGTGGTAACGATAATCATGGCAACGCCTTGGGTGATTCGTCGAGCCGCATTCTTGCCAAAAAGTTCGGATAACCGCACAACCAAAATAAACAGCACAAACTGCGCTTCCCAAATGATAAGCGGCGGAAAATGCATTTTCGTCATATCGGAAACTTGTTGTCCGGGAATCACCCACGCAAGAATCGTTTTGTACTTAAGAATAATCATGTGAAACGCGATCAGAAGGAATGCGATTCTCGCTCCCCAATATTGGATTTGCCACCATAATTTTGTCCCCAACGCATGCATGGCAAAATTCCAGGAAAAAAGAAAAAGGATAAACAGGATGATCAACGCTTCCAAACCCGGGTAGGCAGACCACGGGCGGGAGATATACAACCCCCACGGGCCGTTTCTTGCGAGCGGAAACATGACAAGATACACGTGAAGCAGTGCCGTAAAGAAGCTGACGATCCCCAATTCTTTGCGATAAGTGAGCAATCCGTCAAACACGGTGAAGAGCCGGGAAAGCGGCCCCAGCAGTAATACACTTCCCAAAAGGAAAAGCGTCGTCGCCGCGAGACTGATATTGATCGCGGAAAGAACGGATTCACCGCTTAACTGTTGCGTCACAAAAATTCCCGACGCAATAACGATACCGAAAAGAAGTGCTGCGATATACTGTCCGATAACCGTCTTCCCCATGCATCTATTGTAGCATTCATTTCCGTTACTCGGTGTAGTGTTAAACGGCAGTCAAGTCATCCGACAGGCGAAGTTCGGCAATAAGCGAGAGGGCTTCTTCGGGCGTATCGGTAGCCATGGCACGCACGCGCCAATCGGTAGCGTGACGGAAACCGCTCACATAAATTTTAAAAAACTTTTTTAAAATGGCGTAATTTTTCCGACCCCGCCAAACTTCAACAAAAAGTTTGATGTGGCGTTCCATGACGTCAATAAGTTCGGCAGGAGTACCGAGGTGCGGCACGGCTGACCGATCAAATGCCCACGGATTTTGGAAAATCCCCCGTCCGATCATTACCCCATCCACGCCGTATAGCGCATGTTTTAACCGCGCGTCAGCGGCATCTTTGACGTCACCGTTGCCGATGATAATTGTTTTGATGCCAAGGGAATCGCGTATTGCCACGGCTTTGCCGATTTCATCCCAATGCGCGGGCACTTTGGAAAGCTCGGCAACCGTTCTCCCGTGAATAGTCAATGCCGCAAGATCCTGATCCAGCAAAAAACGAATCCATTCTTCCGTGATGATGCGTTTGTTGCCGATTCTCGTTTTCACGCTCATTGGAATTTGCTTCCCTGAGGCACGGATACCTTCCTTTGTCGCGGCAATGACGGAAGCGGCGATTTCGGGTGTCGTGATCATGGCGCCGCCGCCCCCGTGCGCCATGACGGTCCGGTCGGGACACCCCATATTGATGTCGATACCGGAAAACCCCAAAAGTGCCGCTTCTTTTGCCGTTTCGCGAATGGTGACGGGATTTTTGCCCCAGACCTGGGCGATAAGGGGCTGTTCTTCGGGGGTATAAATAAAATTATCCATTACCGCTCTTCTCCCCGGTGAACAAAAGCCGTCGGCACTCGTAAATTCGGTAAAGAGCACATCGGGGCGCGAACACGACATCACAATTCGCCGAAATACAGTATCGGCAACCCCTTCAAGCGGAGCAAGAACCAGAAACGGTTTTGCGAGGGATTGCCAAAAGTTCATCATACGATTGTATCAAAGATAGGCACGCTCAGGGGCATTGTTACGCCGCATTTACCCGCATTTGTAACCGCCGTATATTATCGGGAAGTGTCGTAAGCAAATCCATCGCTTCCCCATGCTCATGATGGTCAGGACGCAATCTATTTTTTTGTGCACTGCCACTATGCAGTAATGTACCAAACGCCATAGCAGCGGACAAAATATCATGCCCATGCTCCAACTCCGATTTTTTCCATATATCTAACAACTCGAATATAAACTGCATACGCAGCTCGTTATTTACCCCGCAGCTTCGATAAAAATCAGCGACATCGGTGATAAGTGCAAGCACGGTGTTTTTCGAGGCGCCCGCATGTTCATAATCTAAAACAGTAATTCCCGGCCCGCCGTGACCCCGCCGCCGGTGAAGCCCCAGATTAGTAAGTGCATAATCGTTGTGCACAAATTTCTCCACCGTGTCGTGATCACCGGCTTCTATCTCATCTCCAACATTTCGTCTTACCTGCGCCAAAATCTTCCGCAAATCAGGTGCCCCCAGCCGATACGGCATATCTGCTGCAGGGAGCCGTTTTGCAAATAATCTGCGCTCGCACCCATACCATGTATCAAAGAACGAAGTGGCATTTTCATTCCGCGGGTCATTACGTTCTAAGAACGAAGTGTCCTGATCTTTTGGTATCGGCTTTAGCACGTCTCCGGCAAATGCAGCGGCAACCCTGCGTCCGGTCGCAGGGTGCACCCTGGCTAATTGTGACTTGCTAGAGAACAAGCGACACGTTTCTTTCTTTAGACGCTCAAATACGACGATCCCTAATCCGTCTGATGATTCCGTATAGGGTTGCAGCACTTGTACGGAACGAACTCCAAGCGAGCCCGCAAGAGCGGTTGCCTGCGCTTCTCTGCGCAATTCTTCGCCCGGTTTCGTATCAGCCACCGCGAGTTTCATAAATCCGCCCGTTTTCCAGTCAGGATGCCGTACATAGCCCAACAGGAACCGTTCCGAGCCTGTCAAAAAACCTGCCATGTTCACAAATGACATATGTCCGCCCCTTTGCACCATTGACCCGACGTGGCGTTTTAGCTCTTGGGGGTCTTCAATTATCGTCGGTATACGGGCGCGTGACCGGTTGCGTTCGGCAAAAACCATAGGGAGGAATTATATCAAAATAGATCATCCCTGGCTATTCATGCCACCCTTCTTTACAATATATTTCACTCGGAGTATCGTGAAATGCAGAGGGGGTCATTATGAAGAAATTATTGTCTACGGTTTTTATTCTTGTCGTGCTTTCTGTTACTTTCTTTATCCCCTCCGTATACGCAAAAGAAAACAAAACACCCGTTAACGTCGTGCTTGAAAAGGCGCAGACCGTCGACGGCGATTATTTCGCCGCGGGCGATTCGGTACGTGTATCAGGAACCGTCAACGGTGACGCGTATGTGGCGGGAGGTGTCGTGACGGTTGACGGCATTATAAACGGCGATCTACTGGTTGCGGGAGGCACCGTCCGGGTGGAAGGACCGGTCAAAAATGATGTCCGTGCGTTGGGCGGCACCGTGACGTTTGCCAACGGTATAGGCGGCAATGTCACGATCGGTGCGGGAACCATGGTCGTGAGTCCGCAGGCAAAAATCAGCGGCAGCATGGTGGCCGGTGCCGGCGCTCTCGAACTCTACGGTCCTGTCGGAAAGGGTCTAACGATCGGTGCGGGGACGCTCACCACCAATGCCGCAATCGGCGGGAATGTCCTGGTAGCCGCGGAGGATTTTGTCCTCCAGCCGAAAACAAAAATCGCGGGTGACCTCACGTACTGGAGTCAAAAGGAAGCGACATTCGCCGATAACGTCGCGCTTTCGGGAGCTACCGTATTCCATGAGGTAAAAGATGATGAGGCGAAGGCTTCCCGGGTCGCAAAGACGACGGCAAAAGGGTTCGTGGGTACACTTGCCGCTGCAGGCGCGATCCTTGCCACGATAGGATTTGCGGTAATGTATATTGCCGGCGTCATCATCCTGTGGCTGTTACCCGTGTTCAGCGAAAAAACCGTCGCAATGATGCAGAAAAACGGCTGGGGTTCATTCGGGCTCGGTATGGTGGCGGTCATCGTACTCCCGATTATTGCCCTCACCTGCATAGCAACCGTGGTCGGCATACCGCTCGGGATTTTTGTGCTCGTGCTGTTGGGACTGCTGTGTTTTATGGGTCACCTGTACGCGTCACTGTTTGTGGGGCGGAGCATCTTCCACGGCCTAAAGGCCGATACTGCGCATAAGGCGTGGCAACTGTTAGCGGGCATGGTACTGGTTGCGCTACTCAACCTCATTCCGATCCTCGGATGGCTTCTGAAGGGCATCCTTGTCCTCATCGGCGCGGGAGCCGTTCTGTTTGAGAAACAGAACGTGTACCGCCAGATGAGAGGTAAGCGCCTCGTGTGAAGATGACTATGATCCCGATAACGCTTGCCCGTTTCAGCCCGATTTTGTTTGCCGTCATCGTGTTTTTTTTGGGAATTATTACCCCGGGATATAGCCATACCAATCATACGATAAGCCGGCTTGCTATCGAACGATACGGATGGATACAAAGCATAAACTTCCTCCAACTTGCCGCTGGCATATATGTGACCGGCATCCACCTGACACGGCTTCTTGCGAAACAACCGCAGGAAGATGCGGTCATCCGCATGATCTTTCGGTTATGCAGTTTTTTTCTTGTCATCGCCGCGTTTATTCCCACCGATCCTATCGAAAACGTCCCGCTTGACTATACCCTTCTTACGCCGACGGGTTTAGTCCATATCAGCGCGGTCCTGCTGTTTCTCCTGCTTTCCCCGCTGGGGATCACCAAACTCGCGGCAGTATTTCGCAAAGAAAAGCATCTTGCGCCGTATGCGCACGTGACGCTGGTGGCAGGATTTACGGCACTAGTGGGGAGCATTATCTGGTTTGTGTTTTATTTTATGGGGATATTTCTTGAATATCGGGGTGTTTTTCAGAAGGCAATCGCGTTCCCCGTCCTGCTTTGGTTCGTTCTCATCACTCGGGCAATCGATAAAAGAAATACGGTATACTAGCGCTATGCCTCCCGCGTACAATCCACTAACCGATGAAGAAGCCTCCGTCATCCTCCGTCGCGGCACCGAACCGCCGGGAAGCGGAGAATACGACACGTTTTTTCGGGACGGCACGTATCTGTGTCGAAGATGTAACGCTCCGTTATACAGTGCGAAGGCAAAATTTGATGCAGGATGCGGATGGCCGGCGTTTGACGACACGTTCCCCGATGCGGTGCGACGACTCCCCGATCCCGACGGCAGGAGAGTGGAAATCCGTTGTGCAAATTGTGACGGACATTTAGGGCATGTCTTTACCGGAGAACGCTTTACGCCCAAAGACACAAGACACTGCGTCAATTCGCTGTCCCTGCGGTTTGTTCCCCGCGAGGCAACGCTTCCTCCCGTCATCAAAGAAACCTCCTAAAGACGTTGTTTGAAGAATTCGACGGTGCGTTGCATCGCGGTCGTAAATGCGCTCCCGCTTATATTGTGACCGCCGCTTTGGTACTCATAGAGCGCATGCGTGACCTCGGTAGCGTCAAGGAGTTTTATGAGATTCCTGCTGTACTCTATGCTTACGACATCGTCATCCACCGCGTGATGCATATGTAACGCGCCCTTGAGGTCTTTAAGATAATCGGTCACCGCCACCTGTTTCCAAAACGGATGATCGGCGTTAAATTCACCATAGAGATTTCTCAACTCGTCCCGTCTTCGTTGCCTGTTGGATGCAACTTGGGGCGGACGATAACTGTTGTCCGATATCCGGTACGTGACAAGATCAGTGTACGTATAGCCGGCTCCCGCCCATATCACAACCGCGGGAATGGTCGGCGCCGCCACAAAGGCGCGCATGGTGACGTTACCCGCCATGCTGTGTCCCCACAAGCCGATTTTGTTTTTGTTGACATACGCTGCGTGCTCCAGCGCCACTTTGGCGTGTAACGTATCGATCACATAATCGGACGAGTAGTAAGCTCCCCCCGGTTCGCCTTCGGAGCTCCCGTGTCCCCGGAGATCAATTTTAAATACCACAAAGCCATTCCGTGCGAGGTAATCGACGTAAGCAACGTAATTTTCCGTGGTTTTGTATTGCGTGGGGGGAATATATCCGTGCACAAATACGATTGCCGGCCAACCACCGTCGGGCTGTTCTCCTTTCGGTACGGTAAGGAGTCCGTTTATTCGCAGTCCGTCGGAACGATAGTAGGTCACATAGGAGGTGTAGGTTGGCATTTCACCGATTTTAATAAGTTCTCCCAACGTGCTTTCATACGTTCGCGAGCGAAGGTACGGCACGGTCATTTCCTCAAAGGGAAACGGTGTCGGCGAGGGTGATTTCCCCGTTTCCTGAGAAACCGGTGAAAGTATACCGGGCGTTTTCCGCCACGACACTACCAATATGCTTCCCAAACAAAACAGGATGAAAAGAAAGAATACGGTTCGTCTCATTGCTTAACCGACCAGGTCATACTGTTGCAGTGCTTTGGTACGCTCCTCTTCGGTTGCACCCAGCAGTGTTTTCTGAAGATTTATCATCCGCGCGTATAATCCTTTCGTATCCGCAAGCAGTTCCTTGGGGGAACCGAACTGTGCTACTTTCCCTCCCTGCAATACCAATACTTTATCGACCCCAGATAACGTGGAGAGCCGGTGTGCGATAATGATCGTCGTTTTTCCCCGCGTCAGGTGCGTCAGTCCCTGTTGTACCAACAGCTCGGATTTGCTGTCTAACGCACTCGTCGCTTCGTCGAGGATGACAAACGGCGCATCATGCAAAATGGCACGGGCAATGGCAATCCGTTGCTTTTGACCGCCGGATAATTTGATGCCCCGTTCACCGATCATGGTAGCAAATCCGTCGGCGAGTCCGTCGATAAACTCGGTCGCATTGGCGAACTTTGCCGCCTCTTCCATTTCCTTTTTCCCCGCGTCGGGACTGCCGTATAAAATATTTTCTTCAATCGTTCCCGAGAACAATAGCGCATCCTGAAAAACGATGGAAATATGTTTGCGAAGCGAGGTACTCGTGATATCCGCAATATCCTTTCCGGCTATGCGGATATGTCCTTTGCGCGGTACGTAATACCGGAGTAATAAATTGACCAGCGTGGATTTCCCCTGCCCGCTTTCTCCGACAAGGGCAAGTTTTTCCCCGTGCCGTAACGAGAACGAAATATCCCGAAGGACATCGTCGGGATTGTTTTCGTAGGCAAAGGATACGCGGTCAAATTCCAGGGCGGGTGCTTGCTTTGCCGGTTTTTTCGGCCAAACCAAATTGCTCGCACTCTTTTTATCGGTAATTCCCCGTTTCGTTTCCAGAACCTCAAAGAAATCCTTACTCCCCGCGTCCGCCTGCTGAATTTGCCCGATGATAAACGACATGGCAAACAACGGGAATCGTGCCTGATTGACCAGTTGTAACATCAGCGTCATTTCACCCAGCGAAAACACCCGGTGATACGTCTGATACAGAATGTAGGACACGATGCTAAACAGGACGACGTTTAACACAATCCGCCGATAAAAATCATAGATATGCCATTCTTTTGATTGGGTGTTGGTGATTTCTTCGATGCGCTTTCGTGCGTTCGTAAAGGTGGCATATTCGATCAATTCTCCCACAAACGCCTTCACCACCCGTATGCCGCTTAAACTTTCCAGTGCTCTCCCTTGGGAAGCATCCGCAATCTGATTTTTTGCTCCCTCATGTTTCCCCCACGCCATGGAGGATCGGTGCGTGATGAGCGTATAAACGGGGAAAAGAAGGGCTAAGAGAATGCCAACGACAGGTGAATAGAGCATCAGAATACCGATGGTGATAAATGCGGTAAGAAAAAACGGAAGGAAATTATTGGTCGCATTCTGAATAAAACTCGTAATGCTTGCAATTCCCCGGTATAGTTTGTTGGTCAGATTGCCGACGGCGATGTTATCAAAATAGCCGACGTCAAGGGAAAGCACATGCTGATAGAACTTGGAGGAAAGAAACGTCTGCAGCTTCACCGCCAAAAGATCACCCACCCACATACTGTACGCGGTAAGTACCGTGCCGCCTATATCCGCAACGAGCAGTGCCAACAACGCCCAATAAATGATGGCGATGTCTCCGCCGTTACCCGTGAGATTCCCCGTGATGACGTCGACGATTTGTTTTAAGACAAACGGGGTGACGAAGTTAAGAAGCGCCGACAAAATGATAAAGAAACTCATCGAGGCGTACCACCCGCTGAATGAGCCCGTAAAGCGGAAAATTTTAACGATATTTTTCATTTATGTATGTTATCTTACACCATTTGGCCGTTTCTTCCCAAAATCAGCTATACTACAGTGTAACATCCCATGGAACGTAACCCTATCCTTATGCCGTTCTTCTGGCTTACCCGCATCGGTCTTGCAGTTATGTACATAATTCGCGATTTATGGCACCGTCCTGACCGTTCATTCGTAGAAGGGCCTCTTCCCACCCCTGCGGCCTCGACGACTATTACGGCGCATAAAGCACCCGATTTGCCGGCACACGGGTATGAAGAGAAATTTGCCTGAATGCTCGCATGGGAATCGCAGGCAAACAAGGCACCGACCGGTCTCGGTCGTACCAGATAATTCGATTGTATTTTCCCCGTAAAAGGGGTACAACAACTATAACGGTGAAAAAAACTGCCACACCACCGGTGAGATTTTTCGTCCTTCTTACGGTACTTACCGCCTGTTATTTCCTCTTAGGCAAAACCGGTCTGACGTTTGCCAGCATTAACCCCAGCGCTTCCGCAATTTGGCCGGCTACGGGGTTCGCCCTTGCCTCACTTTTCATTTTCGGCATCCGCATCTGGTCGGCAATTTTTATCGGCGCTTTTCTTGTAAATATAACAACCAGTGACGTGTGGTCTGCATCGGTGGGGATTGCGGCGGGAAATACGCTGGAGGCATTGGCATCGTTCTATCTGGTGAGAAGGTTTGCCGGCGGGAAAAACGCGTTTGAGCATCCGAAACACGTCGTTCTCTTCGCTTTTTTGGCAGGCGGTGTCGCAACCGTTATCAGCACAACCGTCGGCGCTACGGTTCTTTTGCTCACCGGACTTGCCGAAAGTTCACAATTCGGTGCAATCTGGACAACATGGTGGCTGGGTGATATGGGCGGAGCGATTATTTTTACGCCTCTCCTTCTCTTATGGTATGCGCTCCCCCGGATAAGCATAAAACCCATCAAAGCCGCGGAATTTGTCCTCCTTCTGCTGTTTCTTGTCGCAATAAACTACCTGCTTTTTACAAAACGGTTCCCCCATGCGTACCTCTTTATCCTCCCGATCATCTGGTCTGCATTTCGTTTCAAACTCCGCGAAACGGCAACGGTGTTGGGACTTATTATGATGCTTATTACTCACGCCACCATTCACGGCACCGGTCCGTTTATCATGAGCAGTTTTTCGATCAATCAGGCGTTTTTACAACTGCAAATTTTTATGGTAATCGTGGGGATTACCGGACTTACGATCGCTTCCGCCATCGAGGAAAGCAGGCGAACCGATCAAAAACTCTTCGCGCGTGAGCGGAGATTCCAGGCACTTATCGAAAAAAACACCGATGCGGTCGTCCTTATCGATCCCGGTGCCGCCATAACCTATGCAAGCCCGTCAACACAAACGGTACTGGGATTTACCCCCGAAGAAGTCGTCGGGAGAAACGGATTTTCCTTTATCCACCCGGAGGACGTCACGCGGGCAAAAAAGGACCTGACGAGCGTTATTCTGCGCCCCAACGATTCGATCATCGGCAACTATCGGATGAAACGAAAAGACGGGGCTTGGGTTTGGATAGAAACGATCGGAAGAAATCTGCTTTTTGATCCTGCGGTACAGGCGGTGGTGGTGAATTTTCGCGACATAACCGACAAAAAACAATTGGAGGAAGCAAAGGATGAATTCCTTATGACCGCCGCACATCAGCTTCGCTCCCCGCTTACGGCGATTCGTTGGAATCTGGAATCACTCATCGGGACAAAAACAAAGCTTTCCCCGAAAATAAAGGAGCAACTTGCTGCGATCGCGATAAGCAATCAAAAAATGATCACCTCCGTCAACGAACTTTTGGATATCGCCCGTATTATCCAGGGCAAACTTCCCACCTCCGCCGAGAAGGTTGATATTGTGCGCACGGTCCGTAAAGTCATCAAAGAACAGGATGAGTTTGCGAAGCGAAGGCAGATAACGCTTCAATGTACCGCTCATCCCGGAGCAATTTCTGCGTTCCTTGACCCCAAGCATTTTCGCGACGCCGTCGGCAACATGATAGGAAACGCCATAAAATACAGCTACGACGGTGATACGGTCTTGATAGCAATTGAAAAGACCGATGCGGAAACCGTCGTTCGCGTGAGTGATACGGGCATCGGCATACCGAAGGCGGAGCAGCATAAGCTATTCACCAAGTTTTATCGTGCCTCCAATGCACGAAACAGGGATGCCCAAGGCACGGGATTAGGATTATTTATCATCAAATCATATACTGAAGGATGGGGCGGAACGGTAACGGTAACAAGTCCCACCGTCGGAGATCACGGCACGGAAATTGCCATAACGATCCCTGATAGAAAAGGAGGCACATGAAAAAAATACTGCTTGTCGAGGACGATCTTACTCTGCACGGCTTATACCGGGATGCGCTTGTTCCCCACGATGTGTCGCTTGTTGCGGTTACCACGGGGAAAGAAGGCGTACACACCGCACTTTCCGACGGTTCGTTTGATCTTGTCATCCTCGACGTCATGTTGCCGGGTGGCATGAACGGCTTTGATGTTGCCCGTGAGCTTCGCCAAAATCCCAAAACGGCGACGCTTCCCATTCTGTTTCTCACCAATCTTGACTCGGAAAAGGAATCCGCAATCGCGGTGAAAGCGGAATATCTCGTCAAATCCAATACCCCGCTTGCCGACGTCATAACAAAAATACTTGCGATGATCGGCTAGCCCTCGCTTTGCTTGACCGGCGGGGATGAACGTGGAAAAATAAGATGGACGGAGGAATACGATATGAATAAAAAACCGGACAGTATGATTTATGTCATGGCGCTTGCGGGACTTATCGTGGTTGCCGTTATCACCACTTCGATCATCGGTGCGGTAAAAAACAGCGGCAACGCGACGGACATCCGTGCAAAAGCGGGAGTGGTAAATACCTTAAAACTTGTCGGTACCGTCGAAAGCGTTGATGCCGTTACCCGGGAACTCACGGTCTTGGACGTACAGTTTGCCGCGGAAAGCAGAAGCGGAAAAGCGGTCAACTACGGCACCTGGAAAGTCACGCCTCCCGCGTCCTTTGATATCGCCGGTGCGGGACCAGGCGTCAAAGTGAACTTTACGGTAAATTCCGACTCTTTTAACGTCGTCGCGAAACAGGTAATTGCGGCGCAGATGAGTATTACCAAGTGAGGGGAATTAAAAAACCTATCCGATTTTCTTGACGACGGTTCCACCCGGAGTTATTTCCACTTTGTAGCCTTTGGCGCTTATTTCATTCCGAACGGCATCCGCTTCCGCATAGCGTTTCTCCCGTCGAAGTTCCTCCATAGACCCGACAAGGGAGGTGATTTCAGGCGGTATTTCCCCTACTAATGAATCCGTTTCGCGGTTGAGATTAAGCCCCAACACCTCATCGAAACTTACGAGAAGATCATATTTATCGGGAGCGGGAATATTTGACTTTACCACTTCCCATACAACGGCAAGCGCCTGCGGCGTATTCATATCGTTTTGTAATGCCTCATCAAACCTCCTGCTATACGCATCGACCTTGGTAAGCTTTTCTTCACTCAGCACGGTTCGCTCTTTTGCCTCCGAAAGCACGGCCATATGCTTTCGCAATTCTGACAGCGCCTTGTCTGCGGCGGCAAGAGCTTCCCAGGTGAAGTTAAGCTCGCTCCGATAGTGCGCGGTAAGGTAAAAATACCGGAGCGCCATAGCATCAATATTCCGTGATATGACGTCTTCAACGGTATAAAAATTGCCCAGACTCTTACTCATTTTTTTGCCGTCGACGCGAAGAAAATTGTAGTGTACCCAGAATCGCACAAACTGCTTGCCCGTCGCCCCTTCACTCTGGGCGATTTCATTCGGATGATGCACCGGAATATGATCGATGCCTCCGGTATGAATATCGATTTGTTCTCCCAAATATTTCATGCTCATTGCCGAACATTCGATATGCCATCCGGGGAACCCGTCACCCCAGGGACTCTCCCAATGCATGGCATGCTCGGCAAACCGTCCCCGTCTTTTAAACCAGAGGGCAAAATCGGCGGCATGTTTCTTATGCTCCCCTTCAATAACCGCTTCCCGTACTGCCGCTTTTTTGTCCGCCAGCTTTTGACGACCGAATAACCCTTCGTACGGGGCAAAACTTTCGACGTCGAAATATACCGCTTCGGGAGTATCATACGCATGACCCTTCGTAACAAGCGTTTTGATAAGCGCTATCTGCTCGGCAATATGCTCGGTCGCCTTACAGATCACCGTGGGGCGAATGATATTGAGCTTGTCCATGGTGGAATAAAAATGATCCGTATAAAACTGTGCCACTTCCCATACTGTTTTCCCGTATTTTTTAGCTCCCTTTTCCATCTTGTCTTCGCCGCTATCGGCATCCGAGGATAAATGCCCGACATCGGTGACATTTTGCACATGCGTAACCGTATAGCCGAAGCGGGTTAATATCCGGCGAAGCAGATCGTCACCCACATATTTCCGTCCGTGTCCGATATGGGCAAAGTCATACACCGTCATGCCGCAGGTATAGAGACCCACCTTCGGCGGATAGAGCGGCTCGAACGGCTCAATTTTTTTGGTTAAGGAATTGTACAGTTGCATAGAATAGTATGAGTAGTATATCAATCCTGGCGGAGATTACGGTTTTCCGCCGCCGATTTCTTCGCTTTGACGCCGTATAAATCTCCCCGTGCCCGTTTGGACGCGGCTTTCGGAATTGCCTGTTTCGCTGCCTGTTCTTTCCGCTTCTTCTCCATTTCCTTCTTTTGCTCTTCTTCCTGTTGCAGTTTTTCCCAGACGGAAAGTTCTTTTTGCTTCGGCTTTTTTCCGGAGAGCTCTTCGAGTGCCGCACGCGCTATGGCACGTTTTACTTCATCACTCACCTCGCCGGATGAGGGGGGAGCATTTCCCGCCCCTTCCGGTTGCCCCTGCGGGGACGCCTGCTGTTGTTTGGGCCCTTTCTTCCCCGTTGAAATACCGACGCTCTCCAGCGCCGCTCCCACCATGTCTTTGGGAGCCTGTGTCGTTTCACGGGAAACATCCCGAGCGATCGTTTCGAACGATTCCCCTATCTGGTTGAGGATTCCGGTTCCCGCCATAGGTTATATAAAGCCCAATTGTTTTTTTGCCTCATCAGTCATCAGTTCGGTACTCCAGGGAGGATCAAACGTCAAATCCACTTCAACCCCCGTAACCCCGGGAAGCTTGCCCACTTCCTGTTTGACCGGTTCTGCTATCAGATTAAACAACGGACAACCGATGGTGGTTAACGTCATTCGCACCGTGACAAGCCCCGTTTTCTTATCAATCGTAATGCCATAAATAAGTCCCAAATCCCACAACGACACCCCAATTTCCGGATCGGGAATAGATCGCAGTACCTCCTCAACCTGTTTTTTCGTCGCCATATTAAAATTCCCTTCTCCCTTCAAGGGCTCTTGATAAGGTTACCTCATCAGCATATTCGATATCGGCTCCCACCGGCAAGCCGTGGGCTAGTCGTGTCACCTTTATTGCTTTTCCCTTTTCTGAAACCAGTTTTGCGATACTCCTCGTAATATACATCGCGGTTGCCTCCCCTTCCATATTGGGGTTTGTCGCCAGAATAACCTCCAATTGCACCGCCGTACTCTTTTCCAACCGGGTCAGAAGATCCGTAAGATATATTTCGTCCGGACCGATGTTATTTAAAGGATCAATTGCGCCGTGCAAAACATGATAGACGCCGTGGTATTTCCCTGTTTTTTCTATGGAAAGGACGTCCGTCGGTTGTTCTACGACGCAAATAAGGCCCGTGTCACGACCGGAATTTTGGCACACCACACACGGATCGTCTTCGGTTACATTCTTGCATCGCGAACAAAGCACCGTGTGCCGCTTCAAATCCGTAAGCGATGCGGCAAAAAGATCCAGGTTTTCCTGCGGTACATGCAAAAGATAAAACGCCAGGCGCTGTGCGGTCTTGGGGCCAATGCCGGGTAATCGTTCAAACGATTCGATAACACGCGAAAGCGATTTGGGAAGAAGTGCCATACGGTTTGGATATTTTACTTCGTTTGGGATTGTATTGCATCCGCAATAAGGGAAGCAACGGAAACAATCTGAAGCGAAGGAAACTTCTTTTCCTCCGGAACGACTATGGTATCGGAAACCATAATTTTCGTGATGCGCGACGCCGAAAGCTTTTGTGCCGCATCTCCCGCAAAAACACCGTGCGTTGCTAAAAAATATACCGCCGTCGCACCGTTTTGCAACACAAAGTCACTGGTTTTCACCGCGGTCGCCCCGGTATTTATTATGTCGTCAAACATCACGGCCGTGACTCCGACAAGCGATCCGTCCGCATCGGTAACGGTCACTTCTCCCGTTTCAAGGTTCCGTTTTTTTGTAAGATGAACAAGCGGTAACTTCATTTCGTCCGCGAACCGTGCCGAACGGGAAACGCCGCCGTAATCGGGCGATACGACCGCGATCTTCGACAGTGCCGATTGCTCCGTATCCGCAAAAAACGCGCTCCCCAAAAGCCGGTGTGATGACAACTCGGTAACGGGGATCGTAAAATACGGCAAGACATTTTCAGAGTGTAGCTCCACGGTAATCACCGCATCAAAACCCGCCGCCTCGATAAATTTCGCGACCAGTTGCGCCGAAATCGCCTCGCCCTTGCGAAACGCTTTATCCTGTTTGCTATACCCCATCCAGGGAATGACCGCCGTTACCTTCTTGGCACCCAAACCTTTCACCGCGGAACCTAACAAACACAACTCCACAAGGTGCTGATCGGCCACTTCCGAAAGTGATTGCAGAATATATACATCCTGTCCTTCAACCGCTTCTTTCACGAATACGCGGCACTCATTATCGATAAATCGGGTAATTTCGACGTTTCCGAGTCCGATACCCAGATGTTCGGCAACGACTGCGGCAAGCGGAGGGTTTGATGTTCCGGCAAAAAATTTCATACCGTTAACTCTAATAAGTCATATACTTTGGGATCGGCCAATGAATCGACGATGATATCTGCCCCCGCTTCTCTCACCGAATCCGGAGAAACCCGCCAGCCGGTCGTCACGATAAGACTGGTTGCCCCTATCGCCTTGGCGCACAGGACATCGTTGACGGTATCACCCACAATAATGATATCGGCGGGTTTTACGGGCTCATCAAAATAATGTGCCGCCTTTTCAACCAAAAGCCTCGCCAAATCCTCACGGGCGTCCGCTTCATGACCGTACACGCCGAATGCAAATTCAGGAAGACCCGCCGAACGGAGCTTCCAGATCGCGGAAGGTCCCAGGTTACCGGTTAACACCCCCTCCGAAAGGTGCGGGGCATCCACCACCGCATCTACCAATTTTTTTGCATCGGGGATCACCTCATACGAAGCGCCGCCCCGGCGGATGGACTCGAAGTATTCGACAAACGCATCCCCCACTTCGCCGATGCGATCGAGGAACTGGTCTCGGGTGATGCCGAACGGCTCAACATACCGCCACAAAATATAACGATCTCCTTTGCCGTTAAAATTGCTTTTTTGCCACATTTCCTCCGTCAGCGCACCGATATCCACACCATATACCTTCTTTATACTATAGGGAAAACGCTGCAGGTTATCCTTCAGGCGGCTCGGTCGGATAAGGGTGCCGTCGATATCGAAAATGACGAGTTTTTTGCCGGGTTTCATGCATTCCTCCTTTTTTTTGGCGCGATTTTCTCTTGTATGCCGAACACGGTAAGCACCGCCTCATCGATAAGCGTATTCACGACGATATCGCCTCCCGCGGCAACAAGGGCTTCAAACGATTCGGTGACTCCGGTGGCAACTCCCACCGATACGACCCCCGCTTTTTTTGCCGAGGCAATATCATGGACGGTATCGCCGATAACGACGATATCACGCTTATCATATCGGCGACCGAAATGCTGCTCTGCTTTTTTTATCGCCTCGATGACCAGATCACCGCGGTCCTCGACGTGGTCACCGAAGCCCCCTATGGCAAACGGCTCATGGAATTCGGCGCTTTTGAGTTTCAACCAGGCATTTTTTTCAATATTTCCGGTCACTAATCCAAGATCAACATCCGACTTTTTTTGGAGCCTATGCACCAACTCCCATGCCTCCGTAATGCGGGTAAAGGTGATATTTTTGTTATTTATATGCGTCGTGAGAAGTTCATGAAAGTACTCCGCAGCTTGCGGAAATTTTTCCTCAAAGGTTTCTTTCGTTACCCCCAGCATTTCCGCAATCTCGCGGAAATAGCGCCGCTCTACCTTGCCGTTAACCCTTGCCAAATCAAAATCCGGAGCAAGGTCTTTGTCATACACGTATTTAAATACCTCAACCACCCGGATCCGCCACTGATCGATACTTTCTTTGGTCGTCGAAACAAGCGTTCCGTCAATATCAAACAGCGCTAACTTTTTTTTGGGGGATTTCGTCATACAAGCAGACTTATCGTTTCTGATAGGCAACCAACGCCTTGGCAATAATCTCGACACACCGTTTGATCGCCTCGACATGTAATACGTAGGCAATGCGCACTTCGTTCTTCCCCTTACCGGAAGTGGCATAGAATCCCGCGGCAGGGGCCACCATAACCGTTTCATTGTTATCGCGGAAATCAGTAAGCAACCATTTCGCAAAATCCTCGGCATCGTCTACGGGAAGCCCCACAATGGTATAGAACGCTCCTTCCGGCTTAGGGATAACGATACCCGGGATTGCGCGAAGCCCTTCATACAGTGCGTCGCGACGCTTCAGATATTCACCATGAACCTCTTCAAGGTACGAATCAGGTACATCGACCAATTTTGCCGCCATCATCTGATCGATAAAACCGGAAGATAACCTTCCCTGGGCAATGGCAAGCACCCCCTTCAGGATAGTTTCATTTAACGTAACCAGTGTTCCCAAACGGGCACCGCAAAGGCTGTACCGCTTGGACATGCTGTCTAACACGATGGCGTATTCGGGTATCTCACGCATATAGTCAAAAAGCGAAACATGCGGTCTGCCGTCATAGGTATATTCGCGATATACCTCGTCAGAAAGTATAAAGAGGCCGTGTTTTTTGGCAATGGCAACCAGCATTTCGATTTCCGCTTTCGTGTACACGGTTCCCGTGGGATTGTTGGGGTTACAAATGAGAATGGCGCGGGTTTTTTTCGTAATCGCTTTTTCGATAACCTCGCGCTCGGGAAGATGAAAACCGTTTGTCGCAGCGGTTTCGATTGCCCGGAGCGTAATACCGGTTACCACCGCATACGAGTTATAGTTGGTATAAAGGGGCTCAAAGGTAAGCACTTCCTCCCCCGGATCACACACGGCAAACATCGCCATGGCAATCGCTTCGGACCCGCCGGTGGTTACCTGTATATGGGAGGTTGTGATAAAAGAAAATCCGCGACGATGGTAGTAGGTTTTCATCGCCTCAAGAAACAACGGATTCCCCTGCGATTGATCGTAGCCGACGGGATTTTTGTCCCAGTTTTTCAAAACGGAAAGCATGACCTCGGGTGTTTTGATGTCGGGATCTCCGATATTTAAGTGATAGACGTGGACTCCTTGCTGTTTTGCGGACACCGCATACGGCACTAACTTGCGGATCGGACTATGAGGAACCTGAGAAAGCCGTCGTGAAGACCGTATATCACCCATGCGGCTATTGTACAGAGACAAGCGGGAAAAATCCAGGCTGCTTTGTTATTTTCCGAGTTTTTTTAAGACATGAGTAAGCGCCGCTCTGCTCAATACGGGTTTTCGTGAAGGATGGGCATTGACCCCCATAACAAACCGTTCCAGTACGAGCATTTCCGTCGCATCAAGTGATTTTTTTTGTCCGTTGGCAACGGCATTTGCAAGCGCCAGTCCGACCTCATATTCTTCTCGTAGAAGCTCACCGCCATCGGCGTATCCGCCTTCCTCCTGCTGTCCTCTTTCTTTTTTTACGGCCATGTTCCCGGTATTGTACAAATAGTTACCGTCCGCGTACGGCATCCCATGCCTCGGCCAATGAATTACTGTTGACGATGGTCGTAAGACGCGTAAGAAACTTGGGACTCGATGCAAAGGATGGATCACGACGTAACGTATCCCAGTTATCCATCACCGCGTCCACAAAAACCTCCTGTTCGGTTACGCCGTTTTCCGTGTTTATCCAGTCAGGATGGCCGCTCGTATTCACCTCGTTATACAAAGCATTCACCTGCTCCCGAACCGCCCGTTCGGAAAATCCGGACGTGCCGATTGTGTGCAATCGCTGTGCCAACAGGGTGCGCTGTGGTACCGCGACCGGCTGCGACTCTGGACTCACTGATGTATCGGGGACTATTTGTCCGTGATCGTGCCCCAGTGTCGGCGGCGATTCGCGAACGGGAAAGCCCGCGACATGACCTGATGCACCCAATCGATGGGCGTGTTGTGTTTCACGCGCTTCTTCTACTCCGACGCCGATTCCCGCACCGATGAATCCTCCGGACATCGCGTTGCCCGTAGTATGAAGCATTGTTTCTAACTTGGTGGGTTTCATACCGATGCGGAGGAAACTCAAAACGGAACCGGCCGCTTTTGTTACGACGCCGACAAGTCCCATCATGGTCATTGCGGTACGAACGGCATCAGGATCATTGAGAACTGCCGGAAGACCCGCCCCGGCAATAATCGAACCGAAAAATGCCCCTTCGTTTTGCAGCCATCGTTTCAATGCGTATGCCGAGGTAAATTCGGGCAATCCGGCGGAAAACAGATGCTCCATATATCGCTTAAGTTTTCGTTCACTTCCTGCCGTTTGCCATACGGATTCTCCCCGTTCATTGATTTTGCGCACTTCAATGCCGTTTCTTCCCGTCCGGATGCTGTCGGTAAATAACGCACGGGCATCTTCCGATTCAGGAGATTTCCACCCGAAGCGGTCAAAGAGCGTTGCGACGAGTGCGGCGCGTTGCCCACGCACGTGATCCGTAAGGTCTTGGATGAGCCGGGATCGCGCTTCCCCGGTCGTATCATTCTCATCTTCCCGATATCCTATGGTACGACGGAGCACGGCGGAAATTTCACCATCACCTTTTGCTTTTTCCCATCGTTTTGCATGATGGTACGGCAACACATAAATTTCTCCGTCCGGCGAGATCGCTATCCCCGCATTATCATCATCATGTATGCCGTGATACAGGAAGGTGCTGCCGATGGGCACCGATGTCGCGTCGGTACGTGCCGGTGCGGTAGCACTCGGAATAAGAATACGACCGTTTGACGTAAGATGCTCCCGAAGACCCCGTATAGGCTTTTTGGAGGGGATATCCGCACTCGGGTGTAGTACTCCCGTGTCTATTTCGGGACGATCCTGCGGCGCAATGCCAACAAAGTGCTTATCCATAAGATACCGCGGTCCGACGGTGAGCGTGCGAAGCACCGGATCAACAGGTGTTGCCCCCTCCCCATCGCCGATACCCGTCGCACGCAGCTCATCGGCGGTTTCGGCCAAAAATTGCCGATAGCGTTCCGGATCATACCCGCTTCCCGTTTCCTGCAGCCTCGCGATGATTTCCGGAGTGACAGCACGTGCGGATTGTGCGGTTGAAGACAAATCTCCTCCGCCGTTCACTTTAATCCCCACATCCGTGCCTACCGTACCGCTCACCGTCTGTACGCGAAACGGCTCTCCCGGCTCAAACCCCGTCGAGATAAGCGCAAGCGATGCCTCTTTGGTACGTCGGGAATCGGTCCCGTTGTGCCGAAGCACGGCAGAAATTTTATCTCCTGCATCAGTCACCGTTTCAAGTTCGGTGTTGCCGAGAAACATTCCTCCCTCGCTTGCTTCCCATTGTTTTATTCCATTAACGAGTATTTCAGCAAGCGCCGGATTGCCGCGCTCCAATGCTCCCGTTTTCGGAAATAATTTTTTGACCCCTGACATCTCTCCCAACGGACGCCGATAGAGGTATTCGTCGGTAATCGGCGGGAGCCCGAGTTCCTGCCGTGTACGGGCGATACCGTGTTCCATGATTTGCGCCTGATCTATCTCTTCAACGGGAATATGAAATTTATCGGCGATATCACGGGCAGTCTCAACGAGTCCGAAGGCGACATGCGCATCACGGCCGGTGTTGCCGCCCACCACGCTGATGATGGGTAGTCTGGTTCCCCTCGGGGTGTACGATTCGGGAAGCACGACCTGACCGAAATGCCCGTCCCGATCGAAGGGAGCGTTGACGTTTTTTACAAATTGCATGATATCCCACACCCGTTCTCCATACGGATATTGACCGCGCTTCGGAACGGCTCCGGGCGCGTCGACCGCCACCGGAAGATTGTATGAGGTGACCAGATTGGCAAACCTCTCCGTGGTTAGCGTGGTATTTGGGATGACGTCTACCCGCGGATGTATAAGAAGGCGCATGCCGTCCCGCACTGCGGCGGTTTTTGCGGGAATGTGCCCGGTGATAAACGAGGAAATCGCCCGATGCGCCATACCCCCAAGTACCGGATCGTCATCATAAATTTTCACATGCGCATTGGGGATTTTTTTAAGGATGTCGCTTGCGACAAACATCATCCCCCGCCCGCCACCGCGAATTACTACCGGGATATTGCCCGGTTGCCCCCGAAATGCGCGCCTGGCATCTAGCCATTCCTGATAGGAACCGATACCGTCATTGGCGTTTTTTTTGCCAGAACTCCGCGGCGGTATCGGTGACGGAGCGCTGTGTGCGATAGTCCGGCCGGCGTACGAGCGATCGTAATAATTCAGGAGTAGTATTCATGACTTGTTGTTAGTTGGGGGTGCCGCGTTCTTTGCCGCCACCTCCCCACTTCTTCTGTATCTCACGGGCACTCCAAAGCCTCTTCCAAAGGTTGGTTTCTTCATCCGCCCGCCGAATTTCCAGTGCTCTCCCGCATCGTGAGCAGTGCGTTGCGGTTGCAGACGTCTCGATTGTCCACGGAATATGCCGTTTGCACACCTTCACCAGCGGCGATTCGTCTACCATATGATTACCCGATAAAAACAAAAACAGCCGTAAAACGACTGCTATAAGCTAGTTATAATACAACGTATTTGTGAGATTTACAACAATTAAATATGGGATATTTTCTTCGGAGTCCGACACATACAGCACAAAACCGACCCATGAGGTGAGATCACCGGCGGAAAAAACGGGGACGCGCGCCTTCCCGCATCTGCTCTTCTTGAAGTGCGGCCTCGGCAATCGCCAATTTCTCATCTTCCGTGAGAAGAGAATTCCCTTCTTCCGCACAGAAATGCATCACCCTTCCCGTAAGAAGATTGCGGCAATCGATTGCGTCGGGAGGTGTTATCGTATCAATCTGGTGGCGATACTTTTGTAACAGCGCTTTTCCGTCAATCATCGTTACGTCCCCTCTTGCCAACTCGTGAGGTAATGATGCTGTTCCTTACTCAACTTATCGAATTTCACGCCCATGGCGGCGAGTTTGAGTCTGGCTATCTCGCTATCCATCGCTCTGTCGATATGATACACCTTTACTTCAAGTTTCCCCTTGTTTTTTACAAAAAATTCCGCGGCGAGCGCCTGGTTGGCAAAACTCATATCCATCACTTCCGCTGGGTGTCCTTCCGCTGCGGCAAGATTGATAAGTCTCCCCTCGCCTAATACAAAGATGCGCTTTCCTTTCAGGGTATATTCATCGACAAACGGTCTGATTCTGCGTTTTGCCTTGGCTTTCTTCTCGAGTGCCGCCATTTCGATTTCCACATCAAAGTGTCCGGAGTTAGCGACTACCGCCCCGTCCTTCATTGCTTCCATATGCTTAAGCGTGATGACGCTTTTATCTCCCGTGACCGTGACAAAAATATCCCCCGTTTTTACGGCATCCTGCATTCGCATGACCACAAATCCGTCCATCACCGCTTCGAGCGCCTTGATCGGATCCACTTCGGTAACGATAACATGTGCTCCCATACCGCGTGCTCGTGAGGCCAATCCCCGTCCGCACCAGCCGTACCCGCATACGACGACCGTTTTTCCGGCGATAAGCAGATTCGTCGCACGCATAATGCCGTCGAGCGTTGATTGCCCCGTCCCGTATCGGTTATCGAACATGTGCTTGGTATCACTGTCGTTGACCGCGTACACGGGGATCTTGAGTGCCCCGTCTTTTTCCATCGCTTTCAGGCGAATAACACCGGTCGTGGTTTCCTCACTCGACCCCAACATCTCGGCTAGTTGTTTGGTACGTTCTTTATGAAGCAAACTCACCAAATCCGCACCGTCATCCATGGTAACGTGAGGGTGCGTATCGAGCACGGCATTTAAATGTTTGTAATAGGTTTTTGTGTCTTCCCCTTTTATGGCATAGGTCGGAATACCGTAGTCTTTGACTAAACTCGCCGCAACGTCATCCTGGGTACTGAGCGGATTACTGGCGGCAAGACTTACTTCGGCTCCGCCGTTTTTTAACATGATCATAAGATTTGCCGTTTCCGCGGTGACATGCAGACAGGCGGCGAGACGAAGGCCCTTAAGCGGCTGCTGTTTGGCAAACCGTTCGCCTAAGAGGCGAAGCACCGGCATCTGATTGCCCGCCCATTCGATACGGTTTTTTCCTCCCGGAGAAAGCGAGAGATCTTTTACATCATGGGGTACTTGTTTTGCCATAGGCCTCCTTGGTATTGGAATAGTTTATATGATTATTTTTCTTTCTCGGTAAGGGGCAGGTATAAATGAACTTCACCGACGTACTGTTCTTTGAACCGGATTGCTTCCGGTATCACGCCTGCCTTCCGAAACCCTAACTTCTCATAGACATGAAGTGCCGGCGCATTTGTTTCAAAGCACGTTAACGTGAGCAATCGTAATCCCAAGGCGCGCGCTTCGTCAATAAGTGATTGCATAAGCGCAAATCCGATCCCCTCGTTCCGATACGGCGCACGAAGCGAAATTCCCATATTTCCCACGTGGTGATGTCTTCCTTTCCCTCTGGTTACCCGTCCGTTGCCGATGAGCGTATCGCCGACAAACGCGAGGAGATACACGGACTCACGCTTGGTCACATCCTGTATCATCCCGTCAAAAAACGTGCGCTCTTCCTCTTCGGTGGGAGGCGCCGACAGGGCGACATAGGTGTCTTCCGCGCCGATATCACACGCAAATGACCACAGCCGGTCAAAATCAGTAGGAGAGGGGTACCGAAACGTTACTTCCGTTCCTTTTTTACTCGTAAATGTTTTGACGATACGTGAAGTTTCCATATCAGAGCGAAAGCGCTTGCATATAATTTTCTTCGTACCGTTTTCGGAATTGTTCTTTCGTGTAGTGATGCGTGACGGTACCGTACTTTTCCACCGTATAGACCGCCGCAACCGCACCCATCTGTCCCGCAACCTGTAAATCCATATCGTTGAGATACCCGGCGAGAAACCCGCCGCGGAACGCATCGCCCGCACCGGTCGGATCGGATACATTTTTTACTTTCGCGGGCTTTATATGTATCGCCTCATGGCGTGTCTCAATAACCGCTCCTTTGGCACCTAATGTCGTAATCACCGCTTTGGGTCCCATGAGAATAAGCTCCTCATGCGATATTTCCAACTTCTGCTCAATGAGCGCAATCTCATAATCATTTCCGATAACCAATTCGGCATTTTCAATCGCGCTTTTGAGCTCTTCAGGAGAAAAATTTCCTATCTGAAATGCGGGGTCATACATATAGCGGAATTTCCGCTTGATGCATTCGGTTACAAAATTTTTCATTGCTTTCGGGTCGTTGGGTCCGATCACCACAAAATCCGATTGTTTGGCACTTTCGAGGGAAAGGTTTTTGTTATATTTTGTCGCCCCGGTATAAAACGCACCGATCTGGTTATCGTCGCTATCTGTTATGACATGGTAGGAACCGCAGGGTTCGTCGCTTGCCACGGTAATCCCCTCAAGCGTGATACCGTGTTTCACCAGAAAATCACGATAATCCGTAAAATCATTGCCAGCGGACGAAAGAATAACGGGATCCTCACCGAGAAGTTTGAGCGTATAGGCAAGATTCCCCGCCGTTCCCCCTAGGTTTTTGGAAAGTTTGTCGGCAAGAAAGCTTAAGGAAATCTGATGGAGTTTATCCGGCATAATCCGGTCGGCAAATCTCCCGGAGAAATTCATGATATAGTCGTATCCTAAACTGCCGGTAACGATTTCCTTCATTATTGTTGGAAATTCTTGGAGATTTCCGCAAGCTTCATGGCCGCCGCCTGCTGGCTTTTTTTGATGACTTCGTTTAGGGCATTTTTCACATCATCGTTGGCTACGCCGTCAATTTCAACTATTTTCACGTTTTGATTTCCGGAAATCACTATCCGCACGTTACCTTTGACGACTTCAAATTCCTCTGCTTCCAACGCCGCCTGAATCTGCAACGCCTGTTTACGCATCGCATTGACATCTCCTAAGGCTTTAAATGGGTTAAACATAGATCCTCCTTTATTTTTTTCCTAATACAATTTCTATTTTCACCTTTTCCCCGAAGAGTTTTTTTAACACATCAGAAAGAATCTGTTTCGTGTGTATGTCCGCAAGTTTTTCCTGATGGAATTTATAGAACGCTTCGATTGTTACTATACCATTGTCCACCGCTTTCGGTCTAGAGGACCGAAGGACGCCCGCTACCGAATGATTAATCGGCTTAGTGGCCGCGATAAAATCCGACCAATGCTCGACAAGTTTGTCGAGCGTGAGGAGCCCCAGTGACTCAACGTTTGTCCTGCCGACGGACGGCGTACTTACCGTTTCCGGAACCGGAGCATGTACCGTTACCGACGGCTGCGGCGGAGGAGCGGGTTCAGGGTTTCGCGTCACGGATGTTGGTGCAACCGTCGCCTGTTTGGGTGACACTTGCGAAACGGGAGCAGCTCTCTCCTCCATATGACAAAACTCGATGACGGCAAGTTCCAAAGGAAGCCTCGGCACCGGGCTCATCCGTAATTCTTCGTATGCCCTACCGAAAAGACCGACTGCCCGTTTTACATCGGTAAGTGATTGAAATATCGTAGGCTTTTCCCCTTTGACCAAACTTACCATATCGCCTTCCAATGCCTGAAGCACGAAGGTGAGAAACGCCCGAAGATCTATCCCTTGCGCCACCACCTCATCAATATCCTTGAGTACCCCTTCCAAATTCCGTTCGGATAACAATCGAAGAAACGTCGTGAGTTTCGTGTACTGCGGAGTTGCAAAAAGCTTTTGAAGCGACTCCTCGGTGACTTTTCCCGCCTGCAGACTTGCCTGTTCCAGATACTTTACCGCATCCCGAAATGACCCGTCCGCAAGACCCGCGATATATGTTAACCCTTCGTTTGCAATCGCAATTTTTTCGGCTTCCACAATCCGTTGCAACGCATGGACAAGTTCCGCGACGCTTGCCTTATGGAAATTCAATTCGAGACAACGTGATTTGATTGTTGCGGGAACCTTATGCGCATCGGTGGTGGCAAGTACAAACACCGCATGTCGCGGCGGTTCTTCCAATGTTTTCAACAACGCGTTAAACGCTTCCGTCGTTAACATATGCACTTCGTCGATAATATATACCGTATAGTCGGATGCGGTCGGCGTAAGATTTATGCGGTCTCGCAGCTGCCGTATTTCATCGATGCCGCGATTACTCGCTGCGTCCATCTCGATAACGTCAAGATTCATGCCTTTGGTGATGCTCATGCACTGCTCGCAATTGCCGCAGGGACCGGTCTTCGTCAGATGGGTACAGTTAAACAGCTTCGCGATCACGCGCGCGGCGGTGGTTTTTCCCGTTCCCTTAGGACCGGTGAAGAAGAACGCGTGGGGTAGCTTATCCCGTTCCTTGCCCATGAGCGTCAACAGCTGCTCACGAATGGTAGCATTATCGATTTCATCGATAACCTGAGGTCTATAGATGCGGTAAAACGACATAATGAGTTATTGGTTCGACGACGTATTTATTCCTCGTGATGATTCCCGAGCAGATGTTCCAATCCGTGCAATACCAATTCTACGATTTTATCGTCGACCAATTTATTTTCCTCCGCGGCTTCCCGAACGGCCTGCGGATAAGATACGACAATATCCCCCAACCGCAACACCCCGTCCGGCGTGTCCACAAAAGGAGCAGCCGGCTGGCTGGGATCATATTGCGGAAATGATAACACGTCCGTGGGATAATCTTTCTGCCGATACGTGCGGTTGAGCTCCTGCATTCGCCTATCCCCGATAATCGTAACGCTTACTTCGGTATCACGCACAACCCTGCCTTTAAGGGATGCTTCTATGGCTTCGGTAACAAGAGTTTTTTTGACGGGAAAATGGGATTCGGTAGTAAAAAGAACGGCAATCATGTGACATTCACCATATACCAATATCTGATTATTGGGAAGACAGCAGTTCTTTCAAAATCCGGGAAACGGTTCCTCCGTCTGCCTGACCTTTCACCGCCGCCATGGCCTTCCCCATGAGCGGACCGAAATCGCCTCCTGCGGCTGCAACGGGAGCCAGTACCGCTCGCAACTCATCATCACTCATCTGCTTGGGCAAGTATCGGGACAGTACGGCAAGCTGCGCGCGTTCCTGCTCCGCAAGTTCGGTTCTTCCCGCTTTCGTGAATGCCTCAACGGATTCGTTGTGGGTTTTTACCTGTTTTTTGACAACGTCCAGGACATCCTGATCCGTCACCTTTGCTTCCCCTTGGGCACCGTATTTGTCGATGGCGATGTTTCGTACCGCGGCAAGAAGAAACCGCACGGTTTCCACCGTTACGGCATCATGAGCTTTCATCGCGGTCGTCAACTGAGATTTCAGCGTATCAAGCAGCATACGTGTCGATTACGATCTCCCCGTTTTGCGATTTCTTCGCATACGACGAGCTAATTCTTTCTTTTGCTCTTTTCGTTTTTCTGCAGGTTTGACGTAATGTTCACGCTTCTTAAGATCCTGAAGGATTCCCTCATTCAGAACTTTTCGCATGAACTTCCGAATCAATGCATCCGATGTGTCGCCTGGTTGTGCTTTAACAAATACCATAAAAATAAAACACCTCACTTTCCTATCTGTGCGCGGATTTGCTCCGCCACGCCGGAAAAATCCTTGTTTTCCAGTTTTTTTCCCGGGAGTGACTGTATTATACCACCTCCATCATTCGCAAAGCGAGGCATAATATGGACGTGCAGGTGCTTCACCCCTTCGGGCTCGCCGTGATTGATCCCGATCGATAAAATCCCGGTATCAAACGTTTTTTCGATGCCCGCGGCAACTTTTTGTACGCTTTTCCATAACGCACCGAGTTCAGCCTCGCTATAGTCGTGTATGGTTTCGCCGTGTTTTTTCAGAATTACCATCGTATGTCCGTCGGTAGCCCCGAATATATCCAGAAATGAACGCGTGTTCGTATCTTCATACACCGTGTAGGACGGTATTTCATTTTTTATGATTTTGCAGAAGATACAATCACTCATGCCAAAACCTCCTTGATGACGGATACAAGCTCGGCAAGCGTGCGTTTTGTGGGTTTCATCTCGGGGTTTTTTGCACTGCCGTTTAACAGCATGTGTCGCGATGCGTGGAGAAACCAGGTGGATTCCGGCTCGTCGTTTTTGAGCCGTTCATACAGCGGCGTCAGATCGATTTCGGGTTTGGGAAGCGTTTTGATCCGCACGTAACCTTTTTTCGGATCTTTTCGTATCACAACGCAAAAGCCGCGTTTTTGCGCCTGGTGAATGACCTCATCGTTAACCGTTTCAAATCCCAATCCTTTTCCCCACTTTGTTTCAAAGGGAACCGCCTGCTCAAGTTCCTTTTCCGCCCACATCTTATTCAGCATCACTTTGTAGATACCGTCAAGCGAGGCAAATCCCAGTTCCATGAGCTTTAGCGGATTATCGCTATAAAGCAGTCGCCACCCGTCAATCTGCCCCACTATCCAAAATTCCCAGTAATCCGCGCTCGCGTTGGGATAAAATACTTCCTTAAAATGATCGACGTCGTTAACGACTTGTACCATCCGCTCAAGCACCGGATCGGCTCCGTGCAGTTTTTTGATTTCCTCATAGACTAATACCGCAGCACAGGTATCCGCATCGGTCTGATGATGGTCAAATCGCCCAAATCCCGTGTCGACATGCAGTATTTCGGGATCACCGTCGGGATTCATTTTATTAAGCGTCGTACCCGCCGGAACAAACACTATCTCCGCCTCTTCCCAACCGGGAAAAAACGTTTTGACCAGCCACGTACTGGTAATCGCATCCAAATCGGGACCGATATGGGTGACAATGGTTTTCATGAAGCTAGTATATCACGGGGAATGGTTTCAACGCCGAATACTGCGTTGCAATACTTTGGGCCCGGCTTGGCGTAGCACTTCTTGGCCGGTAACGACATTTATTGTCTTGCCGTCTTGATGAGCAATATAGGGTAAATTGCTTTCCGCATACCTTCTACTCATTACAACATCAAACGGCGATAGCCCGCCGTGATCATTGGCACTTTCCGCTTCAACCTCCTGCCAGAATATTTTATTCTCTTCCGCTAATTGTTCAGCCGATTTGAGAGCCATAGGCCGATAGTGTAACACACCTCACTATACCGGTCAAATTTCCCGTCAATACGACTGGCCGAACAGCCACTTTCGGGTTGCCTCTTTGCCGCAGTGCACACACTTTCCGTTCCCTTTTTCGGCATCAAGCGGCAGACAGCGGGTGGTTGCCTTGGTTTTCTCCTTTATTGCCGCTTCGCACGCCGCTTCTTCACACCAAAATGCTCGGATAAATCCGCGGGTGGTCTGCATGATTTTTTCAAAATCCGCAAAATCCGCCGCTTCTCTCGTGTTATCCTGGAGATGCTTTTTGGCTTTTGCATAGAGTGATTCCTGGATGGTTTCCAGCAACTTCTCAACCGTAGGAATCATTTCCTTGCGCTCGACCACGGACTTTTCCCCCGTGTCACGACGGGCAACGGTAAGCGCTCTATCCGCCATTTCCTTAGGACCGATTTCCAATCGGATCGGCACCCCTTTTACTTCCCACTCGTTAAACTTCCTGCCCACCGATTGGCTGTCCCGGTCATCCAGTCTCGCACGAATACCCTGCCCTACCAGGGCATCACGGATTTCGCCGCAGTACTCACGAAGCGCCTCTTTTGTCTCATCTCCCTTAAAAATAGGGATGATGATTGCCTGAATTGAGGCGATTTTCGGCGGTAATACCAATCCGTTGTCGTCACCGTGGGTTAAGAACAACCCTCCCAGGCTTCGGGTAGAAAACCCGAATGAGGTCTGCCAAACAAAATCACTCTTTCCTTCCCGTGTTTGAAACGAAATATCAAAGGACTGCGAAAAGTTTTGTCCGAGGTTGTGGCTGGTACCGCCTTGCAGCGCTTTCCCGTCGGGCATGAGCGCTTCGACCGTGAAGGTGGTTTTCGCTCCGGCAAATTTTTCCGACTCACTCTTTTGCCCCATAATGACGGGAACGGCAAAATAATCTTCATACACCTGCCGGTACCAATCGAGCGCCTTCATCACCATCGCAACCGCTTCTTCCTCCGTTTCATGAGCGGTATGACCTTCCTGCCAGAGGAATTCCGTCGTACGCAAAAACAGATACGTGCGTTTTTCCCACCGCACTACGTTGTTCCACTGATTGATGAGTACCGGGAGATCACGCCAACTCTGTACCCATTTGCCATACATTTCATACATGATCGTCTCACTGGTGGGACGAACAACTAACGGGTCTTTGAGCTCCTCGCCGCCGCCGATTGTTACCACGGCGAGTTCGGGTGAAAACCCCGCAACATGTTGCTTTTCTTTTTCAAGAAGCGAATACGGGATGAAAAGCGGAAAGTAGGCATTTTCGATACCCGCGCTTTTCATCATGCGATTTAAGGCTTCCTGTACCGATTCCCATAACGAGTAGCCGTACGGGCGAATCACCATGCACCCCTTGACCGGTGCGTAATCGGCAATCGTTGCCTTCAAAATAACGTCGGTATACCAGGAGGACAAATCGTCGCTTTTTTTCTTCAGTTCCTTTTTTTCGAATTGTTGTTTCATAAATATAAAAATAAAAAGTTAATACAGTCTTCCTCCCACTATTGCATCATCTTTATCCGGAACAATCAAGACACATTGATTATGCTCATCGGGAACTCCCAAAGTCAGGACTTCAGAAATAAACGGCCCGATCTGACGGGGAGGGAAATTTACCACCCCTAGCACTTTTTTCCCCATCAGCGCTTCCTTGGAATAATGTGCGGTAAGCTGTGCGCTGGAACGCTTCACGCCTATGTCACTGCCAAAGTCGATGGTCAGTTTATACGCCGGTTTTTTTGCCTCCGGAAAAGTTTCGACCGCAATGATCCTCCCCACCCGAATATCGAGCGCGCTAAAGTCAGCATACGTAGCCATAAAAAATCCCTCCTCCCTACACAAACAGGGCAGAATAATCCCTGTATGTAAGGGCGAGGGTATGCTCGCGGTACCACCTTACTTACTGCTTCATTACTGCTGTTACGGGCGTACCCGTCTCCGTTATTGGCGGAGCCGCATTCCCCAAAAAGGGATTCGTCCCGGTCGGATCACGGAACGCTGCGTGTACCACACTGGCTCTATAGTAGCGTAGCCTAAGGGAAGAGTCAATTTACCGGAACGTACCGTTACTCGTCAGACTGATTATTGTTCTCCCCGCTATTGTTGTTATTTTCATTAGTATTGCCGTTTCCGTTGCCGTTATTTCCTCCGTTGCCGCCGTTATTGTTTTGCAGAAGCTCGAGGATATTTTCTGCATTTGTATCCTGTTCCTCTGATGGTGGAGCAGCACTTTGTGCGACAATCGTCTCCAATTCTTCGATTGCTTCTTCAATCTGGCTTGCAGTGTTATCTATAGATAGATCAATGACAACCTGTTCCTGTGCTTCCTGCACATTTTCCGGTGTGGTGATCTCCGAAACGATCGACTGGGTTTGTTCCTGCGCCGTTTCGAGCTGCGATTGGATTTGCTGTACCTGTTCGGGAGCGGCGACCGACTGGGATTGCACCTGCTGTTGTAATTGCCTGAGCTGCTGCTCCTGTGCGGAGAGCTGTGACAACAGTTGCTGTGTCTGGGGTGCGCTGTTTACCTGTTGCTCCAGTTGCGTCTGCAGGGTTTGTATTTCCTGAATTTGCCGGGCTAAATCGGACTGCAAACTCGCAACCGTAGTACCGCTTAATGTTCCTTTTGATTTTGTCTTCACCGCAACGCTTCTCGGCTTTGTCTGTTGCGCCTTCAACTCCTTGGATACTGTTTTTAACGTGGAAAGATAGTTTTTGGCCGCCTCGCGTTTTTTTTCGGCGGTCGGTGCCCGTTCAATGAGTTTTTTGGTTGCGGTAACCTGTTGTGACAGATACGCCAACCCTGCGGAAGACTGGTTATTGGCCAGGAGTGCTTTGGCCTCATCAAGACGACGTTTCGTGTATTGGGCGTTGAGTTGCGCTTCCGCATCGTAGGAGGGGCGCGCCATAACAAGCAGCGTCTGTTCAAATGCCCGTTTGATACCGTAGCCCATATCTCCCGGGACACTTCCCCACGTGGCAACGATCATGACGGTGGGTATAGCAAGAAGACCGATAAATCCCCAACTTACATAATCAAGAACTTTCTGCACACTATAACCGTATGCTACTTCACGGTTACTGTCAACAAAGGGGAAAATTAGCCTCGCACCAGGCGAAGAATATCGTTTATGGAAACCAGGACGATAAGCCCCAAGAGAATAAGCATACCGATCTGATGCGTGGACTTTTCAAACGCGGGACGCACTTTTTTCCCCAGGATCTTTTCCAAAAACACAAATGCCAGTCTTCCCCCATCTAGAGCAGGGATCGGTAATATGTTTAAAACCGCAAGATTAAGAGAAAGAATGCTCGCAAACTCCAGAACCGCCGCCCATCCGAATTTCACCGCCTGCCCCGTAACCTGCGCAATACCTATTGGGCCGGCAACGTCGGACTCCGGCGGACGAAGGGTAATGAGCCGCCACACCGTACCCCCCAAAGAAGTAACCATGTCGCGCATTCTCATAACGTTTATGGTAAGCGCTTTAAGGGGCGCTTCTTTCAAACTGTATCGTTTGGTCATCATGTCTGAAACGGCGACTCCCAACGGACCCTCTCCGGGAGGAACTTCTCTTCGCGGAGTCACCGAGACACTTGATGTTTTTCCTTCCCGTTGGATGATAAGAACGATTTCTCGCCCGGCATTATCTTTAACAAATGAAATAAGTTCAGCAGGCGCTTTAATGGGCGTTGGTGCATGAGGGCGCTCGGCGACGGATAGAATGATATCTCCCTCACGAAGTCCTGCGGCAGCGGCGGGACTATTTACCACTACTTTTTCCACATGCACTTTGCCAGACGGTTCTTTGACTCCGGTCACCAAAAGTGCCGCGGTAATCACGACGGCGAGGATAAAATTCATGAATACCCCCGCAACCAAAATCGCTGATCGTTCCTTTTTACTCCGTGCCCAGAAAAACTCCCGGTATTTTGCGGTTTTGGCAAGCTTCGGATCATGCGCCTCGGCGTCCTCTCCCGCAAGACGGACAAACCCCCCGATGGGAAGCCAGTTCAAAGAATAAACGGTGTTCCCCACTTTCTTACCCCAGATACGCGGCGGCAACCCCAAGCCGAATTCTTCAACGCGAACGCCGACAATGCGGGCAACCGCGTAGTGACCGAGTTCGTGGATCAAAACAAGAATCGTTAAGATGACAAAAAAAGTAATGGCAGTGAGGATCATATGTATGACGTAATTCCGGTTCTCGAGCCGGAATCCAGCGTTCGAGGTAACCTCATAGATCCCGGATCACCTCCGGGACGACCGACTATACCTGTAACAGTTCCGCTTCCTTCTTTGCTTCCATTGATTCAAGCTCCGCGATCATTTCGTCGGTGAGTTCCTGTACCTTCTTTTCGCCGCTTTTCTTTTCGTCTTCTCCGACAACTTTATCGGCAAGTGCGGCGGCAAGTTCCTTCATCGCATCATGGCGAATCTGTCGAATCATCACTTTGCCCGCTTCTATCTTCACTTTGGCAAGCTTTATGTATTCCTGCCGTCGTTCCTCGGAAAGCGGCGGAATGGAGATACGGAGCACTTCCCCGTCCACGATAGGATTCAATCCGACGTTTGCTGCGGCAATACCCCGCTCGATCTCACCAATAACAGAAGGATCATACGGAGTAATAACTAGCGTTTTACTATCAAGAGTTGCAATCGTGGACAGCTCCATCACCTTAAGATGCTGCGTTGCGCCATAGACGGCAACAACAATATTCTCAACGAGCGCAGGGGTTGCTCTGCCGGAACGGATGGAAGAAAGATCGGTACGCGTTACTTCAATGGCCTTTTTCATGCGCTCACGCGCGCCGGATATCACGGTGTCAATCATATGGCTCTATGGTACGGGAACCGCGATCACCAGTCAAGAAAAGAAAATGCGTATTCCCGACATTAGCTATTGATACGTAGCTCTTTAACTTCCTCGCCCCAAACGGCAAATACCTTGCCGCTGGTTCGGGATCGCGCGACGTGCCGAATTTCATTACCGCTCACCGGATCATCATAGGTATCAAGAAATTCCCATCCGTGCGCGTCTAAATAGGCGCGGAGATTCGGATCCCGCCAAACACGCCCCTTCCGAAGCGCCGTTTCCACCGTCTTCGGCAAACCCGGTTGGGCAAATATTGTCCGTTTCCTGAATTCTAGCGCCGTCATTGGGTATTACTTTTCCGAAGCACCGAGTTCCATGCGGTGAAATCCCGCCACGGTGATATTTTCCCCGACTTTTGCGATGGTCAGCTTGACGAGATCTGCCATCGTTTTTCCGGCATCGCGGATGTAGGCGCTCGCAAGAAGCGATTCTACGTTTTCGGGATTCATAGCCGTAATCTGCAGTGCCATCTCATGCGCAAGGTTTTTGAATTCGTCGGTTCTCGCCACAAAATCGGTTTCGCAACGAAGCTCTACCAGGACGCCCACCTTCCCCGTGGCATGGACATAGGAAGCGACCAGCCCTTGGGAAGTTGCTTTGCCTTCTTTTTTGGCTGCTTTCTCGAGCCCGCGCTCGGTTATGAGTTTCTTGGCTTTTTCGTAGTTGCCCTCGGCGTCTTCAAGCGCCTGTCGGCAATCGGACACTCCGGCACTCGTCTCGGCACGGAGTTTTTTTAAATCTTCAAGATTAATTTGCATATGGGTTATCTCCTATTCTCCCCGGGTATTATTTCGCTTCCGGAGTGGCTTCTTTTTTTGCTTTTGCCGCTTTTTTGACGGGCTGTTCAGTTTTTTCTTCCGTTCCCGCTTCGGCTTTCGGTGCCGTCGCCTCCTGCTTGGCTTGCGGAGCGGCAGTCGCTTTTGCGGCTTCTTTTTCCACCACTTCGCGTCCTTCACGGTAACTTTCGGCGATGGCATTTACCACAAGTTCTACGGAACCTACCGCGTCATCGTTAGCCGGAATCACATAATCGATAAGGGACGGATCGGCATTGGTATCAACGACGCCGATAACCGGAATGTTGAGCCGCTTGGCTTCTCGAACGGCCAGCTGTTCCTTTTTGACGTCAACCACAAAAATCGCATTCGGAAGGGTGGTCAAGGTCAATACACCTTCGTAATCGACATTCAGCCGATTCAGTTCACGCGCCATCTTGGTCTGTTCATGCTTGGGGAATTTCTTCCATCCGCCGTTTTTTTGATCATCCATCATTTTGACGATCCGTTGGATGTTTTTGTGCACGCCGTCCCAGTTGGTCATAAATCCGCCGATCCACCGTTGGGTCAAGTAACTTGCCCCGGCATTAACCGCCGCGGCTTTGACGACACCCCGTGCCTGGCGTTTGGTACCGACAAAAAGAAGCGTTCCCCCGCCTTCGGCAAGCGTTCGTACGAACGCTATCGCGGCATCAAGACCCGCCTTGGTTTTGGCAAGGTCGATGATATGGATCCCGTCTTTTTCCGCCCAGATAAACTCCGATGCCTTGGGGTGCCATCGTTCCGCCTTATGACCGAAATGACATCCCGCCTCCAATAATTGCTCAAGGGTTATATCTTTCATATACATTCCTTTCTTTTTCCGATTACGGAAACAATGCTGTATTAGCAAACCATAAAAAAAACGCCGATACGACGGCGTTTGATAGTCCGGCGTATCTCTTATTAACCTCCACCAGGGAAAGAATTGCTTCTCAGAGATACTTCCTGATGTGCGGAATAGCGAAAGTATAAGGGAAACGCGTCTTTTTTACAAGAGGGGCACTTATTTTCGCTTCCACACCATGTGCTGTCCTGACGGTTTAAATCCGGTGTTTTCGTAGAATTTCTTTTTTCTTGCTTCCTCGGAGGGGCTGAGGGCGATTATTTCTTTGGCACCCAATCCCGCGGCTATCACCCCCAGCAGCGAGCGTGCCAATCCCTGTTTTTCATAGCGGCTGCCGGTATCGAGCCGATGAATACGGAATGTTTCTCCGTCAAATTCCCCTTCCACCGAGGACTTGCGGCCGGCATCGGGATAGTCTTCATCGGTGGGGAAAAACACGGTTGCGCGACCGCCGGTCCGAATCACATACGCAGTTGCTTTGTCACCGCCGCGTAACTGCACTTGTCCAAGCCGTTGCGGTTGTTCATCTTCGTTCATAGCATCATCATACCAAGCCGATTACGCAAGCGGAAATGCCGCACATAGTTTTGCAACTTGGGCGGCAATGGCGGAAAGCCGGCTCTCTTCGGCAAGCGATGTCCTCACCGACTTCATAAAGGTGCGCCGTTCTTCCTTCGACTCGGGAAGCCGGAACGATCGAACGGACGAAATGACTTCGACAATCCACTTCCCTATCTGTTCCATTTCGTTTTCCTTCATGCCCCGGGTGGTAAGAGCGGGGGTACCGAGCCGTATCCCGGAAGGATAAAACGGCGGGTTGGAATCATGCGGCACACTGTTTTTATTCACCACGATGCCCGCCATTTCGAGCGCCTCCGCCACCACATTCCCGACCAGTTGCTGCGGCCGAAGATCCAACACCATCAGATGATTATCAGTGCCTCCCGTCGTCAATGTGATCCCTCCCTTTATAAGGGTTGCCGCAAGTGTCCGGGCGTTTGCGACTACTTGTTTTGCATATTCGGCGAAGGAGGGTTGTCCCGCCTCATACAGTGCTACCGCAATTGCCGCGGTCACATTGTCGTGCGGTCCGCCTTGCAGTCCCGGGAATACCGCCTTATCGATGTTGTCGCCCATAGCGGGATCCTTTTTAAGTCCCGCATCGGTTACCATGAGCATGGCACCCCGGGGACCTCTCAGTGATTTATGCGTCGTCGTCATCACCACGTCGGCAAACGGAACCGGCGAAGGGTGCACGCCTCCGACGACTAAACCGGCAATATGGGAAATATCGGCAAGCAGTATCGCACCGACGGAATCGGCAATAATCCGCCACCCCGCCCAATTATACTGACGGGGGTATGCGGTCGTTCCCACCACGATAAGTCGGGGTTTTTCCCGTGCAGCAAGCAACGCTACTTCTGCCATATCGATTACGCCTTCCTCGTTGACGTCGTACTGTACCGGACGAAAATATTTCCCCGAAAAGGTAATGTCGGGGTGTCCGTGCGTCAAATGCCCGCCGGCCGACAACTTTAACCCCATGACCGTATCGCCGGGGTTCAGTAAGCCGAAATATACCGCACTGTTTGCCGGCGAACCCGAGTACGGCTGGACGTTGGCATGCGGCACCCCGAATAATGCTTTCGCCCGGGAAACGGCAAGATCCTCCACTGTATCGATGATCTTGTTTCCCTGGTAATAGCGCTTATGGCTGTATCCTTCGGAATATTTATTCGTGAGCACCGATCCCAACGCCTCACGTACCGCAGGGGAGACGATGTTTTCCGAGGGAATCATCGCCAGAGTCTCCTGCTGACGACGGGCTTCTTGTGCGATAAGCGAGGTAATCTCGGTGTCCATACGTCGTATTATATCATCGGAGGGCGGTGTGCTTTTGCCAGAAGGCAAGGAGCGTTCGTTTCGTGTCATTTTCAACTGCCGGACGAATCGCATAGATATGCTTTCGTATCGAGCAACCGGACACCGTCACGGGAGGCTGTTTCGAAAAGCACGCGCATGCGCCCTTCCGCTTTGTTACACACGGGAGGTGCAAAGAAACGGGCATATGCTTCAGGATCCTCGGGGATGCCTAAGTACGTGCGATATACCGTATAAGCATCCGCCGCCCGCTCGGCAAGTTCACGTCTGCTTGCCATATATTATTTGAGGGAAGCCGCTTTGGTTTTTGCGACCAGACGCTCAATGGCGGGTTCTACCGCACCGCAGATAAACGGTTTGAGCGATGCGTTGGGAACATGATGCCAGGTGTCATACCGGATGATCTCGGTGGGCACATCGTCCATGGAATCGGCGACACTGACAACGAGCGGTTTATCCATATCCAAAAATGATCGTCCGCCGTTTGCCATGGAAATGCCCCCCGACGTTTGAGCGATGGTATTACCCGGCGTTTTGGCGTATGAAACGATATCTTCACGGGTAAAGGGGCGCATCGTTGCTTTTACATGCAAAATAACGGTGGCAGGTTCCGAAATACCGTTTTTCCCCGCCCGGATACCGGTTAAGGCGTTGATGATTTCGATGTCTTTCCCCGATTGGATCATTGCCTCCGGTGAATTGGTTGCCCATTCAAGCGGATCGCCTACGGGTTTTTCGAGAATTGCCGTTTCCGTGTCGGACACATGGACAAGCTGGACGGTATCCGTATAAAGCAACATTTTTTCGTCGCCGTCGGTGTAGAGATCGGCATTTTCGACGATGGCGTTGGCAATACCCGAGATGGCTTGCGCCATGGCGATATCGTCTTTTGCTTTGTGCTCGGCGATTACCTGCGGACGGTGTTCATCGCGGGGAGCGGTCTTATGAATTTTGTCTTCGTTAAACAGCGGTTCACGGTGGCCGATTTCCCAATCGGGAAGCCATTTTTGGAATACTTGCGCCTTATTATGCCCGTCGGAACTCGTGACAAACGTAATCGGCATTTTTTCCGCGCGCGGGAACGATTGAGAAGAAAAACGAAGCGACGACTGTTGTTCCAGATTTTTCATTTGGTGTCCTACGTCTGGCGGAGCCAGATGGCGTTACTTGAGAAAAATACCGTACCTTGTTAAAAATAAAAAAGGCGCCTCAAAAAGCTTTTTGGCGCTTTTTATATTTATACCACCCAAAAACGTTATTGTCAAGAGGCTACTATAGGATATATCCCGGCTACCGATTTAGCCTCAAAAACGATCCGAAACCCGGTCGCCATGGCGACATACGGCTGGATGGAGGTCATATGCTCAACCGTCGGTGTGATACCCCGATAATAAGCTACGGCGAGCATAATCGGATCCCCGTGCGATACCAACACCACCCCGCTGTTTTTGTATTCTTTTCGCTTTTCTTCAATACACGAGACAATTCTTGCCTGTATTTGCGGGACGGTTTCCCCCTTTTGAGACGCGTACCACGGGGTGTCATAGATTTGCCAATTCCACCCCCCCAGTTCCTCAATTTCCTCAAGCGTTTTTCCCTGAAGCGGCGAACGAACCTCCAGCAACCTCGTGTCCGCAATCGGGTGAATTGCATGAGGCTTGCCGATTATTTCAGCAGTTTCCTTCGTTCGTTCCATGGGACTTGTGAAAATTGCCGAGAGCTTGGCATCGGCGAGTATGCTGGCAAGCGCCGTCGCCTGCGTTATTCCTAACGCCGACAAATGAAATCCGGGAAGCCGATACGGGGCAACGGGTGTCGGACTGTCATAATGACCATGGCGAACTAGATAAATAGTGGTCATGAAGCAATGAGCGTATGTTTTTTCAAAACGTCGAGCACTTTTTGGTGGATTGTTTCTTTGGGTAAAATAACGCCATTTTCCGCGCACTCGATGATTTCCCATCCTTTTCGCTCACGGGCAAGCATCAGATACATATCCTCGGATGCCTGCCGATGGCGAACGTCGGCTTCCAAAATATCACTTTTCTGCCCCAGGTACGCCCGTTCCCCTTTTTTCTTGGTGAGCTCCATGCCGATCTGCCAGGGAACATGCAGGTAAATGACGATGTCTTCCCGCGGAATTTTATGCACCTTGTATTCGAGTTCGTCAATCCACGCCAAAAAATCTTTCCGATCTTTTTGGGGCAGCCGCGCTCCCTGATGCGCCATATTGCTGGTGGCATAGCGGTTGGAGACGATAATGCCGCCATGGGAAAGCCAAAGATCCATTTCTTCCTTGGCACTTGCACGGTCTAACGCATACGCAAGGGAGGCAAGATACGGTGAAACGTTTTCTCCGAATTCTCCCGCCAAAAAACGTCCCGCAATTTTTCCATGGAACGAACTGTAGTATCTCGGGAAGTCAAAGGATTTAACGGGTATCCCCTGTTTGGTGAAATAGGATGTCAGAAGCGCTGCCTGTGTCGTTTTCCCCGATCCGTCGCCGCCGTCAATGACGATGAGTTTTCCGCGTCTGTTTTTCTCGACCTCGACCTGCTCCAGAAAATGTTTCATGATGATGGGCAAGCTGTCCTCATCATAGTGTTCAAGGAACAGGTGATCGGACGGGTTTCCTGAGATCATGGCGGAAAGCTCATTGGGCGCATCTTTGTAGAAGAGTGCCAACACCGGTTTGTGGTGCGTGAGGGCGTAGACGAGTTCGCCGCCCACCCCGCTACTTGGTTTGGTCACCTCCGCAATCACGCAGTCCGCTTCATCGATCGCCTGTTTTTCGCGATAAAAAATCTCTTCGGCAGACTTATCGGCATCACGCGCGAGTTTCTTGTGGTCAAGGATTTGTTCGCCGGACGTAAGCGAGTGGCCGAGTTTTTTTATTTCCGCGACGATTGCTGTTTCCTGGGTGAGATAATCACCGTTATTGGTCGTTGCCGCAGTAAAGAAAATCCGCATAGTGTTATCCTAGCACACTTGGTACATCATATATCGTCGGCAACGTTACCTCAGCAATTTCTCCCGGAGTATCCTGCCACACGAGACAGGTACGGATGCCTAAATCCTTTGCGGGAGCCAAATCAACTTTTTCCCTGTCTCCGATCATCAGGTGTGATGCGGCGGGAAGACCGGTTTTTTCCATGATATACCGAAAACCACGTAGGCTCGGCTTTGTCTCTCCTACTATTTCGCTTGTGACTATCTCGGTAAATATCCCCGTATCAAGACCGAGAAGATCGCATCCCCGACGGACGGAGTCCTGCGAACCGTTGACGAGCATATAATGCGTAAGATGTGATAACGAGCGGAATAGCGACAAAAGTGCGGGATCTTTCTTGAGATATTTGTGATAATTCGTGCCTGCGGATGATTCGATGGAAGCCTGCGCGTTCGTGATGCCCGCAAGTATGGCGGTGGTTTTTGTCCCGCTCGGTGTTTGCACCCCGTAAATCTTGTAAAACTCCTCGTTTGCCTTTGCCTCACTCCAACCGGTATATTTCATCACCACGCGTATTTCTGATTCCCGAATGCTATCCCACAGTTCCGGCTTTTGCCGATACATTGTCCCGTCAAAATCCCATATACAAACCGAAATGTCGGAGATTTTTTGCATAGTTTTCGTAGTGTACACTACTTTTTGCGACTCAGGGCGGATCGCACGATGGAAACGAACTGCTCCTGGGCATCTCTGTTGCGGGCGATATCAAGCGTATCGGTAGGGATTCGTACCACCGGGATTGTCGTGTTCTGTTCGAGCCAACGGCGATTGAGGGTATCAAGTAACGCAAGGTAATCGGTGGGAATCGTCTTTTCAAATCCCCTGCCCCGGGCGGCAATGCGTTGTTCAATAGCGGGAATTGACGTATCCAGAAAAACGATAAGATCGGGTTGCGGAAAATGCGGGGTGAACTCATGATAAATTTTTTGATAGAGCGCCCATTCCGCATCATCCATATTCCCCAGCTCATGTTGCGCCCGCGCATAGGAAAAGACATCCTGCGTTATGGGCGTATCCTGTACGACGGGCGTTTTTGCCAATATATTTTTGGTTTCCAGCATCTGCCGTATTTTTTCCATTAGGAAAAAGACCTGCGAGTGAAACGCCCACCGCTTCATGTCTTTATAAAACCGGGGTAAAAACGCGTTTTCTTTTACGTTTTCCTCAATAAGAGAAAAATGAAGTTCCTTACTCAACAGATGCGCCGCCGTGGTTTTGCCGCTCCCCATCGTACCCATCACCGCGATATATTCGTTCTGTTCTTTCATAAACCGCTGCTTGTCGTTGTAACACAGGCGGCATTTCTTGACAATACAAGAACGGGAAAGGTAGGATACGGAAAGGAAAGGAGCCAGATACAGAGAACGGCAATTGGATAGGTTAAGCGTGTGGTCCCGCTACGGCGGGAATACGAGGAAGGGGTCTCCCGTATGTGCGGGAGAAATCGGACGCTTTTCGGGCTCTCTCTGTTTTCGGAAAGAGTCGGGGTAACCACTACGGGTATCCCCAAGAAAAGTAGTATCTGCGGAAACCCCTCGGTGGTACTCCCCACCGCAATGTTTGCGAGAAACCCTGCAGTAATGCGGGGCATAGAACGACAAACAGCGGAGTCCGTTTCTCTTCAAATATTCTTCATTTACTGTATATGTTTCCTATATATTTGTAGGATCACCTGCCAAAGGAGGCTTGTATGTGCGGCATTTTCGGCTATATCGGCACCAAAAAAACGGCGCCGTCAATCGTGCTTACGGGGTTAAAAACGCTTGAGTATCGCGGCTATGACAGCTGGGGTGTTGCCGTCGTTCCCGAAGCAAGCGCTGACAGTCGGATCGCGGTCAAAAAGAAAGCGGGAAAAATCGGCAAGGCAACGGTTTCGGATTTGCCCGAAGGCGCTCTTGCCTTCGGCCACACCCGTTGGGCAACCCACGGCGGAGTAACCGACAAAAACGCGCATCCGCATCTTGATTGCACAAAAACCATTGCCATCATCCATAACGGCATCGTGGAAAATCATGAGGCATTGCGCGAACGCCTCACGAAACAGGGACATGTATTTGTTTCCGAAACCGATACGGAGGTAATTGCGCATCTTGTTGAGGAGTATCTTAAGAAATTCTCGGTACTCCCCCGCGATGCTGCCCCGGCGTTTTCGAAAGCCGTACAGGCGACGTTTAATGAGCTTGAAGGATTAAACGCCCTCATCGTCATCAATACCTCGGCAAATGAAATGGTTGCCGCCAGGAACGGTTCGCCTCTGGTGGTGGGCTTCGGCGACGGCGAAAACTTCCTGGCAAGCGATCCGGTGGCATTACTCCCGCACACCAAACAGGTGCATTTTTTGGAGGATGACCAGATGGTCGTCGTGACAAAAGATAATATTCATATTTTTGATGCCCGCACCGGAGAACGCATCCGCCCCAAAAAACAACTGCTGACATGGACTGCGGACGAGGCGGAAAAGGGCAAATATCCCTACTTCATGTTGAAAGAAATCCATGAACAGCCGGGATTGTTGACGGAGATTGCCGCCGAATCGACGAATCAGGCGATCGAGATGGCTAAAGTATTGGAAAAAGCATCCCGTATCTATCTGGTAGGCAGCGGCACGAGCGGATACGCCGCCCAGGCGGGTTCGTATTATTTTGCCACCGTCGCCAAAAAAATCACCAATTGGAGCAGTCCCACCGAGATGCATCACCATATAGACATCCTGCCCAAGGATTCGGTCATGCTCTTTTTGTCCCAATCGGGTGAAACTATGGACCTTTTGGATGTCGTTAAACACGCAAAAGCCAATCATGCAAAAGTGCTCTCGCTTGTTAATGTCGTCAACTCATCGCTGTGGCGAACATCCGATATGGCGCTTCCCATAGGAGCCGGCCCGGAAAAAGGGGTCGCTTCTACCAAGGCGTTTACCGCAACGGTCGCTCAGCTACTCCTTATGGCGTACGCAATGCGAAATGACATCCGTACGGGTCAGTCGCTGGTTGCCCAAGCCGCAAAAGCATGCCGGGAGGTGTTAAAAAGCGAAAGTGTGACGAAAATCCAGGAAGTTGCGCGCTCCCTCAAAAGCAGTGAACATCTGTTCGTCGTCGGACGAGGAATTTCTTATAGCACCGTCCTTGAGTGTGCGTTGAAGATCAAGGAAATATCGTATATTCATGCCGAGGGAATATCTGCAGGAGAGCTTAAACACGGCCCGTTGGCGTTAATCACCAAAAGTGCCACCTGCATCGTGTACGCTCCCAATGATGTCCATCATGCCACCGCCATTGCAAACGCGATGGAAATGAAAGCAAGGGGAGCTCGTATCATCGGCATTTCACCGGTTCGTGAAGAGGTATTTGACGAGTACATTCCGGTGCCCGACGTCGGTGAGGTGACCATTATCCCCAACGTGGTGATCGGTCAGCTTCTGGCGTATTACCTCACCATCGAGCGCGGGTTTGATCCCGACATGCCGCGGAATCTCGCCAAAAGCGTCACCGTAAAGTGACGGTATTTGGTCGCACTTGCCTTTTGGCCGTCGAGGGAATATACTATGGGTCTTTTAGTGACCACGTAGTAATGTTATGAGCGTCATTTCATACGAACGGGTGGCAATTCACACGCTTCCGAGCACGGAAGGGGTACCTCTCGGCTATTGGGAAGATCGCATACGCGAGCTTCCGCACCCCGAGATTCCGCACGTTTATTCCCTCCCGACGCGCGATGAAGCGGCCAGGCTTGCGGCGGAAATGATCCTTGAAGTGGTGAAGGAAAAACCCGATGCCGCAATCTCGTTTCCTACCGGCAATCAGGCAAAATCCGTATACGATCAGCTTGCCAAGATCGCCAAAGAACGAAATGTGTCGTTTGCCCGTGTCAAGGCATTTCATCTGGACGAATATTTCCCCATCACCGCCGATCATCCGGACAGCTTCCGAAAATATCTGCGGGAAAATGTCTGGGGGCCGCTCGGGTTGTCTCCTGAAAACATCCACGAGATACCCGCCGATCCGGGAACCGACGGCAGTGAAGTTGCTAAAAACTACGAAGCCTTGCTCAAAAAACAGGAAATTGATGTCCTGCTCCACCCGATAGGATGCGGCGGACATATGGGTTTTAACGAAACGGGAACGCCGAAAGATCTCCCCACGCATCTTGCCGCTTTGTCTCCGGAAACCATACACCGTGATCAGGTGGTGCGAAAACAAACCTCGCCTGATCATGCCATCACCCAGGGCATATCGACGATCCTTAAAGCAAAAAAAATCATCTTTATCGACTTTGATCCGCAGTACCAGCATGATATGGGGGAGGCACTCTACGGAGAGATCTCGCCAAAAAACCCGTCTTCGTTTCTCCGCACGGAAGCGGGCAAAGTGACCGCAATAACGACCGACGAAATCGCCCGCGCGATAACCGCCCGCCCCCATAGGGCATAACCTTCCTCAGATAGGTAAAACGGAGTACAATGAGTTCCATGCAGAAACGGATTGCCATGATCTCCGTCCACGAATGCCCGCTTGCATCAAGCGAGGGAAAGGAACGGGGAGGAATTAACGTCTATGTCTATGAGTTATCCAAAGCGCTCGCCCGGCAAGGATGGCTCGTCGATGCGTTCACCCGCGTTCAGGACGATGTAAATCCGCGGGCCGTTCACGTCAACGATGCGTTTCGCGTCATTCACATTGAAAGCGGACCCCATACTCCGCTTTCCAAAAATGCAATTCTTGCATCCCTGCCCGAGTTTGCCGAAAATATGCAACGCTTCATCGAAAAAGAAGGAAAAGCATACGATCTGATGCATAGCCACTATTACCTCTCCGGAGCGGTTGCGGAAACGGTAAAACAATCGCTTCCCGTTCCCATCGTCATGACCTTTCATACCTTGGGACTGATGAAAGCGTTGGTTTCACGCTCCAAGGATACCGATGACCCCGTCGAACGCATCCCCATGGAACGAAACCTTGCCCGCTCCCTTGATCTTTTTTTTACCTCAAGCCATATGGGAAAAGAATATTTAGCTACCCTGTATGATACGCCTGAGGAGAAGATCGCAATCGTCCCGCCGGGTGTAGATACCGGACTTTTTGCCCCAATGCCCAGGAATGTCGCAAAAAATCATATCGGCGCCGATTTAAACCACCATATCATCCTTGCCGTGGGACGTATGGATCCCGTTAAGGGGTTTGACGTGTTGCTTGTCGCGTTAAAAACCCTTATGAAGCGAAATCCCGAATACCGTGATAACGTCTGTCTCTGGATTGTCGGCGGCGATATCGAACAAAACAAAGCCCGATGGTCGAGGGAGTTGAAAAAACTGGATCAACTGAGAAATGACCTGGGTCTTATGAACACCGTAAAATTTATCCGTCCGAAACCGCAGGAAGAACTTCCGTATTACTACAATGCGGCGGATGTACTCGTCATGCCCAGCCATTATGAATCGTTCGGTATGGTGGCGCTCGAAGCGCTTGCCTGTAACACCCCGGTAATCGCCACGGACGTCACCGGTATTTCACCATTTTTGAAAGAATTTCCCCGGGGGTATATCGTCAGCGCTAATAATCCGTTAGCGCTTGCCGACAAAATCGGCGAAGTACTTACGTCATCGCCGCATGATCACGATCTCACAGCGCCAAACCTTACCGGACTCAACTGGGACGGTATCGCCAAAACAATGAGTGACGAATACGAACGGGTCATCGAAACCCGTTAAAAAGAGGCTGCTTCCTGTTCCAATCGTTCGATATCTTGTCCCGAACTATCACTTGCCTCCTCAAGCTCAAGACGAAGATCGGACACGGGAGAAACGGGCTGCAAGCCGTCAAATCCCACTTCGGGTTTCCCCGTCGAATCGAGAATAGCAGGAAACACGGAGGGAACCGGATTGGGAGCTGCCTGACTTTCCTCGGGCACCGGAGAAAAGTATCGCACCACAAATACGCTTCCCACCACGACACCCGCGATAAGGAGCGGAATGATGATTACCAACAGTGATGATTTTTTCATATTAACGTTCCGGCCATAACCCCACCTGTACCGCATCGGTAATTTCCTCAAGGCTCGCCAATGCCGATCCCACTGCCTTGTGCGCTTCGGCAAATGCCTTTTGCGTTTCAACCATGGTTTGTTTTGTATCACTTATCGCTTTTTTAATATCTGCTTCCGCCGCCTCTTCACTGCTTACGGAAATCACGGTGGGAAGCGCTTCAGTGAGCGAGTTGACGGCAAAAAGCGCGCTGCTTACCTTTGCCTGCGCACCCGCGACATTCGATTCGATTTCCGCAACATCCACACCTTGTGTTTTGAGCGCACCCGAAGCTGCCGTGATGCGATCCAGGAGCGATAACATAGCCGAAAGCTTTTTCTGCATCCCGGTAAGCATCGCGGGAATAGTCGTCTGATATTTATCTGCCATGACCTGCACTTTTTTCTTTTTCTCCGCGTCTTTAAATGCGGCAAGTTTTTCGGCCAACACTTCTTTGGTCACCCGATCTTTTTCCTGCCGTGCGATTTGCTTTTCTTCATGGGTCTTTTCCAGCTCTTTGACCCTCGCGTCCCCGATTTTTTTAATGTTGGCTTCCTGTTTTTTCCGCTCTTTTTGAAACGCTTCCTGCGCTTCGGCGGAAAACTTGGGACGCATCAGTTTGAGTTGGGATGCCTGCTTCCCCGAGTCCGATGCCTGTTCGCCCAAGACGGAAGGACGGCCGAGACCGAATACAAAAAGAAGGAGTCCTAAAATGTAGTCAACCATTCATTCCAGTATGCGTATCAGCAGCGTGCGTTGTCAAGAAACGCCGTTAATCACGAAGCGTCGGATGATAGGTGAAAATACGATAGGCTTCACTCCCCCGTACCGCACTCCTTGTTTTGGAAAAATCATCCGCTGCTTCATCGATTAATGCGGTGACCAGTCGCAGGAGTAAACCCACGCGTTGTCTCGGCTTTGCCCAATACCCGCCGATAACTATCTTTTCCGTATCGCTTCGCAGTGCCAAATTGCCGCTGGTATGCCCCGGGCAATGCACGAATCGATAGGACGAACCTGCAATTCTTTCACCGTCGCAGATAGGCTTTCCCAGCCGCCAATCGCTATAACCCGCCTGCTGAAACACCCGTATGAGCGAATGCGGAAACACATGTAAAAATCGTTTGGGTTCGTACTCGTTCGCATGAAGTCGTATCGGCGGCACAGTCTTCTGACGTTTCGCCAGCCGCTGTTGCAGATGCGGCGCGTTTTCCACGTGATCAAAGTGATAATGCGACGCGGCGATAAAGGATACCGGCATATCCGGGAAATACCTATCGAGGGCATACAAAATTCGCGCGGTATTATCGACATCCCTGCCCCATTTTCCGCCCAAAAGCGACGAGAACCGCGGACCGGCATCAAACACCACGACTTTTTTCCCCGAACGGATAAGATAACACCACACTCCAAAACGCGGATATCGGTATAACACGGTATGCATATACAGCAACACTCTTGCAAGCGTCACGCGGCCACGATAACGGCTGACGACTTCCATAGGAGGAAAATGCAT
>CAYUZE010000004.1:13751-126162 GCA_964449585.1 uncultured Gammaproteobacteria bacterium | reverse complement strand
CTATCCTGCGCATCGGTTTGAGGTGGTGGGAGGAAACGGAACGATTACCGATCCGGTAAAACGGGGGACAAAACACACCTTTACCGTGCACGCCGTAAGCGACGTACAGGTGGTCGATAAAACACAATATTTTCCCGGATGGCGTGTCTATGCCGACACCAAAAAAATTCCCGTTGAATTTCAGGACCAGAACTGGCGGGGGCTTATCACCTTTCGACTTCCTGCCGGCACGCACCGGGTGACCGTGGCGTGGGAAGATTCACCGATCCGCAGAGTCGCCGTGACAATTACCCTTGTTTCGGGGATCGTGTGTGCGGGGCTTTTTATACTCAGAAAAAAGACGATCTAATATGGCAAAAAAAGAGTGGATTTTTATCATCGTCACCGTTTCCGCACTCATTCTTCTCTTTTTTCATCAGACAATTTTTTGGGGTCGGGTACCGTTTCCCGGAGATATTTTAGTCAGCGATTTTCAACCGTGGCGGTCGACTTCCTACTTGGGTTACGGCGCGGGAGGAATACCGAATAAAGCACAGTATCCCGATACGATCCGACAGATGTATCCGTGGAAAACGGCGGTTTTGGATGCGCTAAAACAAGGCAAACTCCCGTTGTGGAATCCGTATAATTTCTCGGGATCACCCTTACTTGCCAATTTTCAAAGCGCGGCACTGTATCCTGCAGGGTTTTTGTACCTTATCCTCCCGCAGGTAACCGCATGGACGATCCTTATCATTATGCAACCGCTTCTCGCGTTTCTTTTTACCTATTTTTTTGCGCGAAAACTCGGCATGGGAAAACTTGCGAGCACGCTTTCGGCAATCTCCTACGGTTTTTCGGGGTTCATGAGCGTATGGCTTGAGTACAACACCATAAGTCATGTCGTGTTGTGGCTACCGCTCATTTTATTGAGCATTGAACATCTTGCCCAAAAACCGCATCGGGGGTGGCTTGCCGTTTTGATAGCGTGTCATTCTGTCTCGCTCCTTGCCGGTCACCCGCAGGTATATGCGTATCTTTCTTTCTACGCGTTGCTGTATGGCTTGTTCCGTATGTCCCGATCGATGTGGCCGTATCTTTTCGGCGCAACGTTCCTTGGGATAGGGATCGCCGCAATACAGGTTATTCCCGGCATCGAACTTATTACACAGGCGGCAAGAAGCCCGCATGATCCGGGAAATCTGTTTGCGAAAATACTGATCCATCCGGGACAACTGCTGGCACTCCCGTTTCCCAATATCTTCGGCAATCCGGCAACCCGAACGTACTGGCCGACGGATACGTTTATCGGGAAGGTAACGACGATAGGACTTGTTCCCCTGTTCTTTTTTCTCTCAACGCTCAGGAGAAAAGATACGGTAAGTAAATGGTTTGTGCTGGCGAGCGCTGCGGTCGTCATTTTGATTACCAGCAACCCGATTACGCAGATATTGTACCGGGTACCCATTCCGCTTTTTACCTCCAGCAGTCCTACTCTTATGTCATTTCTGCTTGCTTTCTCGCTAGCCCTCTCGTGCGGACTGGGGCTTGATTACTGGATCACCGATAAGCATTCCGTAAAAAAACTCATTCGCAGAACCATTGAAATGACCGGAGTGTTTTTCCTCCTTTTTATCGCGACAAGAATTCCGTTTATCCCGGAACTGTCACTCCATACGGCGCAATCCGTAAAGGCGCTCCTGTATGGGGCAGGTATCACCGCCGTTACCCTCGTGCTGTTTTGGGGAGCGATCCGGTTCCCCCGGTGGCGGATGTATTCGGTAACGTGTATGGTCATTGTCCATGCACTCGATATGTTCATCTTTTTTTATCGGTTCAATCCGTTTGTACCGCAAGCGCTTGTTTTCCCGGAACACCCCGTACTTACCTATCTTCAAAAAAAAGCTCCCGACCGTTACTGGGGATACGGAACCGCAGGAATACCGGCAAATTTTGCGTCACAATACGGGATTTTTTCACCCGAAGGCTATGATCCGTTATACCCCAAGCGCTACGGTGAGTTCCTTTACGCCTATCGGACGGGAAGACTCATGGATATCTTCGATAATGCCTCCCGTTCGGATGCGGCGGTAAGTTCGCAATTCGGAGACGGCGGGCTGACCGATACCCTGAAGCACAAATTACTCAGCGCCTTAAGCGTCCGATATATTCTGGATCGCACTGAAAACGCGAGCAGCGAACGGACGTTTCCGCCCGGAATTATCAAAAATGTCGACTCCATTGATGATTGGACTATCTATGAAAACACCGCAGCACTCCCGCGAGCGTATGTCGTCGGCAACATCGTTACCGTTACTGATGCCGATGAGTTTGCTGATATGTTTTTTTCCGATTCTTATACCCTGCATACCGCGGTCATTGTCCGGGGTAACACCAGTCAAACCAGCGGTATTGCGGCTTCCGGGTCGGCAACGATCCTTTCCTACGAACCGGAACGGATTACGATACGCACGGAGAGCACCGTATCGGGAATGCTTGTCCTAACCGATACGTTTTTTGAGGGATGGCATGCCGAGGTTGACGGAACACCGACGGCGATTGTTCCCGCAAATTGGACAATGCGCGGTGTTGCCGTTCCCGCCGGCTCACATACGGTAACGATGGTCTATGCGCCATCGAGCGTAAAACTCGGTATTCTCTTGAGTATAATAAGCCTCTTTGCGACAATACTTATACTTATTTTCGCAAAACAAAAGAGATCATGAAATTGATGACCCGTTATGTACTGATCGCCATCGTCGCGGTAGCGCTGTTTCTGCGCACATGGGATCTCACAAACACTCCACCCGGGATAAACCGTGATGAAGCGAGTATCGGCAGCACTGCATATTCGCTCATGATGACGGGCAAAGATGAATACGGCAGGATGTTTCCTATCTCTTTTGAATCTTTCGGGGATTGGAAATTGCCGCTCTATATCTATACCGTCATCCCGTTCATCAAACTCATGGGTCTTACGGAATTGGCCGTTCGTCTCCCCTCTGCCCTTGCCGGAGTCGGGTCGGTCATTGCGATCTTTTATCTTGGCCGTATGCTTTTTGCCTCGGAATTTATCGGGCTTGCGGCGGCATTTTCCCTGGCCGTCATGCCGTGGCATGTACACATATCACGGGTAGAATCGGAAGCGATCGTCTCGGTGTTCTTTACCCTTATTGGTTCCCTTCAATTCTTCATCGGCATACGCAAAAAATCGATAGCATCGCTTATTGCCGCGGCAATCTTCTTCGGTCTTACGTATTGGACCTATCACGGCACGCATGTCTCAACCACCCTGCTGCTATTGGGAGCGGCGGCGCTATTTTGGAAAGAAATCGTGCGTGTTCCCCGTTTTTGGTCGGCAATCGTCGTCGGAGCGGTCGTCACCCTGACGATTCTCGGCGCAACGTTTACGGCGGACCATACCAAAATAAGCGGGATATCGATATTCGGCGACCCTACCGTCGTCCATAACAATATCGAACTTCCCCGCCTGCTCCATGAACATCCGGATTCCTTTTCTACAAGACTGCTGCATAATAAATACACCTACGCGGTCATTACCGTTGTTCATAACTATCTGGCGTCATACGGCCCGGAATTTCTGTTTATCAAAGGGGGCGGCAATCGGGCACACAATATCGCAGGCTACGGCAACCTGCATAGCATTGAAGCCCCGCTGCTCCTTTTGGGAGTCGCCTGGCTGATTTTCACCCTAAAGAAAAAGGAAGCAAAATTTATTCTGTGGTGGTTGGCAATAGGCGGAGTGGCGGCGGCCATCACCAAGGATGCACCCCATTCCAACCGCATGCTTGCGGTTGTTCCGTCGCTCGCAATTACCGTTGCATGGGGAGTAAAGATGCTCGTTTCCTTCTTCGCCCGAACGGGGAAAGCAGTGATGCTTGTTACCGTTTTCGCAGGCTACCTCCTTTGTATGGCGGTATATCTTGACCGGTACTATGTCCATTTCAAAAAATCCGAAGCGGCACATTGGGGATACGGATACAAAAAACTCACCGCTGTGCTCTTTGCTCCCGAGCACGCGGGCAAACGGGTGATTATGACAAAACCGGAAACCTCCCCGTATAGCTATATCCTGTTTTACAGCGGCTATAGCCCCCGGGAGTATCAGGAAACCGCGGTACGATACCCGATCTCGGCCGACGGATTTACCGATGTAAAAGGGTTCGGAAGATTTTCATTCCGGGCGATCGACTGGCAAACGGATATCGAGCAAAAAAATACGCTCCTTGTCGTTGCCCCCGATGAGTTCCCCGAGGCACTTACCGACAAGGTGGTGGCCTCCATACGGCTTCCCGATAACACGGTTCAGTTTATTGTCGTCGACACTGATAAATAGTATGAAAAAACATTTACTCGAACTCATCTTGCTCATCGGCATTATACTTGCGGGCGCGTATTTGCGGCTTGACCGCATCACCAGCATCCCCCCGTCTCTCTCCCACGATGAAACGGCGATCGCCTATAACGCCTATTCGATCCTCATGACCGGCAAAGACGAATACGGCGTACCCTTCCCGTTACTTTTCCGTTCCTTTGACGACTATAAGCTTCCCGGCATGGTTTATACCACTGTCCCGTGGGTAAAATTGTTCGGACTCACCGAATGGGCGGCACGGATGCCGTCGGCGATGTTCGGCATTATTGCCATCCCCGTTATGTTTGGTATTGCGTTCGAACTGACAAAGAGCAGAAAAGCTGCGCTCATTCCCGCGCTCATGTTTGCCCTTTCCCCTTGGCATATAAATTTTTCACGACAGTTATTTGAAAGTAACGGTGCGGTATTTTGGCTGATGCTTGGCATCTATTTTTTGCTGAAAAGCAGAAAGACGTATGCGTTCATCCTTTGGGCGGGGTTAAGTTTTGTTGCGGCATTGTATTTTTACTATTCCGTGCGGTTGGTTATCCCCTTCATCGGTCTCCTCTATCTGGCATTTTTTAAAAATGTCATGATCAAAGAATGGAAGACGACCGTGCTTACGATGGGTATTTGTCTTGCGGTGTTTCTTCCGCTCGGTCGTGAGATGCTCTCGCCGGGAGGTATGGAGCGCATATCGATTGTGAGTGTCGTCAATGATCAAAACTACCTCAAACGCAAAGAGGCCTATGTCGCAACGATGGGAGTATCGCCTACCCTATGGCAAAAAATCCGCTACAACCGGAGAGTCGCCCTTGTCGTCACCGTGTTTGAAAATTACGGTAAAAACATCTCCCCGCAAAACCTCTTTATCACCGGCACGGGTACCTATGGGGCGCTTTACCCGTTTGAAGCCATCCTCTTTCCGCTGGGAATTTTCGCACTTTCCGGATTCACCCGGTTCGGCGGGATGCTGGTGCTCGTGTGGCTTTTCACCGCATTTTTACCCGGCGCTTTCAGTGTGAATCAGCCCAATACGCTTCGAACCCTCGTCGCCGCACCCGCGTTTTCTCTGCTTTCGGGACTGGGCATTCTTTATACCATTCGGATTGTCCGGAAAAATTTTGCGCCCTGGGGGGTAACGGCGGCACTATCGGTGATAGCTCTCCTCTTTATTGCCTCGTTTCCCAAGTTTCACTATGCGTACTTTGTCGACAACCCCTCAAACAATGCACTTTCTTTCGGCGACGGGTATAAACAAATGGTAGCCTACGTATCCCGCAATGAAAAGAACTATGACCGTATCTATATATCCGGCTACTACTGGCGTCCCTACATATTTCTTCTGTACTGGAGCAAGGTACATCCCGAAAGCTACCAGAGAAACGGCAACCGTGAAGCGTTCGGCAAGTATCGGTTTAGCGGCGCGAGTTGGGATACCAACGGACTGAAATTTATGGATCCTGCGGTTTCGCCGGCGGCATTGCCTCGGGAGGGCAAGACGCTTTTTATTCTTGCCTACAAGGAGTATTTGCTTCACCAGAATGAACTGACCCTGATTGATGAGATATCGGGAGCCAGAACACCCCGGGTGTTTGTCGCGGCAACGGTATCTACGCCCCTAAAGAAGCAATAGTATCAGACCCGTTATTTACCGGATCGTTCCTTCGGAAGTTTTTCGATGTACCCGAGCGAGAGCAGTTTTTCCAATATTTCCTTTTCGTATCTTTTGTCAAAATTAAAGGATGCATCAAGATCAAAGTTTTGCGTTTTACCCAGCTTCCATTTGTATTGCACGTCGGTAAGGGTGCCGTTAAGGGTAAAGAGACGGAAGTAGTGTTCATCAAGAAACTCCGTCATCCACCAGTTATACGTCTTGGGATCACCGCCCCATGGGGCAAAATCGCGCTGGAATACAATGAGCTTCGGCTGATTCTTTTTAAGATCCCTTAGCAATTCATCCTTGATTTTGTTCTTTGCCGCATGATCCAGGAACCAATGATATTTGCTCGGTTGCTTCTTTGAAGTAAGGTAAAAAAGTTCCTCAAACTCGAACGGTCCGATATAGACGTAGTCCGAGGGATCAATGATTGCATTGACGTAATGGGCTATTTGCGGTCTGCTGTAGATAAGCGGCGCCGTTCCCATATATTTGGGGAAAAATTTCTGTTCCATTTTCATCACAAAATAGAGCGGCGTCGCTATCCAATACAAGAGTAACGCGATATACAATCCTCCTAAGGCAAGTTTCTTTGAAAATGCCATTTGCTCTTCATCGATAAGCTCCTTGACCGCCCAAAGGGAAAAGAGGCCGTTAAAAAATGACGTAATGATATACACAAACGCCTGATAGTCGGTTTCCCGAATCGATTGCGGGTTACTTCGCGCGTTCGAAAATACCAAAACGGTTAGGAGCGGGATGAGGAAAAGGAAGCGGCGCCGTACGATAACAAGCGCTATCGCCGCCGCCGAAGAAAACGCGATGGTCACCTGTACGGGGTTTCCGAGCGGAAAGTCTTTGGCTCCCCATACCGCAAGGATATAGTTGTTGATAAACGTGTCAAAGATCACTGCGGCGTACCGGATGGGATTAATGGGAGCACCGGGCGCATGCGGATAATTATATATATAGTAATTGGTGTTATACACGACATTTGCCCAATAGTAATCGACAATACTTCCCGTAACCGCAAGATACAACCCGAATACCACATAGGGAACGGCAAGCAAGGCAACTCCCGAAATGCCTCGGGCAAAAAGCGGCTGTTTGCCGCGGGAAGTGACAAACAGATACAGAGCATAGAGAGAGAGCGCCGCAACGATAAATATATAGGTCATCGAGGTGAACCAGGAAAGAAAGGCAAACCACCCGACGATCATAAGATCCTCTTTTTCAAATTTCTCCCGGTAATAGTCCTTAAGAAACAGCAGCGCAAACGCGGGCAGGATAAAGTATCCGGCAAGCGTATCGGCAAGTAACATATGTCCCCAGAAGTAGGTTCCCGAAATACCGATAACAAAAAGCAGGATTACATAAAAGGATAGGTCTCGTTTCGGTAGCCGGGATTTAATGAGGAAATAGGAGCCCGTAAGCAGCATAAAGAGCACGATTTCCCATCCGACACGGAACTTCACAAACGATTGTCCGCTAAACGGCAGAATAGTCGCCGCCATGACGTACGCGCCGGGTTGGTGGTGCTGAAACCAATCGCGGTAGGGTAATTTTCCTTCGGTGATATACCGGCCTCCCACGATACTGTCGAATTCATCGGGATACTTTTCATGAAAAGCGTTGGTGACGAAAACAGCAAGAAGCAGGAAGAAAACGGCAAGCGTTGCCCAATGTTTTTTCAGCCAGTGGATCATATAAATTCCTTCCGTTATCATACCATACGAACATTATATTTCGCGTGCGGATGATTTCCGGGCCAGAATAACCATATTATCCTTCATCGGTACGTATAACGGAAATCGCATGAATATCGTTTTACTGACGATATCGTAAAGAAAACGCGCCAAAAAACTTTCACCGGTAGTTCTCGCCAGATGCAAGACATACCCTAAGCTCAACCATTTGCCGACACGATGCCAGGCAAACGGCGCGAGTCCCGATTTTGCAAGCAGGGTTGTCACATTTTTCCGGTTAAAAAAGAAAATATGCTGCGGCGGAATAAAAAACGTCCATCGTCGTTTCATGAGTTTGGCCGCAATACTTTGCGTATCTCCCGTGGCAATGATGATAATGCCGTCCGGCTTAAGATACTTCGTAAGTTTCTTGACGTCGGAAAGCGGATCTTCAAGATGTTCAAATACGTCAAACATCGTGATGACGTCAAAGCTTTCCGCAGGATACGAAACCTGGGCAATTGTTCCTTCCTTGATCCGTTTTTTGCCGACCAGTTCTCCCGCTTTTTTCACCGCAAACGTCGAGGGGTCAAATCCGTAGGCGTCGTATCCTTTTTGTAAGGCCAGTTCCACCACATAACCGAATGCACACCCCACATCAAGCAACTTGCCTGCCGGTTTCTTTTTGGCGACAAACGAAAGAAACTTATGCATGTTCTTCACGATAAGCGGCTTATCAAGCTCGTAATCGGCATAGGCGCTTCTTGTCGGATCACCCTCGTAGTATCCCCGGGAATAAAATTCCTTCACAAACGTGCCGTAATCCCGTTTCAGATCCGTTTCGGCAAGATTACAGGTACCGCATCGGTAGAGCCAATACCCGTTTTTATACAGGTATTTTTCAAGCGTCGTCTGACACAAGAGGCATTTCATGACTCGTTTGAAGTAAAAAGAGACAGATCATCGCGCTTCCAATGGCGGGCAGCACGTAATCTGCTTTTGTAGAGTGAAGGAAACATCAAAAGCACCATTGCATAACCATACAGCATCGCTCGATCTCCGGCAATCGCCGCCTGTACCAAACGAACCGGCATCCATCGGCAGTGGGCAAGCCACAACGGAACGTCAGAAATATTTTTCCAGAGGAACAGAAACTGATTTCGGTAGACAATGCGTTTTACCGCATCGGGAGAATAGGATGTTTTAATCGCACCCTCTTCATGGAAGTGGTGTACGATACTTTTGGGCTCAAAGCGAAGCGAATAGCCGGCCTTACGCATCTGATAGGAAAGGTCTATATCCTCCCAGTAAAACGGATTATATATCGTATCCATACCCCCTAACGTATTCCACACGCTTCGCCGGTACGCTGCGCTTCCGCCTGACACCCACGCGGTATCTGTTTTGGTCACCTCACCTTTGGCATGAATAAAAAAGCCCTTTTCCCATCTGGCCACACCCCTGCCGCGAAGCACGATGCCGTCTTTTTCATGGCTTTTTTCCAGACACCCGACCGCCGCAAGCGTACTGTCCGCGACAAATGCGGCGAGTATCGGGGCAAGGAAATCTTTCTCCGGGCGCACGTCGGTATTGAGCAACACGACGATATCTCCGGTCGCCCTGGCAACCCCGCTATTGACGTTTCCCGCAAATCCGAGCTGCCTGTTATTTTCAACCCTGATAATCCGGGGAAACGCCGATCGCAGCATCTCCAGCGAATCGTCGGTTGAGGCGTCATCAGCCACAATGATCTCCGCATTACCGACAGCCTCCATAACCGCAGGAAGATTTTTTTTCAGCAGTGCCGACCCGTTCCAATTAGGAATGATGATGCTTACCGAAAGTTTTTTCGCCCCCATATTAGTGAAATGATACCGTGATCTGATGATCGCCTTCAGGTACCGTTACCCCCATAAAAAGATAGTTTACCCGATATACCCGTAACTTTTTTCCGTCCTCCATTGTAGCAGACCAACGTTTGTCGTATCCGTTGAGAATGACGAGCATGCGCTTGTTTACCGTTTTTGTCCTCACCGTCATTTCGTCTGCACGGTAGTTTTTGATCACCGCCATCTCTTCGCCGCTCATCGGCGCCGATAAAATACCTTCCGATCCGTCATATACGGCAACCCGATCCGTTGCTGATTTCATAAGAAGCGGCAGGACATCTTCAGACTTTGCCCCGGTAACCTGCTCTGCAAGATAGACGCGGGGAAGTGAATTTGCATATTCGTACACCCGAGTTTCCCCTTCACGAAACACTTCCTGAAGGAACGGTTTTTTCACTTCGGAAAGGGATAAAACAAACCGGACATTAAAATACCGAAGGAGCGTTGCGTCAATGGTATGGGTCGTATAGATACGATGAAACCCGCTTGTCAGATCAGGGCGGTACGCACCCAACTCGATTGTTGAAAGAAACCGGTCGTATCGAAGCGGAGCGACAGGATCGTATCCTTCAAGTGATTCGATACCGTAGTACCCGCTGACGTTGGGAGGCAGGATGCGGTCATCAAGACTCATTACCCGAAACGGTTTTGGCTGGCGGGATAAAAACTCGATCGTCTTGGTCGTCGGAAAGAAATATTCGCGCGGGGTAAAAGGAGTGAATTTCCAGCCGAAACGAAAAAGGTCCGCAATACTTACCAGCAGAATGATTCCCGTAATGAAAACCCGTACGCCCCGATGACTCAGGCGATGATACAGAAAAAGCAGCGTGACACCGACGGCATATAGCACCGTCGGCACATACAAATTTCGCTTTGACACGGCGAGATTTTCCGGCGATACCTGAAACAGGGAGGCAAAGAGGCCGCTAACTATCCCGCCCCATAGTAGCATGAGCACAACCCCCAGTATTGTCCCGCTCATAACCATTCGTCGTGATTTGCCGGAAAAAAACTGCTGCGCCCCGAAGGCAGAAAGAAGAGAAAGGCATAAGGTGACAAGCACCATAAGTCGCGTCGGCTGCAATACGGAAAACACGGGAATTTGCAGTTGATACGGCAGCCTGCTCAACGGATGAGAAAGAAGAAGCAAGAGTGCGATAATCACGGAAAATGATAAAAATCTCGGCAACCCCGAAAGAAACATCGCGCTTATCGCAAAAAGCAAGGGAAGTATTCCCATGTATCCGATGAATTCACCGTAATTCCACACTCCCCAGTAATTGAGCGTTGCGGGATTACCGAAAAAATCGGGGGCTATAAATTGCGCAAGGTGTTGCCAAGGCATAAACCAGCCGGGATTTTTCCATGATGCAAGTTCAGCGCCTCTCGCCGACTGCGAAAAAAATCCGAGCAGCGGAGCCCACTGCGGGAGAGTGACGAGAAGCACGACAATTCCCGCGATGCTAAGGGTTCGATACCGGCTGGCGGTACGTAATGCTTTTCGATGCAGGAGGCTATAGCAAAAAGCAAAAACTCCGCCGTAGAGTGCAACCTGTATATGCCCCGCCAGCAACAACATGCTTCCTGCAACCACAAGCAGCAATACCGAGGAGATCCGCGTTTTCTTTTCCGAAGCGAGCCTATCGATAGAAAAAAGGATAAGCGGTATCCAGAGGGCGGTGTGGATAATGGTTCCCCAGGTGAGCCATGCTATGGAAAATCCGCCGAACGCCCATGCCGTTGCACCCAACAATGACGACGCCGTTCCCACGTTCCGCCTTGAAAGATACAGATACATAAAAAGAAGGGCAAGCAACGGCTGCATGATAATAAGAAGTACCCAGGCGGAAGCAAAATCGGTGACAAAAAACAGAAAGTTAAACGGATAAAACGGGGCTGCCTGAATATTTGCATCAAGCGGTACGCCGCCGAACGAGTATGGATTAAGTGCCGGTACTTTTCCCTGCTTCCACGCGTCGATAACCGCCTTTTTCCAGGGAATTTGTTGACGGATAGGATCGGTAATCAGGAAATTTTTGTACGGAACGCCGCGCGGATTGGTTTCGGCATACAGGTCTCTCCACGGATGATAGAGACCTATCAGGGTATCCGTGGGAACGGGCAGTTTTTTTTCAAGAGCCGTGGGATAAAAAAATATCGCAGTGATCGTGATGAGTATAAAAATCACCGTCCAAAAAGAAAAACGCTTCATAAATTATTTCTCCCACCCCGCGATGAGCGCATCGAACGAACGCGTAAATTCTGCCGCACCGAAATCCTTCGCCCGTTCGATGCCTTTTTGCGCCATCGCGGCGAGTGTCTTTTTATCGTCAATAAGCGCCTTGGTGTACTGCACGAGTTCATCGGGCGTATGCCAAACGCGACCGCTTATACCGTCGCGGACAATCTCAAGCTGTCCTCCTGCAGCATAGACAATCGGGACGACTCCCGCGCTCATCGCTTCCGCCGTGGTGATCCCGAAATGCTCCATATTCACCGGGTCACTCACCCCAAATCCCGCCGCATGCCAGTAAAACTGGCTCGTCTGATACAGACTGATAAGTTCATCGTTTGTTATGTTCGGGCAAAGCTTCACGGGAGTATTTTTCACTTTCTCGGCAAGCTTGGCAAAATATCCCTCATCGGACGGAATAAGCCCGCCGGCAAGCACCAATTGCCACCCTTTTAACAGTCCTTTCCGGTATCCATCGAGGAATGCATCGATAAGCACTTCCTGTTTTTTTGCCTGGAAGTAACCGGTAAATCTCCCTACCGAAAGAATCTGTTGTTTTCGCTTCGTGGCTACCGCCTTCGGTACCTGTTGTACCGGCGGATAGATGACCACCGCTTTTTCCCCTATCTGCGCGTCCAACTCGCTTTTGGTGAACTCGGAATTGCACACTACGGCATCGTACCGTCGCATTTTCCACGGATCGATAAGTACGGAGGCAAACGGCACCTGAAAATGCAATATATTGTGCCGCGCCAACGTCCCAGGGATACTGCCGTCACTCAGGAAGAAGATAAGATCATAGGTTCTCGATTGCCAGAGCTTTTCAAAGATATTGCCGTTTTTAAAGACATTCGGGACCACCTGAATGCCTGATAGATCCAATCCGAAACGTTTTTCCGATTGGCTGATGATCTTGGGGTCATCCCAAAACAGGGAGACGGTATGTTTTTTTGCCCAGTGACTGGCAAGCGTCAACGTGTATCGCTCACCGCCTCCCAAACCGTCAAAATAGGGATTATAAAAACCGATTTTCATGTTTTCCTCTTTTTCAAAAAAATGACGAGCAATCCCAGTGTAGCAAATCCGCTTAACACACATCCCCATACGACGTACCACGGCAGGTATCGCATACGCACGGTATGCAGCCCTGCGGGCACCGCAACCGCCCGGAAATCATAGTGAGCCCGATACAGCGGTGTTTTGGTCCCGTCAATCGTTGCCTTCCAACCGGTATCGTAGGTGTCGGAAAGAAAAAGTAGCGTAGGTGCTGAAGTGTCCACGCCGATAACCACCTCGTTCGGCGTATAGGAAAGTATCGTTGCACTCCCCGTCCCCGCTTCCGGAGTGATATGAGGGGCGGTTTCGAGTACTAACGTGTTTCGTCGATCCATGCCTTCCCGATACAGCGTATCGAGGATTGATTGCTCACCGTTTGCGACGACAAACGAGTTTGCCAAAAACACCCGCGGATAATGTTGGGTATTTTCAAGAATTTCAAAATGATCATCTTCCCAAACACGTACATACCCGGGATGATCCCAAAAGGGATATGCCCAGGGGAGTCTTCCGTCGCTTTTTTTATGAAAATAGTACCGTACACCGAGGAGATTTAACATTTCCTGACTGTATTTCCCATGTTTATCAAACACCACGACCGACCGGTCCACCGGACGAAATTTTCCTTCGCTTACCGATCCCATAAGCTTTCCATACCGATGACTATACACGGCGTCGTATCCTTCGATAAGCGGAATGCCGAACGCGGAACCGACTTCATTGCCGATGTTGCCGAAGGCACGCGAATTATCCTGTCGCGTAAGCCGCTGCAGCGCGGTGATCGCGGGAACCTCGGGGTAGACCAGCGTGTGCGGATCAAACGGCATCCATTTTGCGGTATAACGGTACATATCAATTCCCGTTATGATCACAAAAAGAAAGGGAAGTATCCTACCAATGTTTTTGGGAAGCACTAAACCGGATGCAAATCCCGTCACCCATAGCAAGGCAAGTGCCGTGGGAAGCACCAGATTGCGTGTGGCAATAGCCAGTTTATCGGCCGGGAACGGTCGCCCCACAAGCAACACCCCCCAAAGCACGATAAAAAGTCCGCCCACTCCGAGAGCCCCTCGTATGATTGCTCCTTTGTTCCGTTTTGCCCAAAGCTCCCGTACGGCATCCAGACCGTATGCGGAAAGCACGGCAAGAGAAAAGCTTGCAAGAATGATGATTCGTGATGCCGAACTCGTCGACAAGACCGGAATTTTAAGGAAAAACAACAGATCCACAAGCGGCGTTTGATACGCAAAAAGCAACGACAGGATTCCCATGCCCGCAAAAAAGCGGAGAGGACGATAGGTGCGGCGCGCAATGACCGCTGCGATTGCAAAAAACAGCGGAGCAACGCCGATATAGCTCGCCCACTCCGCATAGTGCCCGAACCAATCGTTTCTCGTTACGGGATTACCGTAAAAATCAGGAGCCAGTATCGTGGGGAAATATCGCCAAGGAATTACTTCCCCTTTTATAAACAGACTACTGCGCACCGCCTCCGTGTATGCCATAAAACCGGCAAGTATTTGGGGAGCCGCAAGAAGTATGCCGAATAACAGTGCGATGACGGCAACCGGTAACCGTTTTCGATTATTTTTTTCAAACGAAAGAAACACCAGATACCCGGCGACATACAGCAAAACGTAAAGGCTCATCTGAAAATGTCCGGAAAGAAATGAAAGCGCAAGGGCTGCCGCCGTAATAAGTCCCCCGTGGCGCTTACCGTCAATGATAAGAATATCTATGCCCAAAAGTGCGTACGGAAGAAAAAGCACGGCGTATCCGAGCGTTCCGTATGCCATCCAGACGGTCATAAACCCGCAAAACATGAAGGCGATACTTCCGATGAGCCGGGCTTCCGGGGTGAGGCTTCGTCGAGAAAGGAAGCAATACATGCCGATCCCCGCAAGAAGCGGTTGCAGAAGGATAAGGACACTCCATGCAATCTTTTCGGGCAGTAAAAACAAAAGAGTAAACGGGGAAAATATTGCCGTCTGATACGTACCGATATGGCTGGTTCCCGAAAAACTATACGGATTCCATAGTGGCAATTGCCCCTGTTTCCAGGAATCCACGGTTACCCGTTTCCATGGGAAGATTTGGGTTATCACGTCCGGCATCGCATTATTTTTGACGGGCATGGCGTACGTTGCTGCCCAGGGGGTGAAAAATGTGGCAAGATACGTCCCCGGAAACGGCATATTTCCGCGAGTAAGCGGAGCCCCTAAAAGACAGGTAAGAAAAATAATCACGCCGATCGGCCAGAATCGTACTGCTAATTTATTCATGTGACTTTTTTTGCTGCAACTCCCATAGTTTCGCGTACGTAATAAATAAGCTAAACCCCTGGTATATGCTTTCGATCCAGCCCACCGTACCGGCACGCCATCCGCCGAGGGTTATGTACGAATGCAAAAAACCGGTGAGCGTTACCCGAAGCATTCTCCACCAGGTCATCGGCGGATGATGGGCGACAAGTCGCAACATTGCCTCCGTTTCGCTCCACTCGTTTGTTTTATCGACCATTTCTTCAAGCGTCCGGTGCGTATCATGCAGCAGTTCTCCTTCCAAGCGTTTTACTTCCCCCTCTACCCGTGCCGTTTCGTGCAGTTCGCCCTCCCAACCGCGAAACGCCGCAACACGGAAAAGCCGGAGCATCCATTCCCCTCCCGGCCACGGATGACCGAGGTAGTAGTTTTTTCGATAGAGTTCGTACCCTGCTACCGCATTTTTGGCGTGGGGAGCAATGCCATCCGCTATGGCTTTCCGAAGCGTCGGGGTTACAATCTCGTCGGCATCGACATACAACACCCACTCGCCCGTCACATATCGCATGGCATGATTGCGGAGGGTTGCAAACCCTTCCTGCGTAACCGGGATAACTTGCGCTCCCGCCTGTTTGGCAACACGAGTCGTATCATCCTGGGAGCCGTTATCGACAACGATAATTTCGCCGACATCTTCAAGCGCACCGATACATGCGGCGATACGCGGCGCTTCGTTTCTGGCAATGATAACAATGCTAAGTTTTTGCTTTTTTCGGTTCATATTGTTTCCCCCGTCTGAGAAAGAAAAAGTCAGCAACCGCTTTTCGTTTTTCCTCGTTGTTCTCGTGAAGAAACGCGACGCCTTCACGAAGCAGGGCAATTTTGGTTCGGATTGAGGCATACCGCATGCCGAGAAGCAACCGGTTACGAGTGATGTAATAATCATGGAGGGGATTCCCCGCACCACCCGACGAGCCGGCGTTGACGTGCCAGATAACCGATGTCGGCTGGTAGACAAGCGTGAATCCCGCGCGCTTTGCGCGGAGACAATAATCAAGATCCTCCAGATACAGATAATAGGCATCATCCAAAAGCCCCACGGATTCCACGACTGCTCTTGCGATCATCATGGAACAACCGGTCACAAACGGCGTTTCTATTGCACGATCGTATTGCCCATGATCCACCTCATCAACGCCGCGATGCGAAGCATAAAGGTTATCCCAATCAACCAGTCCGCCTGCGTACCAAAATACCCGCCCGCGTTCGTTTTTGGCGTAGCGGGTTTTATGATATTCGTGTCCCGGCGCAAAATAAATTTTTGATCCGGCAATTCCCACGGTATCGGTATCAAAAGCGTCAAGAAGCGAAAGTGCTTCGGGATCGACGATCGTATCATTATTAAGCAGCCATACAAAATCCGCTCCCCGTTTCATCGCATACGTAATACCTATGTTATTGCCGCCGGTAAAACCCCGATTCTCGTCGAGTTTTAAAAGCACCGCCCCGGGAAAATCCCTGGCGATTATCGCAGCCGATTCATCGGTCGAACCGTTATCCACGACAATTGTTTCTACTTCGACGTTGGTACGCCGGAGCTTGGCAAGCGACCGAAGACACACCGATGTGTCTTTATAACCGTTCCAGTTCACGATAACGATGGCGACTTTTTTCATGGTTACCGGCTCAATCTTCGTACGAGTTTATACCACCATTTCCTGAGCAACGTATGGGATTCCCCGATGCGTACGGTCGTCATCCAATAGGATAATTCCTTTCCCGTCTTTCTCAATTCGGCAATTGACGTTTCCGGGGGTATATCCATTTCGACAAACCGTTCCTTCTCCCACAGCTTAAGGAAAATAAGAAAGGAGTAAAACGCCTGGAGCATGGCAAGCACCAAACCGTGCAAACCGTCCTTGTAACCTCCCTGGGCAAAATAGAGTTTCATAAAATCCGAGGCGGGAAAACGGATGGCATCCTGCCATGTCACCGTATATCCCAACGCACGGTATTTCTTCACCTCGTTTTCCGTGTACACCCTCTGCATTTTTTCGAGGTATTGGCCGACACTGTCATAGTTATAATGGGTATAGGGGCTCTTGAGCGTACCTGACTTTCCCGCGATGCTTATGTATTCATGGACGTGTTTTTCAGGATATTTTCCGGCACCTTTTTTGAAAAGTCGAAGCTGAAGATCGGGCCACCATATGCCGTGTCGTATCCATTTCCCGAAAATCATGTTTTTTCTCGGTATCCAAAAGCCATCGATAGCATCCGTTCGGATTGCCGACTGTATTTCCGCCGACAGCTCCGGAGTTACCTCTTCATCGTCATCGAGGCAAAGAATCCAATCGCCCTCCGCTTTGGAAAAACCGAAATTTTTATTCACGTTAAGCATCAGATTATTGGGTCGTGAAAATATTTTTGTCCCGAGTTTTTTGGCGACTTGCGCGGTATCATCGGAGGATTCGTTATCCACAACGATAATCTCATCGGCAAAATTTTTGACGGAAGCGATCGTGCGTACCAGACTCTTTGCACGATTATACGTGCTGATGACGACGGATAGTTTCATTGGGTACTCCTCCTTATCATACCGATAAATGCATATATGTTATTTTTTTCCAGAACAAACAGTGCACCGGCATACACCCCCATACCGATAATTCCCAGAACCACAAGGCTTATATACGTGTGGGGTGTTACGGCCAGGAGGAGCCAATAGGCGCACCCCTGCACAACGGTCGCCACAATCGGCCCCTTTACGTTGTCGATAAACGAAAAATCGGCAATTCGTTTCGCCGTTTTTATCACAAGTACAATTGACAATGATACGAAAAGAAGGGCGAGCGCCACGCCGTTAAACCCGAAAAATTGCATAAACAGGAGGGTGCACGCCCAGGTACCGATCGTCCACCCCACCATGAATGATAAGGTCGTTCGAATTTTGCCTACGGCATTTAACGCGTTCATAAGCGGCGTTGAAAGCGCGGCGATTGCCGACGAAAAGACGAAAATATAAAACGAAATGATGGCCGGCTCCCATTTGGCATATCGCGGAATTAAGCCAACCATGGGATGCACAAAAAACAACAATCCGGTCGAAAGCGGTAGAATCGCCGACGCAAGGCCGAACATCGTTTTATCGATCGCCTTTTCCAGAAGTTTTTTGTCGTGCTGCAACCGTGAATATGCGGGGAACGTCACGCGGATGACGCTATCCATGATAAGCCGTAACGGTACTTCCGCCCACTTCTTGGCCCATCCGATATATCCCACTTCCGCAAACGGTAACACCCGCCCCAAAAATACCGTCATAAGATCGTCTTTTAACAGCGCCAAAAATGAATTCATCTGAAACGGGATACCGAACTTCATAAGGCGTTTGGCGCTGACGCGGGATACGGCAAACCGGGGAAACCACGGTTCGACGATATACATGGTGATAAGTCCCAAAATACCCCGCACCAATACCGCCCAGGTGAAACTTGTTATCCCCTGTCCGCGCCAGGCAAAAAATACGGCGACGCCGTAAAAACCCAGCGTTTCGACGATATGCGGAATCACCAGGCGGTCAAAGGATAATTTTCGCTCCAGTAACACCGACGGAATCGTCTTAAGGCTCGAAAGAAAAAACGATACCGCAAGCGCACGAAATAGCCACACGCCCGAAGCATCAAGCCGGTAAAACGACGCGATAAATTGGGAAAAAATAAGACTAATAACGACAAGGGTAACGACTAACCCCTGTTGGATCATGAATGTCGTATTTAAATCTTCGTCGGTCACCTCGTCTTTCTTTTGCACCAGTGCCGCGGCTAAGCCGATATCGGAAAAATATCCCAAGAAGGAAATGATCGCGGAAACAACATAAAAAACACCGAAGATATCGGGGGTTAAAAATAATGTCAATAAAAATGTCGCACCAAATGCGACCACCTGAAGAACGAACGTCCGCGCGGTAAGGGCAACGACGCCGACCACCGAACGTTTCTTTATAACATCCAAATCAATGTCTGGCATACGGTAGCTTTCTCCACGGCCGCGTGGTATATAACCGCCACAATCCTTTCAAGTCCCCAAGCGCCGTTTTCATGACACGCACCGTAGACCCGGGATTATCGATCCACGTCACCGGTTCTTCGTAAATCCGATACCCGCTCTTCTCACCGACGATCAGGAGTTCACTGTCAAAAAACCATTCGTTATCTTTCACCTGCGGCATGAGCTCGCGTACGACCCTTCGGGAGACCGCCTTAAATCCGCATTGCGCATCGGTGAAATTCACCCAGAAAAAAAGCTTGATAAGGCTGATATATCCTTTGGAAGTGATTGACCGCAGCGTGCTTCTCCCGAATACTCTCGCTCCCTTCGTATTTCTGCTCCCTATTGCCATGTCAAAACCCCGCTCGAGCGCATGCAAGAGCGGCGGCAGGTGCTTCAGATCGGTCGAAAGATCTATATCCATGTAGGCAAGATAATCATAGTCGCCTTTGCGCCAGACGTGCTTCACCGCCCTTCCCCGTCCTTTTTGCGAAAGATGTTCTACCGACACGGATTGATACGTACGACTGAGTTCACGCGCGATTTTCAAAGTGGCATCGGTGCTTGCGTTATCGGCGATCGTTATATGCCAGGAAAAATCGGAGAGATTTTTTGCCAGGTACCGGATGAGGGTGCCGACACTTGTTTTCAATTCCACCGCTTCGTTATACACGGGAAGCACGATATTAACGCTTGGTTTTGTGCTGCTTGGCATAAAGATAATAAATAAAAATAATAAGGCTAACAAGCGAAATACCGTTGCCGATAACCCGTATCGGCGTATCGGTAAAACGCATGGTTATATACGACTGACCCGCGGCAAGAGTAAGCTCGGGCAATCCGTTTTTGACGGTCGGCCGTACTTCTTTATCGTTAATAAAATACCGCCAACCGGGAAACGGCGCTTTATTGATACGAACGGGCATCTCTTCCGCCGCAATGACGGACCATACTTCCCGGGTCGTGGTTTTTGTCAGCAACCGCGCCGACAGGCCGTTTCCTTCCTCTATTGTAGCAAAATCAGCTTCTTTCGGTGTGTCCGGCCGGGGGACGGAACGCGGAAGGTATTCATCGGAAATTTTTGACACCCGCCACCTGACATCGGAAGGGGCTTCAAATGCGGTACTTGGTTTCTCATAGGTATATTGGGGCATAAACCATTTGCCGTTTAACAGTATAACCCCGACGCAAATGGCTATGGTTGCCGCCCATTTGGCAACGGCGTTTTTTACCGGGAGCATCGCAAAACTTCCCAAGAGTGACGTGCCGAACATAAGAATCCCCAGAAAACGCCAGGGATATTGAAGGTAGGCAAAGCCGGGGATGCTATCCCACAACCATTTTGAAGCTTCGGTAGCAAACAATACTCCTACAAATGCCGCGGCGACCGCAACTCCTATAAGTCCGGCCATTCGTTTCGGCCGCAATACAAGCGCCGTCACCAGTCCGGCAAAACCGAGAAGCAGATGGGCTTTCCCGACCATAAACGACATGCCGTCAACACATCCTTTCGCGGATCCGCCGAATCCCCAGAGTGATGCGTACAGTTGGGTGATACATACGAAGTGATCCTTATAATCGGCACTGGCACTCACCTGGCCGGAAACCCCGGTAAACTGCATTTCAAACATTGCAGGGAGCCAGAAAAAACCCGCAAGCCCCATACCGAGAAGCAGCGGAAAGGATGCGGAAAGCGTTTCGCGAAGCCGGTCGCGATTACGAAGATATCGAATCATCCGATACAGGACAAAGGAACACCCGACGAAGATCGTCACCGCAAATCCCATCAGAGTATGGGAGAGGATCACTCCTCCGATACCGATCGCTCCCGCCGCCGCCGACTTCTTTGTTGCGGGTTTTCCCCATCCCGTAATCCAGTAGGCAATAAGGGGGAAAAACACGAGGGACCAATATTCACCCACCGCCCCCCGAACGTATATCTGTACCGCATGATAGGGCGCAAAAAGAAAGAGTACGCCGGCAAGAAGTCCGTACGGCAGTTCGATAAGCAGCGTTACCAACAATGCGGGCAGTAGGATCCCTGCGGCAAACATGATTTTGGTTGCCAAAACGGCGGGGACACCCACGGCATACAGCAACCCGCCGAAATAATACGGTAACGGTCCGTAAAAATTAAAAATCGGATAACCGTATCCGTACCCTAACTCATTGACCCATCGGACGGGAAACTGGAAATCACGAAGCGCCCTTCCCATTTCGATGACACGGGCAACCTGCGTATCATCGTGCATCGGGAAGAACCCCGGAGATACGAGCGGCCGGACGGCAAAAAAACCCGCAAGCGCAAGCAAAATATACGGTAGGACTCGTTTCATGATGAGTGCGTTAGGCGCCGCAACACAATGCAATAACAGATAAACGACAGGATACTTATCAAATCCGCGGCCAATCGAAACGGTGTCTCACGAAAATCGGCGGATACGACATGGGTTCCTTTGGGAATTTCGATACGCATGACTCCCAATCGGTTCGCATAATCAATAGGCGTCAATCGGTTGTCAACGGTAATCCCCCATCCGGGATAATAAATTTTATTGATCTGAATCGTGCTTGACTCTTTTGCTTCCGCGGTAAAGGTGATTTTTTCGCCGGAAAACGTGCGCGTTGAAAGGAGAGCGTCGCCGTTTATCACTTCCAAGGTTTCCACGGGACGATTCACGGGGATATCATGCACCCATCGGGGCATATACTCGTTTGCGACGGTAGTCGTCGCTTCGTTTGTCACGTAATAGCCCGTGTCACGCCGTACGGGAGAAACCTCACCCAATAGAACGGATGCCGTTGATAACCAAACTGAAAAAAGTACCGCGGATAAGGCGACCCGCCGCCAACCCGAAAGATGTTCAAAAACCGCGGCGATAATCCACGGCCCGAACAGTACGGGCAATAACAACGCGCGGTACGGAAACTGAAAAAGGACGGAAAATGCGGATATGTTCCATACGGGAGCAGTAATCGGAAGCGCAAGTATGATTCCCGCTATCGCCCAAAAAAATGCAACCGATTCAAACCGGGTAATTTTTTTCCGTAAGCCCAGAAATACCGCAAGCGCAACCACGGTGCCCAACCCGATAAGTCCGGCATTCAGCGGCGTAATAAAGTACGATGACGGATCCGAAATGACGACGGCATCAAACCGAACCAAATGTTTCTCCAGAAGGGCGGGAATCCAGAAAAAACTGGCAAACCCCACGCCGATTGCGCCGGCGGTCAAAAACATGCCTCTTGCCGGAACGCTCATCGCAAGGGTGGCGATTGCAATCCCCAAAAGGAGCGCCGCCGAATTATGGCTTATGATAAGAAGCCCTATCATGGGGGCAAACAACCACCCCCACCCTCTGACAATGGCGGTGACGGCCCAGGATGCGGCGGCGATCGCCAGTACTTCTCCCACCGACCCACGATGATACATATCAAAAAGGAGATACGGAGCAAAGACAAGACTTACTGCCCCCATGGTCCGTGCCCATCTTCCGTATCTTTTCCGAAGTCCCGCGTAGACGGCAATAACGGCCGAGACAACGGAACCGGCAAGGATGATTTTTACCGCATCCTGAAATGACGCGCCGAGAATATGCAGCAGGGATCCCAAGTAGAGAAACCCCGGATACAGAAAGTTACTCACCGGATAGCCGTAACTGTTGTTCAATCTTCCCAAAAATCGCACCGGGAATTGTCCGTCGGCGAGACTTTGATAGAATGCCGACAGCCGGATTATCATCCACTCACCGTCGTCCGTAATAAAAAATCCCGATCGCATCAGGGGTGTCAGAACAAGAAAAAGTGCCGCCGCAATAAGGAGCAACGACCAACGGGAGAAAAATCCCGAAGGACTCTCCCTATCACGGTTCGGGGCAAGTGAGTGGCCGGAGTTTTTTTGCATTGATGGTTTTTTCTTTCTCATACCCGTACCGCCCTACCGTTACTTTTTTGCGGCACCGAAATCGGCAACCGGAGCATCCACTCTATAGAACCGCATCATCCGCTTGTCTTCTCTCATCCCTTTTCGATACTCGCCGATAAGCGTCATCGGCCAATCCGGTTTTGTCTGTGTTTCGTTCAAGACAAAGTAGGTGGCGCTTTCGCTTGCCGCGGTAACGATAGCATCAGGCATGGTTTCTGGAAGCGGCCACATACCGGTGATACGTACGTTCGGATTATCGACAAGATAAATTTCGATCGCGTACGGAAGCAGTCCGAATGTTCCTTCCGTAAATACCTGTATTTTTTGATGCGCCGCCTCGGCGGTAAGATAGGTAACCACTTCCTTTACTCCGTACCCTGCCGGCCAATCATCCAAAAATTGCCCGCGTTCGGATTCGGGTATGGGGGCGGCAACGGGATTGGTAATAATAAACCAATCCATAAAGAGTGAAGGAACGACGAGCACGAAAACAAGGAGCAGGCGTGCCATCCGATTTTTCATCGCGTCCCATACCGTAACCGCCGTTGAAGCCGCAACGATAAGCAGCGGCATCATCATAAAAAAGATAAAACGCGGGTACAGTATTTTTGCAAATGTCGCAAGTGCCGCAAACGGAAGCGCCCACCAGACATACAGGAACCATCGCTCCCTGTTTTTCGGCCACCTTGTAAAGATCGGCAATAAGACCGCGATAAATACCGGTAAGGTGAGATAATGCCGTACCCAGTCAAACATCCCCCGAAGGTTACCCGCAAGGAATCGGAACGGTTGATTCAACCATTCGCTGACGGAAAAAATAAACACGTTATCTTTTTGCTCCACCATGTGAAAAAACGGTGAAAGCCGTAACACGCTGTAGATCACCTGGGAAAGGACACCCGCTACGGCAACCAGCGCGATCCACCGTAAAAGTTTTTGCCGCTTTTCCTTGTGTTGCCAATCAAATAAAAGAAGGGTTGCGGGCAGAAAGTAGAGCGACAAAAATCCGGAACTTTTATTAAGCATCCCGGTACCCAGCACCATACCGAGTAACAGTGCGGTATCAAGCCGCAACTTACGCACCAAACGGATCCCCAGGTACAAACTCCAGACGGCAAATGTCGCAACCAACGAATCATACAGTGCGACCCGGTCGTACCAGGTGCTGAACGGCAAAAGAATATAGCCTACACTTGCCGCCCACGAAACCCGGCGATCGCGAAACAATTCATATGCCACAAACCAGACACCGATCAGCGTGCCGAATCCCGCAATTACCGAGGTGAGCCTCCCCGCCCACAGGGGATCGGCAGTCTCAAAAATCTTTAACAGCACCATCATGATCCAGGTGAACATGGGTTGCTTCCCGTCGGTGAGCGATATAAAGCGCCAATTGGCATCCCGCATGCCTATTTGGGACCAGCGGATGTAAATCGCCTCATCGGTAAATATGGGAAGCCCCGTGAGGTGAAAAAGCCGGGTGAAAAAATAGAGCGCCACAAGAACCAAGGCGCCGATACCGAACCATAGCTTCGTTTTGTTCCCCCGCATGGATTCATTATATCCTAAAACCGTGAAAACCAGGAAATACCGTATTCCTTCTCTGCTCCACTGACCTTATGCAGGGTGGCTTTTATCACGCGGTGGAAAAACGGCGCAAGAAATCATCCGCAAAAATCGTCCGTACGCTTGACCGATTCGCCTCCCTCATGGGAGGTATCACCGTCCTTGTCAACGTTCCTCAGCTGGTCAGCGTAGGGACGGCATCGAATCTTTTGGGCGTCTCCCGTACTTCCCGGTGCGGATTCCTACCCGTCTCTTGTTGCTGGCTGATCTACGGGATACTCCACCGGGCAAAACCGATCATTGCGGTGATCTGTATGCTGCTTATTGTCCAGGGCGCGATTGTTACCGGTATTTTTATCCGTTCGTAGCGGTCGGTTTCGGGAAAAAGATTGCGGTCACGGCACCCAGCGCCACTCCTGTCCAGATGATTCCCGTTTTCCACGCCTGGGATAGTGCTGAATATTCGCCATAGTAAAGATACGGTGCATAACTTAAGAGGAGCGCCGCGGAAACGACAAAAGAAAAGCGGAGGAGCCGTACGCGCTCATAGTTTAACGCAACAACCGGGAGCATCCATACCCAGTACCACGGCAAAAATTCCCGTTTGAGCAGCACCAGGATAAGTCCCGCAGCCATGAAAACAAACAGATACCATCGGTTCTTCCGTAACAGATATACGGGAACAAGAAATATCGTCATCAATTTCGTCGCCACGGACAAACCGAGCAAAAGCCATGCTGCATCATACCGCTTTTTTATGTACATAAGAATTGAAAAAAGAGCAAACAGGACAAGCACGATGTCATTGTGTCCGCTCACCAGCGTTTCGACGATGAGTAACGGATTTAAGGCAAACACGGTCAGGATAAACGGCTTTTTGTCAGGATCTATAGCCTCCGCAATACGGACAATCGCATAACAGGACGCAAGATAACAGGCGGCGATAAAAAATTTAGTGGCGAAAAGTACCGGAATAAAATACCCGAGCCCCAAGATATACGGAACCATACTCATTGCTATCCACAGCGGCGTGTAGGCGCTCGATAAGTGCGTCCATCGCATAAAATTCGTCCATGGATCGATGCCGGCAAACTGCAACGGAATCACGGTGTAAGGATTATGGTGATAAACCAGAACGGTTTTTGCCGTAAAGAGATAATTGAAAAAATCGTAGGAAAATGCGGCGGGATAGGAGAACAAAAGCAGCAATGTCGCCCCCGCGATAAGCCGTCGAATCACGGAGAGCGTGAGTTGCTTTTTGTACGCAAGCCATGAAAGGTATCCGTATAAAACAAAAAAAAGCGAAAGGATACTTCCGTATATCGCGGTAGCAAGCGGCCGCTGATAATATCCTATGTATTGAAACGATTTTTGGATATGCTGGACAACGCCGGTCCGGGACAGCGTAAGATTCAAATCAACCTGCGTATAGGAAAACAAAAATAACGCGATACACGCAAGATAAAAAAGCGATACAAGAAACCGGACGCGTTTCATGCGTATTTGCCCTGCCAGGCGTTCCTTCGGATCTTAATCATGTCAAAAAATCCCTGCAGGGAATCTTTGACCGGATTTACCCGTCTTGTTTCGACGTAGTGCCATTCCACGGGAACTTCCTTAATTTTGAAACCGAGCTTTTTGGCGAGGAATAACGCTTCGATATCAAATCCCGCCGTCACCATGGGACCCTGCACTTCCTGATTTTTTCCGTACAACTGTAACCGAGAAAAAATATCTTTGGCGACATGACGTTTAAACGCCTTAAAGCCGCATTGGGTATCAGTTATTCCTTTGAGTCCCAGTATGATCCCCCGTAGCACCATAAATCCCCGTGCCATGATAACCCGCGAGAGCGGCGCCCCTTCCCGTCTTCGGTTACGGCTCCCGATGACGACGTCGTAGCCCTTATCGAACCACGGAAGCACTTTTTCGAGCTCGGCAATAGGGGTGGCCTGGTCAAGATCGGAAAAAAGCACGATCGATCCTTTGGCATGCATTACGCCCGCAACGACTGTTTCCGCTTTCCCCCGATGCGGGTTGTGCAACACGGTAAATCCCGGATTCGCCTTGGCAAAGGCATCCATAAGGAGTGGCGACTTATCCGTAGATCCGTCATCCACAAGAATAGCTTCCCAGGTATAGGGTTGTTTTTCCAGGTACCGTGAGACCTTATCAAGACTGCCTAAACGGATATTGGTTTCCTCGTTATACGAGGGAATAACGACCGAAAGAAACGGGCTTGTCATTTCGCTCCTTCCGTATAGTGTACTAATTTCATGACCCGGACAAAAGATGCCTGCCACTCACCCGCTATTTCCGCACGTCCGAAACCGGCGATTTCCCATAACGGATGACCCAGGGGTTTACACTCGGAAAGCTCACAGATGATGATGAGCTGATCCGTAACACTCTTCCGTTCAGGATCGATTGTTTCGTTTTGGATGGCAACGGGAGGGTTTCCCCATATTTCAAAGAAATAACGATATGCATGGTCGGAATTCGAGTTTGTTATCAGGGCAAAATTGTAGGGTTTTCCTTCGGTTTTCTCGTACGCAACCCGGGCAATCTCCCGCGCCTGGGCAAGCTGATTGTTGGGAGCAAACTTAAACGGCCGTCCTTCCCAGTTCAAAATAAGAAGGATTGCCGCGATAACGGGAACGATGAATCGTACGATCGGTATTTTTTTGATGGAAAATAACACCCACGAGACAAGCAAAAACGGTACGGCAAAAAATACTCCGAAATAATAATCATAAATGCCCTTTTTATAAAACCCGAAAAGAATAAGCGGAATTCCTAACCACAAGGAAAACAGCAACGCCGTCCGGCGATCTTGAGACAATGTTTTCTTTTTTCTCTCGAATAACCCCAATCCCACCCCGACAAGAAGACAGAGGGAAAGAATGATGGAGGCTATCACCGCTCCCGACCATACCGTCTGCACCGTCGGGGTAAGATTCACCCATTGTTCGGGCGGCGGCAAGCGAAACACAAGCCTTCCGAACAATCGGTAGATGACATCAACGAGCGTATTCCAAAAATTTGCGGCAATGAATCCCGTGCCTTCGCCTTCACGGAGAAAATTATAAATCGAAATCGTATTGGGGAATCCGTGACGCAGTTCAAAAGCAAGAAACGGTCCGTAGCCAACGACAAACCCCGCTATCCCCTTCCCGTACGCAAGCAGCCACTCTTTTTTTCTTCCCAAAAGCAGATACCAGGCGCCAACCACGGGAAACAAAAAGAGAAAAAGATAGTGCAGTTGCAATCCGATGCCTAACGTTACCCCCACCCAAAACAGCCATTTCGATTCGTTTTTGATGACGGATCGCCAAAGCGCATACAAGAGCACTACCGAAAAAAACGGGACAAGATTCGGATTCCATGATGATCGTGAGTACGCGATAACAAGCGGTGAAACGCTATAGAGCGCGGCGGCACAAAGACCTACCCACTCATGTACCGCATCCTTCCCCAGCCGATAGAGTGCATAAATGGTGGCAACGCCGAACAGGGCAACCATCACCGCCGCTCCCGCGGGATTTAATCCGCTTATCCATACAAACGGCAACATGAAGTAATAGTAGATGGGTCCCAAAAAGAATCCTCCCACCGATGCCGTAGGCCCCAGGAGCGTAAATTTGTGATCAACGATCATCCGTTTTATCACCAGCATATCCCGCCCCTCATCCCCGAGGAACGTCATGTATTCGGAAATTTTGTAAAGGCGAAGATACGCGCCGAGAAGTAAAACACCAACGAGAATAATTGTCGGGAGATATCGGGCTACCCTACGCATAAAGGTTGTCATCGTTATTTATTCTTCCAAATTACCCGTGAGTACATGGTGTAATTCCAGACAAGTCCGATGCCCACCCCCATGAGATAGAACAGACGGTAGAGATTTTCACCGAAGAAATGCGTTCCCAACGCGACGGTACCCGACTGGATAAGGAGCGCGCCCAATGACGTCGCATTAAACTGCAGAAATTTAGGAATAAGCCTTAACCCGCTGATTTTCTTCCCGCGAAACGTCCAGCCGTTATTGAAGAAAAAGTTCGAAATAATCGCACACTCCGCTCCTATTGCGCTTCCCACAGCCGGATGAAACCCTCCTCGCACCGCCAGCTCGAGGATCGTCGTGTTAATGACAAATCCCACCGTTCCCACTACCGCAAACTTGGCAAACGGACCGTGACGCAACTGATGAAAGCGGGCGCGTCCGACGTACAAAAATACATTCCGTATATATTGAAGGGGCGCAATTTTTGACCGCCCGTATCTCCGGTCCGTAAAATGGATCGGCACTTCACCAACTTTTGCCCCATCCACGATGGCACTATGAAGAAACGCGATCTGATACACATACCCGCTGTATTTTGCCATTTTATCCTTTGCCCGTTCGAAGTATTCTTTACGAAATACCCGGTACCCTCCGGTCCAGTCATGGACGTACGGGAATCCGAGTCCGAAACGGACAATGGCATTTCCCACCACGCTAAAAATTTTTCGGTGGAGTCCCCAATTCTCAGGTATGGAACCGCCGGGAATATATCGGGTGCCTACGACAAAATCATCTCCCGCCGCAATTTTTTTGAAAAATTCGGGGAGGGCTTCCGGATCATGCGACAAATCGGCATCAAGCTGGGCAATGACTTCGGCATGCAGCGTGTCGATCGCATAACTCATCCCGCGAAGCAACGCTTTTCCGAGTCCTTCTTTCTTTCCGGTCAAAAGATGAACTTCACGGTGGGTTTTGGCAAAGGCCCGAACAAGTTCGGCGGTACCGTCGGGGGAAGTGTCATCGACGACCAGGATCGCATACGAAAAGCGCTTTACTTTCTCCATCACATCCACCAGCTTCGTTAACATGCTGGTGATATTTTCCCGCTCGTTATACGTTGGCAGAATAATAACCGCTTTCATAAGTGGACCGCGAGCGCACCGGTATCTTAGACTCTTTCTCTCCAATAGTTGAGAAGATCCTCAGCGGTCTTGGTGAAGGGAATCTCCGGTTTCCACCCGGTCTTTTCAACAAATTTTGAATTATCTCCGATAAGAATCGGTACGTCTGAAGGACGCATGCGCTTCGGATCTTCCTTAATTTCCACCTGTACCTTACTCATGGAGAGCATGAGCTTTAACACGTCGGCGATCTTGATCGCATTTCCCGTTGCGATGTTATAGACGTCACCGGCATCGCATTTCTCGACGGCCAGGAGGTAAGCGCGCACCATATCGCGAACGTCGGTATAGTCACGCTCAGCCTCAAGATTGCCGACATAAATCACGGGTTCCTGCTTGCCCTTTTCGATAAGTGCGATCTGTTTGGCAAACGTTGATTCTGCAAACGTGTCACCCCGGCGCGGTCCGGTATGATTGAATCCGCGGGTTCGGATGATCCGCATCTTATAGGATTCAAAATATTGGTATCCCAGGTAATCCATTGCAAGCTTACTTACCGCGTACGGCGAAAGCGGCCGGAGCGGATTGGTTTCCTTAATCGGCACCTCATCGGCATGCACCAACCCGTATTCTTCGGAAGAACAGGCGATTTGGATAACGGGGTCGATACCGACCTGACGAACCGCCTCGAACACATTGGCGCTTCCTACTATGTTGACTTCAAGCGTCACCGCAGGTGATCCCCATGAGGTGGGTACAAATGACTGCGCGGCCAAATGGAAGATGTAATCCGGCTTTATTTTGTTGATCGTCGTGTACATGCTGTGACTATCAAGAAGGTCGGCATCCTCGAGGTGGAGCTTGGTCTTTATGGATTCGATATGATCCATTTTGCTTCGCGGTCTGCAAAGTCCGTAGACTTCATAGCCTTTGGAGAGCAAAAGTTCTGCCATGTGGCTTCCTACAAAACCCGCGATTCCCGTGATCAATGCTTTTTTTGCCATATACGCTCCTCCTTACAAATTTTTTTTACATTCGACCGACACCATAATACATAAATCCGAGCTCTCGCACTCGTGCGGGCTCGTAAATATTTCTTCCATCAAATAATACCATATGTTTCATGCCGCGGGCTAGACGCACAAGATCTAACTGACGGAATTCATTCCATTCGGTAACAATCGCCACCGCATCCGCATCACGGACGGCGTCATACGGATCCTTGGCATACCGCACCTCTTTCGGCAATTTCTCTTTTGCTTTCTCCATCGCGATCGGATCGTACACCGCAACCGTTGCTCCCGCCTTCAGGAGAGCGGCAACGATATCGGTTGCCGGTGCCTCCCGCATGTCGTCGGTATCCGGTTTAAAGGCGAGCCCCAATACCGCGATGGTTTTCCCTTCAAGCGATGTGAAGTGACGGGTTATCTTCTCCACAAAATTTTTCCGGGCTTCATTATTGACCTCATGGACGGCTTTAAGGAGGGTAAAATCATAGCCATACTCACCGGCAATCGCGATGAGCGCTTTGACGTCCTTCGGGAAACAGCTGCCTCCGTAGCCGACACCGGGATAAAGGAAGCTTCTCCCGATTCGCTTATCCAGACCGACCCCTTCAAGCACGCGCTCGACGTCGGCCCCCACTTTTTCCGCCATAAAGGCAATGGCGTTTGCAAATGAAATTTTGGTTGCCAACATGGAATTGGAGGCGTATTTGATGAGTTCGGCGGTTTCCACATTGCAAAGCACCGCTTTGCCGTCGATTGACTTATGGAGCTCTACTAAGATATCCCGTGCCCGATCGGAGTTGGTTCCTATTACCACGCGGTCAGGATGCAACGTGTCTGAAAGCCCCGTCCCCTCCCGTAAAAATTCCGGACAGGAAGCAATGGCAAACGAGGAGCCGGCGGGTTTTGCCTTCTCAACGATCGCGGCGACTTTCTTCCCGGTTCCCGGAGGTACGGTACTTTTCGTGACAACCACTTTATAGCCGACAAGCGATTTTCCGATTTCTTCCGCGGCGGCAAACACCTGACTAAGGTCCGCTTCCCCGTTTGCTTTGGAAGGAGTACCCACCGCAATAAACACTACCGAAGACGCGGTAACCGCTTCTTTATAATCAAGCGTAAACTTCAATCTGCCCGCGGCAAGATTGCGTTTGAGCAGTTCATCAAGTCCCGGTTCATAGATTAACGGATCACCTTTTTTAAGGCGTTCGATTTTTTCCTTCGTTCGTCCAACCACCCAAACGGTATTCCCAAGATCCGCAAACACCGCGGCGGTGACGAGTCCGACATAACCGTGACCGACAAATGCGATTGTCATAAGCAAATAGTATACGCAATTATCACCCGACTGTACAGTAGGCCATCATACCGTTTTCCCGCCGGCCGTTTGTTCCTCCTGTTTTTTCACCTCAGCAATACCGTCATTGAATCCGTGGAGCGTCACTCCCAGCGCGCGGATCTTATCGGTGGCAAGCACCGCTTTTTGGGGGACGGGAGCCTTGCCGGCAAAATACTCGGCGAAACTGACGGGTTTCACCAGCTTGGCGTCATACCCGAATGTTTCCGCAACGGCGTATGCGGCATCAAACGGAGAGATTGCTTGCGTTCCCGTGACATGATAGATACCCGAAGCGGAAACGGCAACCAATTTTTCTATCGCGCCCGCGATATCATCGATGAACGTCGGCACAAACAACTGGTCGGCGGGGGCAACAATCTCCTGGCGTGCGGATAGCCGTTCCATCATTTTATGCACAAAATCTTTCTTGCCCACCGGGTGTGCCCTATACGGATTGGAAATCCGTATGACCGTGCCGTACGAATCAAGCGCAAGCACCCGTTTTGCTCCTTCAGATTTTGTCTTGGCATACCAACCGAGCGGGCTTACCGGATCATCTTCGGTATAACGGTCGCGGGTACCGTCAAACGCATAATCCGTATCGATGTAGAGGAGGTGTTTACCGGACGCACGGCATGCATCGACAATTGACTGGGTTGCGGCGACGTTGACCTGCCATGCCGGACTTTTCTCTCCCAAATCCTTATCGGATTCAGCCTGCTGCACATTGGTATATGCGGCAAAATGTAGCACCCACGTCGCTTCGGTATCATCGGTAATGCGGCGCATGATCGTTTCGCGATCGGTGATGTCGACGCCGCTTTCGAGGCTATAATTGACGAAGGTATGTGTTGAAAGCAGAGAGACGACGCGGGAACCGACAAGCCCCGACAGTCCCGTACCTAAAAATTTCATAGCGGGCGTTGATATTGTTTCTCGTAATATGCTTTGTACGCGCCTGTTTTGACGTTTTTCCACCAGGCATCATTGTTTTTGTACCACTCCACGGTGGCGACAAGCCAGGTATGAAAATCATTTTGCGGCTTCCATCCTAATTCTTTTTGTATCTTCGTCCAATCCACCGCGTACCGGCGATCATGACCGGGGCGGTCTTTGACAAATTCGAGCGAAGATTCATCCTTGCCCATGATCGCAAGGATTGCGCGGATGATGGTAAGGTTATCCATGTCTTCCGTAAGGCCCCCGACACAATAGGTCTCCCCGATTTTCCCCGAGGTTAAGACCGCATCGATTGCCCTGCAGTGATCATCCACATACAGCCAATCTCTGACGTATTTTCCGTCACCGTATATCGGTACTTTTTTTCCTTCCAACAGATTGGTTATCGCAAGCGGAATAAGTTTTTCCGGAAATTGGTAAGGACCGTAATTATTGGAGCAGTTGGTGATGGTAATCGGAAGCCCGAAGGTGTGGTAATAGGCTCGCACCAGATGATCCGATCCCGCCTTGCTTGCCGAGTACGGACTGCGGGGATCATACGCGGTTGTCTCCCGGAATTTATCGTTGGTTCCGAGCGGCAACGCGCCGAACACCTCATCGGTGGATACATGATGAAATCTTCCGACGTTTGCCTTGAGCGCCGCGTCCAACAACACGTGAGTCCCCACGACATTCGTCGTGATAAACGGAGAAGCCTCCAAAATCGAGCGATCCACATGACTTTCCGCGGCAAAGTGCACCACGGTATCAATGCCTTCCATCGCGGAAGCCACCGCTTTCGTGTCACAAATATCTCCCTGGATAAACGAGTAGCGGGAATCGTTTTCGACGCTTATGAGGTTCTCGAGGTTACCGGCGTACGTCAACTTATCAAAGTTGACGACCGTATCATCGGGATGGGTTTTGAGCCAATAGATGATAAAGTTTGTACCGATAAATCCGGCACCGCCGGTGACGAGTAATCGCATTAGAGTTTTCCTTGCTTTACGAATTCGGCCGCCTTAATGTTGGCTTCAAGCAATTCATCATGCGACGTCCCCGCATCCACCCACCAGTCAATGAGTTCACACCGCAGTGACCGCTCACGAAGGTACATGTTATTAAGATCCGTCACTTCCAGTTGCCCGCGGGCGGAGGGAGTGAGCTGTTTGATGAATTCAAATGCCCGGTTGTCATACATGTAAATCCCCGTCTGCGCAACGTCACTTTTGGGATGTTCAGGCTTTTCCTCAATACTTAACACCCGGTTTTCCGCATCCATCTCGATGACACCGTATTGTTGGGCAAGCTTCTCGCGGTGAACGCCGAACACCATGGCGCCTTTTTTATCCCGTGCAATCATTTCTTCAAACCGTTTCATTGAAGCCGTGAGATCAAAGTTGAAAATATTGTCCCCGAGAATTACCAGAATCGGTTCATTGCGGGCAAATTCTTCGGCAAGCTTTAATCCGTCCGCAATACCCCCGGTCGGATTCTGCTGAATTGCATAATAAAGCCGGAGACCGAACTCTTCACCGGAAAGGAGGAGATTGGCAAAGTCGCCGACATGTCCGCCGCTGGTGATAAGCAGCACTTCTTTCATCCCCACCCGTCGCATTACCTCGAGCGGATAATAAATCATCGGCTTGTTATAAACCGGGAGAAGATGCTTATTGGTAACCGCGGTAAGCGGCCGTAATCTTGTCGCAAGTCCGCCTGCAAGGATAACGCCTTTCATATCGGTACTCCTTTCCTAGATGGCCAGTGTCGCCAGTAATACAAGGGCTATTATACCCACGAGCACATATTCTATCACAATCTTCCGGTGAAGACTTTTTGCCGCGTGATGCCGCATAATTCCCCATAGCACATAGGCCACCGTCATAAGGGCACCGATCGTCAGTTGAAGGTTTACGTTCCCCTTGGCATACCAAAAGGTAAAAAGACCTCCTCCTAATATACAAAACAGCACCATAGACTCAAGCATTGTCTGTTGTTTCATAATAGGCTCCCCCGGGCGATTGAAAGCCCTCCTATCACAATCGTTAAGAGGAATAACATATGTGCAACGTTATGCCCCGCAAGCCGTACTACCCGCTTCTTTCCAACAATGTACGCATCCACCGCCAATATGCCGATAAGTACCCCTACGACGACAAATACCACAGAGCTCGTGAGCGAGGTGATGTCTATCCTGGGTGTTGCGATGAATTTTTCAAACGAAAAACCGGAAACCAGCGCCGGAGATGGCATAACCGCGGGGGTGGTGTTGACCGCGGCAGGTTCGGTGGGCACGACGGTTACCGGCTTTTCCTCGGTTTGAGGAACGACTTTCGGAGCGGTCGTCGGCGCGGGTCCCGCCGCTTCCGCCTTGGGTATCTGGGCGATCGGGGCGGCAGCCGTGGTTCCGAACATCTGCACGACAAGGGTTGTTTCTTCCCCGTTTAATACCCCGTTTACTACCGCAAATCCTACATCACGATACCCGCTTTTGACGATGTTTGCCCGGTGTGTCGGACTGTTCATCCACGCTTCTACTACCCCGTCACTCGTCTGAAAATTCTTGGCAAGATTCTCTCCCGCTAACGTATAGCGGTATCCCGCACCGATAATAAAATCCCACGGTGTCTTTCCTGCGGGACTGTTATGCGCCCAATAATTATTGGCAAACATATCGGCAGCCTTGGCCGCCGCCGCCTGAGAAAGGGTGCCGTTTAAACTCACTGCGGGAAGACCGGCTTCGGCTCGTTTCGCGTTGGTTGCGGCAATCAGTTGATCGATACGGATATCGGTTGCATATCCCAACACATCAGGCATCGCTCCATGGAAATAACGAATACCCAGGTTAAACACTGCAAGCAGTAAGACATAGGCAAAAAGCGCATCATGATGAAGTGCTTTCGCACGATGGTTATTCCCCTCGTGAGGAACGAACCAATGATGAAGCATCCGAAACAGGCGCATATATCTATACTCCACCATTTCCCTCCCCTCCTGCAAGAGGCACGCGTCGGGGTTGTTCCCTACGTCGGAAAAAACGAACGCCACGGACAACTGTCCGTGGCTGATCGAATAACAAAGAAGCTTGCGCCTGCCCGCAATCGTTTATTCCTGTTCCTGCCCGAGGATAATGACAATCTGCGTCTTCCCTCCCGAGCCATCCTTCGCGAGCGAAAGAGAACCGCGCCAGTCAGCTTTCTTCACCGCCTGTGTGGTGGTGTCATTAGCCGTATACGTCGATTCGACGGTCCATCCGTTTTTGGCAAATTCAGCCTTATAAAAGGCGGCGACCGTATCGAGAGCATCGGCGGTTTCAAACGTAAGCCAGTATCCGTTGTTTTTCCCCGCTTCCGCGCCGGATAGCGAGCTTGTGACCTTGGCATCCGGATATACCGGAAAATCTTTGGGGAATGCGGCGGGAATTTCCCCGGTACCGATATTCACCTGCGCGCCCGTTTTACTGTCGGTGAAGGTCATTTTGCCGTCTTCAAGATTGCTGATATCGGTTTTCACTCCGGTCTTGGCTTCAATGGCTTTTTCCACCATGCCCTTGCCTACCGTATTGGCAAAAAACTTAAAGGCAACCGCGCTTCCTACTCCCAATACCACCAGGAGGACAAGACAACCGACTCCGACAAACACCAGGGGATTTGTACCCTTTTTCACGGCTTCCGTTTCTTTTTTTGCCATAAACGCTCCTTTATCCCCGCCAAAAATAGTAAGCGGCGGGAAATATATTCATTCTTAGTGGTATCACGAATAGCGGGGAACGGCAAGCGTTTTTTTGCCGTTAACGGGGACGGCTAACAGGGTCGCAAGCGTATTGGCGACGGTGATCCCGACCCGGAGCCCTGTGTACGAACCGGGTCCCGTATTGACGATAATTTCCGTGATGGCGTCGGCGGGAAGGTTAGCCTCACGAAGCACCTCTTCAATAAACGGCAATACGGTTTGTGAGCGGGGAAGCTTTTCGGTGGTGTGTCGTTGGTAGGTTTTTTCACCGACCGTAAGCGACACCTTCGTCTCCCGTATGCCGGAGGTATCAATGGCAAGAATCACGGCAGCGTTATTCATAACAGTTCATGCGGCGCTAAATGAACCGCTCCCTCGCGAACGATGACAGCGGGAGTTTGCGTCGTATCGACGACCGTCGAGGCCTTTCCCACCTTGCAACTGCCCGACACTACATAGTCAACCAGCTGTACCAGCTGAGGATCCAAATCAGTAAGATGAAACGGCGTTTTTTCCCCATGAAAATTGGCGGATGACCCGAGAATCGGTACCGTCGCTCCCGTGATAATTGATCGGGTAATTTCATGATCCGGCATACGAACGCCGATCGTCGTTCCACCGCCGCGAATAGGGGAGTAGATACGGTCCGTTTTGCAGGGAGCAACGATCGTTAGTCCCCCCGGCCAATGCGCCTGCATCATACGTCGCACAATATCACCAGGGGAGTCGAGATAGGAGAGTGCCATGGCTATGGAATCAACCAGAACCGGCATTGCTTGCGTGCTCGGTCGTTTTCGCAACGCGAATAATCGATCAACACTTTCCGGTTTATCGAGCCGGCACCCTATGCCAAAGGCGGTATCGGTGGGAAAAATAATAATGCCTCCCTGACTAAGCACGGTCACCGCTTCGGTTATCTGATCATTCATTGTTCCTCCCTTCTATTATATGAGTATCGTCGGTTTGGGTGGTGAAGTAAAAATCGATGCGCTCCCGCGGTAACAGATCGCCCAACCGCTCCGGCCATTCGATAATGACGACGGATTGCGGATCAGCAAGCATGTCGGAAAGGCCTACGGAATGCACGTCTTCCGGTGTCGTCATCCGATACAAATCCAGATGATGCAGCAAGCCTGACCCGCCAGGAACCTTATAATGTCGCACAATAATGAAAGTGGGGGAGAGCAACCGATCAGTGATCCCCATACCTTTTGCTATTCCCTGGACAAAGGTGGTTTTGCCGCTTCCCAGCTCACCCCATAAACAGATCACCCGTGCCGTTTTCCCGGCATACCCCTCCCCTTCCGTTAGTAAGGAATGGCCAACTGTTTCGCCCACTGTTTGAGTCGCTTTGGCGCTTTTGGTAACTGCACGCTCAGGTAATACCATACGAATCCCGCTCCGATGGCGTCAATTATAACATCGCGCGGCTGCGGCGTACGACTCGGAACAAAGGACTGATGAAGCTCGTCGGAGACGGCGTAGAGCACGGTAATGAGGTAAGCACGGAGATAGACACTTTTTTTTTGCCGTACGTCCGAAGTCCGATAGGCAGCCCGTACGACCAATGTGTAAAGCACGGCGTATTCGATGATATGGAGCGACTTAAAAAAAAGAAAGTTGATGAAATATTCTTCCGAAACACTGACGCTGTGCCGACTTGAGAGGAAAAAAATAATCGCCATCCACAAGAAAACGGGTCCCCAATATCCCGCAGCGACTGCTACGAATCCTCGTTTTTTTTCTGATGTTCCAGTACGTTTTTCCATAAGGGCAGCTTGCCGACGGCAACAACAAAGGAGATAAGGGCAACCCCTACCCCGATAACCAAAAACGCATAGACGGTACCAGGTGGCCTGGTCCGAACCTGCGACAAGACAGTCGCATCTCCGGTCGCCTCACTGCCACGTACCTTGTCCTGTATACCCAGTATACCAGACATGCTGGACCCATACCGTATCGGTGTATGCCGGAGCGGGAACCTATGGTCGGTCGGTCGGATCGTCACCCACGGCGTCGGCGTTCGGGTGGCCGACGGCGTAACGGGAGTCGTGGGAGACACCGAAGGAGTAACCGTCGGCGACGGTGTGACGGTCGGGTCGGGCTCGGTAACCGTTATCGGCAATGTATTTGCCGACCAATTGACCGTCGAGAGGCTTCCCGTTCCGGTCGTGTAATAAAATCCAATCTTTATCTGATACTCCCCTTCGCCCTGATAGCCGCTGTCCGCGCTATCGGCACGAAGCAAAAGCACGCCGTCCCACGTCCCAATGATGAATTTCGGTTGCTCACTGGTCGCATCCCCATTTTTTACCCATGAACCGTCGGCTCGTTTGGTATAGCCGAAATAATTGGATGATCCGGGATAAAAAAATGCCCCTTTCATGCTGACGGTTTCCCCGTCGATGAACCCTGATGCCGATGCGGTTATCCGGAACGGTTCATCGCCGATAATACGGCTACTGTCGGTAGTAATGGTGACGGACCGGGCGGCACCTAGCGTTTGAAGCGGAAAACTGCCGAGCATGAAGCAAAACACACAAAGGAGCACAACACCCCGCGGGCAGGACATACAGGTTCACACTATACCGTCTCTTATCATTCCGTCTGTACGATTTATTGCACATGAAGATAAAAACTGAGTGTGCCGCTTCCGTGGTCGATATACTTAATTTTTATGACACTGCTCGTCCCGCACGCCTGTGAAGAAGAGAACAGCTCGCCGTCCGCCGGCGCCCTGATTACCTCGCTGGAAGTTGAGATCATATCAAACCCCGTATGTATACCACCCGAATAACTGTATCGCCATGACCAGGGTGTTTTTCCGAAATGTTGCGTCATCCGAATCGTATCCGCAAGCGGCCAATTCCAACTGCCGCCTCCCAAGGTCCACTCCCCGCCCCCCTGTTCATCTTTGACGGTTTTGTTCAAAAGATACGAAGACGGATCTACCCAAGAGCCGCCCTGACGAACCTCGAAGTGCAGGTGCGCGCCCGTCGAACACCCTGGGTATCCGGTGTTCCCGACAAGGGCGATGGGATCGCCTTTTTTCACCGGACCGACTTTAACGGAATCCACCAGCGCCCGATCGACGGCCTGTTTCTCCGCCAATGCCTGCGCAAGTAACCGTTGATACACCGCTTCGCTGCTTTTTGTTTGATCCAACAGTGATTGTTTTTGTTTCTTTTGCGCGGCAAGATCCCGGGTATGGCGTTCCAATTCTTTCCGTAATGATTCCTGTTCCGTTTTCTTTGTCTCGCGGATATCACGCCGCTCGTTATAATTCATCTGCGTCAGCTGGAGCTGTTTATACAGTGTCGTATCTTCTTCCTGCACTTGCACCATATATTTTGCCCGGGTGAGAAGTTCCGAAAAGTTTTTGCTGAACAAAAGCCAGCCGAATTGTGAGGAGGACGTCCGCTTATACGACTGGGGTATGCGATGCAGCACAAGTTCCAATCGTTTCGTCTTTAAATCTTCAAGCCGATGAATTTCGTCGGCAAGTTCCCCGATTTCCCGTTCCAGGACGGCCACTTTCTTTTCCGTTGAAGCAATCTGCAGCTCGGTGAGTTTAATCTGGGAATCCAACAGCGTTATCTGCTTGGATAGCGTATTTTGTTCGGACTTTGAGGCCGCGATTTTTGCCTCCAGATCTTTGATCTGCTGGTCAATCGCCTCGTTCGCAAACACCGGAACGGTGCTAACACAAAGCAGCAGTAAGACGATAACCGTGCGAAGCAGTTTTTTCATGAGCGCTCATGGTCTATTTCAGATACCGCCTGATAGAAATCGCACTTCCCAGTGCGCCGAGCATAAACCCTATCAGGAGATTACCCGCGACAAATACGGAAACCGCGATAAGAAACGGCGTACCCGTGGCACTTGCAAGCAGTTCCTTCATCGCCGGTATGGAATTTAAAAAGGAGTACAGATACGGCCGGAACCAGGTAATGAGCACGCTTAAAATAATTGATGCGGCTCCCGCGCCGAAAAGACCGTACAAACCGCCTTCTACAACAAACGGAGCCCGGATTGCCCAGGGCGATGCACCCACCAGGGTGAGTATTTCAATTTCATCACGTTTGAGGGCGATTTTCATCGCAATCACGGTGCCGATGATAAGTAACGAATCGGCAACCAGCAGAAGCGCCAACACACCGCCCACGAGACGAATGGCATTCGTCCACGAGAGTAACGAATCTACCACATCCCGCTGAAATACTACTTCATCCACGCCCTCGCTACCTTCGATAACGCTCGCAATCTGGGAAAGATATTGCGGATCTTTTGCCGAAACTTCAAGCGACGCGGGCAGGATATCGGCAGTCACCATCTCCAAAAGGAGCGGATCGTTTTGATTTTGTTGCCGGTAAATAGCAAGCGCGTCCTCTTTCGAAACGAAATGCGTGCCGGCAACCTGGTTTGTCGCTTCCAGTTTGGTTTTTAACTTCTCGGCTTCCGCTTCCCCCGCTTTCGCGGTGAAAAACACCGTTACCTGCGGCTTACCCTCAAAGTAACTTAAGATACTCACCGACGCCATCGTCGCCAGAAAAAATACGCCGCCGACCAGAAAGGTAAGGAACATGGTAAGCGTTGCCGCCATGGCCTGATACGGACTTCTTCTGATATGGGTTTTAACTTCTCTCGTGAGCGGCATCGTGTTTGCCTCCTTTAGAACTACTCTTCTGATGCTTTTCCAAATGATAATGTCCTTTTGCCTCGTCGCGGGCTACCTGACCGTGCTGGATCGTGAGTGTGCGTTTGCGCATTTTGTTGACGATCTCCGCATTGTGGCTCGCGACAATGACGGTCGTACCCAAACCGTGAATCTCGGAAAGGATATCCATGATCCCCCATGCCGTATCGGGATCAAGGTTGCCGGTCGGTTCATCGGCAAGGAGGATCTTGGGTCCTCCGACGATAGCGCGCGCGATACTCGTCCGCTGCATTTCTCCCGCGGAAAGTTGGACGGGGAACAGATTGCGCTTCCCCGCAAGTCCCACAAGTTCCAACACGTTCATCACGCCGTGTTCGATATCACGTTCCGGCTTTCCCAAAATCTCCAGCACCATCGCCACGTTTTCATAAACGGTCCGGTCAAGCAACAGTTTAAAATCCTGAAACACGATGCCTACCTTGCGGCGCAACAGATATAAATTTGCGCCCGTTAACTTGGCGATATCCGTGTTATCCACGGTAATCGTACCGCTCGAGGGAACAAGATCACGGATGAGTAGCCGTAAAAATGTGGTTTTGCCGCTCCCTGAAGGACCGATTAAAAACACGAATTCACCATCCGGTATTTCCACCGTTACATCGACGAGTCCCGGAACCTTACCGGGATAATATTTGGAGACGTTGGTGAAGTTAATCATTCAAGTTCCAGCCTGCCGACATCCATAAGCCATGAGACTTTCTTGGCGGCAAGGGTCTGCCCGCATGCTTTGACGGTCAGACCGACGTATTGATCCAGATCCACAATCGAAGAAATAAGATAGGCCGTTTGCGACGGGCCGCCGTCACGAATCAACTTGTGCGTTCCTTCCCCGTCAAGCCCGTCTTTTTCAAGTTTGCCGGTTGCGCAATCTTTAAACGTCGAGGCATCCTGCACGCCGACAACTTTGTCGGTCGCAACGGGGGTTCCCTTCGGCGCAAGCGGACCGGCTCCTTTTTGGCTCAACAGATATCCGGTGCCGATGCCCAAAAGCATCAAAATGACATAAACGACCAGCACGACAACCGCATCTTTTTTCGTATTCCTGATTTCGTCGGGAACATTTTTCTGATCAAGAGAGCGAAGCACGTTTTCCTGCGGATGTTCTTGCGGTGTATGTCTCATACGTCCATTATCCGGGTTCAAGAAATTTTTTTCAAGTATGCCAGGATGAAATCCTCGATGTCTCCGTCAAGCACCCGGTCGGTTGCGGACGTTTCGTGTTCCGTACGCAAATCCTTGACCATGTGGTAGGGATGCAACACGTAGGAACGTATCTGATTCCCCCACCCCGGCGTTTTGTATTCGCCGCGAAATGCTTTATCCTGACTTCTTCTTTTTGCTTCCTCAAGCTCCCATAATTTCGCCCGAAGCATTTTTAAGGCAAATTCCCTATTTTGTCCCTGATATCGCTGAGCCTGACTGGCAACGATGATGCCCGACGGTTTATGCTTCAGCCGCACTGCAGTCGATACTTTGTTCACATTCTGTCCGCCTTTTCCCCCCGCACGATAGAATTCCCACTCGATATCCTCTTCACGGATATCAACCCCTACCTCGTCAACGATCGGAAGTACTTCCACCATGGCAAAGGAGGTTTGTCTGAGCTTATCCGCATTAAAGGGCGACTGCCGGACCAGTCGATGTACTCCCGCTTCGGCTTTCAAAAGCCGAACGCAAACCTACCGGTCACTTCCATGGTGACACTTTTTATTCCCGCCTCGTCACCTGCCGTATAATCCATCTCTTCCATTTTCCAACCTTTGCGTTCGATATACCGCGTGTACATCCGATACAACATCTGCGTCCAATCCATGGCTTCCGTTCCTCCCTGACCAGAATGAAGCGCGATAATTGCGTTCCCTTTGTCGTAAGGGCCGGAAAGATACAACGCAAATTCCAAACGGGTTATTTCCGCCCTAAGTTTCTCTTCTTCGCCCAGCTCGAGAAGCAGGGAAAAATCTTCCGTTTCGGCAAGTTCCTTTTGGAGGGTAGCCAGTTCCTGCATTTTCCCGGCGGCGGATTCGGGATCTTTCCAGAAGTTCTCATGCATGCTCTCGGCTTCAAGCTCGCGGATGTGTTTGCGCATCCCGTCCATGTCAAGACGAATGAGAAGTTCTGTGGCGCGTTTTCTGATATCTTCGTCCATACGTGTCCACTATTGTAGCATGGGCTTATGCCGCGCCAAAGAAGCGGGAGACCACGGGAACCACAAGAAGTCCCAAGAGCATGAGGGCAAGTTGTACGACGGACTCAATGCCTTTCCGTTTGGTTAACAGTTCGGGAATAAGGTCACTTGCCACGATATAGAGAAAGTTACCCGCGGCAATCGGCAACATGTATTGTTCAAACACTTCCACTTGTCCCGAGAGAAACAGTACAAGGACGGCCCCCAAGATAGCGGTTGTTGCGGACAGAAAATTATACAAAAGCGCTTTTGCCCGAGAAAATCCGCCGTGCAGAAGAATCATGAAGTCACTCAACTCATGGGGGATTTCATGCGCTATGACCGCAACGGTGGTCGTAATTCCCAAAGGAACGGATACCAAATACGCACCCGCGATCACCGCACCATCAACAAAGTTGTGAATGGCATCACCCAAAAGGGTAAGATATGCGAACGGTTTTTCCTCGTGCACGTGTCTGCCTTCCACATGGTGATGCCAGGAAAGCAGTTTTTCGAGCGCAAAAAACGCCACAAAGCCGCCGAGCACCCAGGTAAATGCCCCTTCGGGAAACACTTCGACACTCTCGGGAAGCAAATCAAAGAAGGTTGCCCCCAACATCACCCCTGATGAAAATGCCAACGCATACGTGATAAGGGCGCTCAGTTCCTTTTTCCGGAGGGAAATAAGGGATACCCCCGTAAGTGAAATCAGGCTTACTACAATAACCGAAACAATTGCATACCACTGCGTCATACGATGCACCTCCGGCAACGACCGAAAAATTCCAGGGAATGTCTGGTTACTTTTGCTCCCAACGTCTTTTCAATCTTTTTTTCAATGCCCCCGACGACACAGCCCTCGACGTCGGTGACACTGCCGCATTCTTCGCATATAAAGTGATGATGCGGCGGCTTATCGGCATGTTCGTACCTCAGTTTATGCTCATTAAACTGTATGGGAGTTATAAGTCCTTTTTTGCTAAACATATTAAGAATCCGAAACACGGTTACCGCATCGGCATCAACGCCCTTTTTCCGAAGATGCGCAATGACCCCCGATACATCCAACGGTGTCTTCGCCTGTTCCAATGCATCAAGCACCGCAAGGCGCGCGGGAGTTACCTTGAGCGATACATTTCGCAGTTCATCTTTGCAGTTATGCGTTTTCTCATGCGTAAGCATAATGGCAGTATATGCAATAAACTTGCATTTGTCAAATGCAAGTGATATACATTTATAAGTTCTCAATTAAAGGAGGTGAGTATATGAACGCATCATTCTATGACGTAAAGAGCCGCCAGAAAGTGAATGTCCAGGTTACCGAAAAGAAAGCATACACCGTAAATGGCGGTACCCGTTACGCGCTGAAAGCAAAAACCGCAGACGGAAGAAATCTTACCAAATTCGTATCAAAAGCGGATTACGATACCATTACCGTATAAAAGACGTTTCAACCAAGATGCCTGCACGGCATGTTACGCAATACATCCAAACAACTCCCGCAAGGGAGTTGTTTGGTAAATGACTCTGTTACAATGACGCTATGAGAAACACCTTGCTTGCCGTTCTTTTGTTTCTTACCGCATACATTCCACTGCAACCCGTTATGGCGCAGGAACCCGCGGGAATTCCCGAGGCACAATACCGCGCTCGGGTGGAACGGGTACGTGAGGAAGGCAGTCGCACCAATAACGGTATCTCCCTCCCCTATCAGATCGTCGACGTCACCATCCTCGATGGTAACCTCAAAGATCACACGGTCACGATTCATCACGGAGACGTGTTCTCCATCGACAAAAGTAAATTTGTCCGTAAAAACGATACGGTTGTGCTGCTTTATACCTCCGGAACCGACGGTACTCCCGCTTTCACGATCATTGACTCCTATCGTCTGCCTACCCTTATTCCGTATCTTATTATTTTTGCCGCGGCGGTTATTCTTTTAAGCCGATGGCGAGGCGTGGGATCAATACTGGGCATGTTTGTCAGCCTTCTCGTTATCGCACGGTGGATCGTGCCGCAGATTTTGGCAGGGGGCGATCCGTTGACGATAAGTATCGTCGGCTGTCTCGTCATCATGATCGTCACCATGTATTTGGCGCACGGATTTTCCGCACAGACCACGGTGGCGCTTTTTGCCACATTCTGTACGTTGCTTATTACCGGCGCGCTGTCCGTTATTTTTGTCCATTCGATGAATCTCACCGGTTTGGGGAGTGAAGACGCATACTCGCTAAAACTCGGCATCTCGACGATCGTGAATTTCCGGGGTCTTCTTTTAGGCGGCATGTTAATCGGCGCATTAGGTGTGTTGGATGACGTGACGACGGGACTGACCGCGTCAATCTACGAATTACATCGGGCAAATAAGAAACTTACCCTGTGGCAGCTTATGGCGGCGGGGCTTCGGGTAGGAAGAGAACATGTCGCATCGCTCGTCAACACCCTGGTGCTTGCGTATGCGGGCGCATCATTGCCCGTTTTTATCGTACTGGTAACCAATCCCAACAAATACCCGCTGTGGTCAATAATAAACAGTGAGTTGATCATGGAAGAGATCGTACGCACGCTCTCGGGAAGCTTCGGACTGATTCTCGCCGTCCCGCTCACCACGTTTTTCACCGCATGGTATCTTACGATCCCCAAACGTCGGATGGCATCATGATTATTCGGCAGGGACGCATATTTTTGCCCGAAATGACGCCTTATCTTCCTCCGAAAGCGTTTCAAATTGCGTTCCGAGGGTTTCAAGTATTTTTCCCGTCACCGCTCTTTGCGTGGATCGTGTTACCATGTCGACGGCGGCATTGGTACCGGTAGTAATAAGCGAGGAAACACTCACGGGGGAAACCCCGGTTTCGTCGGTTACTCCCAACACTTCGGCAAGACTTCTGCCGGGTGAGGTTTCAACCACCGTTTCCCGAACCTTCGTGAGGAGTTCGGGTCGCGGATCCGCGGATATCCTGGGCCACGCGATACTGATGAAGGAGATGACGACGCCGGCACCCAGCGCTGCACCTAAAAATTGAAATAGCGGCATAAGTTTATTATATAGTGAACGGTTACCGGTAGCTATTTAACTTTGTCGCTAACCGCTCCTGCTCTTCGTACAGCGCTGTATCCTGTTCTATATAGCTGTTCTGCTCAGCGGTGAGCCACTGATTCTCGTTCATGCGGGCAACTATCCCGCTGATGCGGCTTATTCGCAGCGCGATGATCTCGTTAATGCGGTTGACTTCGTCCTTATGCGCATCATAGATCGAAAAAACCTCTTTTAGCTGACTCCATCCGGGCTGTATTTCCCTGAGCTCGCGGAGTGTCTGACTCCACGAATCCACCACTTCGCGGGTATATGCGGGCGGTACGTATCCCCCGAAATGCTGCACAATCACCTGCGTAGGACACCCGTTTATTGTTCCCTGCACTTCCGCAATTCCTATATCATCAAAATCATCATCAAGAAGGAATTTCTTTGACTGCGGAAACTGAAACTGGTTTTCGATAAGCTCTTCGGCCTCATAGTATCCCTGGGCGGGCGCTTCTCCCCACAGCACATTGCTATATCCGGCATCACTCATGGCACGAGCCATGGTGTACCCGCTCCTTGTCGCTTCAAAAGAAAAGTCGTCAAACTCCAAAATCGTCTTCCCGCGAAGTTTTGCCGAAACCTCAAGTTTTGCATTGTACCGAACGGGGGCTACCCCCGCCTCCCTTCGTTTTTCATTTAATAACGAAACATAGCGATCTTTATCCACCGTTATGCGGGAACCCGCGTCGAAATCTTTGGCGGTATCACGAAAATGGCTATCGAGGATTCCTTTTTGTTTTTCAAACGGTATGACGTAGCGAATGGCGTCAATGCCGACAAATCCGATATCCCGTGAATCCCCGCTTCCCTTTCTGTTATCTCCCATGAGAAATACCGCGTTGTCGGGAACGGTGATTTCTTTACATTCCCCGAGAAATGATTCGCCGAATGTCGATTGCGGACTTGCGGTATACGGCTCGCGGATTGCTTCGCCGTTGCGGTATACGATCCCTCCCCGAAGCTCCAATGTGTCTTTCGGAAGACCTATGATACGCTTCACCCAGCTTCCCTCTTCCCCATACATTGCTTTCGTCCGTTCGGCGATTGCGGGATTTTGCGCAACCACGATATCGCCGCGATTCAAGGTATAGGCAAAAAAACGGTTGCCCGCGATGACTAATCCGTTGGGATACCGGAACATACCCGGCGTTCCGACGATCTGCTTTGACAAGGCAACGGGGTCTTTGCCCTCTCCTTTGGGGAACGTCGGATACATGGAGCCCGTGCCCGATATCGCCTGCGGCTCCGCAACATATCCCAACATATTCATTCCCGCATATCCGATACCGTAATACCCGACTGCCCAAACGGGAGAAAGAAGACCCAAGGTAAGTACGCCACCCGCAATACCGGAGATTACCGTCGTAAATTCTTTTTTTGCAATCCTATCCCGCAAGGCCCGTAGGTTAACAAGCCGGAAAAAAAGATAGAGCGGAAATATCGCCAGAATCGCAAAAAACGCGGGGTATGAAAAAAAACGCGACCAACGGTTACCCTCCGTTACCGTAAGTATGTCGTAGCGGAGGAACATCCGGTATATTGCGGTAACCGAGAGGAAAAAGAATGCCAGACATCCGAAAACAACATCGGCAACCAAGAGGTTTCCGACGGTGAACTTCCCCGCAATCACCCGTTCATATCCTCCGAGATACCGGGAAGCAACAATCAATACGCAGAACACCGCAAGCGATGCAAACCACATGCTCGCAAGCGATTTGACGGTATCAATATTCCGCGTATTTTTCGGCATTATTCCCTCACTTCTTGCACTATAGCATATGAATACGCCGCAGCCGACAATGGCATTACCCAATCTCGCATGATATAAATGGAACACATGATAACGATACTAGGGGTGGATCCCGGAACGGCGCGTATAGGATGGGGAGTTATTACGGAAGATAAGAGCCGCATACAAGCCAAGGCGTACGGATGCATCACCACCCCCAAGGAAGATGCGCCGGAAATAAGACTTGCCGCAATATATACGTCATTTACGAAACTGCTGACGACCTATGCACCCGATGCGGTCGGTGTCGAGGATTTGTTTTTTTCCAAAAATGCAAAGACGGCTATTGCGGTGGGACAAGCCCGCGGCGTCATATTACTTGCCTGCGCCCAGGCAAATATTCCGCTTGCGAGCTACGGACCTATGACCGTCAAAAAAACCATCTGCGGCAGCGGAAGCGCGGACAAATCGCAGGTGGGAAAAATGGTGACAAAGCTGTTGCGACTTACCAAAATGCCGACGCCCGACGACACCTGCGACGCGCTTGCTATCGCGGTGACTCACGGATTTTCCTATAAAGTGTCATCGTTGGCATCCCGGACTTGATCCGGAATCAATCTTGTACTAACGTTAGGAGACAAGATTTACACGACGTACGACAATCTATGATCGCCCAACTTACCGGCACCATTATTTCCGCGCAAAGAAATCCGTTGGTTGTTGACGTGCACGGCGTTGGCTACGCGGTATGGGTACCCGAGCGACTGTTACGTAAGGTTCCGACGGGCAGCGAGGTTACCGTGCTTACCCACACGCATGTCCGTGAAGACGTGCTTATGCTCTTCGGATTTTTACGGGAGGAAGAACGGATACTCTTTGAACTGCTTTTGGGCGTATCGGGCATCGGCCCAAAAACGGCGCTTTCGGTTCTCGACCATGAAAGCGGCGAAATCAAACGGGCAATCGTTGCGTCTGATGTCTCATTTTTCACCGGTATCCCCCGCCTTGGGAAGAAAAATGCCCAAAAAATAATCATTGAACTGAAAAGCAAATTGGGTAACTCCGCCGATATCGATCTTGCGGCACAAGATACCGATGATGCCAAGGCAGTGACGGATGCGTTAATCGCCATGGGGTTTGATAAACATGAGGCAAAAGAAGCACTCAAACATGTTCCCGCGGAAGGCACCCTCGAAGAGAAAATAAAACATGCCTTAAAGCGGCTCGGGTAATCCCAGTATGAAGAAAGCCGATCCCATCGAACACATTCTCGAAACAACGGTCACGCCGGAAGAACAAAATCTTTTGGTGTCGCTCAGAGCCGCAACCTGGCCGGAGTTTGCGGGACAGGAAACGGTAAAACGGACGCTGCATATTGCGATAGCAGCGGCAAAAAAACGGAAGGAACCGCTCGAGCATATTTTGCTCTACGGTCCTCCGGGACTGGGGAAAACGACGCTTGCCCATCTTATCGGGAAGGAATTAGGGGTCAACGTCCGGGTAACGAGCGGCCCCGCGATCGAGCGGGCGGGCGACGTGGCGGCAATTTTAACCAACCTCGAACCCAACGATATCTTATTTATCGACGAAATCCATCGGCTCAACAAAGTGGTGGAAGAAACGCTGTATCCTGCCATGGAAGACTATGCCCTTGATATCGTATTGGGCAAGGGTCCTGCGGCGCGAACCCTTCGTCTTGACCTCCCGCCGTTCACCATCATCGGCGCAACCACCCGCGTGGGGGCACTTTCCTCCCCCATGCGAGACCGCTTCGGCGTCGTCACCCGACTGTCGTTTTACGAACCGAAAGATATCGAAGCGATTCTTGATCGCGCGGCCAAAAAACTCAACGTAACGCTTGCGAGCGAGGCAAGACATGAGCTCGCAAAGAGAAGCCGCGGTACCCCGCGTATCGCGCTTCGATTATTAAAACGCGTGCGGGACGTGGCACAGGTAGAAGGAAACGGCGCCATCGATATGCCCATCCTTCACCACTCTCTCACGCTGTTTGAGGTTGATAGCGTGGGCCTGGATACATCGGACAGACGACTCTTAACGATCCTTATCGAAAAGTACGAAGGCGGCCCCGTCGGTATTGAAACCCTTGCCGCCGCACTTTCGGAGGATATCGGCACGGTGGAGGATGTGCTGGAACCGTATCTGATGCAGATTGGCTTCTTAAAGCGTACCCCGCGCGGCAGAACAGTCACGATGGCGGCATTTACCCACCTCGGGAAAACCCCGACAAAACGTCAAAAAGAAATATTTACTCTCTAAAGACGTATAATACGTACTATGTCAGTACATCCCGATGTTGATATCCATATGGCAAGTGAGGCCCTAAAGATGCAAATACCCCATGTTGTTCACGGAAGATTTATGGCAAATGAAAAATATGCATTTTCCGCAAAAAGAGCAGATAAAGGGCTTAGAGTGGGCAGTACACGCGGTGCGATTGATATTCAGCTTAACGATCCGATTCTCAGCAAACCGTACACGTATTTTTTTGACCGATTAGGCATCCCTTATCAAAAAAAGGGATTAAGGCAAGCCGGTGTTGAGCGATCAAACGGTGCATGTTATTCGATATGCGAACCAGATACTCAAGGGCTTTGGCAAATTGCGTTTAGCGGGGTGGTTGATAAATTTGAGAAGGCAAGATTGCGCCCAACTGTTTCAACATTTGTGCTAAGTTTTGATGACCGTTCGTCTGCAACCCCAGTGCTCGAAGTCATCAAAAAGGGTGCGCTTGCCACCGTGCTCTATCCGTTTTTGCACACATTTTTTACCGTAACATCTGCAAACGGCGTTCAATCACTCTTCGATACAGAAAGGGCTGCAATAGGCTTGGACAACCGGGAGTTTGACTCTTTTAACATACCCATGAGATCGCTTGTCGTAGGTGAACGACATCAAAGATCAGGCAATCTTTCAATAACGTTTGATTCCCGAGAGGCTAAGGTGTTCGAACCACAAATCATCCCTGAATCCTAGCGCAATCTCGTAGATTAGAGGCTAGACCAATCCGCCTGCTTCTCGAACAGGATGTCGTGGAATTCCCAGAACTTTCCCTGATCTTTTGCACACTCGGCTGCTTCCGCAGTTTTTTGTGCACGGGGATGCAAACTGACAAGCGGCAGGTGTTTGTACACCAAGCGGACTTTGTCTTTATATTCACTCATCACTTGTTTCACCGTCGGGTGCGCTCTGCTACAGAACGGACACTGAAAGTCAGAAAACTCCACGATCGTTATCGGAGCGTTTTCCGGTCCTTTTGAACTGGACGTGCCTACCGCAAGTACTTTCGGCACGGGATTGAAAGCGCCGCTCTTATTGGCATCCTGCAGGCCTTTTGAATAATCAGCGACGTTGTTTGTTGCCGTCTTTGCAAGCTCCTTGTCGATGAGCTCTTTAAAACTCTCAAAGGGAAACGCTCCTCCGAGCAACCTGCCGTTTATGAAAAATCCCGGCGTTCCCGTCACGTCGACGGCAGCAGCCTCCGCAGCCTCGGCATCGACGATTGCCTTCTTTTCACCGCTGTTCATACAGGCCACCAACTTCTTGCCGTCAATCTTCACCTCTTTAGCAAACGCAGCCATGGCATCATCGAAGGACTTGTACTTGGCTTTCGCAACTCCCGCGGGAGCTCCTCCTAAAGATTCGAGATATTGCACCTTGGTGTAGAGGGATCCGATAAGAAACGAGGCGATCATCAGAAGAACGACGACGGCGATCTGTACCCATGACGGACGAGCGGCAACTGGTGTTTCTTTCATATACAGGCATTGTAAGGAAACTGTTTTTGTAACGCAAGACACAAACTTCCGAACCGGCGAAAAAAGATCTTGACAGAAAATTGGCACTCGTGTTATAAGAGTGCTAAGACCTTTTAATAGGCGGAAAGGAGGTGAATAAACCTATGACAGATCTGGTACCGCGTTCTTACTGGCGCTTCCCCACCCTTCCGTCGTTATGGGAAGATGAAGAGGATTGGGGCGCCGTAACAAACTGGCCAAGCGGCTTATCGCTTGCCGAAGATGAATCCCGCGTGTTCGTACAGGCTGCCGTTCCCGGCGTGGATCCGAAAGACATAGAGGTGACGGTAGATCATGGAGTCGTGTGGATTAAAGGTGAATCCAAAGAAGAAGAATCCGATAAAAAATATTACCGGAAAGCGGCAAGCTCGTTTTCCTATCGGGTAACCGTACCCGGTGATATCGATACCACCAAAGATCCGGTTGCTTCCGTCAAAAACGGTGTTATGACCGTGACGTTTGCCAAATCCCCGAAAGCACAACCGAAGAAAATTTCCGTTCGCGAAGAGAAGTAAGACCGGGTTATGGATAGGGAAACCCAGCTTCAAACGAGGCTGGGTTTCCGTGCGATGGTTTATGGTACATCGCATGAACTCCTGCTATACTTCACCTATGAAATCCTTTGTGGTGCGAAATTATAAACTGCTGCTTGCACTCCTGCTTGTCGGCATTGCCGTTATCGTGTGGGTAAATCGATCGCAAACACAAAATGCGGCGGCAGGCATCACCACCAAAACGGTCTCCCGACGGGATTTTACGAAAACACTTTCTTCTTCGGGAAAAACAAAGGCCGATGTTTCCGTCGAGCTCAAATTTCAGGCATCGGGAAAGCTCGCGTGGGTAGGAGTAAAGGAAGGCGCAAGCGTCAGTGCGTATCAGACACTTGCGACGTTGGACAGCCGCGAGGTACAGAAGAATCTGGAAAAATCCCTCAGAGACTACAGTAGTCAGCGCAATGATTACGAACAAACATGGCGTGTCACCTACGACGGCAAGAAACCTAATGACGCATTTAACGATACCATACGGAGAATATTGGAAAAAAATCAATGGGATCTCGAGAAATCCGTCCTTGACGTTGAACTCAAGCACCTTGCCGTCGAATTTGCTTCCCTTGTTACCCCGATTGCGGGGATTGTCACCCGCATCGATACGCCGGTCGCGGGTGTCAACATCACACCTGCAACGGCGGTGTTTGCCGTCGCCGATCCGACCAGTCTTGTTTTCGAAGCCACGGTAGACGAAACCGATGTCGGAAGCCTTTCCGTAGGACAAAAAGCGACCATCACGCTTGATGCGTTTCCCGATGCGACTTATTCCGGTACGATCCGATATATTTCCTATATCTCCCAACAATCAAGCGGCGGCGCCACCGTATTTCCGGTCAAAATAGCATTCGATAATCCCGAAAATCTGCGCATCGGTTTAAACGGCGACATCACCATCGTCACCGATCGGGAGAGCAACGTGTTAACCGTCCCCACCGAGGCGATCAGGGAAGAAAACGGAAACACGTATGTATACAAGAAGACGGGATCATCCTATAAAAAAACCCCGATCACCGCCGGAAAGAAAAATGAAGATGACGTTATTATTACCGACGGCATAGCCGAAGGCGACGTCATCGTCACCAAAGGATTCACCAATATCCCAAAATGACCGATCTGCTACGGATTGAAAACGTCTCCAAACAATACGCCATGGACGGAGTTGTCTTTCAGGCGTTGGACAACGTTTCCCTTGCTATCAAAAAGGGAGAGTTTGTCGCAATCATGGGCCCTTCGGGGAGCGGCAAATCGACGCTCATGCACATCATCGGATGCCTGGATCGCCCGACAAGCGGCAAGGTGTATATAGAGGAGCACGATATATTTACGGCAAACGACGCTGAGCTTGCGGAAATTCGTAACACGCACATCGGATTTGTGTTTCAACAATTCAACCTTTTGCGGCGAACCAGTTCGATCGAAAACGTTGAATTACCGCTTATCTACGCGAAAGTCCCGCCGAAGGAACGGAAGAATCGTGCCATAGAACTGCTCCATGAAGTGGGACTAGGAACCAAAATGACCAATTTCCCCTCCCAACTTTCCGGAGGACAACAACAACGGGTCGCAATAGCCCGCGCGCTCATAACTCGGCCGAGCATTATCCTTGCCGATGAGCCCACCGGAAACCTCGACAGCAAGTCAGGAAAAGACATCCTCGACATCTTTGAAAAGCTTTATTCGCAGGGACGTACGATCGTGCTGGTTACCCATGACGAGGATGTCGCCCGTCATGCCAAACGGATTATCCGTATCACCGACGGAAAGATAGTATCTGACGGCAAAACGCACAAAAAAACAGCATGAACACCGCCGAATACATACGACTGGCATTAAACGCGCTCCGCACCAATAAGGTGCGGTCACTCTTAACGATGCTGGGGATCATCATCGGCGTATCCTCCGTGATATTGCTTGTGTCGATCGGAACGGGACTCCAAAATTATGTAACCGAACAGTTTGCGAGTCTGGGATCGAACACCATTATGGTCATGGCGGGTGATGTGGACATGAGCCAGGGACCCCGGGGTGCCATGATGTCCGCAAGCAAATTTGAACTCTCCGACGTATCCGATCTTGAACGGGGCAGCGAATCCATAAAACAGGCATCTCCCATGGTGCAGGGATTCGGCTCATTCTCGTACGGAGGAAAAACCGTCTCTACGGAAGTATGGGGCTTATGGGAAAATTATTTTGATCTTGCCAAATACGAAGCGGAGTTCGGCAGAATTATTACCCAAAATGATGTGGAACGGTCCCGCAGGGTGATGGTGCTGGGTAACAAACCGGCATCCGACCTTTTCGGCGAGGGGGTTAATCCCGTCGGCAAAACCCTTACCTTAAACGACGTACAGTTTGAAATTGTGGGCACCATCAAATCGAAAGGCGGCGGGGGTGCCATGGGGAGTGCCGATGACTTTACCGCCATCCCCTTAACCACCGCGATGCGGCAATTCGACCGGGATCGCCCGTTTATGATATTTGTGGAAGCGGTGGACAGCGATCACGTCACTCAAGCTAGGGATGATGCGGAACGGATTCTTGCACGTCGGCTCAAAGACGATGAGTTCACCGTCCTTGAATCAACCCAACTTTTGGAAACGATCACGCAATTTTTGAATGTCATCACCGCGGCACTGGGAGGTATTGCGGGTATTTCGCTCCTTGTGGGAGGCATCGGTATTATGAATATCATGCTGGTTTCCGTCACCGAACGAACACGGGAGATCGGTCTTCGAAAAGCGGTGGGGGCGACTCCCAAAGACATTCTGATGCAGTTTCTTATCGAATCGGTTATCCTTTCCCTTTTCGGCGGAGCAATCGGGATCGGGATAGGCGCGTTGGGGGCGATGGGGCTCAATCAGCTGATCAATACCTCGGTTACCCTTTGGTCCGTTCTCTTATCATTCGGATTTTCGGCCGCCATCGGCATCATCTTCGGCGTTGCCCCCGCGATCCGGGCGGCACGGCTGGATCCTATCGAAGCGCTTCGATACGAGTAACAACCTCACGGAGTACTACTCGGGGTGGCGGACTTTTCGATCGCCGTCTTCAGCAACATATCAAATTCCTCTAGACTCGCCGGGTTGCTGATCTTGACGTTGTTGATATAAAAGCTCGGCGTCGCATTGATACCTAAGGTCGTCGCATCCATAACGTCACGGTCAATACGCTTTTTCAGTGCGGGATCAGCCATATCCTTTTTGAATTTCTCGGTATCGAGTCCCATCTCTTTGGCGTAACCTACGAAAATATCAGCGGCATTCTTTTCGTTTGACCAAGCACTTTGCGTCACGTACATTTTGTCCGACATCTCCCAAAACTTTCCCTGTACACCCGCCGCTTCTACCGCAAGCGATGCGGGTACGGCATTGGGATGAATGTTTAACGGAAAGTGCCGGAACACCAAGGTCACCGAATCGTTATACTTCTCCATAAGCTGCTTCACCACCGTGTGATATGCACCGCAGGCAGGACATTGGAAATCCCCGAACTCAACAAGGGTTACCGCGGAACCCGAACCGGTCTTATAGCTGTTTTCGTTGACAAGGAGCTTGGGATCAACGGGAGGAGTGTTAGTCGGCCTGCTAAAGACAAACGCCGCGCCGACGATAATCACAAAGGTTGCCGCAATAATACCCGCAAAAAGTTTTGTTTCGCTATTCATATGAAAAAGATTATAACACAGAGTTTTTTGGTGATGTCAGGTAATCCGAGAAGAGGGGTAACCTAACACCATGTGGCAACGCCGCTCATGACGGAGCCAAACACCTCGTTATACATTACCCTCCCTTACAAGCAACAATGATGCGATCCCGAGCACAAAAATCATGGCTACTACGGCAATCTTCTGGGGAAAATTTTTGAGCTTGATGGGGCAAATCCGGAGTTAATCAAAGCACCCTAACTACTTCTTATGTTGCGGCGCGTTAATGAGTCCGCATTTCTTGTATTTTAATCCCGAGCCGCACGGACAAGGATCATTGCGCCCGATTTTATCGGACGATATCGGATTATTCGACACCTCAGACGTCGGTGCGTTGGTTTGCATCCGTTTCTTGGGAATCGGCAACGGACTCGACGTTTTTTTATCCCCCGTGGATGACGCACCCGCCTCTTGCCCGGGAGGCGCCATCTGCACCTGTACTTTAAATATCCGGTGCACGATTTCGCTGTCTATGCTGGAAAGCAGTCGTTCAAACAGGGAGAACGCCTCGTTTTTGTATTCGACCAGCGGATCACGCTGCCCGTAGCCTCGCAGTCCGATACCCTCCCGAAGATCATCAATGGCATCAAGATGGTTCATCCAGAAACTATCCATCACCTGCAGACTTACCCACCGTTCCACCTGCCGCATGACTTCGGGGGTTAATTGCTCTTCCCGCTTTGCATAAAGATCCGCCGCCAGGTTACTCAAAAATTCGGTAATTTCATGGGTGGTATGAAACTGTCTCAGCTGGGTGAGGAGTTGTTCCTGACTCGCCGGATCAAACGGGATGATGGCCACAAATTCCGCGACCATTTTCTCCCGGTCGATGGCGCTCGAATCGCTGCCGTGCACCGCCGTGAATGCGGCAATTTCGTCGGCGACTTTCTTCATAATCGCATCCTTCTGACTCTCCCCTTCCAGAACCTTGCGACGCCTCCTATAGACAATCTCACGATGTTTATTTAAGACATCATCATATTCGACCAAATGTTTTCGGTTATCGAAGTGGAATCCTTCCACCTTCATCTGCGCCTGCTCGAGCGCTCTCGATACCATCGGATGCTCAAGCGGAACATCCTCGGGAAGCTTAAACACATCCATAAGTCGTGATACCTGATCGCCGCCGAAAAGCCGCATGATGTCGTCTTCGAGCGATACATAAAATCTGCTCGCTCCCGGATCTCCCTGACGGCCGCTTCGTCCGCGAAGCTGGTTATCGATACGGCGCGATTCGTGCCGCTCGGTGCCGATGACGTACAGGCCTCCAGCCCGCTGTACTGCCTCATGGCTTTTCTTCCATTCGGCCAGATCTTTTTCCCATTCTTTGGGATTTTCATATTCCCATTTTTCTTTCTTTGGTCCTCCGAGGATAATGTCTACGCCTCGTCCCGCCATGTTGGTGGCAACCGTGACGGCTCCCAGTTTTCCGGCATCGGCGATAATCATGGCCTCCCGGAGATGATTTTTGGCATTTAACACCTGATGCGGTACTCCTTTGCGCTTTAATGCCTCGCTGATGATTTCGTTTTTATCAATCGAGGTCGTACCCACCAACACCGGCTGCCCCTTTTTGTGATGTTCGATGATGTCACTCACTATCGCCGTGTATTTTGCCCGCGTCGTTTTATACACCATGTCGGGGAAATCCTCACGAACCTGTGCCCGATGTGTCGGCATAACCACGACGTCCAGGTTGTATATCTTTTTGAATTCCTCCGCCTCGGTGGATGCGGTGCCCGTCATACCGGCAAGCTTTTCGTACATGCGGAAGTAGTTCTGCAGACTGACGGTTGCAAGCGTTTTGCTTTCCTGTTGGATAGCTACTCCTTCTTTTGCCTCAATCGCCTGGTGGATACCTTCGGAAAACCGTCTGCCGTTCAGGAGGCGACCCGTAAATTCGTCAACAATCACCACTTGCCCGTCTTTGACGATGTATTCTTTCTCCCGGTGGTAAAGCGCTCGGGCTTTCAATGCCGCCTCAATATGATGTACCGTTTCAAAGCTTGTTTCGTAAATATTCCCCAGCCCAAGCATTTTTTCGACTTTAAGTATCCCGTGATCGGTAAGATGCGCGGTCCGCAGTTTTTCATCGATGCTGTAATCGGTTTCCTTGACGAGCTTATCGACCAGTTTTGCGTAATCATAGTACTTGCTGGTCGCTTCTTCGGCGGGCGCCGAGATGATATGGGGCGTTCTTGCCTCGTCGATTAAAATCGAGTCGACTTCGTCGATAATGGCGTAATGCCATTCCCGCTGTGAAAGTTGGCTCATATCGCTCACCATGTTGTCCCGAAGGTAATCGAAGCCGAATTCCGAATTGATGCCGTAGGTGATGTCCGCCAAGTACGCTTCCTTGCGGCTTACGGGCCGCAAATGGGTAAGACGCCAATCGGTCGTATCGGGGGCGGAGTATTCGGGATCGTACAGGAATGACTGCTCGCTGATGATCGCGGAGACGCTAAGCCCCAACGAATGATAAATAGGACCCATCCAACCGGCATCACGACGGGCGAGATAATCATTGACGGTCACAAGGTGCGCGCCCCTGCCCGTTAAGGCGTTCAGGTAAAGTGCGGGAGTAGCCGAAAGCGTTTTACCTTCTCCCGTTTTTTGTTCCGCAACCTTTCCCTGATGGAGCGTAATGGCAGCCATAAGCTGCACGTCATAGTGCCGTTCTCCTATGGCGCGAAATGCCGCCTCGCGCACCAATGCGTACGCTTCCGGCAAAATCTCATCAAGCGTTTGCCCGTTTTTGAGCCGCTGTTTCAACTCAATGGTCTTTTTGCCCAGCTCAGTGTCTTTGAGTTTTTTGGCTTCAGGCTCTAAAGCATTGATTTTTTCGACCAGCGCTTTGAGTTTTTGTATCTCTTTTTCGTTACTGTCGAGAAGCTTTGAGAGGAACTTAAACATGATTGAAGTATTTTACCACATACGCGGATATTTTTTATCCGTACGTCAGCGCACAACACGAAATCCGTCATCGGCGGTATAATGGGAAAATTGTCCATGAAATTATCAACAAGAAACGAAAAAATTTATTATATTTCGGAGTGCTTTAACGGGCTTATTTTTCATATGCCCGTCTGGGTGGCGTTTGAACTGCAATACATCACCCTTGCCCAGATCGCGATTATTGAAGCAATCGTACAGGGAACACAGCTTATCGCAGAACTTCCCACGGGCGCCGTTGCCGACCTTTTGGGGAAACGGGCATCGGTGATCATCGGAAGGATTATTGTTTTGGTGAGCATACTGCTGTATGCGTCATCCCACTCGTTTAGCGATTTTGTCATCTATGCGATTATTGCCGGCATCGGAGATTCGTTCATATCGGGTGCCAAGGAAGCGTTGATCTATGACTCGTTAAAACAGGACGGTCGTGACGAGCACTACCCGAAGGTCGCTTCTAAGGCGTCGTTACTGTTTCAACTGTCGTTTGCCGCAGCAATACTTTCGGGCGGTGTGTTGAGTTTATGGGGTTATGAGACGGCAATCTACGCTTCTGCCGCCGCCTATGCAGGAGCACTCGTGTTAAGTTTCTGGTTTAAAGAGCCGTCGGTCGATACGGAGAAATTTACCCTGGTTCGCTACATCCGACAATTCCGCCGGGGATTCCATGAGATATTTAAAACTCCCTATATCCGCGATATATCGTTATTTTATGTGGGAGTTGGAGGTATCACCTGGTCGGCGATGATGATTTATAACACCTCGCTTCTTACCACCATCGGGTACTCGGCGTTTTATATCGGCATCATCGTGGCATCGATCCGGCTGTTTAACAGTAGTGTGCTATTCGGCGCCCTGCATCTGAAAACTATCGTTACCAAACGACGGGCATACCTTTTCTTCCCCATTGCCATGATGCTTTGTTACTTGCCGGGAATTTTTCTCACGAAAGAACTTGCCGTCGTTGCGGTGGCAATCAGTATATTTGCCTCCAGTGCACGGTGGGTGATCCTGGGAGGATACGTCAACGAACATTATGAATCGAAAAACAGAGCAACCGCGATTTCCACGCTTTCCATGCTGATATCGCTCACCGTCGTGGGATTTGCCCTTATCTCAACACCCGTTATGGAATATTTCGGCGGGGTAAAAGCCATGTTCACCGTACTCGGTATCGCATCGGTTCTTACCGTCCTCCCCTTAGGCATCAGGATACGCCGTCGTTATCACACGAAAACCGTTACCGGCTGATACTCTTTTTGCCCATGAGCGGCTGAAGCACTTCGGGAATAAGGATCGACCCGTCTTCCTGTTGGTAATTCTCAAAAATCGCGACCAGTATACGCGGACTGGCGATTGCCGTGTTGTTTAACGTATGACAGAACTTCATCGAGCCGTCCTTTGCCTTATAGCGGATTTTGAGTCGCCTTGCCTGAAAGTCGCCCATAAACGAGTTGGACATGGTTTCCCCGTAGGCATTTCTTCCCGGCATCCAGGTTTCCACATCATATTTTTTTACCTGCGGTTCCCCCATATCGCCGGTGCACATCAAAAGCACCCGGTACGGCAACTTCAGGTCTTGCAGAATTTCCTCTGCGTTCGCGAGCAATTCCTCATGAAGAGTAAGAGAATTGTTCGTTTCATTGGGTGCAATAATTACTTGTTCGATTTTATTGAATTGGTGCAATCGATAGACCCCTCTCGTATCTTTGCCGTAACTGCCCGCCTCGCGTCGGAAACAGGGCGAAAAGGCGACGAATTTCTTCGGCAAGTCTTTTTCGCTTAACACCTCGTCACTATAATACGCGGTGACGGGAACTTCCGCAGTTCCGGCAAGGTATAATTCATCTTTCGGAAGCGCATAGACCTCATCACGCCCCCACGGAAACTGTCCGTTCCCGAAAAAGGTGTACTCTTTGACCATACTGGGAGCGATAAGCGGGGTGTACCCTTTGGCAACCAGCTTCATCTGGCAGTAATACATGAGCGCAAGCTCCATTTGTGCCGCTTCGTTTTTGAGGAAGTACGCGCGCGATCCGCCGACTTTTGCCCCGCGTTCAAAGTCGATAAGATCAAGCGACTTAGTAAGTTCGATATGATCTTTGGGAGTGAAGGAAAATTTTGTCGGTTCTCCCCACTTTTTTATCTCCACATTTTCCGATTCGTCTTTCCCTACCGGGACCGTCGGATCGGGCACATTGGGAACCGTAAACATTGCCTGCGAGAATTTCTCTTCCGTCATCCGTAACGTTTCCTCCAGTGCTTTGAGTTCTTCCTTTAATGCTTTCCCGCGGGCGATACTTTCCTCTGAACGGGTGCGGCTGACGTCGTTTCGCTCCGCACGCAGTACTTCCGCTTTACCGATAAGCGCACGGCGCTGTTCATCAAGGGCAAGTAACGCGTCCCAATCGACGACACGATTTTTATTGACCGCCGCTGTCTTACAGAGTTCGAGGTTTTCCCGAATAAATTTTATATCTAACATATATCCTCCTTTATACCATAAAAAAACACGCAAAAATCTGCGTGTTATGGTCCCGCTGAGGCGGGAAGGTGCCACCCTAACAAGTTCTTGATTTAGAGCGTTACGGGCTCATCCGTCCCGGTTGCGACACCGAGAGGCTTGACAGTTGGAGGCTGTCTCAAACGCCTTTCATCCTCTATTATACGGGATTGGTTCCGTTCGTCAATTCCTGCATGATAAAGGGGATGAGCATATCGAGTGCCTTTTTCCGGTGGTTATATGTTTCCGTTTCTTTAGGGGTTAACTCATCATGGTTATAATACTTGCCGATTTCGGGGAGAAAAAGGAGTGACCGATACGGAAACCCGGGCGTCAGTTTATTTGCCGGTGACACCGGGACAATTCCTCTCACACTCGCTGTTGCAGTCTGAAGAGTTCCCGTCTCCGTCACGAGCGCCAACACCAAGCGAAGTTGTGCACCGCGTTTTCCTTCCGGTACGTCGCGCAACCGCTCCAACGTATAGGCGATAAGTTCTTCATCGGTGTCTTCACGATCTTTGTTCTTCCAACGGTGAGAGTGCACTCCCGGCTCTCCTCCCAATGCATCAATTTCAAAGCCGCCGTCATCGGCAAGCGTCATAAGTCCCGATACATCGTGATAATACTTCGCCTTTAACACCGCATTTTCCTCAAAGGTTTTGCCCGTTTCCGCAATACCTGTCGTGATCCCGATATCCTGAAGACCTATGAGCGTTACGGGAACGTCGCGGAGAAACAATCGGAGTTCCGCAAGTTTTCCTGGGTTGGTAGTGGCAATAAGCAGTTTTTGCATTATTTAGTCTTCGTTTCGTAGGTACTAATCAGCACATCGTCGCCGATTCTCCCCACAAAAGACGGAAACCTCCCGTATCGATAATCCCATGAAACGTCGACAGATGCTTCCTTCATGATGTCGGTAACGGTGATATGTTTGTCATTCGGTTCATCGGTATACGAGACAAGTAAGCCGCCGTATTGGCTGAAATTATACGGATGAGCATCTGCGTTTGCCAGTGTTTTCACCACCGCAGCCTTTGCAATATCGACGATATATATCGTCGCGTCGGTGATGATTGCGGCATGATTGGTGATGCGATCATAGGTCATATCGCGAATACATCCGGGGATCGGCTTCATATCGATAATAGGCGTCACTCCGCCGCTCTTGATATCGTGTGAATAAAGGACGTCATAATTGCAGTAAAACGGACCGTTTTCGCCGTCAATCGGCGATAAAGGAGAGGCGGCGAGCAATTTTGTCGTGTCGTTCATCACGCCGATATAGCGGGGACCTTCCACACAGCCCTCGCCGAACCGGGCAATCTGTTTCTGATCCCCATCCCGGTACTGCAATACCCGATGACCGCCGCCGCACCCGTCACCGCCGCCGGTAATAAGCGTCGGATACTCTCCCGGAATTACCATGGAGGGCGATTCGTAAATATCGGGGTGCAGTGTCGCAAAAGAATTTACCGTTTTTTGCATCGGATTAAATTTTGATACCTGCATATCTTGGGAATAATCCGTTTCATCGTTGAATCTGACCGTGTATACGCCGTCGTCTGCGCTATTTACCAGATAAAGCGCCGTGTTATCGCCGGAGATTTCATACATCTTTTCTTTATCCCCTGATGCACCGCGCAACGCATAAAGCGTTTTTCCGTCCGCGACGTATATGACGCCGTCACTCACGATGGCACTCGTCCGCCACGGCGCATCTTCTTTCCGATATATTTCGGCAAGCGTTCCCTGCGATGTCGAAAGACGATACAGATAATAAGTTCGCTGTACCGGTGAGGATTCTGCGAATTGAAGTGGGAATACGGGGCGACGATACTGGTTCGCATCGGGATATTTGCGCTGGATAAGCGCGCGCCGGAGTTTATATTGCGTCGAAGGAAGCAGTACAAACCAGGCAAGCCCAGCAAGTGCGGTGATTATCAGACTTCCCCAGAGTAATGGCTTCCAGAGGGTAAATGCGCGACGGGGTGAACGGCGCCCGCTTTTTTTCCTTTGCGTTTTCATATATCACCAGCTACGGTGGGACGAAAAAATTATAGTCCCAGTTCTTCGTGATGCTGCTGCATGGCGGTAAGGGTGATCGTGATGAATTCTTCAAGCGGAATCCCCAGTTTTTCTTCACACTGGGCGATTTGATCCCTATCCACCGCCGCGGCAAATGCTTTCATTTTCCATTTTTTCATGACTGCCCCAACATCAACGCTTTCAAGTTTCTTTTCGGGGCGCATAAGAGTAACGGCCACGATAAATCCGGTAAGTTCATCCACGGTTTCCAGCGCCCATTCCATGAGTCCCTCAAGTTCGGCGAGATCCGTATGTTTTCTGTTGTGGGACATGAGGGCGTGCACCAATCTGCCCTCGCGTATTCCTTTTTCGGCAAGCCACGAAAGGGTAAGTTTGGTGTGTTCGTGCGGGGCATCTTTTGTCTTTTCCCAGTCGGCATCATGGAGTAACCCCATGACTTCCCAGGTGTCTGAGTCCCCACCGAGTTTTTCCGCGAGTGCGCGCATGGCGTATCCCACGGCATACATATGGCGCCGCAAATTTTCATTCTTCGTATGCTCATGCAACAGATCCATCGCGACTTTTTTCGATACACTTGTATCCTTATCCTCACCTTTTTTCAGGGAAACCGCGGCGACCGTGCCGGAAATCGATTCGGGACGCATAAGCGGGAACGGAATCACTTCGCGAATCATCCAGGTGTTGGTAATAAGCATCACCAACCGATCGATACCGATACCGATCCCTCCAAGCGGAGGCATACCGTATTCGAGTGATTGAATAAAATCTTCATCGAGCGGTTGTGCCTCCGCATCCCCCGCCTTCATGTTGCGTTGTTCTTGTTCAAACCTTGATCGTTGCTCTAACCCGCTGTTAATCTCGCTCCACCCGTCGCAAATCTCTTTTCCTCCGACATATCCTTCAAACCGTTCGACGCGTCCTTCTTTGGTACGGTGCTCTTTGGAAAGCGGGCTTACGGCACGCGGATAATCAATTACCCAAGTGGGTTCGATAAGTTTCGGCGTCACAAAATGGTCATAGAGCGCAAACAGTGCCTTGTCCCTACTCCACTCGCCCGTGACCTGCACGCCGGCTTTTTCGAGTCGGGCTTTGATTTCCTCTTCCGAAATTTTTTGCCAATCGATGCCCGCGTATTCTTTGAGCGCTTCATCCACGGTAATGCGGCGCCATTTGCCGGAAATATCTATGGATTTTCCGTCGATCGTGATCATGTAACTTTGATTCGCCGCTTGTGCGGCATGCTTGATGAGGTCTTCGGTAAGATCCATGATCCGATGGTAATCCGCATACGCCTCGTAAAATTCCATCATCGTAAATTCGGGTTGATGCGTGGCGTCCATTCCTTCATTGCGGAAATTTCTCGCGATTTCGAATATGCGCTCGTAGCCGCCGACAATAAGCCGTTTGAGGTAAAGCTCAGGCGCGATCCGTAAGTAAAAATTTACGTCAAGCGCGTTAAGGTGCGTAGTAAAGGGCTTAGCATTCGTTCCCCCGTATAACGGCTGAAGAATCGGCGTTTCAACTTCCGTATAGCCTTCTCCCCAAAGAAACGTGCGTATCGCCTGTTCGATCTTCCATCGTTTATCAAGCGTTGCTTTTACATCGGGGTTAAGCAGCAAATCCAAATGCCGCCGTCGATATCGTTCTTCAACATCTTTTAGGCCATACCACTCATCGGGGAGCGGACGCAAAGATTTGGAAATAATTTGAAAATCGGCAACAAAAATTGAAATTTCTCCCGCCTGCGTGGTGTCAACGGTTCCTTGAACCGAAAGAAAGTCACCGATATCAAGGTTCGGCAACAGCTTAAAGGCGTGCTCATGTACCAAATCACTTTTAAAAACAAGCTGTATTTTCGCGCTCTCATCGGCAAAATCGGCAAACATGATTTTGCCGTGCCCTCTGAGTCCGCGAATTCTTCCCGCCACCGCAACTTCTTTTTTCGGTGACTGACGCGCATCCGAGATCCGTTGATCCCGTCGAGCCGTTGCAGGATAAGGATTTATCCCTTGGTTCTTTAGGACGTCTAACTTATCCAGTCGTATTTTTTTCAGTGTATCAATTGTTGCCATATGCGTACTCCGATTATCGTATATTACTTTGATCTATTCAATCGGTACCCAAAAATCCCGACACGAATGTTTTTGCTGCCTCGCCGAGTTTTGCGGTGTTGTATCCCCCTTCCTGCACTAACACGGTAGGGATGCCCAACGCGGCAATGGTTGCCGCCATACGGCGATAATACCCCGTCGTCAGTCGCAACCCGCCGATGGGATCAAGTTCATGCGCGTCGTAGCCTACCGACACCACAAGATATCGCGGTGCAAAACGACGGATCACCGAAATTGCCCGAAGTAACACAGGGTGATACGCACGATCCCGGGTACCTATGGGAAGCGGATAGTTGATGTTGTACCCTTTCCCTCTTCCGCTCCCCCGCTCATTTGCGCTGCCGCTAAAGTACGGGAACTTATCATCGGGATCGGCATGGATGCTCACGGTCAAAACGTCACGTCTTCCGTAAAAAATATGCTGGGTGCCGTTTCCGTGATGTACGTCTATATCCAGTACCGCAACATTTCCCCGGCTCCGCAAATACTCGGCGGCGATTGCGGCGTTGTTGAAGTAACAGTAGCCGCCCATTCGCGCATATTCGGCGTGATGACCGGGAGGACGACATAATGCGTAACTTACGTTTTCCCCTCCCGACACCAGTGATGCCGCGGTAACCGCGGCCATCGCCGAGTCGCACGCCGCACGATAGGTCGTGTTGCTTACGGGCGTATAGAGATCAAATGTGTATTGTCCCCTGCGGGCAACGGGATTTTTTGTCGTTTCCCTTCCGGCGAACGGAAAGACGGATGGATACACATACGCGCTTCCCGCCGCTTTTGCCGCCTCCGCAAGATAACGGACATAGGCTCGATCATGCACCGCCTCAATGCGGGAAAGCACCAACGGTTTCGGCTCGATGCATCGGGTACCCGCAATCGAACATACCGATGCACGGATATGCTCGATACGATCGGGTACCTCCGCATGCGGTTCCCGGTTGCCGTTAAATATTTCTGACGGCGGCACATGCCGAATGTGACGGGACGGATAAACAACGATCATAGATCTCCTTTCAGCATCACTTCCCGTGATGCGTCATGATAATAGGTTTGTAATGACTCGTCAGGGATATGCAGGAGCGTAAAGTCCCGCTCGCCGTCGGGAGGTAATCCGTCACCCACGCGAACGTTTTGAATAAGCATTTGCGGTATATCCGCCCCGAAAACAGAACGGGCAGGTACGTCCATTCCCGATGCAAACCCGACCCGGTGCGCCCCGGATCGGAAGTTTGTTTCCGCGATAATCGTGGGGGCGAGTCCGTTCAGATCCTCCACAACATTAGCGTGAAGATGTGATACGGCTGCGGCGGTAAGTCCGTGCTGAGTGATATGATCGGCACGCCGCCACTCGGTACTTTCGACGATAGGAACGGAAACACCTTCCGCAATCGGGATGTCGAGTCGTTCCGCGGTGGCTATCGCGGCAAGCGTATTGTGTTCTGGTTCAACGATTCCCGAAAACCACACGGTGCGGGATCGTTTCGGCACGCCGATCGCCGCACGCAGTTTATCCCGGAGATCTAAAATGCCCGACCTGCTCCATTCGAAACTGTTTCCCCACAGGGTTTCCACTTCTCCGATTCGTTCTTCGGGAATATCGGAGATAAACCGATACCCGTCACGACGAAGCGACATGATGCGATCGACGGGAGGGATCGAGGGTGCTTTTCGTTCACTCTCTACAACACGTACCATATCTCGGACGGGAAAGAGAGGCGCCCGATTCCCGTTATTTATCGCGGCGAGCATCATCCAAAGCGGTTCGCTCCTCCTGCTGTTGGCGCGGGTAGCATATCGGGTCGGCACTGCCGCCTCGATATTCCCTGCGGTTTCGGGAGTGTCCGCGAGTTGCTCCATTACACTCGAAGGCACCACGGCACGCAGCACCCCGCGGGTGACGTTATGCCTGCTTCGGGTAATAATATGCTGACCGATACGGAAAAGCCGCCTTACCGTATCCGCATCATGGATTACTCCGGGATAGTTACAATACGCGCGATCGTAGGACCGCAAACTGTACCCTAATCCTCCGGTACTTCCCGTGTTTGTATTTTCAATTCGTTCTGTCATAGTGATTCCTTTCTTAAAAATTTTTTATACGTTCATCCCGCTTTGTCGGAGTACTATCCATCAAAAAACCCCTCTTGCGGAGGGGTTTTCGTTTGGAAATATACGCTTTAGCTATCTTCCACGAAGAGCCCTCCCGGTTGGGGATTGCTTCTTCGTCTTCTTGATTATCACGATGCCGTTGTTCATAGATATGTTGATATATATTTTCTGTGCTGCGATTTTTTCCTTATTATGCGCTTTCGTACTAAAAACCCGCCTTTCGGCGGGTTTCGGTTTCAATGTTTTTGGGTTTTACTCTATATGTAAAACCTTGTAGTGGATCTTGCCCGCCGGCGCTTCCACTTCAACCTGCTCGCCTACCTTCTTGCCAAGGAGTGCCTTGCCAAGCGGCGATTCGTGAGAGATCTTCTTGCTTGACGGGTCGGCTTCCCATTCTCCGACGACGGTAAAGACTTCTTTTTTGCCGTTTATATGAAGCGTGACTTTGCATCCGACATCCACGTGGCCTTTGGTGTGGGTGGTGACGACCTGTACGTCATGGAGTACGACTTCAAGCTCGGCAATTCTGCCGTCAATGAAGGCTAAATTCTGTTTGGCATCGGTGTATTCGCTGTTTTCCGACAAATCTCCCTGTTCACGGGCATTGGCAAGCCGGGTAACCGCCGCAGGGCGTTTGACGTTTGTCAGTTCGTCATATTCCGCTTTGAGCGCATCTAATCCTTCTTTGGTGACCACAATATGATTGTTGTTCATACTATCCTCTCGTTTAAAAAAAACTCCCCACGGTATTTAATGCCGGGGAGCGATAAATTCGTTATCTTTCGGCTATACAGCCTTCAGACGTAGGTTAGATTGTCTCAAACAAATTTTGGCTTGTCAAGAAAGAAACACTCCGCAATTAGCCTCAATTCAGGGGTTAGCCGAGGCTAATCAGTATGGCTCCGATGGCCATAAGAATCCCGCCGACAACGATCGAGGCGCTCACTTTTTCCTTAAGAAGCACGGCTGCAAGCACGATAGTGAGCACCAAACTCAATTTATCGATGGGAGCAACCTGGGACGCTTTCCCTAATTGGAGCGCGCGAAAGTAAAAAAGCCAGGAAAGCCCGGTGGTAATCCCGGAAAGGATGAGGAAAACAAGCGAATAGTTGGAGATTGAAGAGAGTTTGCTCGCCGTTCCCTGCCAAAACACAATGCCCCAGGCAAAGATGAGGATAACGATCGTGCGGATTGCGGTCGCCAGATTCGAATCGACGTTTTTTATGCCTATTTTGGCAAGAATTGCGGTAAGGGCTGCAAAAATCGCCGAAAGTACTGCATAAACAAACCAGGACATACGGTCAGTATAGCACCGTCTGCATGCGGGGTTACCGAAATTACCATATCCGTTCCAGGATGGCGGCAATATCGACAATCGTAAATCCCGCCCGCTCAATGTGAATATTTTTGGTAGCAAGTTCAAATTCATTGGGAATATTGTCATAGCCGACGTCGTGCACGACCGCTTTATCAATTGCGATATCCAATTCGCGAATCAGTTTACTGGATGGTTTTGCAATGCTAAACCACCGTGGTAATCCCCATTTTCCGAGACAGGTATCAAGCGAAAACGGACCGGCATATCTGCTACGGGTAAATACCCGATCATCCGGAAGGGTGTGAATCGAACGGATACGGTTAATACGCACGGGAATTCGTTGGCCGGCGACCGCAACACGGGTATCTGCGTGTTCCACCATCCTCGCCAACTCTTCCGTATGTGCCTGATAGAGTGCGATATGATTGAGCGTAAACTCCCGTGGATATACATGGATCGCATCGTTTCCCTCCTGCAACACGATAGATTCTATGCGATCAATAAACCGTGCCCGAGGGAACATTTTGCTGAGTAGCTCATCGCCGTGTTCTATTGACATACCCTATAGTATATCAAAGACACCCATTCTCATCTACTGGGGAAACGTTACGATGCGGACGGCTTTTGGAGTGTTTGAAGTTCTTCGGTCAGATTGTTGAGAAGCTCCTCTCGCTTGTCCGGTGGCAGTGAAGGTGCCACCGTGCGCCAAAATTCCAACTCATCCCGATCTTCGCCTAGCGAGATAAGTTGCTCGATAATCTCGTTCAGTTCGTCCATGGTTATACCTTAAAAAACAATTTCTTCGGTTTCTCTACCACCGCGGCGACCGTTTGCAAAATATTTGCGGTAGTCTGATGCTTTGTCTCGATACCCTTTGCCGCCGCGCGAAGCGTCGGCGCGATAATTTCCGGTCCGTACATCAACGCATACGCCGCCCACGACGATCCGTACGTAATCGCCGCAATTTCCGGTCTCCCTGCGGCAATAAGCCCGTATGAAGCAAGTCCCGTTCCCACGATAAAGGCATGGACTATTCTTCCGAGCGGGGTGAGATTTTGCTGGTCTATGGTTTTTCCCGTGTATGCCTCCGCGCTTAACTTTACGTACGATCCCACGGTGGCATTGACCGCCGCGGAAAGCACCCGGGAAATATTCGGATGCTGTTTCATGGTCTCCACCATGGATTTCCACATAACGAGTCGCTTCTCACGGAAACTCGCGATGGTTGTTTCCTTCTCTTTGGAAGGCGCGGGGAGGAGCTCACGCGTTGTAGGTTGTTCCGACGACTCTGCCATAATCCCTCCACTATACCACGGAACCGCTGTACAGCGGGAAATATATCGATATATACTGAAGGAAGTATGGCACAGGCAGCGGTCAAAAAGTTAGTTCGTCCCAAAAAAGGCAGGAAAATTGCCGGTGTATGTTTGGCGGTGGCAAACTATCTCAATGTCGACGTAACCCTCGTCCGATTGCTGTGGGTGTTTGCCCTCCTTCCGGGAGGCGTTCCCGGTATCATCCCCTATATCCTCTGCTGGATATTTATCCCGTCGGAGAAATAACGGTCATTCCCCACCCGGTGTTTGATAATCGAAATGAAATAGTTATGCGGCGTACGTCCATGCCAATGCAGGGGCTGGGATAAGTGAACCGATGGGGAAATAGAGCACTTTGGTATAGCCGCGACGGAGGAGAAATTGTTCGGTATCTTTCTGTCCGTATAGCGGATAGGTCATCCATACCGGTTTATTCTCCATTCGGGAAAGGGCTGCCGCCATGTGTTCCAGGTGGGAAAACGCGCTCACTCCGCTTCCTCCCCGTGCACGGCGATGCGTGTTTTCCATCTCTATCTGTTGGCGGCGCTCCGCCATGACAAACGAAAATACCGCCTGTTCGGTGCCGCCAGGATGATACACGCAATCCGCAGCATAGCGCGCATGCGAAAAACTCTGTACCGTCCAATCCGCAGTCTCGACAACGTTACTCCCCCCTTTTGCAACGGATCGGAGCACACGCGCGTACTCGACCATTTCGTCTGACACGACGAGGTGCTCGTATATTTGAGGACGTTCTTTTGCCATAGCGATGAAAACAAATTATACCACGGAGAACGTACTATAGGGCTAAATGTGAGGAGATTGCGTAAGTACCCCGTGCCGGATTGCCGCGGTTACGCGGCACTCACCAGCGCTACGACTCGTGTCGAAGACTCCCCTCGTTAAACGCTGGACGGCGAACCGGCTAGCCGGTTCAAATTCGCGCATGCGAATATTCACAAAAAAAATCCGGCAATGTGCCGGATTATTTTGTGAGTACCCCGTGCCGGATTCGAACCGGCGATTTATTCCTTGAGAAGGAATCGTCCTAGGCCGCTAGACGAACGGGGCGTATTAAATTGTTAAATACTCTGCTATCAATCACTTCCCCGGCCGCTAGGTCGCGGTTACGCGACACTCACCAGCGCTACGATTCGCGAATATGCATTCGCTCATTAAGCGCTGGACTGCGAACGGGGCAATATTTAGTTGTTAATTGCGCTGGACTGGCCACGGGTACGTGGCACTCACCAGGAGTAGTACTCGCTTCGATGACTCTGCTCGTTCACTCCTGGATTGCGAACGGGGCGCGTATGTCATATTTTATCACACTCCGATGTGCCAAACCGAGCGAGGTTATGTCAGGGTAAGAAGCAGGGTATCGCTAAAGTGGCGGAAGCCTTGGGTTTGGTAAAACTTTATGGCACGCACATTATCATGCAGTCCTTCGACACTCATGCGTTTGGCGCCGCGCTTTTTTGCCGTTTCCGCCGCCTTCTCAAACAGCTTGGTACCTATTCCCTGCCCGCGATACATAGGGTCAACGCTCAAGTTCGTAAGCTCGGCAATCGGGTTATATACCCGCCAGGAAAAGGTGAGGAATTTTATCAGAATGTAGCCGACAACTTTTTCATCGGCAATCGCAAGCAGAACAAATGCCTTTCTGCTCCGAAGCATTTTGGTGAAAAACTTTCTCCCCGCCGCCCCGTGCGACCATCCCATGTCATACTCATCGGTAAATTGCCGCTCATGTTCAAAGAGCGACTGACTAAGGGTACAGATTGCATCAAGATCGGAAAGTTTTGCGCGACGAATGGCAATACGCATAGGTATAGTATATCCCGCTTAGTGCGAACCGTTATAGATACGGAAAAATTCGCGGAAAAGGTTGGCGACCCGGTTTTTGGTTGCGGGATCTTGGAGTGCCGCCGTCACTTCCTCATGGCTGGTCGCGTTGGTACCGTCGGGGGCAATGACGTTGGAGATCAGCGATACCCCGAGTGTCTCCATGCCGATATTGGATGCCGTGATGATTTCGGGCACCGTGGACATGCCGACGGCGGATACTCCCGATCGCCGAAGCGCTTGCGAATCGGCAACCGATTCAAACGTCGGTCCCGTCAGCGCCGCATATACCCCTTCATGGACTCTGTCAGCTTCTCCCGCATGCGTTGCCGCATGAAGAAGTATCGCTCTCAATTCGGCATTATATTGCCCGTGCTGCGGCTGGAACCGTTCGGCATCCATAAACGGCACCTGGGGTCCGAGTAGTACATTGGGGAAATGGATATCCAAGTGTGAGGTGATTACCATAAGGTCACCCGGCCTGAACTTCAGCTCCAGTCCTCCCGCGGCATTCGTCGCAATATACGTATCGGCGCCCAGCGCACGAGCGACGTAAACGGGAAACACCACATCCTTTAATGCGATGACCTGGTTGGGTTGTCCGCCGCTTTCGTAGTAATGCCGTCGTCCCTGATAACCGATCACCGGGACTCCTTCAAGGTACCCCGCAATCAGGTTGCCTGCATGTCCTACCACGGTGGGTTTATGAAACCCGGGAATGTCTTCATAGGGAATCGTTGCGACTTTTTGTATCTCATCGCCGATTACTCCCAAACCTCCGGAACCTAAGGTGAGCACTACTTTGGGGACAAATCCTTCGGGGAGCCGTTCTTTGATAAAGGTTTTCGCCTCATCAATCCGACGGACATACTGTTCCGGATCAAACAACGGAAATTGCTCACGCGACGCATGGTCTTGTCGCTCCACAGTTGCCATTGGGCGGAGTATATCGCTCCTATCAGACATTTACAACAAAGTGTTACAATCTTGGCATGGATTTGCAGCGGAAGAAAAAGAACCGATGGCCACGATTCATTCTGCTGTTACTGTTTATCGGATGGGTAGTAATTGGGGCAGTGAAACTTATCGGGGGAAGCAAAAGTACGGTGATCTCCCCTATCCCCGATGATCCTACCGTCGCACAACCCACCAAAGCCCCCGCCAAATCTTTTACCTTTTTCAAAAAAGAAAAAAGTGCCGATGATCTTGCCGAAAAAATAGAAAAGACGATTAACGGCGCCTGGAACGATTACTCCGTCATCGTCGAGCAGTACGGCGGGGATTTTTCGCTCCGACAAAGTGAAGCGGAAATTTTTGTTGCGGCATCCGTCAACAAAGTACCGATTATCGCCGCGCTCTATTACCTTGCCGGGAAAGGCGAAATCGATCTTGATCGGGATATCACCTTACAGGCGTCCGACATCCAGGACTACGGCACGGGATCTATCCGTTATGACAAACCCGGCTCGGTCTACTCGATTAAAACGCTTGCCAAACTCATGATCAAACAAAGCGATAACACGGCAGCCTATATTCTCGCTAACCACATTATCGGATTCCCCAGGCTTTCCGAAATCGTCTCCCAGTGGGGACTTACGCAAACGGATATGGTGAAAAACAACACCTCAAACCAGGATATCGCCAAATTATTCCGTATGATCTACGAGGGCAAGATAACCGACAGTGCCCACACGCAGGAGATGCTCTCATTTTTTAAAGACACTGATCACGAAACCCGTCTTCCCGCCAAACTTCCCGACAAAGCGGTCACGTATCATAAAATCGGCACGGAAGTGGGTATCATTCACGATGCGGGAATCGTCACGGACGGCAAAATCACCTATTATGTCGGCATATTTATCAACGGCGCCGCGGAAGGAGAAGCCACCGATGCATTACTTGCCGATGTTTCGAAACTGATCTACGACTACCTGCAATAGCCGTTACGCATTGGCGGAAAACTTGAGTGAGGGAATTGCTACCTTCAACACCTCATCCATGTGCTCGACAAAGTTAAACTTCACGTCGCTTAATACCTTTTTCGGAATATCCTCCAAATCTTTTTTGTTATTCTTCGGAAGTATCACTTCTTTTATCCCCGCCCGATGCGCGGCGATTACTTTTTCCTTGACGCCGCCGATTTCGAGCACCCTTCCGCGAAGCGTGATTTCTCCCGTCATGGCCACCAGTCGTCGTGCCGCTTTCTTGCTTAGGGCAGACACGATGGCGGTAGCAATTGCCGCTCCCGCGGAGGGACCGTCTTTGGGAACCGCACCTTCCGGCACGTGCACGTGGACGTCAAGTTTTTGATAGAATTTCTCCGGCAGTTTAAGCGCCTTGTAGCGACTTCGCACATAGGACATGGCGGCCTGCGCGGATTCTTTCATCACCTCTCCCAGTTGTCCCGTGAGGATGAGAGTGCCGCGTCCCGGCATGAGGGCCACTTCAATGAACAAGATATCGCCTCCCGCCTCCGTCCAGGCAAGACCGGTGGACATACCTACTTCATCCTTCTTTTCCGCAAGGGACGAGGTAAATTTGGTGGGTCCCAGATAACTTTGCAGATCATCGGGCGTAATCTTGTACCTTTTGGTCGTCTTGCCGTCGGCTTCCGCTATCTTTTTGGCGGTTTTTCTAAATACCGTCGCCACCTCGCGTTCAAGATTACGTACGCCCGCTTCCCGCGTGTAGCGCCGTATAATCTCACGCATGGCTTCTTCGGAAAGATCGACGATTCCTTTCGGTACGCCGTGAATCACCCGCTGTTTTTCGAACAGGTAGTCACTGGCGATATGATATTTTTCATCCTCGGTATAGCCCGCAAATCGGATGATCTCGAGCCGATCGCGAAGCGCGGGCGGAATGGTGTCGAGTTGATTACAGGTCGTGATGAAAAACACCTCGGACAAATCGTAGGGAACTTCAAGATAGTGATCGGAAAAGGCGTAATTTTGCTCGGGATCAAGCGCCTCAAGCAATGCAGATGATGGGTCGCCGCGGAAGTCCGCCCCCACTTTGTCTATTTCATCGAGCATGAATACCGGGCTTTTGGTTCCCGCCTGTTTGATGCCCTGAATGATGCGTCCCGGCATGGCACCCACATAGGTTCTCCGGTGTCCACGGATTTCCGCTTCATCCCGTATACCTCCCAAGGACATTTTTACGAACTTTCGTCCCAATGCCCTCGCGATGGATTTGCCGATAGAGGTCTTTCCTACGCCGGGCGGTCCGACGAAACAGAGGATGGTCGGAGCTGATTTGCTCCCTTTTTTCTCTTCTTTTTTGTCTTTGTCGGTTTTCGTTCCTTTGTCGGAAAGTTCGTCGGACGCGTTGCGAAGTTTCATGACCGCCAAAAATTCGAGGATACGTTCCTTGATTTTACCGAGCGCATAGTGATCGGCGTTTAAGACCTTTTCCGCATCGGCAAGATTTACCTTATTCACATTTTCATCATTCCAAGGAACTTCAACAAGCCAATCGAGATAGGTGCGTACGTAGGAGGCCTCGGGATTGTATTGGGACATCTGGGTGAGTCTTCGGAGCTCCTTTTCTGCCTTTTCCCGTACTTCGACGGGCATGCCTGCTTTTTTGATTTTGTCGGCAAGCTCTTTAAACTCTTTGTTTTCATCGTCATCGCCCAGTTCTTTTTCGATCGTTTTGATCCGCTCACGGAGCACCTGTTCCTTGACATTCTTTTCGAATTTCTCCTGTGTTTTGGTGGCGATCTTGCGCTCAAGCTCGAGCACTTTCACTTCTTTTGCAAGATAGGACGCTTCCTTCTCGAACCGCGCTTTGACGGAATTAAGTTCCAAGAGTTCCTGCCGTTCACTCGGTTTGGTATCAAGCACCCCTGCCAGCTGGTAGGAAAGCGTCACCGGCGACATGCCCGACATGATGTTCATGAACGTCAGAAAGTCCATGGTCTTGCCGAGCTTCACCGCCTGGCGGAGTTGAGCGGTCAGATGGTTAAACAGCGCCTTCGTTTCTTCGTCGTCTTCAATTACATCCGCAACTTCCGCAACCCGCGCCACAAAAAACGGTTCAACCGCTTCGTAGGACGTAAGTTCCACCTTCGCGATACCGCGTACCAGGGCGTTTATTTCGCCCTCATTACGCATCATCTGGACGATTTCTCCGACGGTGCCGATTTGGTTTAAATCACTCGGGGTCGGATCATTGATGTTGGGATTCCGTTGCATGACCAGTACCACGCGCTTGCCGGAATTTTGGGCAGCTTCTATGGCGGCAACGGATCGTTGTCTGCCGAAGGTCAATATCATTTCCGTTCCCGGAAATACAATGCCGTCACGAATCGGGACGACGGGTAAAATTTGGTTTAAGTTATCCAGTGAAGTACTCATAGGTGTTTAGCACTCTAGTATAACTAGTGCTAAATAAATGTCAACCCCTGATTTTTATATAGGGTTAGACCTGTTAGACGAATTCATTAAGAAGTTTGTCCCAATGCGCCACTTCCAGGGGAAGATTCACCAACGGCTCACCGGCGAGTGCCGGTTCCAATGCTTCGCTTGTCGGCTTTTCTTCTTTGTAAAATATCCCGAGCGGGATTTTGTCCCCCCACTCCATGGCTTTTTCAATCGCTTTGAGCTTATCGGTGGGCGTATACCCTTCCTGTTCCAGCTTATAAAGCCGTTGTCGGTACCATTGATAGGTGTGTACCTTGTCAAACGTCACGCACGGCTGTAATACATCCACCACGGCAAATCCTTTATGCTTCATCGCTTCCACCATGATGGCGGTAAGTCCGGGAAGGTCTCCGGCAAAACCGCGGGCGACAAATGTTGCTCCCGTAACGATAGCAAGTGCTAAGGGATTCATGGGAGCATCGGTTGCTCCCTCCGGCGTTGACTTGGTTTTGAAACCCGGTTTTGCCGTCGGCGACGCCTGCCCCGTCGTTAATCCGTAGACCTGGTTATCATGCAGGATAACCGTGATGTCGGGATTGCGTTTGGCGGCGTGCATGAAGTGATTTCCCCCCTCCCCCAGACAATCCCCATCGCCGGACACCACAACCACGGGAAGGTTATGATTGGCGAGTTTTGCTCCCTGGGCGACGGGAAGCGTGCGTCCGTGCAGTCCCGCAAACCCATACATCCGCATCCAGTCATACATGTTACCGTGGCAGCCGATACCGTAGACTACCAGCCCGTCATCGGGACCTATCCCCATCGTCGCAAATGCTCCCTGTAAGGACTTCCAGATGCCGAAGTCGCCGCACCCCGGGCACCACGTGGGAAGAAATCCGGTGTTATATGATGTAGGTGTAAGTGTTGCCATAATCGTTGATCGTTTCTCCGTTACATCGCCTTTTGTTTTGCCATGTAATTATGTAACGCGCATTGCTATTTCAGTTTTTCGAGTAACTCCTCCGGGAGCCAAGGTCTCCCATCATATTTTATAAATTTTTCAGCAATGTCGATACCCGTTTCCGCCCTGATTAGCCAGGCAAGTTGTCCGGTCGCATTTTGTTCTATCACAATCGTTCGTTTTGCCTTTGCAAGCAGTGCCTTGGTAGCGGCTCCCGGGAACGGATAAATCCAGGGGAATGTCACAACCCCCACCTTCTTCCCTTGCGATCGCAGTGCTTCCATGGCACTTATCACCGCCCCTTTGGTTGTTCCCCACGTAACAAGCAGTAGCTCGGCATCCGCATCCCCGTAGGTGACGGGAGGAGGTACGACCGATTCTATCGATCGTACTTTGCGCAGTCGCTTTTCGACCATCTCGCGTCGTTTATCGGCATGATCGGTGACGTGCCCCGTGCCGTCATGTTCATACGAATTGGCATAGTATTGACCGTTTTTTGTTCCGGGGACGCTTCGGGGAGAAATGCCGTCATCGACACTCGCATCATAGCGTTCAAACGTTCCTTCGGGTTTACCCGTATCACCGAAAATCAGTTTCCCCCGATCAATGACCACGGGCTTTTGGAAATGCGAAAGCTTCATGCACCATTGGCTTTCATTAAGGTATTTATCGGTCAACACAAACACCGGCACCTGGTATTTGTCCGCAAGCTGAAAGGCGTCAATCGTCAGATGGTAGGCTTCTTCCGCATCTCCGGGAGCCAAAATAATTCGGGCAAATTCGCCGTGCCCCGCGTGGACGGCAAAGAGGAGCTCTCCCTGTTCCGTATAGGTGGGCATCCCGGTGGCGGGACCCACCCGCATCCCCAAATCGATAACGAGCGGTACCTCAATCATCCCCGCAAGCGACAATCCCTCAACCATGAGCGCGAATCCGCCGCCCGAGGTTGCGACCATACTGCGAACGCCGGCTACCGAGGCGCCGATTGCCATCGTTATTCCCGCGATTTCATCTTCGGGCTGTTTGTACACGACGCCGAGTTCTTTTGCGTGGTCGGCAAGAAACGAGATGATGGCGTTAATAGGCGTCATGGGATAAATGGCGGCAAATTTAAGTCCTGCCTTTATCGCTCCCAGTCCGACCGCTTCGCTCCCGTTGATGACGAGTTGTTTTTCGGTAACGGTGCCGGGAGAAAGATGCATACTCGTCATTCCGGCAAAATGTTCCTTTATGTAGTCATAACCGGCTCTCGCTATTTTTTCATTTTGATCCACCACTTCCTGACCTTTATGGATGAACTGGTCATGGATAACGGAAAGCAGCGCTTCAAATGGAGCACCAAGAAGTGCTACCGATGCTCCTAAAACCACGGTATTGCGCATGACTAAATCTGCCTTAAGGGACGTAATAATATCCTTAAGCGGTACCGGCAGAAGCACCACTTCCCGCGGAAAATCCGCGGCCGTCCATTCTTTTTCGGACGGGTCAAAGAGCACCAGCGCACCGGGATTCAGTTCATCTTTATGCAGGGCGACCGTTTCGGCGTTTAACGCAACGAGAATATGAAGGTCACGGTTGATGCCGGAAAAAGGGATGCTCCCGATACGGACGGAAACGACATTATGCCCGCCTCGTATGAGCGAAGGATAATCGTTGACGGCAAAAATGTGGTAGCCGGCGCGGGTGAATGTTTTGGCAAGCACGTTGCCCGCGGACATAATACCGAATCCCGCTTCACCGCCGATTTTCCAAGTGACGTTATCGACCATAGTATCTATTGTATGTTGTCGGGGAACAATCGACAAATCACGCGTTAGGGATACACCTGTTTACCGCTCTCGTCGGTTAAGAAGATGGCCATGACGGGACATCCTTTTGCGGCTTCAAGCAATGCATCATCGGTTTCTTCGGAGGCGGTGTCCAAAATGATCGCTTTGGCTTCATCATCAAGCGCCCATGCTTTCGGCGCAAGAGCGATGCATGTCGCGGCACCGATACACAGATCGCGATCGATACGCATGGTGAGGTTTCTGATTTTTCGTACTACCTTAGGGTCATTTGCATCCATATTCGTGTACTATACCGCAACTATCGTTGCTTTCAATATGAATTATCTTACAGATTGTATCGCTTTTTGTATAGCCTCCAGAGGGAGGATGGCACACTTCACCCGCGACGGCGTAAGCGTTGTTCCCAAAAGTGACTCCACAAACGACAGATCAAGTTTCATAACTTCACTAGTTTCCATACCCGTCACTTTCTCGGTAAGCATCGACGCCGACGCCTGATTGATGGCACACCCTTCCCCGCTAAAACGGATATCAATGATTTTTTGCGGCGATTCCCCGTTCGGCGTCAGTTTGAGTTCGATGACGATGCGGTCGCCGCAACTCATGTTGATTTCTTCGCTTTTCACATCCGCCCCTTCCAGGTGTCCGAAATTTCGGGGATGCTTGTAGTGATCGAGTATCTGCTCTCGGTAGAGATCCATGTTAGGAAAACATTTTTTTAACGTTTTGTAATGCCGCTACCAGGTGATCGATATCTTCACGGGTGGTGTAGACATAAAACGACGCTCTGGCGGTGGATGAAATTTTGTAGCTTTCATGCAGCGGCATGGCACAATGGTTACCCGCACGGATAAAGATATTCTCTTCATTAAGGAGCTGAGCAATATCATGAGGGTGGGTGCCGGCAAGCGTCATGGCAAATACCCCGCCGCGAATTTCAGGGTCTTTGGGTCCTATATAATCAAGCCCCTCCACTTGCTTCATTTGCTCCATGGCATAGGAAACAAGCTCTTTCTCATGCGCGCGCACATGCTCCATGCCGAGCGTTGAGAGATATTCCACCGCTTTGCCGAACCCGATTACTCCCGCGATGTGCGGCGTGCCCGCTTCAAACTTATGGGGCGGCGCCTTAAACACGGTTTTGTCGATGTGCACCTCGGCAATCATATCTCCGCCGTAGTTAAACGGCGTCATGGCTTCCAAATGTTCCGCTTTTGCCCACAACACCCCGATCCCGGTGGGTCCCAACATCTTATGACTCGAAAAAACGACAAAGTCAGCACCCCACTCCTGCACATTGACCGGCATATGGGGCACCGCTTGCGCCGCATCCACAAGTACCAAACACTTCGGATTGAGTTTTTTTACTGCTCGAACAATTTCTTTGATCGGAACAAGCGTTCCAAGTACATTAGACGCGGCGGTAAGGGCAACCAATCGAGTTTTCGGGGTGATGAGTGTCTCGAGCTTGTTCATATCCAGGCATCCTTGTTCATCGGCATACCAGATGGCAACATCGATTCCTTTACGGCTGCCAAGCTGTTGCCACGGAACAAAGTTGGAATGGTGTTCCATGATGGTGGTAAGTATCCGATCGCCCGGAGCAAACTCATTGAGTACATAGCTATACGCCACGAGGTTAATTGACTCCGACGCATTTCTCGTAAACACCACTTCATCGGCAGATACGGCGCCGATAAACTCGGCGGTAAGCATGCGGGTTTTTTCGTATTCAGCAGTGGCTTCCTCGCTGGTTGTGTATATCCCCCGAAATACATTTGCCGTATAGCGGGTATAGTATTCGTTTTCTTTATCAATTACTGTTTGCGGTTTCAAGGAAGTTGCGGTGGAATCAAGATACACAATGGGCTTGTCGTTTATCAAACGGGAAAGTTGGGGAAAATCGGCGCGTATTTTTTTTGCATCAAACATAGAAAACATCAAACGGCGACATATACGTTATCATCAACTATTTTCACGGGATAGGAACGGACGGATGACGGCGGCGGCGGTGCCATAACTGCTCCCGAAGTAACATCGAACATGCCTCCATGACAACCGCACACGATCACATTGCCGTCCAATGCCCCGTCGGTTCCCAGTGAACACTGCTCATGCGAGCAGACATCATCCACCGCAAAAAATTCGCCGTCAACGTTTGCCAACGCGATTTTTCTGCCCCCCACCCCATAGGTTCGCATACTTCCGGACGGAAGATCCGCAACACTGCATACCGGTGTCTGATTATCCATAAGTTGTATAAAATGTATCGACACGTTCCTCGAGCATTGCCTTTTCCTTTTCATCGCCAATAAGCGACAGTGCACTGCTAAGGAATCCACTTGCTATCATAGTACGCGCACGTTTTTCGTCAATGCCCCTACTTTTTAAGTACCATAGTTCTTGATGATCAAGCGTTTTAACCACCGCTCCGTGGGTACACCGTACGTCGTTTGCAAGAATTTCCAGGGCTGGTGAAGACGTTGCCTGTGTGTTTTCGTCCAACAGAAGATTTTCATTTCGTTGATACGCGTCTGTTTTCTGCGCGGATTTGTCGACCGCTATACTGCCGTCATACGCGCAATGACTGGCATCGGAGAGAACGCTTTTCACCAATAAATTACTGGTAGTTTGCCTTGCCTTGTGGTGTTGTAATGTACTCACCTTCACCATCGCGTCTTTTTTCCCCGCGATTATTCCTATAACCGTTGCAACGGATCCCGTCCCCATAAGATGCACGGACGGTTTGATAGATATATCGGTTTTTGCCGCGACGAGATATACGACGGTAAGCGTTGCTCCTTTTGTAACGGCAAAATCATCGCGGACTTCACCCGAAGTTATTTCCCGGATAATCATCGTGTTTTTGGAAATCGTTTTCATCGTGCGTATCCCTCTTTACCCGACCGATCCTTCCATTTGGAGCTGGATCAACCGGTTCATCTCGACCGCGTATTCAAGCGGCAATTCTTTAACAATCGGCTCAATGAACCCGTTGACGATCATCGATTCCGCCTGCGCTTTATTTACCCCTCGGCTTTGCAGATAAAACAATTGTTCATCCCCGATTTTCGATACGGTTGCCTCATGCTCGATTTGCGTCTGCGGTTCGTTTATCTTCATGGTGGGATAGGTGTCGGATCGGGAACGCTCGTCCAACAGCAGCGCATCACAGACCACTTTTGACTTGCAGCCTTTCGCTCCCTTGAACACTTCGACAAGTCCCCGATACGACGTCCTTCCACCCGCGCGGCTTATCGATTTTGAGATGATCTGCGAGGTTGTTTCCGGGGCATAGTGCACCGCTTTTCCGCCGGCATCCTGATGCTGATTTGCTCCCGCGTACGCAATCGAGAGCACTTCTCCTCTGGCTTTTCTCCCCATGAGGTACACACTGGGATACTTCATGGTAATTTTGCTTCCCAGATTGCCGTCCACCCACTCCATGGTGCCTTCTTCTTCAACCCGCGCGCGTTTGGTCACCAGGTTATATACGTTATTACTCCAATTCTGAATTGTCGTGTAACGAACCCGTGCTCCTTTTTTGACGACGATTTCCACAACGGCAGAATGCAGCGAATCGGACGTATAAATGGGAGCGGTACACCCTTCGACGTAATGCACGTAGCTCCCTTCCTCGGCAACGATCAGCGTCCGTTCGAACTGCCCCATGTTGGCGGCGTTGATGCGGAAATATGCCTGCAACGGCAAATCGACGTGCACCCCTTTGGGGACGTAGACAAACGATCCGCCGCTCCATACGGCCGTGTTCAGGGCGGAAAATTTATTGTCTCCCGAAGGGATTACCGTACCGAAGTACTGCCGCACCAGGTCGGGATATTCCCGAAGACCGGAGTCCATATCGAGGAATATGACGCCTTTTTTGGAAAGCGCGGTTTGGATACTTTTGTAGACCACTTCGCTTTCATACTGCGCGCTTACTCCCGCCAAAAATTTCTTTTCCGCCTCGGGGATGCCGATTTTATCGTAGGTATCGCGTATTTCTCTCGGCAAATCTTCCCAGCGGGATACGCCTTTTTCCGTAGGTTTTATATAGTAATAAATATCATCAAAGTTAATGGTGGAAAGATCGGCACCCCATAGCGGCATATTCTTTTTCCCGAAAATCCCGTATGCCATGAGCCGTCGCTCCTGCATCCATTTGGGTTCGTTTTTATGCGCGCTAATGTTTTGGACCACGTCAGCCGACAATCCCTTTTCGGATTTAAAAACATACCGCTCCGGTTTATGAAAACCGTAACGATATTTGGAACTGACGGGTGACTTCGTATTCATAATTTCAAACCAAAGGCGTCGTGCCGTTTGTCAGGAGAGGTATTTGCCGTACCCTTTGGTTTCTATGGTTCGGGCAAGTGCGGCATCCCCTTTATCCACTACTTTGCCGTTTACCAAGACATGTACAACATCAGGCTTTACATAGCGAAGTATGCGCTGGTAATGCGTGATGATAAGCACCCCGACACCCTGCTTTCGCAAAAGCGCAATTCCCTTTGATACCGTTCGCAGCGCATCGACATCAAGCCCCGTATCAATTTCATCGAAGACGGCAAACGTGTGCGGCAATACCAGTGCCTGCAGCATCTCGATTTTTTTCTTTTCCCCGCCTGAAAAACCGTCGTGGATACCGCGACGCAACATATCATCGGTGATCCGAAGAATTTTCGCGTGCGATTTCACAAGATCGGTAAATGCGCCGATGGTAATGCCCCCCACCTGAAAGCGTCGGGCAAGCACCGGGTTTTGTACCGAGGTGTCCTTTTTTTTCGACGGCGCTTTGGTGTGGGCTTCATAGGCGGCACGCAGTAAGTTCATGACCGTAACTCCAGGGATCGCAACCGGTGACTGGAAGGCAAGAAACAATCCCTTGTTTGCCCGCTCTTCCGTTTCAAGCGGAAGAATGTTCTTTCCGCCGAGAAGAATTTTTGAGTTTTTGCCGGTTACTTCATACGCGGGGTGCCCTAACAGCACCTGGGCAAGCGTCGACTTGCCGCTGCCGTTGGGGCCCATCACGGCATGCACCTCACCTTGGGTGATCGACATATCGACGCCGTGCAGAATTTCCTTGCCTTCAACGCCCGCTTTTAGTTTGGTTATTTGGAGTTTTATTTTCATAATCTATCGGAAACACGATCGTTTTTTCCCATAAACGCCTCGACACGTCCCACGTAGCGAAGGATAAAATATTCCTGACTCAGGAACGGATTATGCGGGATGGCCACATAGGCTTCCATTTCTTCTTTTTGGCTTTCATATGAAAGCAGTGCTTTTGTCTTTATCCCTTTCTGGCGTTTTATATCGATAACGGTCGTAATTTTTTTATCTTCAATGCCTTTCCACGGTTTGCCGAATGACTCGGCCGCAAAATATTTCTTCTTGATGAAGTACGTAACGATACTGTCGGGCATGCAGGCATAGTAGAGCTTCGGCGGATTTTCGTCGGTCGGATTCTCCTCATGGCGGTCCGCCGCGTATTTTTGAAAGGCAAACGTGGCAGATAAGGAAAGCTTCGTATTGTCGGGATGATTGGTAACGCCGGAAGGCTCCATGGTGATAACGACATCGGGGGCATTTTCCCGAAATACTTTCATCAGCTTGTCTTCTATCTCGCCCGGCGTTTGGGAAGCAAGACTTCCGTCTTTATAATCAAGAAACGTGATTGCGGTAGCGCCGATGACTGATGCGGCGAATTCCAATTCCTTCTGACTAACCGCGCCAAAGGTATCGGCATCGGTCGCCGTAAAGCTCCCTCTTGCGGCTTCTTCCCCGCGAGTGGCACATACGAGCTCAATCTTCCATCCTGCTTTGGCATATTTGGCGAGCGTACCTGCCGCCATGTAAGATTCGTCATCGGGATGGGCGAATATGCCCAACAACTTTTTCATGAAGTGTATAGTAACCTATTTCACAAAAAAAGAGAACCGCGGTGTTACCGCACAAGTTTGACCAACCAATACACCCCGGATGTTCCTATGAGGGTGTAGACGACCTTTGCAAGCCCAGGACTGGTGCCGAAAACAATCTGCACGACATCAAACGAAAACAACCCGGTAAGTCCCCAGTTCACCGCACCGATAACGACAAATATCCACGCCGCCCAATCCGTTGCCGACATTTTTAGTTTCATCATTCCTCCTTCGTTTGATTGATTCCTATTCATCATACCATGATACACACACCTCAGGTCACGGACTCGATGATATATTCGATCGTCCCTTTGGGCGCTTCAAGCGTTATTGTGTCTCCCGCCTTATGCCCCATAAGCGCTTTCCCAAGCGGAGAAATATGGGATATCGAATTTTCCGCGGGATTCGACTCATATCCGCCGACAATGGTAAATGTCCTCCGCAATGATGCTCCTGCAATGGTTACCGTTGACCCGAATCCGACGACTCCCGTGAGTACGGGTTTATCGACGATTCTTCCGAATTTGACGAGCCGTTCGAGCCTGCGGAGCTGTGCGTCGATAAACGAGAGCCGTTGACGCGCCGCTTTATAGTATCCGTTCTCCGAAAGGTCACCCATCTCCCGCGCTTTCTTGAGGTTCTCCACCGCAAGCGGTCGATCTTTCAAGAACGTTTTTTGTTGCTTTAAGACTTCCTGGTATCCTTCCTCGGTAAATGGAATAGGAGCGGGTTTTTTGTATGCAATCATTCTTCTCATATGCCATTGACATCTTTGTTATTCCTACTATTATATAGGGAAATCGACGGTGACACCTATGAAACTGCGAGCAAAGACACTTTCCGCCATCATCTGGTCCGAAAATCATGAGCAACTTGCCAAATGGTACGAGGAAGTGTTGGGATTTACCGTCAAAGGAGTTACTGCACATCCTGATGATTCCTGTATTGATTTCGATTTCGGCGATACGTTTTTTGCGATCGGCAGACACGACAAAGTAAAAGGGGAAAATAAAGATCCTTACCGGATCATGATAGGGTTTCCCGTGGAGAGTATTTCCACTTCCTATGAGGAAATCAAAGACAAACCGGTCACGTGGATTGCAAAACCCTTCCTTTCTCCGACCGGAACCGTGTGGTGCATGACGATTGCCGATCCCGAAGGCAATATCATTCAATTTTTTGGTGCAAAATAATGTGCACGGATTAACGCTCGCGATTTTTTCAAGACGTTAGCATCTCATTACTCCGAACTTTTTGCACCCGGCACATTTCTTTCATTTACTCAACTCAGCAGTATATGCGTTAAACCAACTCACTAGCCCGCTTAATGGCACGATTTGAAAAGTGCTTCGATTGATTGCCGGGACGGTGAAACCCTGTACAAAATAATACTCGCGTCCATGAGGTCAGTATTGTATTATAGAATACAAAGGAGATAAAAATTATGAAAAATAATATCGTCATCGTATTGGTATTGATCGCTCTTGCCGCAGGAGGCATATGGTATGTGAGTGGCTCCAAACCGCAATCTGATAGCATGGAATCGGAAAAGAAAATGATGCAGGAAACCGTAACGCCCGCGGACTCCTCCAGCCCGTCCGGGATTATGGAAGAAGGAACGGTGAAAGAAATCACCGTAGAAGGTTTTGAGTTTAAGTTTGCGCCTGCAACCTTAACATTCAAAAAAGGCGAAACGGTCAAACTGACACTCAAAAACACGGGGAAAATGCCGCACGATTTTGTCATTGACGAACTTGGGGTAAAAACCAAAGTGATAAACGGAGGTGAGACGGATACGATCGAATTCACCCCGGACAAAACCGGATCCTTTGAGTATTACTGTTCCGTCGGCAAACACCGGGAAATGGGGATGAAAGGAACGGCGACGGTCGAATAAAAGAAATATACATTATAAAAGCCGGCTCTTCACGAGCCGGTTTTTTTATGCCGATCTCTCTTTTCGATGCAGCATGATGTTCCGCAGGTAAATAAAGAGTGCCAAAAACTGCGCGGTGATAAACACGATATCTTCCCGCTTTACGGCATAGATAAGTATCATGACGGAGCCGATAATACTCAAATACCAAAAACTTATCGGCACGACACTCCTTTTTTCTCTCTCGGACGCCCACCACTGGACGGCAAACCTGAGAAAAAAAACAAACTGTGCCAAAAATCCGAATAGTACCCAGGCGTCAAACGATAGGTTCATAGCGGTTTTATTACCGATGCGACCGAAGCTTTCTTCCTGCCAGTCGAGGTACTGATGATAAGCTCACCCAACAAGCCGGTCGATAACAGTTGCACGCCGAACACTATACATAACACGCCAAGCAGTAATAACGGCCGGGTACCGATGGATTGACCAAGGAAATGCAGCGCCGACAGATAAATAAGCGCGATTCCTCCCGCCCCCATTAACCCCGCCCCTATCGGTCCGAATACAATAAGCGGACGGGTACCGAATCCGGAAAGAAAGAAGGTGGAAAGTAAATCAAATGCCGCAAAAATTCTCTCGATGCCGAACTTTGATTTTCCGAATTTCCTCGCATGGTGGACAATTGGCATTTCAATCACCCGAAATCCCCTCACATGAGCAAGCACCGGGATAAACCGGTGTAACTCACCGTACAGTGCAACTTCATCCGCCACGCTTTTCCGCATCACTTTAAGACCCGAATTCATGTCATGCAATCTGATACCGAAAAAGAATGAAACCACCCGATTAAACAACATCGATACACCGAGTTTTCCTTGGGAATCTTTCCGGTGCTTTCGCCATCCAACGATCATATCAACGGCATCACGCATACTGCTCACCAGTTTTTGCGCCTCAAACGGATCATCCTGCAAATCGGCATCGAGCGTGACAATATACTCCCCCGAAACATAACCAAATCCCTCGGCAAGTGCGGCGGATTTTCCCGAACGCTTTCGCATACGTACAATCGTGACACGGTTCTTTGTTTTTTTCCGAAGCGACAGGAGTTCTTCAAAAGAACCGTCCGTACTTCCGTCGTCCACGAAGATATACTCGATGGCGGCGGCACCTTCAAAAGCACGATCGGTTTTTACGAGAAGTTCAGCGAGACTTTGCCGCTCATTGTAGAGCGGAACCACGATACTTGTCTTGATATTTTTTGTCATCGTTTCCTTTCAAATGCGTAAAAATCTCCGTCTTGCGCGATAAGCGTATGGTCGGGACTGATCAGTAACGCCTCCACCGCTTCCCGCTGGGCATCCCCGCTCGGCCAGGCGTATTGATCACCCAACCGTACAACGGCATAATCGGCCGATGCGGCGTTAATCGGGAAATTATACAGTTCCTTTCTTCTCGCAAAGTGCGATCCTATATTATTGGTCACCGACACGCTTACCGTTTCCGGTATTCGATCCGCAACCGCTTTCATGACCGCCTTTTCGGGAAGTGCCCATATAAAATAATAGAAACGATCCTGTCGTACAAGCGGCAACTCCCCCCACAGATACGAAGCGAGCACCGCACAACCGACTACCATACCTGAAAGTCCGGCAAATATATGTTTTCTCAACCCCGACGTAAATCGCCCGACAAACACCTCCAGTGAACGATAACCGGCTATAGCGGCAATAAAAAGAAAAGGAATAATGTCGCTGGTGTACTGATAATCAATTTGCCGCATGTGTGCGTTCGAGCTTAATACGTTGATAAGAAGACTCGGAACAGAGAAAATAAGAAATTGCGGGGCAAAAATCGGAAGAAACCCTACGGGGATAAGCAATTGGTAGTAATAAAAGAGTCTGTCGGGGCGAAGGATGTCAGAAAGTACCGCCATTGGTTTTACAAGAATAGAAAAAAGAATGGCATTCTGCTTATCGCCGTATTCGGAAAGGTACTGTAATGCAAAATGCTGTTTTGCATCGGTTACCGAGGGAATCGCATGCCAAAGCAGATAATAAAATATTCCCGCCGCTCCTATGGCACATATTGCACCGATCAACCGGTTTTTCCGCGATAAAAACAGATACACTCCCATGAGCGCCACGGGGAGCCAGACCGTTTCTTTACCCAACCCTGCAAAAAAAGCGGTTACTATAAATACTCCATACCGTTTTTCTTCCATAAACCAATACGCATACAGCAACAGTGACATGGAAAGAGCTACGGCATGAAAATCATGTAACACCATGCGCTGAAGCGGCGGATACAAAAGATACATCGCGGCAAAAAGCAATGCCGTATGACGCTTTCCGATATGCCGCACTGCCAAAAGATATATTGGCACGGCTCCCGCGGCAATAACGACGACTTGGAGAACGATAAGCATCCGCGGATCCTGCCATAAACGATACAAAGGGGCTATTACGATGAGTAAAAAATCCGCATGTACCGCCAAACGCGAAATGGTCTGTGTACCCATGGGATCGGTAAGCGTAAAACCGTTTCCCTGAACGACATTCCATACCGTTTGCTCCATGTTTCCCAAATCCAGTCTTCTTGAGTGGAAGTTGTCGTGCCGTTTGATTCCCACATAGGAAAAAAAGACGATAAACAGAAGTAGCAATATCCCCAGGATAGAGTTGAAAAAGTTTTTTTTGAAAAAATGAGTAATTCGTTGCATCATTTTTTTATCACGAAAAAGCGCAACCCAGAGTGTATCACATTATGCGGCGTTTTCCCTGAAAATCCGCTTAGGGAAGCAGAAGTGACGCCGATACGGGCAAATGATCGGAAGCGGTGCAGTCGCCTACGGCAAAATCAGTGAGGGTGAGATCACCGGTTGCCCAAATATAATCATATTTTGCCGTGACGCTTTCTTTTTTTGCGTTATCCGGCCCATCGGGATAGAGACACCAGGACGGTAATTGCCGTTGATCGGTATCATGAAAATGCCGTCCCATCAGCTGAATAGGCTCACTTTCCGGCGTCGCGTTGAAGTCCCCCATGATGATTGTTTTATTCCCGCGAAGAGCGCCAAGGAGTGCGGTAACCTGTTCCCGTTGCAGATGGGGCGAATCGGGAAAGTTCGGGATAAGATGAACCGAAACGATATGCATTGTTGTGTCCCCTATCTGAATATCGGTACCCAATGCCGTACGGGAATGGAGGGAAGATAAGTCATAGCGGTAGGTCGCCATGATAGGATACTTGGAAAGAATGGCGTTCCCTCTTCTCGTCATCATGCCCTGCCATGCATAATTCATGCTATGCACGTATCGCACCTGATAGCCGAGTTGCATGGCTAATTTTTCCGCCGTATTGCTTCCTCCGTCTTCCTGCACTTCCTGGAGCGCAATTACATCGGCGTCAGCTTTTTCCAGGTAGTCACTTACCCCGGGAAGCATGATCCCTCCCCAGATGTTCCAGGACATAAGCGTTATTTTCATGTGCCAATCTCCTTTTGATAAAACACCGTGTGGCGATACCCTTCATCTAATTCCTTGATTGCGAAAAATCCCGCCGACTCATACATACCGCGGAGTTTCGGTTTGTCTGCATCGGTATCCACCCGAAGGAAGCGAACCTTCCGCGCCCTTGCCGTTTCTTCGGCATACGCAAGTAATCGCATCGGCATTCCCTGTCCCGCGTATTTTCGTGCGACACACAGCCAGTGAATATAGAGCGCCCGTTTCGGACGATCCCCGTCGATAACTTCCCATTGCAGGGTATCGCTCACCTGCAATGCCGCGGCGGCGGCGGGTTCCCCGTCAACGTGTACCGTAAAAAACTCCTGCGGCTTGATATATCGGAGCAGGAAATCCCGATTAAGTATATCGGGGTGCCACCATTTATTGGGATTTTTCCCGCTGGCAAGAAGCCAGTTACTTGCTTCACGCATCACGGCGATAGCAGTATCCATATCCTGGACGATGGTAATATGCGGGGAATTTTTCATACGGTCATGGCAACGTCGCACCCGTTATTTTTTGAGGATACGATTCATAAGCGTCCCTTTGCCTTCGCCGGTCATTGAGGAGTACACGATCATGGGTATTTCCCCAAGTTCATTTTGGATCGCGGTAAGTTGCGCATGCCGTTCATTTGCCTTCAGCTTATCAATTTTATTGGCAACGACGACAAACGGCAGATGATGATCGATAAGCAGATTTATCGATTCGCGGTCATAGTCGGTAAGCCCTATTTTGGCATCGATGATAAGGATGATGAGTTTATGCACCACACCCGATCGAAACAGATACCATGCGATAAGTTTCCGGTAATGCTCCAAACTTTCCTTGCTCCGCCTTGCGTATCCGTATCCCGGCAAATCCACAAAAAAGACGGATCGATTTATGAGGAAAAAATCCAATTTTACCGTTTTCCCTGGTCTGCTGCTGCTTCGCGCGAGCTTGGTATTGGTAAGCGAGTTAATCAGACTGGATTTCCCCACATTGGAGCGCCCGATGAAGGTTACTTTGGGCTTATTATCGTTTATGATATCGTCCGTGCCGTTTATGCTTTTGACATAAACGGCATCAATGGGAGATTCCGTCATACCTTATAGTATACCGTTTTACGGGGAGGGAAAGATAGAGAGCTCTTCTTCGGCACGGGTCACCGCCGTGTATAACCATCTTCTCCAGTCATCATCGGTCATTTTGGCAAACCGTTCCTCAAATAACATAACTTTTTTCGCCTGCGATCCCTGTGCTTTGTGCACGGTAAGTGCGTAACCGAAATCAAACAAATCGATGCCGTTATACATGCGCCGATTTTGGGTAAAGTTAAGGGCGGAATCGGCATTGAACTGGTCAACCGCAATAAGCCCCGAGTATTCATTCTCTTCCCCGTCAAGCGCTATATCGGCGGCATAGACATGGTCGTTTTTTCGGGAAATTCCGGTAACGGTCCCCAACATACCGTTATAGATTTTCGCCTTGTGGTTATTTCGCAGACAAATAACCCTATCTCCGGGCACCGGATCGGGTGAATCAAACCCCAATGAATTTCTGATAAAGGTATTCAGCTTTTTCCGCGTCTTGTTGTATCCGCAAAGGATGAGCATGTCATCACGGTAATTGGTGAGCATCTCCTGCATCGCTTCTCCCGTGTCCACATCATCTCTGCCGTATTTCATGACGTTTTTGCCGTATCTTCCCGGTTTGATAAATCCCTGCTCACGCGCAATTATGGATAATGCGATAATGGGATTTTCGCGGGCTTGCCGGTGAATTTCTTCTAACCGAAGATTCGGCGATTGCATGAGTGAAAATGTTCCGTTTATGGGAGGCAATTGCCCGTGATCTCCGACGACGATCATCGGAACCCGGTAAGACAGGAGATGTTCCCAAATAACGGCATCCACCATGGAGGCCTCGTCGATGATAATAAGATTTTTTTCTATGGAATCTTTGGTTTTCCACCCTACGATTTCATCATTCGCATTGAGAATCGGCGTGTAGATCAATGAATGGATGGTGCCGACGCTGTCTTGACGAAACAACACCCCGGCTTCTTTTACCTTGGATTGTAAAATACGCGCCGCTTTCCCGGTGAAGCTGACAAAGCCGACCTTAAGCCCGGGATCAATTGCGTGGAGTTCTTTGCGTATGAGCCCGATAAGCGTTGTTTTCCCCGTTCCGGCATAGCCTCCGAGGGTCACATACTGCATACTCCCCCGATCCTTCCGGTACCATTCCATCACATGAGAAAGTGCTTTTTTCTGATCATCGGAAAGTGTCGGCATACGGACACTCACTATAGTGGAGGCGGAAGGATTAGTAAAGCAAAGCGCGGGATAATTTTCGTTTTGCGATAAAGGAACATACGCCGATTATCCCGAGAAAAAGAATACCCCGCACACACACCGCCGCGAACCCGGAGGAAGAAGTAACAAGAAGCATCATCCCGCTGACCAGCGTACAACCGGAAAGCACTGCGGATACACGAAGTTTTGTCTCCGACGGAAAAAGCGCGGTAACGACCGCGTGAATAAGTCCGACAACGGCGATCAACACATGAAAGATAAGCATATTAAAACGATCCGGTTTGTATATCGCCCGCCCGTTTATAGGTTGCAGCAATAACCCCTTTGGGAGTGACCTCAACATCGTGTACCGTAAAAGATGCGGGAATCGTGCCGGTAGCAAAGAGTCGCTTCCCGTTCCCCAGAGTTACCGGGAACGTTTTCAACCAGAGTTCATCCACGAGGTCGTTGGAAAGAAGCGTCTGAATGAGTTCACCACTCCCGTGCACCTGTAAATTACTTCCTTCCTGTTGTTTGAGTTCCTTTAGTTTTCCCACAACATCACCCGATAGCACCACGGAATTTTCCCAGGAGGGAGTAGTCAATGTGTTTGATACGACGTATTTCGTCATCGCGTTAATGCCCGGCCAATCCGATTCATGAGTGGGCCAATAAGAAGCAAAGATGTCAAATGTTTTTCTCCCGAGCAGGAGGTCTGCGGGTGCACTCATTTGCTTTGCCATAATACTCCCCGCGGCATCATCGAAGTAGGGCACCGTCCACCCGCCAAATTGAAATTCACCGCTTCTGTCTTCGTCTGGACCTCCCGGAGCCTGCATAACACCGTCAAGGGAAACAAAGGAGAGCACGATAATTTTTCTCATGTAATCTATCGTACCAACTCAAACGACATTTGACGATAGCGAGAATGGGATACTTATTCCCTTGCGGAAAAAAAGTCCTTCCAAATAAATCTTGTGAAATTCATCCCCCCGTTCATCTGTGCAATCGCCTTTTTCAGTTCATACTGACTTATCATCGCATCAAGCGGCTCCCGTTCCGGGATAATCCCGGTATAGTGCGCGCGAAGTGTCGGCATTGCCCGTACATCACCGATCTGTCCCAACGCCCATATCGCGTGATTGCGATTCCGAAAGCCCTGAGCCGTATCGTCAAGTTGCGCCATAAGCGCCGATACGCAATCACCGCCGTATTGCCATCGGGCTTGCAGACATAAATTTTTCGCTTCAAATCCGATCCACACACTAAGGATAAAAAAAAGTAATAACATGATACTTGTGCCGATGGCGACTCCGTAAAAAATACGTTCTTTTATGCGCTTACCGTTCATATGTTTCCTCCTTATAGGTAAAAATGTCCTCGATGGATACGTTGAAGAAACGGGCAATGCGAAATGCCAACCCGAGCGTTGGCAAATATTTATCACTCTCAATCGCGTTGACGGTTTGTCTGCTCACCCCGAGGTTTTCCGCCAGTTGTTCCTGCGTCAGATTACGCGTTGCCCGATGTATCTTTAGGGTGTTATTCATCGGTATTTCCCCCCATCTTCCGGCTGAAGTAGTGATAGGAAATGCCGTAGATCGTAATTAAGAAAAACGTAAGATAGGCAAGAATCATGCCGAGGGCTTCGACATACAACCACTCGCCCTTACTAAAAATGGCAAATCCCCCTTTGGCGGGAATAAGCAGAAGCAAGGAAACGATCCCGATCGTCGGCGCGAATATCGCATAGGTCATCCTGGCCGCTTTTTCCTGAACGGTCACTTCCCGCTCATCGGTCTTTATTTTTGCCGTGGCTTTGGAGAGAAACAAAAAGAACATCCCGGTAAATATACCGACCAGCGCAAGGAGATAACTGTTTCGGACTACGGCGGTTGCAACAATGACGCCGACAAATAGGACAATCACTCGACGAACAAGCGGGTACGTTTTTTTGTTCATACTCCATAAAATGTATAATCTTTTTTACATTATGTCAATATATATTGACATTGTCGATTCGTACGCTCTCACTATCGATTAACGCCATCGGAGATTTGGTGTACGATAGTGGTACGGAGGTACGACCATGTCATTCACCCTATATCTTATTACCTTACTAGCCTTTCTCGGCATCGATATGATCTGGTTAAACGGGATAGCAAAGACCTTCTACGCTAAGCAACTGGGATTTCTGATGGCAAAGAATCCGAATCTTCTCGCCGCACTCCTCTTTTACCTTATTTTTGCCGCGGGACTTGTCGTGTTTGTCATCCAGCCGGCATTGGACAAAAAGCTGTGGACGCAGGCGCTTTTTGCCGGCGCCTTTTTCGGATTGGTAACGTATGCGACCTATGATCTTACCAATCTTGCTACCGTGAAGAATTGGCCGGTGATTATTACCGTCGTTGATCTGCTGTGGGGAGCGACGCTTACCGCCCTCACTTCGGTTCTTACATTCTTCATCGCGACAAAGTTCCGCATATGAACGACTATCTGCTTATCGCCATAACGCTCTGGGGTTACATGACCCTATGGTTTTTCGTGGCACTTGCCAAACGAAGGAACGATGTCGCGGATATCGCCTGGGGGATCGGTTTTGTTTTTGTCGCCTGGCTGGCGTTCAGTCTTGCGCAATTCTCCCCGGTATCACTGCTTACCAATGTGCTCGTAAGCATATGGGGACTTCGATTGTCACTTCACATCTATAAAAGAAATCGTCATAAGCCGGAAGATTCGCGCTATCAACTTTGGAGAAAAACATGGAAAAACTTCTTCCTCCGAAGTTATCTGCAGGTGTTTCTCCTGCAGGGATTACTCCTTTACCTGATTGCACTTCCCGTCATTTTCATCAACCGTGCGGCACCCTTCTCCTTCGGGGCAATATCGATAATCGGATTGCTGGTGTGGGTATTCGGATTCTCGTGCGAATACATCGCCGATAAACAACTGGCGAAGTTTATCGCCGACCCGAACAATAAAGGAAAAATTCTACAGGAGGGGCTTTGGCGCTATTCACGTCACCCCAATTATTTCGGCGAGGTCACTCAGTGGTGGGGTATATTTTTGATAGCCGTATCTCTGCCCGGCGCCTGGATCACCGTTATCGGCCCTCTCACGATAACAGGACTCATACTTTTTGTTTCGGGCGTTCCGCTTCTTGAGAAAAAATACGAGGGAAGAAAAGATTTTGAAGCGTACAAAAAACGAACCAGCGTCTTTATACCACTGCCCCCGAAATCCCATGCACCCTAAGACCATTGTCGTTAACGATAAAATGCAGAGGAATTATCGGTACGTCCTCACCCAACCGGAAGGGAAAAACTTTGATCCCCGATTTACTCCGGAACTTACCCCGAAACAAATGCTGGAGATGGGCGTGTTCGGGGGGAAATACCTGACCGACTGTACCGCTGAATTTCCCAAGAGCTGGTTTGCAAAAGCCAAACTTTCCCCGGAAAAGTCAGACCCTACGATCAATTATTTCGGCGTATCGGCAAGTCAATCACTTACCGAATGGATACGAAAGCATTGGATACATCCCGACGATCCCCGCGGGTGGTTTCAATGGTACTGTCGTTACTATCGGGGAAGACGTCATGAGGACGACGAACGGCAAATCAAACGATGGCTCGCCATTCGCCGGCATGTGAGTCAGGTCAAAAAATATTGTATGCCGTATGATGAATCCTGCCGACCCCGACAGCGCCAGGCACTCCTCCACTGGGCGTACGATAGCAGGAAGATATAAAGACACGCTTGTTTGTTGCGGGACTTGGAAGATATTCGTCCCGCCAGGGCGGGACTCCATGACTGATCCGCTTGTTATCGCAATCGTTGTTGCGATAACGGCTCCTCATTCCCGAACCAAGTATCTTGTTTTCACCAGAATCCCGTACATACAAATCCTGCCCCATTCGGGGCAGAATTTGTATATGCTGCGGGACTTGGATTCGAACCAAGATAACATCCTCCAGAGGGATGCGTACTACCGTTATACGATCCCGCAAGTGTAGGTATTATACCGCAAAAGCGCGTTATTTTTCACTCGGGGGATAAGCCGGATGACGCTTACCGCCAGTCGATGGGGTCCATGCCGTGCTCCGTAAGGTAGGTGTTGCAACGGCTGAAGTGATGGTGCCCGTAAAACATCGATACCGAGTAGGGCGACGGATGCGCGGACGTAAGTACTAAATTCCCCGCTGTATCGATTATCGCACCTTTGTTCTGCGCATATTTTCCCCAAAGCATATAAACCACATGTTTCCTCTCTGTATTGACGGTACGGATGACCGCATCAGTAAATGTTTCCCATCCGATACCCGCATGGGAACCGGGCTTTCCGGCAAGCACGGTAAGCACGCTATTTAACAGCAGTACCCCCTGTTTCCCCCATCTGATCAGGTCACCGTCTGCAAGAGGAGTAATGCCGAGATCGTTTTGAATTTCCTTATAAATATTTTTAAGTGACGGCGGAAGGGGCAAACCCGTATTCACCGAAAACGACAACCCGTTTGCCTGTTTGACGCCGTGATACGGGTCCTGTCCGATGATAACGACTTTCAAAGTATCCAAAGGACATACGTCAAATGCCCGAAAAATATACGGGCCCGGCGGATACACGACCGAAGTCCGATACTGCTCCCTTACGTTATCGGTAAGGGATTGCCAGTACGGCTTTTCAAACTCTTCACGTAACGCATTTTTCCAGCTCGGATGAATTCGTATATCTTTCATTGATCCCCCTAGTATATGCAAATAATAAAAGAAAAGAAATTCTTCGGTTATTTTGCTATAGTTACTTGCACCTATGCACGAGTTCTCCACCCCGATGATGCGTCAATACAACGAGATACGCAAGAAATATCCCGATTGTCTTATGTTTTACCGCATGGGAGATTTTTATGAACTCTTCATGGAAGACGCGCATATAGGAGCCAAAGTGCTTAACCTGACGCTGACCGGTAAGGCGGGAGGAAAAGACGGTCGCATTCCTATGGCGGGCATTCCCTATCATGCCGTTGATACATATCTTACGAAACTTGTCCGCGCGGGATACAAAGTCGCCATTTGCGAACAACTTTCCCCCCCGGGGAAAAAAGGTCTTGTCGAACGGGATGTCGTTCGCGTCGTAACCCCCGGAACGATGTTAGACGAAAATTCGCTGGAGAAAAAAGAAAATAATTATCTTGTCAGTATCCTTATTACCGATGATGCCGTATCCCTTGCCGCGGCCGATCTTTCTACCGGGTACTTCGCCGTTTCGGAACACGAAGGCGACTACCTCCCCTGGCTGTCGGATGAACTGGCACGACTCTCCCCGAGCGAATGCATTCTTCCCGACGCGCTGTACAACGATACGGCTTTTCTTAAATTCCTCAAAACGCAACAGGGCATGAACATATATCCCCTGGCGCTGTGGGACACCTATGCGGGACGCGCACGGAAACTGCTTAAGGAACACTTTGCCATCGCAACGCTCGAAACTTTCGGCATCGACGATAAACCGCTCTCTATAAAAAGCTCCGCCGCGCTTATCGGGTATCTTCGGGAAACGCAAAAATCACGCGTACAGCACATACGAAAAATTATTCTGCATGAAACGGAATCAACCATGGTTCTTGATAAATCCACGACGCGCAATCTTGAGATTTTTGCCACGCTCCGCGATGACGATACCCGGGGTTCACTTATTGCGGTTCTTGATGAAACGGTTACCGCCATGGGAGGCAGGCTCCTACGGTCATGGCTGAAAAAACCGCTTATCGATAAATCCGCAATCACCGATCGGCATGCCGGAGTCGCATGCTTTACGGAAGATAACAAAAGGCGCGAGTCGTTGCGGAGCAATCTTGAATCCGTGGGAGATATCGAACGCCTGGTGTCCCGACTTTCCGTCAATATCGGGAACGCCCGTGATCTTATCGCATTGAAACACTCGGTACGGGCAATACTTGCGATTAAGCAGTCGCTTGCCAAAGCCGCAATCGCCGACACGGCAATCGGAAAAGAAATACTCAAAAATATTTCGGATAAACTCACAAAAGTCGTTGATAGGATCGAACGGGATATCATCGCCGAACCTCCGATAGATGTAAAAAGCGGCGGTATCATCGCAAACGGTCGTAATAAGGAACTCGATGCGCTTCGTACAACCGTCGACCATAGCAGGACATGGATGAACGATATGGAACAAACCGAACGAACAAAAACGGGCATCGCCTCGCTTAAGGTTCGCTACAACCAGGTCTTCGGATTTTATATCGAAGTAAGTAAATCGAATCTTCATCTCGTACCGACTACCTATGAGCGAAAACAAACGCTTGTGAATGGAGAGCGCTTTGTCACCCGTGAACTTAAGAAACATGAGGAAATCATTCTTTCCGCGCAGGAAAAAGCGAATGAATTGGAGTATTCGTTGTACAACGAGATTCTTTCCTTTGTCCTTTCTTTTACTCCCGATCTGCAAAAGGCGGCATATTCGATCGGCATGCTGGACTGCATTCTAAACTATGCGCATATCAGCAAAAAATATCGCTACGTCCGCCCCAAACTCCTCTATTCGGGGGAGCTTCGTATTATCCAGGGAAGACATCCCGTCGTAGAACGACTGCTTGCCGTGGAGGAGCCGTTTGTTCCCAACGACGTACATCTGGATACCACCAACCAAAGCCTGTTAATCATCACCGGTCCGAACATGGCGGGAAAGTCGGTGCTCATACGACAGGTTGCCCTCATCGTCCTTATGAATCAGATCGGATGCTTTGTCCCGGCGCATTCAGCGCATTTATCACTCGTTGATCGCATATTTGTGCGCTCGGGTGCATCCGACGTCATTACATCCGGACTCTCCACCTTTATGGTGGAAATGTCGGAAACGGCACATATATTGCATCATGCCACTTCCCGCTCGCTCATCATCATGGACGAAATCGGACGCGGCACCAGTACGTTTGACGGGATATCCCTTGCATGGGCGGTGGCTCAGTATTTGGTTACCGGTTTTTCCCCCGCACCCAAGACACTTTTTGCAACCCATTACCATGAGCTACAGCTTTTGGAAGAAACATACCCATCACGTATCAAAAATTTTCATATGGCGGTAGCGGGAAATACCGACCGCCCCGTTTTTCTTCATACGTTATTCCCCGGGGGTGCATCCCATTCGTTCGGTATCGCCGTCGCCAAACTCGCCGGCATCCCCGATGAAGTGCTTTCCTCCGCAAGTGCCATGCTTCATTCGTTGGAATCCCGCGGAGCCATGCCGGCCGCAGATTCCTCTAAGAAACCCACTTCTCCTCAGGACACGGAGGTAATAAAAGAACTTTTGCATGTTGATGTGTCGCGCATCACCCCGATTGCGGCAATGAATACGTTGGTACGATTACAGGAAATGCTTCGGGAAGAAAAAGCCCCGAAACGAAAGTCATGATATCAAGAACCATGAAAAAAATTCATAAACTTTCCGAGCTTGTGGTCGCAAACATCGCCGCGGGAGAAGTAATCGAACGCCCATCATATGCGGTCAAGGAACTGGTTGAAAATGCGCTTGACGCAAAAGCCGCCAATATCACCGTTACCCTCGAAGATGCCGGACTAACCGTACTTCGGGTTACCGATGACGGAGTGGGCATGTCCAAAGAAGACCTTATGGAGTCGTGGAAACCGCATACGACGAGCAAAATTCGTGAATTGGAAGACCTCCATACGGCGCAAAGTTTCGGATTCCGCGGTGAAGCGCTGTCATCCCTTGCCGCCGTTAGTACGCTCACCATCCAAAGCAGACCGGCAAAATCCCCTACGGGATACTCGATCACCGTCGAACGCGGGCAATTGATCGGCGAATCGTCGGTCGGTATGCCATACGGGACGACCGTAACGGCGGAACATTTATTCGCCCATATCCCGGCAAGAAAGAAGTTTATGAAATCGATTCGTACCGAACTGAGACTCTGCGTCGATATCATCAACAACTATGCTCTTTGCTATCCGTCCGTACAGTTTATGCTTACCCACGGGAAAAAAACGTTGCTGTATTATCCCGCGACACATAAACGCGCGGAACGCGTGGAACAGATTATGGGAGATGATGTCTTTCCTCTGCTTATTCCCATTACAACAAACGATACCTATCTTTCGATAGAAGGGTTCATCGCCAAACCGCAACTTAATGCGCGGTCTACCGCCAAACAATACCTATTTATCAACTCCCGTATGGTTCGGGACGGCGTTATTTCTTCGGCGGTCAAGGAATCATACGGCACGATGCTTGAATCAGCCACCTATCCCGTTTTTGTTTTATTTGCCGATCTTCCCCCGGGATTTGTCGATATAAACGTTCACCCCCGAAAAGAAGAGGTGCGTTTTGCAAACGGGCAATATATTTTCCAAACGGTAAAACAAGCCGTCACCGAAACCCTTGCAAATCACAACCTCACGTTTCAGAACTTATCATGGAAACGATCGGGGGCGGGACTCACGGGAACCGTTGCGGGGAAAAGCATTAAAGAAGAGGTGCTCCAAGAAACGGGCATCATCAATGTGTCCCGTGTTTTTGTGCAGTATAACAACCTCTATATTATCGTCACTTCGCCCGAAGGCATCCAACTCATCGACCAGCATGCCGCCCACGAGCGGATACTTTTTGCAAAACTCACCTCGACCTATGGCAAAAAAACAAAACTCGCCCGACGATATGCATTGCCGGCTCCGCTCGCCCTTCGATGCACCGCCCGGGAAAAACTTTTGCTCGTCGAGTACCGTGATACGCTTGCCGCTCTCGGATTTGTCGTGAAAGATACGCTGGTTACCCATGTACCCGATTTGTTTCGTGACCGTGATATCCCCGCGCTTATCCGGAGTATATTGGAAGATATCGAAGGGCAGGGCTCTCCCAAATCCGTTGATACGGCATCTATGGAAATGCTTTCCTACCTCGCCTGTCGTGCCGCGGTAAAGGCGGGAGATCCGCTAACGGCAGAGCAAATGCAAATGATTACCGATCAACTGGAGAAAACTCCCGACAACGCCACTTGTCCGCATGGAAGACCGACGAAAATACTCCTCACGCTCAAAGAACTCCACGGATTATTTCACCGTCACTGAACCGTATTATTGCCGCATCAGCGATAGTATTTTTAGGGTCGTAGTACTGTTTCGCATTGTCATGTCGTTATATATTTTCGTTCCGACGATTTTGGTGTATCCGCTTTTGGTGAGTCCTTCCGTTTTTGTTGCCATATAAAGTACGCCGTCACCCACATCGAGGATATCGATACCATGTCGTACGGGAATTTCCTTTGCGGCGGCGGCGGCGGTCATCGGTTCTTTGATGAACGCAACATATTTACGAAGATCCTCTTTTGCCCACGACGAAGGCATGTTCGCAACAATTCTTTGCATCTCGGGGAGCGAGCGAATCACCACCCGTATGACGAGTTTAAACGCATCCAGAATAACCCGTTCGATATCTTTGGCGATTTTCTCACGATCACTCATCTCGGAATCAAATATGACGTTACCGCTCTGGATAAATGTTGTGACGTTGGTATAACCCGCATGTTCCACCGCATGCGTTAAGTCAGCCATTTTAATTTTATTGTTTCCCCCGACATTTATTCCGCGAAGAAGAGCCACATATCGCATATGGATCAACTATATCACGGCATCTTCCCTCTCCCAAAGAGTGCGGTTTTCACTTCGTCCGCATCTTGTCGGGTAAGCATCGATATCTTGAGCCGAGATAGCATGGATTGTGTAGTGTTGCTGATACAGGTCGGCGCCTCAAATAGGTCGAGAATGGCATAGACGTCATCATCGCCTGCGATTCTATTGCAGGATATTTTATGGCAGAAAACGCATTCGTGAACGAGCAATAGATCCCCGTTTATCCTTCCGGTATAGAGATTTACTCGAGACGACCTAAAGGTCAGTCCTATCGGTTTCATTCGTGACCCGCATGTTGCTTTCCGATCCCCGGGAGTATGTTCATCCAAATGACGTGACCAAAGACAGAACGGACAGTGATTTCTATTCTTGGTTCCTAAAGAAGGAGAAGAAACGATGGCACGACAAGTCAGACATCGGAATGATGTCTGACGTCGACAAAATCTTTCTTAGCGGTATGGTATCGATACATCCGTTTATATTATACACCTTGGCATCCTCATCCGTTCCTGTGGTACCCTATTGATCCGCTATAATACTCGCATATATGCATCGGAATATACGACTCCTCTCATGGTTTAATTTTTGTACGGACTTTGTTCTGTTTGCACCGGTAGCCGTCATTTACTTTGCAAACGTATCGGGGAGTTTTACGCTCGGCATGAGCATTTTCTCTCTCGCCTATCTTTTCTCCGCCGTCTTTGAAGTACCGACGGGAATTGTTTCCGACCTTGTGGGAAGAAAGAAAACCGCGGTATTCGGCGCGTTTTTTTCGGTGCTTTGCATTACGTGTTACGCGGCGGCAACGTCGTACGGCATGCTGGTAATCGGCGCATTGTTTCAAGGACTGTCGCGTGCGTTCTACAGCGGCAACAACGATGCGCTCCTCCATGACACGCTCTCCGCCTCAGGAAAAGAAAAGGAATATCACACGTATCTCGGCAAAACGAGCGGCATGTTCCAAATTGCCTTGGCGGCGGCAACGTTTATTGGCGGACTTCTTGCCACCCGTTCGTTTCCGCTTGTTATGTGGGCATCCGTGATCCCGCAAATTGCCGCGTTCATTATCGCACTACAATTTGCGGAACCGCCGCATCGGGGAAAACAGTCGACGAACGTTTTTATCCATCTTTCATCGTCTTTACATCAGTTTCGGCATAACTATCGACTCCGCATGCTTACGATCGCAAGCATGCTTCGGTTCGGCATAGGAGAGTCTACCTTCTTTTTGCGTTCCGCGTTTATTCATTCGCTCTGGCCGCTCTGGGCAGTGGGAATATCGTACTCATTGTCCCATATCGGCGGCGCCTTCAGTTTTCATTTGAGCGGCAAAATCATTGATCGCTTTACCCCGCTTCGCGTATTGAACGTTGAAATTCTTTTTAACCGACTCGTCAATCTCACGGCGCTCATCTTCCCGACCGTTCTTTCGCCCGCGCTTATGTCCACGACGTCACTTACCTACGGGGCGGGAACAGTTGCGATGAATTCTCTTATGCAGAAGGAGTTTAACGAGTCACAACGGGCTACCATGAGTTCCCTTGCGTCCTTCGGCGGAAGTATCGTATTCGGCATGTTTGCGCTCCTTCTCGGCGCCGTCGCCGATATGATAACGCCCCGCATTGCGATGATCATCGCACATCTCTTACTCCTCCTACCGCTCATTTTTTATCACCGGGTATTTCAACACGAAGCATCGCGGAAAAAAGCATTACGCTAGCAAACGGTTATCGTGAGGCATGTTGCCCGAGACTCGGGAACCGCAGGGTCGCTGGTTTGGTTCGCTTGCTGTTTTGACTCTCTTTCAACCGTTCGACCTGGCTCATAATCAACTCTTCCGTGACCCCAACGGGATGATCGCCGGTATTTATGCGATATACCGGTACTCCTCTGTCTTCCAGATCCACCAACAGGCGGTCCCAATACGGTTGGAGTTCCACGGGATCATGGGCAACGTATCCGTCGCGTTTCATCATCCGCTTTCTGATTTCCGCATCAGGCGCATGAAGATAGATAACCAAATCAGGATTCGGAAACGTTACCATATGATGTTCATGTAACCAATGAAGATATCCGTATTGATCGTCGGATAACAATCCCTGATCGTGCAGATATCGGTTATATACCTCGGTAGCCAAAACGCCGCTCTCACGGAAATGCGGGTTGGTAAGCCCTTCCGCTTTGGTATCAAGAATTTCCAACTGCATAAGTTGGATTGTTTTATGCAACTGATTTTCAAAAGCGAATTTTTTGGGATTTTCGACAAATAACGGGAAGACGGGGTTTTCCGGTTCGGTATGTACGCTATACCCGTGATCCTGTAACGTACCCAGCAACGTAGACTTGCCCGAACATGCGGGTCCTACGATGGTGACATGAAACGGCTGTTCTTTGAGTCTCTCTCTCGATTCCTGACGGGAATTTATTTCTTTCATTGAAGATTATTTTGGGGCAGTATGCGTACTATACAACTATTCGTTCACTTTGAAAATACCGATCTTTTGTGACTCCGGTTCTGTTATAATCGTCCTATGATTACGGGGCTTATACTCGACATTGACGGCGTTATCGTCGGAGAAAAAATCGGATTCAATTCGCCGTATCCTCATGCCGATGTTTCAAACCGCATGCGGGCAATCGTTACCCATGGCATTCCCGTTATCCTTTGCACCGCAAAGCCGCATTACTCGATACTCCCGATCATAACGGAAGCCGGTCTTTCCAATCCGCATATCACCTACGCAGGAGGAGTCATCATTGATCCGGTAAAGGATCGTATCATCGAAACCCATCCACTCGAAAGATCAACGGCAAAGGAAATAGTTGCCGCGTGTATGAAACAAAACTTTTACACCGAGGTGTATTCGCTTGATAATTATTATGTACTGAAAAATCAGGAGAATGATCTCACGCGCGTACACACCCATATTCTGCAAAAACCTCCAGTTTTTGTCGATTCGTTTGATTCCGTTGTGGACACCCAGGATACTTACAAAATAATGCCCGTGGTTCCGGATGAATCGGGCATGCCTACCGTAGAAAAGACGCTTCTTCCTTACAAAGATGCCGTTGAAATTACCTGGAGTCTCCATCCTATCGCGATGCCGCATCAGTTTTGCGGAATTGCGCAAAAAGGAATATCCAAACGGGGTGCCGCACTTACCGTTTTTACCCATCTCGGATTAAACCCCAAAGAAGTACTGGGAGTGGGAGATAGTACGAGCGACTGGAAGTTCATGGAGCTTTGCGGGTATGCGGCTACGCTCGAAAACGGTCAGGAACCGTTAAAACAATCGGTTGAAACCAAGAAAGATAAAGGCTTTATCGGCGGCCATGTGGATGCAAACGGTATTCTCTCAATCTTTGACCACTTCGGACTTCCCGCTCCCGGAACAACCCCGTAACGCGCTTCGTTCTCTTTTTTATTTCCTATGATGAATTACTATCAACCGTATCTTTTGCCGTTTTTGAAAATAACTCCCGTTCGCCTGCCGTCAGAAATCAGGAGAACCTATTTTCTCTCCTTTGAGGACGCCCTCTGGGTGCTTCTGAAAAAACGAAACATTCCCCGGGGTGCCCGCATTCTCCTTCCCGATTTTTACTGCACCGATGTCGTTAATAACATAAAAGCGCACGGGTACGTTCCCGTGTTCTATCCTTTGGATGACAGTTTCCGCGTTACGCAGAAGAAACTCGCATCGTTTATCGCAAAGCATAACCCCGCGGTAACCATCATATTCCACGCATGCGGGATCGCGCGTACGGAACGAAAAACAATAGCAGTATTACTTGATTTGTTTCCCGACATGCTTGTTATCGAAGACGCCGTACATCGATTGCTTAACCCTATGGAGGTAACGCTTATCAATCCCAACCACTATGTGATTGATAGTTTGAGAAAAGTATCGCCGCTTCCCGGAAGTTTCCTCTATCAGCATCATGATTCGTCCCGCATACCTGCCGATCGTAATACACACGAATGGTGGTATCCGGCGCGTGTGCATACGCAATATATGCTGTTTCGGATCGTATTTATGGCAGGGAATTTACTCAACAACACGGCGCTTATCCGCTATGCACACGAGCGGATTTTATCCGCTCACGATGCGGTAGTCGGCGACAGCAAAGGCGGCTATACGGGCATTTTTTGGATACCGTATCTGCATCGGTTTATCGATTTCGAAAAAATACGGCGATATAAAGAGCAGCAGGCAACACGCTATGCAAAAGAACTACGCATTCTTTTTCGGAAAGGGTCTCCTTGGTATCCCATCAACATCCCCGATAACCAACGGAAGGAGTTGCATGTATTTCCGATAGGGATGAAAGGAACGGTCGCCGCGTACAAAACCGTCGAAAACCACATGCAGAAAAGCGGCATTATTGCATGGTTTAAGTTTCCCGACTGCCCCTGGAGCGATTCGCGACGGGTGTTGTTTCTTCCCCTGGGGTATCATATACAGCCAAAGCATATCTCCTACATTGCGCGTGTGTTGGCAAAAATTACCGATGATTTACTTTGCCGCGAGGATGGCGCTCGCGATCACCGAAGAAAGTTGCGGATGAAACGGATCGGGAATCACCATATCTGCGACGGGGCGTTCAACAAGCTCCGCCAAGGCTTTTGAGGCGGCAATCTTCATCTCGGGAGTAATACGCGTGAGTCTTCCCTCGATCACCGCACGAAAGACTCCCGGAAATGCCAGGACGTTATTTATCTGATTTGAAAAGTCGCTTCTGCCCGTCGCAACGACGGAAGCTCCCGCCTTACGCGCCGTCTCCGGCATAATTTCGGGCGTCGGGTTTGCCATGGCAAAAACGATCGCATTTTTTGCCATCGTGCGAACCATTTCCTCAGTAATACTTCCCTGTCCGGACAGACCGATCACAACGTCGGCACCTTTGATCACGGAGGCAAGATCACCGGTTTTACGATCACTATTGGAAACACTAGCGACCGCTTGCTTGTACATGTTTTGATCCGCTCTCCCCTGATATAATGCGCCCATTTTATCGACAACCACGACATCACGCACCCGACTGCTTCCGGGCATGAGTTCACACCGATCACTCTGACACTTGAGTCCCAGGAGCATCTTTGCGGTAGCAAGTCCCGCTGCCCCCGCGCCGACAATGACCACCCGAAGTTCTTCATATCGTTTTCCCACCACTTTTGCCGCATTGTGTAGCGCCGCAGCAACCACGATTGCCGTACCGTGCTGATCGTCATGAAATACGGGAATACCGATCGATTGCAATGCTTCTTCAACCTGGAAGCAACGCGGAGCACTGATATCTTCGAGCAGGATGCCGGCAAACGACGGAGCGATATGCGTTACAAATCGGACGATTTCCGCGGCATCCTGGGTATTCACGACAAGAGGAACGGCATCAACGCCGCCGAATTCCTTAAGGAGTAATGCCTTACCTTCCATAACGGGAAGTGCCGCTTCCGCACCGATATTTCCCAGTCCTAAAACCGCCGATCCGTCGGAAACAACGGCAACGGTTCTTCCCCGCCAAGTGTAGTCAAACGATCGTGCGGGATCTTCGGCGATTACTTTACTTACCGCGGCAACACCCGGAGTGTACACAAGGGAGAGATCGTCGCGATTTTTTGTGGGAACCACGGATGTTATCGCTAACTTACCGCGGTGCTGCTTATGAAATTCGAGTGACCGCTCATACGTATCTGTCATAGGAATACGGTATTATATGCTCCGTTTCCGTTCGTGATGCAACAGGCGAAAAATCGTATAATAATCGGATGCATTGGCTTATTTTCGGAGCACTCAATGTCATAGGATTTTCCGTTGCGGCAATTTTCCAACGGTTAGCCATGAAAAAAGGCAACAGTGACCCGGTCGCATCGGCGATTATCTTTGAATTTCTTCTGAGTGCAACCAGCTTTATCGTGGCGATGGTAATGGGATTCAACATCCCCCCGAAAGAAGTGGCGGCTCCGATGACGGCTATCGCATTGCTTTACGGATTCGGGAGCGTATTCTTCTTCCGTTCGGCCAAAACCACCGAGGCTTCAGACATAAGTATCCTCGGCAGTACGGGAACGCTGGTCACGGTGGTACTTTCCTATTTCTTTCTCAATGAACGGTTAAACGTCACACAGCTTATCGGCGTACTTCTTATTCTTTTATCCGTCATTATTATTAATTTTTCAAAACATAAACTTCGTCTTCACGCGGGTGCATGGCAGGCAATCATGGGAGCCGCCTGTTTCGGCACCGCGGTGATATTCGACTCGGTTATCCTCAAATCCTATGACGCTATTTCGTATCTCCCGGTCGGATCATTTTATATCGCACTTGTCTTATTGGCCGCATATCCTAAGACCGCGAGAACACTTCCTTCGGCCGTAAAAACTATCGACATGAACCTTATTATCTATAGCGTGCTTTATACCTTTGCGGCGCTTATGTTCTATATCCCGCTTGGGATGGGTACCTACGTATCTCAGCTCAGCGCCGTAGGAAGAGTTTCCATTATTCTTACCGTCATATTAAGCGCGGTGTTTCTGAAAGAACGCTCCCATATTGGCAAAAAAATCATTGGTGCTATACTCACCACGATCGGTATTTTTCTCATCCGTTAACTATGAAGGATAAATATTCCGCGGTTTGGGTTTCTCATTCTTCGATAAGCGATTACCTCAAATGCCCACGCGCATACTATTTGCGCAATGTTTATCGCGACCCCAAAACAAACCGGAAAATTTCCGTTATGGAGCCGCCGCTTGCCTTAGGACAGGTTGTCCATGACACGATCGATACCCTTTCAAAACTTCCCGCAGAATCGCGGTTTGCTAAGCCCTTTATTGAAACGTTTGAGAGGCTTTGGCAAAACGTCACGGGCACTAAAGGAGGGTTTACCGACAACGAACAGGAAGAGAAATTCAAATCCCGGGCACGGGAGATGATACAGCGGGTTTCGACACACCCGGGTCCTCTGGCAAACAAAGCGATAAAAATTCGCCAGGAACTCCCGTATTATTGGTTGTCCGAAGATGAAAATATTATTTTGTGCGGCAAAGTGGACTGGCTTGAATATAAAGAAGATACCGATAGCGTTCGCATCATTGACTTTAAGACGGGAAAATTTGATGAAGATCCGGACTCATTGCAGCTCCCCATATACTACCTTTTAACCAGCCATACGCAAACGAAGCCGATAAGTGCAATAAGTTATTGGTATCTTGATCGGGATGATGCTCCCGTCGATCTCCCCCTGCCCGACGCGGAAGCCGCCGAAAAAAGAGTAATGGAACTTGCCAAGAAAGTCGCTCTCGCCCGGAAACTCGGACACTTCAAATGCCGTGAGGACGGATGTCGCGCGTGCCGTCCCTATGAAGCGGTTCTGGTAGGAAAAGCGACACATGTGGGGATCAACACCTACGGCCAGGACTTGTATATACTTAACGGGTAACGAAAAGCCATGAACTTTGAAGACTATCAACAGGTGGTAAAATCCACTTCCATCTATCCATCACAAGGCAGTAATGTCGCCTACGCAACACTGGGTCTCGCAGGTGAGGCGGGAGAAGTTGCGGATAAGGTAAAAAAACTGATCCGCGATTCAAACGGGATACTTACCGACGATAAACGCAAAGAAATGATTAAAGAACTTGGTGACGTATTATGGTATCTTACCGCCTGCGCCACGGAATTGGGAGTCAGTCTTGAAGAAGTCGCCGTGCAAAATACGGCAAAGGTAAAAGACAGAAAAGATCGCGGGGTGCTTTCCGGTGAGGGCGATAACCGTTAACCGTCATCAGGGAAGCGAAAGAAAAGAACCTTTCTGTACCGCGAGTCCATCGCGGATAAGATCATCAATTATTTCATCCATAAACCGTTTGTCTTTTCCATATTGCCGTACGAAATCCCTAATAAGGGTCACTCGCTTGGCCTTGCTCACCCGCAATACATCCACCAACCGTCCCCGATAATAGCGACGCGAATCCTTAAAAGAGGATTGTTTTTTGACAAGATGCATTGTTTTCTTCTTTTTTGCAATGGCAAGTGCACCGTAATCCATAAGCGCCTGGTGCCATTCCCATGATCGGCCATGCGGTACCACCAGATCGGCAACTTCCTCAATGACTTTTTCCTTTTGCCGCTTGTCGTTAAATAAAAAATGAGTAAGTATATGTCGTATATTCGTATCCACCATGCCGACGTTTTTTTCGAAAGCGAATACCATAATTGCTCGAGCAGTATATTTCCCCAACCCCGGGAGTTTAAGAAGTAAAGCCTCGCTGTCGGGGAACTTTCCCTCGTAATCACGAACCACAGTCTCAGCAGTCCGTTTGAGATACAGTGCCCTGCGGTTATACCCCATTCCCCGCCACACGGTAAGCACACGGGACACGGGAGCGGAGGCCAGCGAATGCACAGAAGGAAATGCATCAAGAAACTCCTGATATTTGGCAAGAACTCGGGTTACTTGCGTCTGTTGTAACATCACTTCCGAAATAAGGATTCGGTAGGGATCACGAGTATGCCGCCAGGGAAGGTCACGTTTATTGGTTTTCCACCAATCAAAAATTGTTCTTTGAAAAACCGCTATATCCTCCGGCGCAATCGGCATGAGCATCATTCTATCACACCATAAACCCGGCTCATTGAGCCGGGCATTGTTCCCTTTTGGTGAGCCGGGATTACGGTGTCGGAGTAACGGTGGCGGTTGCCGTTACCGTGACTTCAGGGACAGCCGGCAGACTGAAGTCTTTCACCTGGGTCACTTCGGTTACGGTGTTTTGTGATTTATCCCAGAGTCCCCGTACGCGGACTTTGTGTCCTACGACGACATCTGTTCTTGCAATGGTTTCCCCTTTCCTATTCTCGAATTTCGTGGTTCCGGTCACGGTAACGGTTTGATCCGCTCGATTTTCGCTCTTGGTGCTCATCACCCAACCGTTTCCTAACACCGATTTGACTTCTCCGAAAAATACTCCGAATCGCTTTTGGATGGAGAGATTGCGGATAAGACGCGCCGTGATTGTTGTATGCGCATCATCCGTCCATATTCCAATGATATTGACCACGTTTCCTATGCTGAATTCGGAAAGCTCCGATTTTCCCCAGAACTTTCGGCGAATTTGCGTTTTCGCATCGAGGTTAACCGTATAACTTTTGCCGTCTTTCTCTACCGTCAGTGCGGTATCAGTTTTTGCCGTTATTTTTGCATTACTCATGTTCACCCGCGCGCTCATAAAATTTTTGACTTCAGCCGCTCGGGAACTGAATCGTTCTTTAAACTGTTCAAAAAGATTTTTTTTGGCCTCTCTCGCTTCCTGCCGTGCTTCTTTTCGATTCTCGCGTGCCTCGGCAAATGATGTTGCAAATGCGCGAGGTGTATACACCCCCAAAGCAAGGACGAGCGCGATGACTGCTGTTTTCTGCATTGTATTCATAGGATTATTCTTCCTTTCAGCATGTAGTACGCTCGAACCGT